>NZ_JAKWJK010000012.1:3747-192007 GCF_031570575.1 Pseudomonas sp. JL3
ACAAAATTGGTGGGTCTGGGCAGATTCGAACTGCCGACCTCACCCTTATCAGGGGTGCGCTCTAACCAACTGAGCTACAGACCCAATTTCGAGCGCGTAACTGTTAGCGTTGAGCTATCAGCTTGGAGCTTAAAGCTGCTTCTTATCGTCTTCTTCAATGAATCAAGCAATTCGTGTGGGAACTTATGGAGCAGCTGATGTCGTCGATTAAGGAGGTGATCCAGCCGCAGGTTCCCCTACGGCTACCTTGTTACGACTTCACCCCAGTCATGAATCACACCGTGGTAACCGTCCTCCCGAAGGTTAGACTAGCTACTTCTGGTGCAACCCACTCCCATGGTGTGACGGGCGGTGTGTACAAGGCCCGGGAACGTATTCACCGCGACATTCTGATTCGCGATTACTAGCGATTCCGACTTCACGCAGTCGAGTTGCAGACTGCGATCCGGACTACGATCGGTTTTCTGGGATTAGCTCCACCTCGCGGCTTGGCAACCCTCTGTACCGACCATTGTAGCACGTGTGTAGCCCAGGCCGTAAGGGCCATGATGACTTGACGTCATCCCCACCTTCCTCCGGTTTGTCACCGGCAGTCTCCTTAGAGTGCCCACCATTACGTGCTGGTAACTAAGGACAAGGGTTGCGCTCGTTACGGGACTTAACCCAACATCTCACGACACGAGCTGACGACAGCCATGCAGCACCTGTCTCAATGTTCCCGAAGGCACCAATCCATCTCTGGAAAGTTCATTGGATGTCAAGGCCTGGTAAGGTTCTTCGCGTTGCTTCGAATTAAACCACATGCTCCACCGCTTGTGCGGGCCCCCGTCAATTCATTTGAGTTTTAACCTTGCGGCCGTACTCCCCAGGCGGTCAACTTAATGCGTTAGCTGCGCCACTAAGAGCTCAAGGCTCCCAACGGCTAGTTGACATCGTTTACGGCGTGGACTACCAGGGTATCTAATCCTGTTTGCTCCCCACGCTTTCGCACCTCAGTGTCAGTATCAGTCCAGGTGGTCGCCTTCGCCACTGGTGTTCCTTCCTATATCTACGCATTTCACCGCTACACAGGAAATTCCACCACCCTCTACCATACTCTAGCTTGTCAGTTTTGAATGCAGTTCCCAGGTTGAGCCCGGGGATTTCACATCCAACTTAACAAACCACCTCCGCGCGCTTTACGCCCAGTAATTCCGATTAACGCTTGCACCCTCTGTATTACCGCGGCTGCTGGCACAGAGTTAGCCGGTGCTTATTCTGTCGGTAACGTCAAAACAATTACGTATTAGGTAACTGCCCTTCCTCCCAACTTAAAGTGCTTTACAATCCGAAGACCTTCTTCACACACGCGGCATGGCTGGATCAGGCTTTCGCCCATTGTCCAATATTCCCCACTGCTGCCTCCCGTAGGAGTCTGGACCGTGTCTCAGTTCCAGTGTGACTGATCATCCTCTCAGACCAGTTACGGATCGTCGCCTTGGTGAGCCATTACCTCACCAACTAGCTAATCCGACCTAGGCTCATCTGATAGCGCAAGGCCCGAAGGTCCCCTGCTTTCTCCCGTAGGACGTATGCGGTATTAGCGTCCGTTTCCGAGCGTTATCCCCCACTACCAGGCAGATTCCTAGGCATTACTCACCCGTCCGCCGCTCGCCACCAGGTACAAGTACCCGTGCTGCCGCTCGACTTGCATGTGTTAGGCCTGCCGCCAGCGTTCAATCTGAGCCATGATCAAACTCTTCAGTTCAAACATCTTTGGGTTTTAAGAAACCCTAAACTTGGCTCAGCAATCGTTGGTTACATCTTTGATTTCTCGCGGAGTAACTTGTGATGCTGATAATCTTGTTGACTATCAGTCTGACTCCACAAGCACCCACACGAATTGCTTGATTCAGTTGTTAAAGAGCGGTTGGTTAAGATCTTTCGTCTCAACCGAGGCGCGCATTCTACAGCAGCCTCTGTTGCTGTCAAGCAGTAAAATCTTTGTTTTTCTTCATAAGATTCAACTACTTGCCCCGAAACAAACATCCAAGATGCTCGTTAGCGGGAGGCGAATAGTACAGCATTTAATTTCATGGTCAACCACCTGCTGCGATTAATTTTAACCCGGCTCCAGAGAGGGTGAAACCAGCATGCGTCCATCACAGCTCCTTTGGCAGATGTGTTGTGCGAAGCGATCTTCGTTGTGATTCAGGTATAAGCCATTGGCTATCAGACAGTCCTCGCCACCGTCTGCGCTATCATCGCCCGCCTCTCTGCACCAAGAGTCTTTAACCAGGATGTCCGCACCTTTGCCATTGCCCGCCGATCACTCTCCATTGCCACCGGTCCTCGTCGGTCCGCTATTACGGCGCCTGGAACCCACGCGACTGCTGCTGTGGCTGGTGGGCTCCCGTGCGCTGACGCTAACGCTGCGTCTGCAAGGAATCGACATCCGTCTCGATGCGGGGCAATGCACGATCATCCCGGTCGGTACGCATGCCTTCGTTCATTTGATTGATGTGCCACTGGATGCCGCCCTGCCCTGCGACACGTTGATCGAGTACGACCTGCTGATCATCGAAGCGGATGGCGCTCAGTCGGGCATCCTCGAATGGGCGCCTGATCTACTATATGGCGAAGCGCGTTGTCCGAATTTCGTGTTGCGCTCGCGGATTGATCAGTTGCTGCATGGCTCCTGTCGTAAACCCCACCATCCGGCGGCCGATGGTTTGTTGTGCGTCGATCGGTTGCTGGAGTCCGAGCCGGACGCTTGCAAGCGCCCCGCGCTATTAATAATGAGCGGTGATCAGGTTTATGCGGATGATGTCGCGGGGCCGATGTTGCGGGCAATTCATGCCTTGATCGAGCGTCTGGGGCTGTTCGACGAACACCTCGACGGTGCAGTGGTCAGCGATAGCGCCAAACTCTACGAACACCCGGCCAGTTACTACCATCGTGCGGATTTGTTACCGGCGCTTGAGAGCAACGAAACCCTGCGCGAACGATTTTTCGGTGGAGCGCGTAAGCCGATTTTTACCAGTAGCAGCGCCGACAACCATTTGGTGACCTTTGCCGAGGTCATGGCCATGTACCTATTAGTATGGTCACCAACGTCCTGGACACTGATCGCGCCGCAACCACCGGCACTGACGCCCGAACGACGCAAGCGTTATGCCCTGGAGCAGACGCGCATCGATGAGTTCAAGAAAGGACTGGGTGGTGTTGGACGAGCGATGGCGCACCTGCCGTGCCTGATGATTTTCGACGACCACGATATTACCGATGACTGGAATCTTTCCGCGCAATGGGAGGAAACGGCCTACGGCCATCCGTTCTCCAAGCGCATCATCGGCAACGCGCTGCTCGCTTATATGCTGTGCCAAGGCTGGGGCAACAACCCGGACGCGTTTGGCGGCATGCTGGAAAAAACCCGACTATTGAGTGCCCCTGGGCAAGACCATTACCTCGACACCGACGTCCAGGATAGCTTGATCGATGAGCTGCTGAGCTTTCAGAAGTGGCATTACGTGCTGCCCACCCGCCCTGCGCTGGTGGTGCTCGACACCCGCACTCGTCGCTGGCGCAGCGAGATGACGCTCAAGCAACCGTCCGGTCTGCTGGACTGGGAAGCGCTCAGCGAGCTGCAACAGGAATTGCTCGATCATCCCTCGGCGATCATCGTTTCGCCGGCGCCGATTTTCGGCGTCAAACTGATCGAATCCGTGCAACGGATGTTTAGCTGGTGCGGTTATCCACTGTTGGTGGATGCCGAAAACTGGATGGCCCATCGCGGCGCGGCCCAAGTGATCCTGAACATTTTCCGACACTCCCGCACGCCCGGTAACTACGTGGTGCTGTCCGGCGATGTGCATTATTCCTTCGTCTACGAAGTATTGATCCGACACCGAAAGGCCGGCCCACGAATCTGGCAGATCACCAGCAGCGGCATCAAAAACGAATTCCCGTCCGCCCTGCTCGAATGGTTCGACCGCCTCAACCGCTGGCTCTACTCGCCCCGCTCGCCCCTCAACTGGCTGACCAAGCGTCGACGCATGCGCATTGTTCCGCACATTCCCGAGCACGCCGAAGCGGGTGAACGGCTGTGGAACTCGGCAGGGATCGGCCAAGTGTTCTTCAATGAAAAGGGCCAGCCGCAGGATATTTATCAATTCAATGCGGATGGATCACCGAAGACGCGGATGATTGCGCCTGAAAGTTCCGAAATGGTTGACTGACTTCGCCCGAGTTGCCATGAGCACACATCACCCGCCCACCCTGAACCTCACCCGAACCCTGATCATCGGCAATTCCGGCTCGGGCAAGAGTTGGCTGGCCAAACGACTGGCCGAGCAACTGCAAGTACCCTGGATCGATCTCGACCTGATTCACTGGATATCCGATGAACACAGCATCCCTCGCCCCCGCGCCGAAGCGCTGGGAATGGCGCGGGTGGCAGCCAGTGAACAATGCTGGGTTATCGAGGGCGTTTACGGCTGGATGGTCAGTGAACTTGTGGAACAGGCAACATTGCTGATCTGGCTGTGTCTGGAGGATGAAGATTGCGTCAATAATATTCGCCTGCGAGAGTCGAAGCGGGACGACAACGACGAATTGCTGATCGCGTTACTGGAATGGGCCGGCCGCTACCGTACTCGTGAAGGGTCCAGTGGATTTGTCGCGCATCAGCGTTTGTTCGAAGGGTTTGACGGTTCGAAACTTCAACTGATGGACCGGGCTGAAGTCACGGCTTTCGTCAGTACGATGGAACAAACCGACTGATCGCTCCTGATTCCACTGACGCTGGCACCGATTCTGTAGGGTAAATGCGTACATCCAATAGAAATCAGGCTGCGCTCACCGCCCGACACACCCCTCTGACAATCATCTCCACTTCCCGCTCATCAATCGTCAACGGTGGCAGCAGGCGAATGGTCTTGCCCCGTGTCACGTTGATCAGCAAGCCGTGATCGCGGGCTGCAATCAGGGTCAGGTCGCGGATCGGTTGTTTGAGTTCGATGCCGATCATTAAACCCTGACCGCGAATCGCCAGGATGTTGGGGTCGTCGGCCAATTCAATGCGCAATCTGGCGAGCAAACGTTCTCCCTGCAGTTTGGCGTTCTCCAGCAGGCCCTGTTCCTCAATGATCTCCAGCACGGTGCACCCCACGCGGCATGCCAGCGGGTTTCCGCCGAACGTGCTGCCGTGGCTGCCGGGGGTGAACAGGTCAGCTGCTTTGCCCCGGGCCAGACAGGCACCAATAGGGATGCCGTTACCGAGGCCTTTGGCCAAGGTCATGACGTCCGGGATGATGCCTTCGTGCTGGAACGCAAACCACTGGCCGGTACGGCCGATGCCAGTCTGGATCTCGTCGAGCATCAGCAGCCAGGCGCGCCGGTTGCACAGTTCGCGCACCGCTTTGAGATATCCGGGCGGCGCCACTTGCACACCGCTTTCGCCCTGAATCGGTTCCATCAGAATCGCCACGATGCGCGGGCCGTGGGCTTGTTGCACCGCCTCCAGCGCCGCGAGGTCGCCGAACGGCACTTTAATGAAATTCCCCGGCAATTCGTTAAACCCCAACCTCACCGCCGGCCCATCACTGGCGGACAAGGTGCCAAGAGTACGACCGTGAAAGGCGTTCTCCATGACCACCACCAGCGGCTGCTCGATGCCTTTGTGCCAGCCGTACAGCCGCGCGAGTTTCAGCGCGGTTTCGTTGGCTTCGGCGCCAGAGTTGTTGAAGAACGCACGCTCCATGCCGGAAAGCCGAGCCAGTTTATGCGCCAACCGCTGTTGCCAATCGATGCTGTACAGGTTGGATGTGTGCAATAGCAGCCCGGCCTGCTCGCTGATGGCCGCCACAATTCGCGGATGGGAATGGCCGACGTTGGTCACCGCCACGCCCGCCACCGCGTCCAGATATTCACGACCGGCCTGATCCCACAAGCGCGTACCCAGGCCTTTGCTGAAACTCAGGGCCAAGGGTTGGTAGGTGCTCATCAGGCAGGCGGCGGTCATGACATCAAACTCCATTAATAGTCGGGGTTTTTGCAGTATGGTTAGCCACCTGAGCTGGATAAATACTGCAACACTTCAATCATTTTAAAGCCGAGCTTGATAATGGATTTGTTCCAGGCAATGACCGTTTACGTAAGGGTGGTGGAAGCCGGCAGCATGACCGCCGCCGCTTTGCAGTGCGAAATGTCCACGACCATGGTCGGCAATCATCTTCGAGCCCTGGAGCAACGTCTGGGTGTGCGCCTGCTCAACCGTACGACACGACGCCAGAGGCTGACGGAGTTCGGCACGGCGTACTATCAACGTTGTCTCGAGGTATTGGGGTTGGTGGCCGATTCCGAACGCCTGGCCGAACAGACCCTCGACGAGCCGAGCGGGACTCTGCGCATCACCGCACCGCTGACCTTTGGCACCGAACGGCTGGCGCCGGCCTTGAGCGAATTCGCCCTGCGCTGTCCGCAGGTCAAACTCGACGTCGTCTTGACCAACCAGCGCCTGGATCTGCTCGACAACGGTTTCGACGTGGCGATTCGCTTGGGCACTACCGAGCTGCCCAACATGATCGCCCGCCCGCTCATCGACTACACGATGACCCTGTGCGCATCGAAGGACTATCTGGCGCGTCGAGGCACTCCGCAGAAACCCACCGACCTGCAACACCATGACTGCCTGGCCTTTGCCTACCCGGCCGGAGATGACTGGCACTCGGTAGCAAAACAATGGCGCCTGAGGGGGCCCGAAGGCGAGGTCATGGTGGCGGTCAGTGGACCAATGCTGATCAACAGCTCGGCAGGGCTGCATCAAGCGGCGCGAACCGGTATGGGTATAGTGATGGTGCCCGATGCATTGGTGGAGCAGGACCTTCAGGATGGAAAACTGGTGGCCTTGATGCAGGACTACCAATTGCCGAGTCGGCCAATGAACCTGGTGTACGCCCAGGACCGCTACCGTTTGCCGAAATTGCGCAGCTTCGTCGACTTTGCACTGCAGTGGTGGGGCAAACACTAGCCGGGGCAATACGCCATGAACTAATCTCCGCGACTGACGAGTCACGTTGATATCAGGGACGACAGGGAGACCAGTGATGGGTGAGGCATCGAATATCGAGCCATTGAAGTTCAATCTGTCAGATTTTAACGAAGACATGCTGCACACCATTCTGGAACTGGTCAGCGATGGCATCTGGGACTGGAACGCCAACACCGGGTTCGTCTACCGCAACCCCGGGTGGTACGAGATGCTCGGCTATACGCCTCACTCCCTGGATAACAACGTACTGACCTGGGAAAACGTGATCCACCCCGACGATTATTCACAGGTCATGGCGCTGTTTGATGACTACCTGAATCAGCGCGCACCTGGTTATCAAGCCGAGTATCGCTGCCGCATGCGCGATGGGACTTACACCTGGATCGAAGATCGTGGCTACGTGCTGGCACGTAATGCCGATGGCTCGGTGGCGCGAATGATCGGCGCGCACCGCAGCATCGAAGACAAGAAACGCCTGTTCGAAGAACTGGAGCGACGTAATCAATCCCTGGAAGCCATCGTCGAAGAACGCACTCGGGAGTTGTCCCGGGTCAATCAGCAGTTACAAATTCAACTCGAAGAAAACCGCAAACTGGCAGAAACCGATGTGCTGACCGGCATCGCCAATCGCTATCGACTGGAAAAAACCCTACCCAAGGAATGCGACCGCGCCCAACGCTTTCGCCAGCCTCTTTCGCTGATCGCCATGGACCTTGATGACTTCAAAAACATCAACGATCACTACGGCCACGCCTTGGGAGATGCAGCGTTGGTGCAAGCAATCGAGTGTGTGAAGCACTGCGTGCGCGAAGGCGATCTGTTGGCGCGTTGGGGCGGTGACGAATTCATCCTGATCCTGCCCAATACTTTGTTGGCCGACGCCAGGGCACTCGCAGAAAGAATCCGTCATGGCCTGTCGAGCCTGCTGCCGGTCGGGGACTATCAAGTCACTATGAGTTTTGGCGTGGTGCAACGTTTTGAAGAAGAACAACAAACCGGTTTGCTGGCCAGGGCCGATCAGGCGTTGTATCGGTCCAAGATCGCAGGCAAGAATGTGATTTCGGGATGAGTACGCCCGTGCTTATCCGTGATGTGCGGCCCTCCGACGTGGAATCCGTGCGACTTTTTCTTGGCGAGAATGGCTGGGCTCACCGCACTGGCTCAGCTGAGCATTTCGCGCAGTTGATCGCTAATTCCCAACGTACAGCGCTTGCGATAAAGGATTCCCACATCGTCGGGTTTGCCCGAGGTATCACCGACGGGTTGTCCAACGGTTATCTGTCGATGGTTGTCGTGTGCGAGCAAACTCGACGTGAAGGCGTCGGTCGCGCGCTGGTTGAGCATGTCATGGGCGACAACACCGCCATTACCTGGGTTCTGCGAGCAGGCCGTGAAGGTGCTTCGGATTTCTTTTCAAAGCTGGGCTTTGAAACGTCGACCATTGCGATGGAACGCTCACGCTTGAAGTAGCCAATGCACTATTGGCCAGCCTTCACCAACACCGGCTTCTCCTGATACCGATCCGGATACAACTGCTTCAACTGCGCCACTTTCGGCAGGTCATTGATCACGATGTAGGGGTACGTCGGGTGCTCGGTCAGGAAGTCCTGATGTTCCTCCTCTGCCGGATAGAAGCCGTTGTAGGTTTCCAGCTTGGTCACGATGGGTTTGTTGAACAAATGGGCGGCGTCGAGTTGCGCGATGTAGGCCTGGGCGACACGTTGCTGTTCAGCGCTTTTCAGGAAAAGCGCTGATCGATACTGAGGGCCGCGGTCCGGCCCCTGGCGGTTAAGTTCGGTGGGGTTGTGGGCCACCGAGAAATAGATCTGCAACAGGCTGCCATAACTGACTTGAGCGGGATCGTAGGTGACTTCGACAGCCTCCGCATGACCGGTATCGCCGTTGCTGACCCGCTCGTATTGAGCGGTGTCAGCGGTGCCGCCCGCGTAGCCGGAAACGGCATTCTTCACCCCTTTGACGTGTTGAAATACCCCTTGGACGCCCCAGAAGCAACCGCCCGCAAAAATTGCCGTTTCGCTGCGTGCTTGAGTGTTCTCGTCGAGCGTGGGTGGCGGAATGATGACCGCCTCTTCGGTGCCTCCGAAAGAGAACGCTGCGCACTGACCGATAACACCGGCGGCGGCCAATCCCAGCAGGGTGCGACGCCAGTTATATAGGGTTTTCATGGCTTGTCTCCTGAGTGAATGGGGCTATCAACCAAACGTAAATGCATACGCCGACACACCGGGATCGAGAAACTCAATGCTGAATGTCCGGTCCTTTACGCCTGCGGTTTGGCGTACCAATTGATACAACCGCTGTTCGATAACGCTGCCGCTGCCATCGGGCGCCACGTCGACACCATGGGCATCACCTGGGGGCTTGCCGTCAATCAACACTTTGAAACGCACCGGTTTGCCATCAGCACCGGGGCCCAATACCAGATGCAAGTCGCGAGCATGGAAGCGGTAGACGATACGACTGGCCGGGGCGTTTGAAACGGCCCGCTCCGGACCGACAGTCCATTGGCCATCCAGGCTCCAGTTATTGAGGGCCAGTTGTGACGGTGGGCTATAGGCCGTCACCTTGTCTGGCGCCAGATCAATATCAGCAACGAAATGCTCCGCCCGTCGGTAGCCGACATAGGTTTCCGGCGATCGCACTTCATTCATGTTCGGGGCGAGCTGGACACCCTCGGCACGAGCATTGATCAGCCCGTCCGCGACTTTCGCGGCGCCCGTCTCACGCAACAGTTGCTGAATCACTCGCTCCGATTCGGCATATTTGCCTTCGCCAAAGTGGTGATAACGAATGCGCCCCTGAGCATCGGCAAAATAGTGTGCTGGCCAGTATTGGTTGTTGAAAGCACGCCAGACCTTGTAGTCGTTATCGATTGCCACCGGATAAGTGATACCCAGGTCTTTCATGGCTTTGGTGACGTTGCCTACATCTCGTTCGAAGGCAAACTCGGGCGTATGGACGCCGATCACCACCAAGCCCTGATCACGATACTTCTCGGCCCAGGCTTTCACATACGGCAGGGTGCGCAGGCAGTTGATGCAGGAGTAAGTCCAGAAATCCACCAGCACAACCTTGCCCTTCAAGGCCTGGGCGGTGAGAGGGGGTGAATTGAGCCATTGCACAGCGCCGCCCAGCGATGGAAGGTTGCCTTCAATCGGCAGTTCACCCGGTATCTTGGCGGTCATTTTCATGCTGCCGACGGGTTGATCCCCGTCCCGTGGAATCTGCGACATCATCGCCCCACTGTCGGTGGGCAACTTACCGGCCAATCGGTTTACCAGCGCCTGCTCGATATCGCCGGTGGATGCCGTCGAGACCCGCGCCAGAATCCCGGTATCCAGCCCCAAGGCGATCGCCACTACACCGGCCAGCATCGCCCCCCCCAAGCCTCGACGCAGCCACTCGCCGGCGCCTATCGAGCGCTTCATCGCGGCGAAGACTTTACCGCCCAGCAGCAGTGCCGCGGCGAGAGAGGTAGCCGCACCGGCCGCGTAAGCCAGTAGCAACAGTGTGGTGGCGATGTTTGCTCCTTGCAGCGCCGCGCCAGTCAGTAGCAGGCCCAGAATCGGCCCGGCGCAGGGCGCCCAGAGCAGGCCCGTGGCGACACCGATCAGCAACGAAGCGCCGGGACGCGGCCGGGTATCGGCAGCCGCGGCTTCCGACAGCCGACCGCCGGCCGCCACCAGTGGACGCGTCAAGCGCTCGGCCAACCGGGGCAGCAACAGCGTCAGCCCGAACAGTGCAACGAACAGCAACGCGAGCCAGCGACCGTACTGATTGACTTGCACCACCCAACCGCCGCCCACCGCCGCCAACGAGGCGACGAGCGCGAAGGTCAGGGCCATCCCCGCCAGCAGCGGCAAGCCACTCTTCATAAACGGCTGCCCGGTGCGAGCGAAGACAAAGGGCAATACCGGGAGAATGCACGGGCTGATGATCGTCAGCACACCACCGAGATAAGCGAGGACCAGAAGCCACATAATGTCGACCTGCGCGAAGTGAGTGAAAGGAAGTGCCCATGGATTACGCCTGTGGCTTGAAAGTCAGCGCCAGGCCATTCATGCAGTAGCGCAGACCGGTTGGCTTTGGCCCGTCGTCGAAAACATGACCCAAGTGACCGCCGCAACGACGGCAGTGGACCTCTTCGCGCAGCACGCCGAAGGAGCGGTCCTGACGGGTGGCGACCGCGTTGTCCAGTGGTGCCCAGAAGCTCGGCCATCCAGTGCGGCTCTCGAACTTGGTGTCGGAAGAAAACAACGGTAAATCACAACCGGCGCAGGCAAAAACGCCCTTGCGGTGCTCGTTGTTCAGCGGGCTGCTGTAAGCCCGTTCAGTGCCCTCTTCGCGCAAGATCTCGTACTGCTCGGCGCTGAGCATGGCGCGCCATTCGCTGTCGCTGTGGGTCACCTCGAAAACCTCAGCCGCGCGGGCCTCATCGATCAGCGCGACGCTTGCGGAAAATTTTGGCAATACACCGATCACCAGGGCTGCAGCCCCCAGCCCGCCGCTCGCTACAAGAAACTGTCGCCGTGAAAACATGGGCCTTCTCCAAAATTCCAGATGTCTTGCATGGAACACAGCCTAGGCTTGAGTTGATCGCCAAATCCTCACGAGGAGTTAAACAATTCGTGATAACTCAGCCTCAGGAAAACCCGCACAATGTGTTCATTGCGTCACAAAGGATTGAGCTCCATGGAACAGACCAAGCGCGTCCTAGTGGTCGAGGACGACCTGCACATCGCCGACCTTATCTGCCTGCATCTTCGCGATGAGCAGTTCGAGGTGGTGCACTGCGCCGACGGCGATGAGGGCATGCGACTGCTGCAGCAAGGAAGCTGGGATGCACTGATTCTCGACCTGATGCTGCCCGGCGTCGACGGCCTGGAAATCTGCCGCCGCGCCCGGGCCATGGCCCGCTATACACCGATCATCATCACCAGTGCGCGCTCCAGCGAAGTCCATCGGATTCTGGGGCTGGAGCTCGGTGCCGACGATTACCTGGCAAAACCCTTTTCCATGCTAGAGCTGGTGGCCCGGGTCAAGGCATTGCTGCGACGGGTCGACGCCATGGCCCGCAACCTGAAAATGGACGCTGGCAGCCTGATCAGCGATGGCCTGTCCATCGACCCGATCACCCGCGAAGTATCCCTCGATGGCCGTCGCCTTGACCTTACGCCGCGGGAGTTCGACCTGCTGTACTTCTTTGTCCGCCAGCCCGGCAAGGTCTTCTCGCGCATGGACCTGCTCAACGCGGTGTGGGGCTATAGCCATGAAGGCTACGAGCACACGGTGAATACCCACATCAACCGCCTGCGGGCCAAGATCGAGGCCGATCCGGCGCAACCGGCGCGCATCCTCACCGTGTGGGGTCGTGGTTACAAATTCGCGACGAGCGGAGAGCAGCCATGAGATTGACCCTGACCCAACGCCTGTCTCTGGTGTTCGCCGTGCTGTTGCTGGTGTGCAGCGGCACCTCGGTATGGATGCAGGTTCGCTCCAACCAGATGCATGAACTGGAAGTGGTGCAAGGCTTGTCGCGGGATCTGGCGCAACACATCGCCCACGACACTGTACTGATGGACCGCAATGGCCCGATGCCCAATGCCGTGCGTGAACTGTTCAGCCAGCTGATGCTGGTCAATCCCAGTGTCGAGGTCTATCTGCTCGACACCGGCGGCCGAATTGTCGGCAGCGCCGCGCCCGAGGGCCGGATACGCCGGGAGCAGGTCGATCTGGCGCCGATCCAGCGTTTGCTCAAAGGCGAGGCATTGCCGATTCTCGGCGACGATCCGCGCAGCGTCGATGGCAGCAAGGTGTTCAGCGCCGCGCCATTGCGGGTCAACGGTCAATCGGCCGGTTATCTCTATGTAGTATTGCTCAGCGAGGAGCACGACCGCTTTGCCGAACGCGGCGCCACCAGCGCGGCGCTCAATACCGCGTTGTTATCAATCGGGTTGGTGGCGTTGCTGTGCCTGATTGCCGGCCTCACGGCATTTGCCCTGATCACCCGGCCATTGCGCCGCTTGACCGAGAAAGTCAGTCAGTTCGATATCAATGGCGTTCCGTCGGCGCCGCCCGCCTCGCCCGAGCCAGAGCCGGTAAAACAAACCGCCAGCCACGATGAAATTGCCGTACTCGACGCCGCCTTCCGACAGATGCAAGCGCGTCTCGGTGAACAATGGAACTCGCTGACCCGCCAGGATCAGGAGCGTCGCGAACTGGTGGCGAACATTTCCCACGACCTGCGCACACCACTGGCCTCGCTGCATGGTTACCTTGAAACCCTGTCGCTCAAGGACGCCACGTTGTCTCCTGCCGACCGCCGCCGTTATCTGGGGATCGCCCTGGATCAAAGCCGCAAGGTCGGTGGCTTGGCGCAATCACTGCTGGAATTGGTGCGGCTGGAACACGGTTTCGTGCAACCAGTGCTGGAGCGCTTCTCCCTGACCGATCTGGTGCAGGACATCATTCAGAAATTCGAACTCAGCGCCGAAGCACGCCAGATCGAGCTCAAGGCCACGTTCGCCCCCAACGTCGCGGTGGCCTGCGCCGATCTGGGGCTGATCGAACGGGTGCTGACCAATCTGTTCGACAACGCCCTGCGTCACACCCCCCAAGGCGGAGAAATCGAACTCAGCCTCCGTCCTCAGGGGGCTTTTATTGAAGTGACCGTCAGCGACACCGGCCCCGGCATCGCCCCTGAGTTGCGCGAAGGTCTGTTCCTGCGTCCGTTCAACATTGGCGGCGCACGACGCGATGGCGGCCTGGGGCTGCGGATCGTTCATCGGATCCTGCAATTGCACGGTCGCGAAATTGAGCTGATCGACGTGCCCGGGCGCGGCGCGACTTTTCGCTTCTCCTTGCCAGTGGATGAGCAAACGGCGGAGCAGTGGATGACTCGTTCGATGAATATGAATTCGATGGGGAAATAGTCGGTAGCCTCTGCCATGGCAGCAGCTATTATCCGGACTCTTCATTCCCGGCACGGATGCTACGTAATGCTCAACACCCTGCAAAACACACCGCTGTGGGTTTATGTGATCTTTCTGCTGCTCTGTTACTACGGCGTCAAAGCCTTTTCCCCCACCCATGAAAGCAAAACGTCGTTGCTTGTCACTCCACCGCTTTGGCTCGGTTGGTCGTTGTGTTCACTGAACCTGACGCTGAGCCCTGAAATATCGATTGGCTGCTGGTTGGCCGCTGTCACTCTCGGCAGCCTCACGGCACTGGTTGTATTTGCGCGCAAGGGTATTGAGCTGGATGATCCGGAAACCGGGCTGATAGTACCGGGCACGGTTAAAACCCTGGTGTTCTACCTGCTGTTTTTTGCCGTGAACTGTTACTTCGGCTATCAGGATGAGGTGTATCCGGAGTTCGCCGTCACAGTTGAGATGGTGCTGCTCAAGGCTTCGGCGACGGGGTTTGTCTGCGGATTGATCAGCGGGCGGGCGGTGAAATTTTATCGGGTGCTACTGACACTCCAGGCAAAACGCCCACAAATGTCAGCCGGCTAAAAGCTCTCTCACCAAAAATACTGACCAGCCACCGGTTCATCCGTGACAACGCAGCCTCGGTCCAATAGATTAGGCGGCCTGAAAAGGCCCCGTGCTTTCTCGCCTCAATCCAAGTTAAAGAAGTAGTGAAATTTCAATGTCCGATTCCAATACCGCTGAATCCGTAGTCACCTTGTCGTCCAAAGCGGAATACGAAAACTCCATCAATCTTTCACAGCATGTGCCTCAGGCCAAGACCATCAGCGAGATGGTTCTGGACGCTTTTCAATCCACCCGGGAAAGCGACCAGATCCGCGAACTGCGCGCCGCGATTCGCCAGGCTCATGACAGCTTCGACGACGACAAAGCCTACGAATTGATGGGCGAACTCAAGCAACTGAAAGACGCCGAAGCGGCCGACATTGCTGCCCTGGAAGACTTGAGCAGTAAATTCCCGATCAGCCGCATTCTGTCCAGCTTCAAGGACGACCCGGCGTTTCAGGAAATCGTCTATGGCCTGGCGCTGAAGGTACTGAACCAGACTCACCAGGCCATCAGCAACCCGAGCAGCGGCAAGAGCAAAGCGGCTCGCGCCAAGAAAGAAGTCGAAGTGTTCACCATCAGCAAGGACGGCATCAGCGTCACCCTGCCCCTGCGCACCCCGCGCTCGCGCCTGAACGTTGACCGTGAAGCGCTGGAATTCCTGGGCTTCACTTTCGTCGGCGAAGGCGATGAAGCCGAGCTGGAAAGCGAAACGTTCCTGGACAATGCCGGGGCCGAACAAGCGGTCAACCGCAAGAACATCATCACTGCGCTTCAACAGCAAACCGCGTTCGACGGCTACAGCATCGCCGCGCAGTAACGCTAAACGCTGCACATAAAAATCCCCGCCATCAGTGCGGGGATTTTTATTGCCTGTTCGCTTATTAACTTTTTCCTGATACACCGCGGCGCATCCATCGCGAGCCTGCTCGCGATAGGAATGACACGGTCCGTCAAATAGAACCCAATAAAAAGCCCCGCTCTTCTCTCGAAGGGCGGGGCTTTTCTTTACAGCATTCGAAGCTTAAGGCGCGTAAGTCAGCAACAGCTCACTCGGCACTTTAAAATCCAGCGACATCATCACGCTCAACGCAGTAATGGTGAAGATCGAGAACACGAACAGCTTGCGTGCCCAGATCGTGTCATCCACTGCCTTGTAACCGGTCCAGGCCATGTACAACCAGTACATGCCCATGGCCGCGGCGACGGCGAGGTAGCTCATGCCGGCGTAGCCGCTGAAGGTCAGCATCAAGGTCGCTATGAGGAACGCCAGGATGTAGAGCAGGATGTGCTTCTTGGCCACTTGAATCCCGCGCTTCACCGGCAACACCGGAATCGATGCAGCCAGGTAATCGTTGAAGCGGAAGATCGCGATGGCGTAGGAATGCGGCATCTGCCACAGGCTGAACATCACCAGCAGCGTCAGTGCGGCCATGTCGAAGCTGTTCGTCACAGCCACGTAGCCAATCACCGGCGGCATCGCCCCCGACAGGCTGCCCACCAGCGTGCCGTGAACCGACTTGCGCTTGAGGTACAGGCTGTAGAAACCGACGTAGATGACAAAACCGATTACCGCGAACAGCGCGGCCAACGGGTTGGCCACCTTGTACAACAGTGCAACGCCGAAAACACCAAGGATGGTCGCAAAAACCAGGGCCAGCTTCAGGGAGATCAAGCCCTGGACCAGCACCCGGTTCTTGGTGCGCTCCATCTTCAGGTCGATGTCGCGGTCGATGCAGTTGTTGAACACGCAACCGGAGGCCACCACCAGGGACGTGCCGATCATCGCAGCCAGGAAGATGGCCAGATCGACATGCCCTTTGGAGGCCAGGAAAAATCCGCCTGCCACTGAAAGCACGTTACCGAAAATGATCCCCGGTTTGGTGATTTGGATAAAGTGCTTCAAGGACATCCGGACTTACCTCAGTGCGCCATCATGTTGGTGTGGATGCTGAACATGATCCACAGCGACAGGCCTACCAACAGGACGATTACGATCGCAGCGAAAACAAACGCAATGACGTTGTTACGCTGCGCCGCCGAACGGTCCAGGTGGAGGAAGTACACCAGGTGCACCAGCACCTGGATGACTGCGAAGGCCAGTACGATCCACAGGGTCAGGGCTTTCGGCAGCGACGGGTACATCACCAGGCCGAAAGGAATGACGGTCAGGATCACCGACAGGATGAAGCCGATGGCGTAGGACTTTACGCTGCCGTGGTTGGCTTCGTGGCCATCGTGGGAATGAGCGTTAGCCATTTACATAGTCCCCATCAGATAAACAACCGTGAATACGCAGATCCACACAACGTCCAGGAAGTGCCAGAACAGGCTCAGGCAGCTCAGACGGGTCTTGTTGGTCGCCGTCAGGCCGTTTTTCTGCACCTGGTACATCATGATCGCCATCCAGATCAGACCGCTGGTCACGTGCAGACCGTGGGTGCCGACCAGGGTGAAGAACCCGGACAGGAAGCCGCTGCGGCTAGGGCCGAAGCCTTCGGAGATCAGTACGTGGAACTCGTTGATCTCCATGCCGATGAAGCCGGCACCGAACAGGAAGGTCATGCCCAGCCAGCCCAGCACCTGGTTCTTCTTGCCCTTGAACAACGCCAGCATGGCGAAGCCATAGGTGATCGAACTGAACAGCAGCAGAGCGGTTTCGCCCAGTACGTATGGCAGTTCGAAGATATCGTGGCCCGACGGGCCACCCGCTACGTTGTTAACCAGGACCGCGTACGCCGCGAAGATCGACGCAAACAGGATGCAGTCGGTCATCAGGTAGAGCCAGAAACCGAATACGGTCATCTCGCCCGAGTCGTGGTGATGGTCATCGTGCCCATGTCCATCGACATGGGTGTGTCCAGCATTGGTCACTAAGTTCGACATGGTTTAAGCCTGTTCCAACGAGGTTTCAACACGGGTGGCGGTGGCTGGAACTTTCCCGGCCGCTACCAGACGCTTGTGCTGCTCGGCTTCGATGCGCTCGATCACGTCGACCGGCACCATATAGCCCTGATCATCACGTGCAGCATGGATAACGAAGTAACCCACGGTGCCGACCAGGCTAACGATGGCCAACCACCAGATGTGCCAGATCATCGCGAAACCGAACACGGTCAACAGAGCACCCATGACCACACCGGTGGCGGTGTTGTTTGGCATGTGGATCGGCTCGTACTTGGCCGGAGCCTTGTACGCGGTGCCGTTTTCCTTGGCTTCGGTGAACGGGTCGATGGTTTCCGCTTTTGGCAGCACAGCAAAGTTGTAGAACGGTGGTGGCGACGAGGTCGACCACTCCAGGGTATGGGCATTCCACGGGTCGCCGTGTTCGCACATGTTCTCTGGCTTGTTGCGATCACGCACGCTGACATAGAGCTGGATCAGCTGGCAGGCGATACCGACGGCAATCATCACCGCACCGAACATGGCGACGTACAGGTACGGCACCCACTCAGGGTTGGTGGTGGCGTTCAGACGACGGGTCATGCCCATGAAGCCCAGTGCATAGAGCGGCATGAACGCGACGAAGAAGCCCGAGATCCAGAACCAGAATGCAGCCTTGCCCCAACCTTCATGCAGCTTGAAGCCGAACGCTTTCGGGAAGTAGAAGGCGAAGCCTGCGATGTAACCGAATACCGCGCCGCCGATGATCACGTTATGGAAGTGAGCGATCACGAACAGGCTGTTGTGCAGAACGAAGTCAGCACCCGGGATGGCCAGCAGTACGCCGGTCATGCCGCCGATGGCGAAGGTCACCATGAAGCCCAGGGTCCACAGCACTTGGCTGGTGAAACGCAGACGGCCCTGGTAGATGGTGAACAGCCAGTTGAATAGCTTCACCCCCGTCGGGATCGAAATCAGCATCGTCGCCAGACCGAAGAAGGCGTTGACGCTGGCACCCGAACCCATGGTGAAGAAGTGGTGCAGCCAGACCATGAAGCCCAGGATCGAGATCGCGCCCGATGCGTAGACCATCGAGTGGTGGCCAAACAGACGCTTGCCGGTGAAGGTCGAGATGACTTCGGAGAAGATCCCGAACGCCGGCAGAATCAGGATGTAAACCTCGGGGTGACCCCAGGCCCAGAACAGGTTGACGTACATCATCGGATTACCACCAAGTTCATTGGTGAAAATGTGGAAATCCATGTAACGGTCAAGCGTCAGCAGCGCCAGGGTAGCGGTCAGGATCGGGAACGAAGCCACGATCAGAACGTTGGCCCAGGTGCAGGTCCAGGTGAAGATCGGCATGTCCATCAGCTTCATGCCAGGGGTACGCATTTTCAGCACGGTGGCCAGGAAGTTGACCCCCGTCAGCGTCGTACCTAGCCCGGATAGCTGTAGCGCCCAGATGTAATAATCCATCCCCACGCCCGGGCTGTATTGCAGGCCCGACAGTGGCGGATAGGCAACCCAGCCGGTCTTGGCGAATTCGCCAACGCCCAGGGACAGGTTGATCAGCACCACGCCGGAAACCAGCAGCCAGAAGCTCAGGGAGTTCAGGAACGGGTAGGCAACGTCACGCGCGCCGATCTGCAGCGGCACTGCAAGGTTCATCAGGCCGGTGAAGAATGGCATCGCCATGAAGATGATCATGATCACACCGTGAGCGGTGAAGATCTGGTCATAGTGTTCAGGTGGCAGGTAGCCAGGCGAACCCTCGGTGGCCATCGCCAACTGGGTACGCATCATGATGGCGTCGGCAAAACCGCGCAGCAGCATGACCATGGCGACGATGATGTACATCAC
Organism: Pseudomonas sp. JL3; assembly: GCF_031570575.1. Lineage (NCBI taxonomy): Bacteria > Pseudomonadati > Pseudomonadota > Gammaproteobacteria > Pseudomonadales > Pseudomonadaceae > Pseudomonas > Pseudomonas sp. JL3. The sequence goes on from NZ_JAKWJK010000012.1 coordinate 23,080, forward strand.
GCCGATTTTCTTGTGGTCGACCGAGGTCAGCCACTCGGTCCACAGGTAGGTCCACTTCTTGAAGTAGGTGATTGCAGCGAACAGTGCCAGACCACCGAGCGCGATCATGGCGATGGTCACCATCACGATCGGCTCGTGGAACGGGACCGCTTCCCAACTTAATTTACCAAACATCGTTTACTCCTCTGCCCCGGCAGCTGAATGCGAGTTCATGTCCATTCCTTGCGTAGCGGCCACTTCTTTCTCTTTCTTCTCGTGCTTCACCTTCGGACCCGGTTTCATGCCTTCGTACTTGTCGACGATGATCTGGAACAGGTTCGGTGTGACCGAGGAGTAGAGCTCGACTGGGTTGTTCTGGCTTGGCTTGGAAAGGGCTTCGTATTCAGCTTTTTCAAGCTGTTTAGGTGCCTTTTTGACTTCGCTTACCCAGGCGTCGAAATCTTCCTGAGAGGTGGCGATCGCTTTGAACTTCATGCCGGTGAAACCCGCGCCGCTGTAGTTGGCGGAGATACCGTCCATTTCAGCGTTCTGGTTGGCGATCAGGTGCAGTTTGGTCTGCATGCCGGCCATCGCGTAAATCTGGCCGCCCAGGGCCGGGATGAAGAACGAGTTCATCACGGAGTCGGACGTCACCTTGAAGTTGATCGGCGTGTGGGCCGGGAACACGATCTTGTTGACCGTGGCGATGCCTTGCTCCGGATAGATGAACATCCACTTCCAGTCCAGCGCGACCACTTCAATGGTGATTGGCTTGACGTCGGATTCCAGCGGCTTGTAAGGGTCAAGCGCGTGGGTCGACTTGTAGGTGATGTAACCCAGGGCAATGATGATCAGTACCGGGATCGTCCACACTGCGATTTCGATCTTGGTGGAGTGCGACCACTTCGGCGTGTAGACGGCGTCTTGGTTGGACGCGCGGTATTTCCAGGCGAACAGGAAAGTCATGACGATGACCGGCACGACGACCAACAGCATCAGCAGCGTTGCGGTGATGATCAGGTTTCGCTCATCCAGGCCGACCTGGCCCTTAGGGTCGAGCAAGGTCATGTTGCAGCCTCCCAGCAACAACGTGCCGAGCAGCGGCAATAAGCCTAGTAGTCTGGGGTACCTGTTTTTACTCATCTCACGACCTCTAAAGCAGCTTGCGCAATGCAGTTGGGTTTTGATCGCCAACACTTCACCCTGCCAAGGGTTGGCATTTTTCTTGGATTGAATAAGGGCCTGCCCGTCGCGCGTCAGACGCTGTTCGACAATTGCTGGGCCTGCGGTGAGTTCTTATTCGAATTCGTGGTCAAGGGCCTTGTTACAGACCAATTCCATTTGGTGCGGATAGTCGGAAGGCACCGACACCTGGGAGTCGCATGAAGCCATCAGGCCTCTCGACACCCTAGTTCTGCTCATGCACCTGAGTAAGGGTGAGCAGTGCCGGGAATTCAGTGCGGGCGATTGTAGATATGTAACGATTCATAAACCATGTCTCATCCCGAAATAATTTTTATCCGATCCGACAACAATCAGTAACGGCTTTTGCAAAAGTGCGCCATGGTATCGAAATTCATTCTCAACAAAAACACCAAAAAATGTAGGTCTACCACGCGAAGTTCAGACAGCTTCCAAGGCTCTGCGCTCGCCTTCGACCCTGCTCTACCCCCTATGCGACAAGGGCTTTGGCAATTTCCCAGGCCTTGTTAAAACTGCCTGTTTCGACTGACGAGTATTGAAACCGGCAGCGCCTGGAAGAGCAGGTTTTTGGTGCGAAGCGATGCCCTGAACCAGCGATTTGAAATGCCTTGCGACACTCAAGCTGTGACAACATGTCGCATACGTGTCGCACCCTTCCTTGTCGAGCATCAAGGTCTTTTTACTTGGCCTGCGAATATGCAAAACGCCCCGGCCTCTCAACGAGAACCGGGGCGTTTTTTTGTTTCCTGCAACGGTACGGCGGACAGCCTCAGCGTAGCGCTTTGCGGTTACGCGAAGTGAGCAGCGGCACCAGCACCACGATCAGCACGAACGCCAGCAGCGCCCATTGTGCCAGGGACAAGCCGAGGATCGGCGGGTACGGCGTAGAGCAGAAGCCATCGACCTGGAAGCCCAGCGGGAAGATCTTCGCCAGTGGCAGGCCGTCGACGATGGGTTGCAGCACATCGATGCCGCAACTGACCGCAGGATAAAACTGGGTATAGACGTGATGCCCAGCCACCCCGACGCCCGCAATGGCGCAGATCACCACCAGCGCTTCGAACAGCGTGATGCTGCGGCGGGTGCGCGTCGCCGCGCCGATAAAGGCGAACAGCGCAATCAGCAACAACGCGTAGCGTTGCAGGATGCACAGCGGGCACGGTGCCTCGCCCAGAGCCACTTGCATGTACAGCGCGCCACCGATCAGCGCCAGGCAAATAATGCCCAGCAACACCAGATAGCGCCGTTCACGTCCCAACCGCATCGTTTCCTCGCTCATCGCGTTTCCCTTTTGTGTCTGTGGATCAGCTCGCTGACGGCTGCGCTTGCAGTTGCGGCATCAGGCTGATGTTGTCTTTGATACGCCAACTGGCGGCAATGCGACCTTGTCGATCTGATATCGGTTGCCCGGAAGTCTACACGCTGACCCGATCTTTGAGAGCCTTGAACGACCCCTGATCCCGGCCTTCGGGCGGCAATGCCGTTCACGAGAGTCTTGAGTCAGTGAACGCCTGTGGCGAGGGAGCGCTCAGATTTTGGGGCCGCTGCGCAGCCCAGCGCGAGCAAGCTCGGCTGCCACAAGGAAGAAACGATAAACCGGTTAAGAACGGATTAACTTTCAAGTGTTTTTCAAGCATCGAGCCCGTAAGGAAGGATCGGTTGCTTACTGCTTCCAGCGATCTGCCGCCACATGATCGCTGTCACGCCCTTCCACCCAGCGCGGCCCATCACGGGTGTTTTCTTTCTTCCAGAACGGCGCGCGGGTTTTCAGGTAGTCCATGACAAAGGCACAGGCATCGAACGCCGCCTGACGGTGGGCGCTGGCGGCGCCGACGAAAACGATCGGCTCGCCCGGCTCCAGGGCGCCGATGCGGTGCAACACTTCCAGCTTCAACAGCGGCCAGCGCTGCTCGGCCTCCGCGGCAATCTTGCCCAGGGCTTTTTCGGTCATGCCCGGGTAGTGTTCCAGAAACATTCCGGCGACGTCGAGGCCGTCATTGAAGTCGCGCACGTAGCCGACAAAACTCACCACCGCACCGACGCCCACATTGGCCGCGTGCATGGCGTTGACTTCAGCGCCCGGGTCGAACGGCGTGGACTGCACGCGAATCGCCATGGTTCAGCCCCCGGTCACGGTCGGAAAAAACGCCACTTCATCGCCATCGCTCACCGGTTCGTCGAGTTGGCAGAGATCTTCGTTGCGGGCGCACATCAGGTTCTGCTCGCTCAGCACTTCGGCGCCGTCACGCTGGGCCAGCAGCGCGCGCACATCGTCGATCGTGGCGAAATCACCTTCGACCTTCACCGACTCCACGCCGAGCGCTTCACGGTAACGGGCGAAAAACTTCACAGTCACGTTCATGGCTGATCCGCCTGGAAATGGCCGCTCTTGCCGCCGAGTTTCTCCAGCAGCCGCACGCTCTCGATGGTCATGCCGCGATCCACGGCCTTGCACATGTCATAGATGGTCAGCGCCGCGACGCTGGCGGCAGTCAGTGCTTCCATTTCGACGCCGGTCTGCCCGGACAACTTGCAGCGCGCCACGACGCGCACGGTGTCGACACCTTCAGCACTGAGTTCGACCTTGACGCCTGTGAGCATCAACGGGTGGCACAGAGGAATCAGATCGCTGGTTTTCTTCGCCGCCTGGATGCCGGCAATTCGCGCCACGGCGAACACGTCACCCTTGGGATGGCCGCCACTGACGATCATCTGCAGGGTTTCGGGCAGCATGCGCACCAGCGCTTGGGCCGTCGCTTCACGGAACGTCACGGCTTTTTCAGTGACGTCGACCATATGGGCGCGACCTTGGGAATCGAGATGAGTCAGCACAGAGTTACTCCTGATCAGGAGCATCGATTGTAAACCTGTGGGTCAGATTTCCGCACGTTTGATTATGCGTTTACACCGAACCCTGTGGGAGCGTGGCTTGCCCGCGATGCAGGCGCTGCGGTTCAACAGGGACACCTCGGTGATGCCATCGCGGGCAAGCCTCGCTCTTACAGGTTATGTGTCTGGCATAAAAAACCGGGCGACCATTAGGCCGCCCGGTTCTGGTGAGGGTTACAGATGCGATTCGGCGTATTCGGCCAGAATCGAGCGTGGCACCCCTTGCAGGGTGATATGCACCCCGTTGGGGAAGTCCTTGAAGCGCTCGGTCAAGTACGTCAGCCCGGAGCTGGTCGCGGACAGGTAAGGGGTATCGATCTGCGCCAGGTTACCCAGGCACACCACTTTGGAACCGGCACCGGCACGGGTGATGATGGTTTTCATCTGGTGCGGCGTGAGGTTCTGGCATTCATCGATCAGGATCAGACTCTGCTGAAAGCTGCGGCCTCGAATGTAGTTGAGGGATTTGAACTGCAACGGCACTTTGCTGAGGATGTAGTCGACGCTGCCATGGGTGCTTTCGTCGTCCATGTGCAGCGCTTCGAGGTTGTCGGTGATGGCGCCGAGCCAAGGCTCCATTTTTTCCGCTTCGGTGCCGGGCAGGAAGCCGATTTCCTGGTCCAGCCCCTGCACGCTGCGGGTGGCGATGATGCGCCGGTAGCGTTTGCTGACCATGGTCTGCTCGATGGCCGCCGCCAGGGCCAGGATGGTTTTACCGGAACCGGCCGCGCCGGACAGGTTGACCAGGTGAATGTCCGGATCAAGCAAGGCGTACAGCGCCAGGCTTTGATAGATGTCACGCGGTTTCAGGCCCCAGGCTTCCTGGTGCAACAGAGGCTCCTGATGCAGATCGAGGATCAACAACTTGTCGACCTGGATTTCCTTGATCCAGCCGACAAAGCCCTGTTCGTCGATGATGAACTCGTTGACGTGTACCGCGGGCAGGTTGTCGATCAGCTGCACCTGGTGCCAGGTGCGGCCGTGATCCTGCCGGGTTTCGACTTTGCTCACCCGATCCCAGAACGAACCGGTCATGTTGTGATAACCGTTGGGTAGCAACGAAACGTCGTCGACCAGTTGGTCGGTGCTGTAGTCCTCGGCCGCAATCCCGCAAGCCCGGGCCTTGAGGCGCATGTTGATATCTTTTGTGACCAGCACCACGGGCAGTTTTGCATCGCGCGCGCGCAGGTCGATCAACTGGTTGATGATGATGTTGTCGTTCAGATGCTCGGGCAGAATGATGTTTGGCTCAGCGCGCTTGCTCATCAGAATTGACAGCAAACCCTTGGGCCCACTCTTGCCGCGCTGGATCGGTACGCCGAGTTCGACGTCTTCGGGGCTGGCATCGCCCAAAGTCTTGTCGATCAGGCGAATCGCCTGGCGGCATTCCGCGGCAACGCTGTGATGCCCGCTCTTGAGCTTATCCAGCTCTTCAAGCACGGTCATCGGGATGGCGACGTGGTGTTCTTCGAAATTAAGCAGGGCGTTTGGATCGTGAATCAATACGTTGGTATCGAGTACATAAAGGATTGGCTGGTTGGAAGAAGGGCTACGTCCGTGATCATCCATACTCGGTCACCTTTGTGGGAGCCAGTCGACGCAGTACCATGACAGTGCTGCGCCTCGAAGTGGCCACCGAATTCACCTGCGAGGAGTCAAGTGAACTGCACACAAACTGGGTCTTGGGAGACGCCACCTGTGTTGCAGGTTTCGGCGGTCTGTCTTCGTAATACTCCAAAACATGTGACAGAAAAAAGCACTTTGACGTTTTTTTGAAGTTTATTTTTCAGAGTGACGAATAGCCCTTGGCGTGCAGGCAATGTGCCGTTAAAGTCGGAAGTCCGCCTGCACCGATTTCTCTCCAGAAATAGCCCTTCACCCAATGTTTACGGCCTTTTGCCGTTTTCAGCGAAACGCGTCCTGACAGTCTGCCCAACCGATCCCGCTTGGCGCCGTTTGCGTAATGAGCCAAGGCATCGCCGTTTTCAGCGCATCCTGCTTCACATTGAAATTGATCACCCCATGCCGCCACAGCAGCATCAGGGTTAACACCCGTTGCGCGCTCTGGCTGCCCTTGAGCTTGCCGGAACCGTCCTGGGCATCGATATCCCACAATGCCACCTGCAAGCCCTGAGACTTGAAGAAGCCCTCGGCATCGGATCGACGTTGACCATCGGGCGGGCGAAACAGCGGCACGTAATTCTCCGGCAGTTTGCCTTTGACCAGCTCGACGCTGCGTCGCACCGAGTCCTGCCAGTCTTGCCAGTGGCTGTGGGAGCGAAACTCCCAGCCTTGCACACCAACGCATTGTTGCGAATAAGTCCCTTGCAGGCTGGCTACCGAGCGCTCGGACAGACGGGCCTGAATGTCCTTGCCGAGGACGAAGAACGTAGCGCTCATGTTCGACTTGCGCAGGTACTCGGTGACCCAGGCGGTGTTATCTGGCGTGGCATTGGCGGCGCTGTCGAAGGTCAGCAGGAACAGCCGGTCATTCATGGCATCGCCATTGCGCTCATAGTCGCCAAAACGATCGACTTCGCTGCTGGTCTGCGGAAACAGCGCGGCCTTGCGCAACTGCTCATCCAGGTACTGGGCGTGGAACAACCGGCTCGGCTCGGCCCACTTGATGTAATAGCTGTCGTCGCTCACCTGAAACTTGGCCGCTTGCCCTCGCAAGGTGGCCATGTCCTCGACCAGGAAACAGAAGGAGGCATCCTGATCACAACTCTGCTGGGCGAAGTTGTAATTAGTCAGCAAACGCTGCCACATGCGCTGGCGCAGCTGGTTGACCGACTCCAGATTGAGGGTGCGCAGGCCCAGGCGTTGAGCCAGGCTCGCTTCATCCAGCGATTCGCTGGCCAGCAGAACACGGGCAAACATGAGGATTTCGGCCCGCGATGCGACGTCAAACAGCGTCGGGCTGCTGATCTGCTCAGGCCAGGTGCTGCGATCAAGCGTCGCCACATCGCCCGGCGCCGCCATGGCGCCAAAGCTCAAGAGCAAGGCCGAGAATAGAAAAACGATACGCAATGGGATGTCTCCATAACAAAACCCGCGCGGCACTATAGCTGATCGCCGGCCCCATGATCGTTCCCACGCTCTGCGTGGGAATGCAGCCCGGGACGCTCCGCGTCCCTGCCGAAGCGGACGCGGAGCGTCCATTGAGGCATTCCCACGCAGAGCGTGGGAATGATCAGGGTGTACCCACCACCGATCACCTATGGACTTGATAGCTGGAGTCAACACAGACAACCCCCTAGAATCGGCGCCACGATTAAAGGAGACGACTTCATGCTGATGGTGATTTCCCCCGCCAAGACCCTCGATTACGAAACACCGCCGGCGACCCAACGCTTCACTCAGCCGCAATACCTCGATCATTCCCAGGAGCTGATCCTGCAACTGCGCGATCTGACGCCGGCGCAGATCAGCGAGCTGATGCACGTCTCCGACAAAATCGGCGGCCTCAATGCCGCGCGTTTCGGCAGCTGGACCCCGGCCTTCACCCCGGCCAACGCCAAGCAGGCCTTGCTGGCATTCAAGGGCGACGTGTACACCGGCCTGAATGCACAAACCTTCAGCGAAGCCGACTTCGATTACGCCCAACAACACTTGCGCATGCTCTCCGGCCTGTACGGCCTGCTGCGCCCTCTGGACCTGATGCAGCCCTATCGGCTGGAGATGGGCACCAAACTGGCCAATGCCCGTGGCAAGGACTTGTACGCCTTCTGGGGGACGCGGATCAGCGAATGGCTGAACGAAGCCTTGGCCGATCAAGGCGATGACGTGCTGCTGAACCTGGCCTCCAACGAGTACTTCTCGGCGGTCAAACGCAGTGCCTTGAACGCGCGCATCATCAATACCGAGTTCAAGGATCTGAAGAACGGCCAGTACAAAATCATCAGTTTCTACGCGAAAAAGGCTCGCGGAATGATGAGTCGCTTCGTCATCGAAGAACGCATCAATGATCCGGTCGACCTCAAGCAGTTCGACGTCCAGGGTTATCGCTACAGCGCCGAACAGTCTAAACCGGACAATCTGGTGTTTCTGCGCGATCACGCACCAGAGTAAATAGACCTGCACTCATTCAGCGCACGACATCTATGACTTTGTCGTGCGCCATCCCTTTGATCGTCGAACAATCCCCCATCTTTTCGCCGCCTTATTGACGCCAAAAAAACAGCACTTCATTTTCTAACTTTTGTTTCACTCGACAGCTAGCAAATTTTTCAGTAGTGGCACTGAAATTTTTTATTCGTAGTGGCAAAAAAGTACCCAAGGCAATAACCCCCCCATATATAAAGGGCCAAACGGCAAGTGCTATCAATATGAAAGCAGTGCCATCTTTTTCACTATTTCAAGAAATTTCAGAATTCGCGATGGGCGGACAGGAACTATGTCCAAATGCGCCGCTCATACCACCGGTAACGATTCTCTCCGTGATTGTGCGAGATAACTTACACAGACAAGAGATCCATATAGCGAAGTTGTCACACATACTTGGGCTTACTGATCCCTTATTTGGGCAACACATGAAGGACAGGAGATAACGCACCATTACTATCCCCTACAAGGCCACGGCTGCGCCCCTATAAACGTGCTCACCTGAGCACCCAACCGCTTGATTTACGGGCTGTCGAGCCTGACATTGAGCGCGCAAGACCTTTGCACGGAGTCCTCTTAAAAGAGGATCGGCTGCATAACAGGGCAAGTCATAACAATAAGGCCTAGTTGCGCACATCTTGAGTGCACTTATTTAGACACTCGGAACTTAGTATGCCTGCACACGGCATTGTGGCGCCTTTTAAGTCGCACTTGCGAGTGCACTATGACCGCTGAACACCATTAACTCCGGCCATGTAATGGCTTGATAAACACAGAGGTAATTGCGATGCGCATCAGCATATTTGGTTTGGGTTACGTCGGCGCAGTATGTGCCGGTTGCCTGTCTGCACGGGGCCATGACGTCGTTGGCGTCGATGTTGCCAAAGACAAAATCGATATGATCAACGCTGGCAAATCGCCGATCGTTGAACCGGGTCTGGGCGAACTTCTGCAGAAGGGTATCGAGACGGGCAAATTGCGCGGCACGACCAACTTCGCCGAGGCGATTCGCGACACCGACCTGTCGATGATCTGCGTCGGTACGCCGAGCAAGAAGAACGGCGATCTGGAACTGAACTACATCGAAGCCGTGTGCCGCGAGATCGGTTTTGTCCTGCGTGACAAGACCACCCGCCACACCATCGTGGTTCGCAGCACCGTCCTGCCGGGCACTGTCGCAAACGTTGTCATCCCGATCCTCGAAGACTGCTCCGGCAAAAAAGCCGGCGTCGACTTCGGCGTAGCGGTCAACCCTGAGTTCCTGCGTGAAAGCACCGCGATCGCCGATTACGACCTGCCGCCAATGACCGTTATCGGCGAGTTCGACAAGGCCTCGGGCGACGTTCTGCAGTCGCTGTACGAAGAGCTCGACGCGCCGATCATCCGCAAGGACATCGCCGTTGCCGAGATGATCAAGTACACCTGCAACGTGTGGCACGCCACCAAGGTGACCTTCGCCAACGAGATCGGCAACATCGCCAAAGCCGTCGGTGTCGACGGTCGTGAAGTGATGGAAGTGGTCTGCCAGGACAAGACCCTGAACCTGTCCCAGTACTACATGCGCCCAGGCTTTGCGTTCGGCGGCTCTTGCCTGCCAAAAGACGTCCGCGCCCTGACCTACCGCGCCGGTTCCCTGGACGTGGAAGCACCGCTGCTCAACTCGCTGATGCGCAGTAACGAGTCCCAGGTGCAGAACGCGTTCGACATCGTCTCCAGCCACGACAAACGCAAAGTCGCCCTGCTGGGTCTGAGCTTCAAGGCCGGTACCGACGACCTGCGCGAAAGCCCACTGGTTGATCTGGCGGAAATGCTGATCGGCAAGGGTTACGACCTGAGCATCTACGACAGCAACGTCGAGTACGCCCGTGTCCACGGTGCGAACAAGGATTACATCGAGTCGAAGATCCCTCACGTCTCGTCCTTGCTCAATTCCGACTTCGACGATGTGATCGCAAACTCCGACGTGATCATCCTCGGTAACCGTGACGAGAAATTCCGCGCTCTGGCGCTGGAAGCTCCACACGGCAAGCAAGTGGTCGACCTGGTTGGCTTCATGTCCAAAGCCACCAGCGTCAGCAAGCGCACCGAAGGTATCTGCTGGTAACACGCCTGTAGGAGCTGTCGAGTGAAACGAGGCTGCGATCTTTCCCGAGGCACTTGAGTCCTGAGTGAACCCAAAAAGATCGCAGCCTGCGGCAGCTCCTACCGGGATTTCTGGCGTCATCCAGAGCGGGGGTCGCCAGTTTTCACAGGCCTGCCTTAACCCCATCGGGCCACCCCACAGGCTCGCCCGAGATCGAGACGGATGCAGATTATGCACAGGCTAAAGCACGGCCTACTTCAGGCCGCCGGTTGGCTGTTTTACCTAAGTTTACTGATGGGCATCGCCATGGCGCTGCCTGCGTCCACGTTCGACTCCGAGTCGAAGGACTTCATCTTCCTGATCGGTATCGTCGGTATCTGGCGCTACTCGATGGGTGCCACGCACTTTCTGCGCGGCATGCTGTTTCTGTACGTGGTCTACCCGCACCTGCGGCGCAAAGTGCGCAAGCTGGGCAAAGCGGCAGACCCGTCCCATGTGTTTCTGATGGTCACGAGCTTTCGTATCGACGCGCTGACCACCGCTCAGGTCTACAGCTCGGTAATCCGCGAGGCCATCGACTGCGAACTGCCGACCACCGTGGTCTGCTCCATCGTGGAAATGTCCGATGAGCTGCTGGTCAAGAGCCTCTGGAAACGCATGAACCCACCGCCACGGGTCAAACTCGACTTCGTGCGCATTCCCGGCACCGGCAAACGCGATGGCCTGGCCTACGGTTTCCGCGCCATCTCACGCCACCTGCCGGACGACCGCGCCGTGGTTGCCGTGATCGATGGCGACACCGTATTGGCCGAAGGCGTTGTGCTCAAGACCGTGCCGTGGTTCCAGCTGTTCGGCAACGTCGGCGGCCTGACCACCAACGAGTTCTGTGAAGTGCGCGGCGGCTACATCATGAGCGAATGGCACAAACTGCGATTCGCCCAGCGCCACATCAACATGTGCTCCATGGCCCTGTCCAAGCGCGTGTTGACCATGACCGGCCGGATGTCGGTATTCCGCGCCACCGTGGTCACCAACCCGGACTTCATCGCCGATGTGGAAAGCGACTCGCTGCAACACTGGCGCCTGGGCCGCTTCAAGTTCCTCACCGGTGACGACAAGTCGAGCTGGTTCAGCCTGATGCGCCTGGGCTATGACACTTTCTACGTGCCGGATGCCGCGATCCATACCGTGGAGCACCCGCCCGAGAAGAGCTTCATCAAGGCCAGCCGCAAACTGATGTTCCGCTGGTACGGCAACAACCTGCGGCAGAACTCTCGCGCCCTGGGTTTGGGGATGAAACGTCTCGGCCTGTTCACTTCGGTGGTGCTGTTCGATCAGCGTGTATCGATGTGGACATCCTTGCTGGGCCTGACCGTGGCAATCCTCGCCACCTTCAAGTATGGCAGCGCGTTCATCCTGGTTTACCTGCTGTGGATCGGCATCACCCGCCTGATCCTGACCGTGCTGCTGTCCTGCTCCGGTCACCGGATCGGCCCGGCTTACCCGGCGATTCTCTATTACAACCAGATCGTCGGCGCGCTGGTGAAAATCTACGTGTTCTTCCGCCTCGATCAACAGTCCTGGACTCGCCAGCCCACTTCTCTGACCCGTGATCTCGCCAGCTTTCAACGTTGGTTCAACACTTGGTCGTCTCGGACCATGACCTTCTCCGCCGGCAGCATTTTTGTCGCCGTGCTGCTGATGATGGTCTGACCGAACTCGCCTGAATTAACTAGGAAATCGCCCATATGAATACCGCCGTCAACTCCAACGTAGTGCACGAATCCGAAGCCCAGCGCCAACACGCTCGCGTGAAAATCCCGGCCAAGCTGCGTTTCTTCGGTCCAGACCGGACTCCGGTTGAAGCCCGGGTCATCGACCTTTCCGCTGGCGGCCTGGCGTTCAACGCCGGTCAGCTGCCGTTGAAGGTCGGCGATGTGCACAAGGCCCGTCTGCAATTCGTCATCGATAACCTCGGCCTGGCCATGGACGTGGAATTGCAAATCCGCTCCGTCGATCGCCAGACCGGTCGTATCGGTTGCCAGTTCCAGAACCTGGAACCCCGTGACATTTCCACCCTGCGCCACCTGATCACTTCGCACTTGGCCGGCGACATTGTCAGTGTCGGTGAAATGCTGGCGACCCTGCAGCGCGACAACTTCACCAAGGCGCGCAAGGTCAAGGATGGCGGTCACGGCATGACCCCGCTCGGCCGTCTGAAAGCGGTGACCTTCAGCGCCGGTATCTTCGTGATCGGCCTGGTGGCGTTCGGTTTCATCTTCAAATCGGTGTATGGCATGTACTTCGTCAGCCACGCCCAGGCCGGTCTGGTCAGCGTGCAGGGCATGAACATCACCATGCCGCGCGACGGCACCGTGCAGAGCCTGATCAAGGCTGACGGCGTTGCCGCCAAAGGCGCCCCACTGGCGACTTTCAGCACCAGCATGCTCGACGTGCTCAAGGGCCATCTGGACGAAGGTCAACTGCAACCGTCCAAGGTTGAAGAACTGTTCGGCAAGCAAATGACCGGCACCCTGACGTCGCCGTGCGATTGCACCGTGGCTCAGCAATTGGTGGCTAACGGTCAGTACGCCAGCAAAGGCGACGTGATCTTCCAACTGGTGCCGCGCAATACCGAAGCCAACGTTGAAGCACGCTTCTCTTATCGCCAGTTCAGCGATGTGCGTCCAGGCACCACGGTCAGCTTCCAGATCGCCGGTGAAGACCAAACCCGTACCGGCAAGATTGTCAGCAGCACCAGCCTGAAAAGCGCCGACCTGTCGTCCGATATCCGCGTGCAGATCAAACCTGACGAGCCACTGGACAGCGCCTTCGCCGGTCGCCCGGTGGAAGTGAACAGCACTCGTGGCCCGAACCTGAACTGGCTGATCAACAAAGCCATGGCCGCCGGTCTTTAAACAGAGGACATGCCCGTGACGATCATCAGTCTCCTGAAAACACCGCGAATCCTGTGGGAGCGGGCTTGCCCGCGATTGGATCAACGCGGTCTTTCTGAAGCACCGAGTTGCCTGAATCGCGGGCAAGTCGGAATGCCGCACCACCGCTCCCACAGTGGTTATGTACTGTGCTCGCTGGCTTTGGCCATCAGCCTGGCCGGTTGCGCCGGCCTGCCCGACCAGCGCCTGGCCAATGAGGCCCTCAAGCGCGGCGACACCACGCTGGCGGCGCAGAACTACCAGCAACTGGCAGACCTGGGTTACAGCGAAGCGCAGGTCGGCCTGGCCGATCTGCAGGTCGACAGCCGTGACCCGGCGCAAATCAAAAAGGCCGAGGCGACTTACCGCGCCGCGGCCAGCGTCTCGCCGCGGGCTCAGGCTCGCCTGGGTCGCCTGCTGGTGGCCAAACCCGGCGCCACCGAAGCCGAACACCACGAAGCCGAAGCGCTGTTGAAGAAAGCCTCGGCCAATGGCGAAGGCAACACCCTGATCCCGCTGGCGATGCTGTACCTGCAATACCCGCACAGTTTCCCGAACGTCAACGCACAGCAGCAGATCAGCCAATGGCGCACCGAAGGCAAACCGGAAGCCGGTCTGGCGCAAGTACTGCTCTATCGCACCCAGGGCACTTACGACCAGCATCTGGATGATGTGGAAAAGATCTGCAAAGCAGCGTTGAACACCACCGACATCTGCTACGTCGAACTGGCCACGGTCTATCAGAAACGCGGCCAGCCAGAACAACAGGCCGAACTGATCAAGCAGATGCAGGCCGCTCAAAGCCGTGGCGTCGTCTCTGCGCAACGGGTGGACAGCGTGGCCCGCGTGCTGGGCGACGCAAGCCTGGGCAAGACCGACGAGAAAACCGCTCAGTCGCTGCTCGAAGGCATCGCACCTGGCTACCCGGCGTCCTGGGTCAGCCTGGCGCAACTGCTCTACGACTTCCCTGAACTGGGTGACGTCGACACCATGATGAAGTACCTGGACAACGGCCGCGCCGCCGACCAGCCGCGTGCCGAACTGCTGCTGGGCAAGCTCTACTTTGAAGGAAAAATGGTGCCGGCCGACGCCAAGGTCGCCGAAGAGCACTTCAAGAAAGCCGTCGGCCGGGAAGTCGCCGCCGATTACTACCTCGGCCAGATTTACCGTCGTGGTTACCTGGGCAAGGTCTATCCGCAGAAAGCCCTGGATCACCTGCTGACCGCTGCGCGCAATGGCCAGAACAGCGCCGACTTCGCCATTGCCCAACTGTTCTCCCAAGGCAAGGGCACCCGGCCCGACCCGGTCAACGCTTATGTCTTCAGCCAATTGGCGAAGGCTCAGAACACCCCACAAGCCAATGAGCTTGCGCAAACCATCGAAGCGCAACTGCCGCCTGACCGGCTGGCCGAGGCCCAACGCCTGTTGAAACAAGAACAGGCCATTCGTAGTGCCGTGAGTCCGGACACGCTGGAACTGCACGCTCTGCAAGAAGAAGACGGCGAGGAATCCCTATGAAGCTCAATCCATTCGTGAAGGCCGGTATTGGCCTGACATTCGCCCTGCTGTGGTCGTGCCCGACCCTGGCGGCCCTGACCGAAGACAAGAACTTCGGCCTCGAAGTCAAAGTTACCGGCCAGTCCGAAGACGACCGAGACCTGGGCACTGCCAGTGGCGGCGACGTTTCCGGTGTCGGCCTGGACCTGCGTCCATGGGTATATGGCGAAAGCGGCGCGTGGAGCGCTTACGCCATGGGCCAGGCCGTGACGTCCACCGACATCATCGAAACGGACACCCTGCAACAGTCCGACAGCGACGGTACCCAGACCACCGACAACGGTGATCGCAAAACCAAGAAGAACTACCTGGCGATGCGCGAGTTCTGGGTCGGCTACAGCGGCCTCACGCCCTACCCTGGCGAGATCCTCAAGCTCGGTCGCCAACGCCTGCGCAACGACGACGGCCAATGGCGCGACACCAACATCGAAGCCCTGAACTGGACCTTCGACACCACCCTGTTGCGCGCCAACGCCGGTGTCGCCGAACGCTTCAGCGAATACCGCACCGACCTGAAAGAACTGGCGCCCAAGGACAAGGATCGCCTGCACGTTTTCGGCGACGTTGCCGGCCAATGGTCGCCGGGTAACTGGGTCGGCATTCGCGGTCATCACACCCACGATGACGGCAAGCTCGACTACCCGGAGCCGGGCGTGGCCGGCGATTCGCTGGATAAAAAACAGAACGGTGACATCAGCTGGCTCGGCCTCACCGCCGACAGCGACGCCTACAACTGGCGCAACACCAACACCGTCAATTACTGGGGCAGCATCACCGGCATGAGCGGCGACACCGATACGGTCAACCCGCTGAACGCCGATGGCACGCGCCCTACCGAAGCCAAACGCGGTGAAGACCTCAATGGCTGGGCCACCGATATCGGCCTGCGTTTGCGCCTTGATCCGCAGTGGCAAGTCGGTGCGGCGTATGCCCGTGCCAGCGCCGAGTACGAACAGACCGGCCTGGAAAGCAATCGCTCGAACTACACCGGTACACGCTCGCGGGTTCACCGTTTCGGCGAAGCCTTCCGCGGCGAAATGAACAACATGCAGACCGCTACCCTGTTCGGCTCGTGGATGCTCAACGACGAATACGACGCCAGCCTGATCTACCACAAGTTCTGGCGCGTCGACGGCAACAAGCCGGTGGGCAGTAATGGCATCAACGCCGTCGAAAACAACACCGACGACGTGACCGGCGCGATCCTCTCCAGCACCTCCCTGCCACTGGAAGATGGCAACAAAGACCTCGGTCAGGAAATGGACCTGGTGGTCACCAAGTACTTCAAGCAAGGCCTGCTGCCTGCGTCGTTGAGTCAGTCGATCGATGAGCCTTCGGCACTGGTGCGGTTCCGTGGCGGTGTGTTCAAGCCTGGCGATGCGTATGGCAAAGGAGTCGACTCGTACATGCACCGCGCGTTTGTCGACGTGGTCTGGCGCTTCTGATGCAAACCGCGAAGGGAGTGCCCGACATGAACAGCGCCAAGAAAGGCTCGATCAGCCTGCTGGCCGGCGCGCTGCTGCTCGCCAGCGCAGCCGCCTTCGCCACCGTCGAACCGGCCAAGCCTGTGCAAGCGGGAAAACCGACGACCATGGCCAAGGGGCTGCAACAGGCCAAGACCTACACCGTCAGCAGCGCGCCAACCGCGCCGCTGGACCTGGCCGAGCCGAAACTGCCGGACACCTCTGGCTACACCGCCGAAGCCATCGCCGCGAAAATCGTGCGTACCAAACCCGGCAAGATCAGCGTGCGCCGGATGATGCAGGAAAACGCCCTGAAGGACTTCATCGGCGGCGACAACAAGATGGCCGAGTGGGTAGTGCGTCAGCATGGCATCCCGCAGGCGATCTTCGTCGACGACGGCTACATGAACCTCAAGGACCTGGCGAAGAAACTGCCCAAGCAGTACTTCAGCGAAACCTCGCCGGGGGTGTTCCTGGCGAAGTTGCCGATCGTGGTGGGTAACAAGGGCATTCTGGAAATCGACAAGCAGACCCAGGAATTGCGCCTGTCCCAAGAGGCCGGTTCGTTCCTGGTCAACGACGGCCAGCTGTTCGTGCGTGATACCAAAATCACTGGCTGGAGCGAGAAGGCAAACGGCCCGGCGGCCTTCAAGTCGCCCAAGGAGTTCCGTCCGTTCCTGCTGTCCTGGGGTGGCACCGAGACCTACATTGCCAACAGCAAGATTGCCAGTTTCGGTTACGCCAACAGTAAGTCCTACGGCGTGAGTATTTCCCAATACACGCCGAACATGGCCAAGGTGCTCAAGCGCCCTGAACCGACCGGCTGGATCGTCGGCTCCGAGTTCTCGGACATGTGGTACGGCTTCTACTGCTACGAGGCCAGCGACTTTGTGGTCAAGGGCAACACCTACAAAGACAACATCGTCTACGGCATCGACCCCCACGACCGTTCCCATCGGCTGATCATTGCCGACAACACCGTCTACGGGACCAAGAAGAAGCACGGGATCATTATTTCCCGTGAGGTCAACGACAGCTTCATCTTCAACAACCGCAGCTACGACAACAAGTTGTCGGGCCTGGTGATCGACCGTAACAGTGTGAACAACCTGATCGCCTACAACGAGATCTACAAGAACCACACCGATGGCATCACCCTCTATGAGAGTGCTGACAACCTGTTGTGGGGCAACAAGGTGATCAGCAACCGACGCCACGGCATTCGTATTCGTAACAGCGTGAACATTCGCCTGTATGAAAACGTCTCGATGGCCAACGGCCTGACCGGTGTCTACGGGCACATCAAAGATTTGAGCGACACCGACCGGGACATCAAGCTCGATCCGTTCGACACCCAGGTGTCGCTGATCGTGGTCGGCGGTGAACTGGCCGCCAATGGTAGCGGACCGCTGTCGATCGACTCGCCGCTGAGCGTGGAGTTGTATCGCGTGTCGATGCTCGCGCCGACCAAATCCAGCGGCATCAGCTTCTCGGGGATTCTTGGCGAGCGCCAGGATGAAATTCTCGACCTGCTGGTGCGCCAGCAGAAAGCCGTGCTGATCGACCCTGTCGAACGCCAGACCGAAATGCGGGACTGAGGATAATTTTATGCACTCACACTTGATCAAATTACTCAGCCTGTCGGCCCTGACCGCGGGCATTCTCGCGGCCAGTGGCGGTGTTCGCGCCGAAGACGCCGCCAGCGTAAACGCACCGAAATTCAAGGCCGATGATTGCTGCAATCTCTGCCCCGAAGCCCACGACCCGAAGAACTACACCACCCGCTATCAGCAGAACTTCACCACGCTGGTGCAGGCGCAGGGCGATTGGCTGTTCCGTACGCAAGAAGACTTGCGCACCGAGTTCGACACCTCGCCCGCCGGCTACAAACGCATGAAACAACTGCACGATGCGTTCAAGAGCAAAGGCGTAGAACTGGTCATCGTTTACCAGCCGACTCGTGGCCTGGTGAACCGCAACAAGCTGAACCCGGCAGAGAAGGCGAGCTACGACTTCGACAAGGCGCTGAAGAATTACAAAACCATGCTCGGGCGTTTCGCGCAGATGGGTTACGTGGTGCCGGACCTGTCGCCGCTGACCAACGAATCGCTGCCCGACACCCTGCCGGCTCACGATTTCTACTTCCGCGGCGACCAACACTGGACGCCGTATGGCGCCCAGCGCACAGCGAAAATTGTCGCCGAGAAGGTCAAGCAATTGCCGGCCTTCGCCGACGTTCCCAAGCGTGAATTCGAGACCCATAAGTCGGGTCGCATGGGCAAGACCGGAACGTTACACAACATGGCTGGTCAACTCTGTGGCACCAGCTACGCGATCCAGTACATGGATCAGTTCACCACCGAGCCAAAGGGCGAAGCGGGCGATGGCGATCTGTTCAGTGATTCCGGTAATCCGGAAATCACCCTGGTCGGCACCAGCCACAGTGGCAAGAACTACAACTTCGCCGGTTTCCTCCAAGAGGCCATCGGCGCCGACATTCTCAACGTGGCGTTCCCCGGTGGTGGCTTCGAAGGTTCGATGCTGCAGTACCTGGGCAGCGAAGAGTTCCAGACCAAACCACCGAAAATTCTCATCTGGGAATTCTCGCCGCTTTATCGCCTCGATCAGGAAACCATCTACCGCCAGATGATGGCCCTGCTGGACAACGGTTGCGAAGGCAAAGATGCACAGATGAGTGCCAGCGCGACGCTGAAACCGGGCAAAAACGAATTGATGGTCAACAGCAAGAACCTGGACCTGCGCAACAGCAGTCACCAGGTCGATATCCGCTTCGCCGACACCTCGGTGAAAACCTTGCAAGCCACCCTCTGGTACATGAATGGGCGCCACGAGGACATCAAGATCGAGAAACCGGAAACCTCCGATACCGACGGGCGTTTCGCCTTCGAGTTGCGCACGGACGAAGACTGGGCCTCGCAGAATCTGCTGGCCGTCGAAGTCCAGGGACCTGAAAAACCAGGTGCCACGCCTCAGAAAGTCGAAGCGAAAATCTGCAAACGCAACGTGTTCTCCGGCGCCGAGCAGCGTACCGCTCAAGCCGGGCAATGAGGCTACCTCTTATGAACTGCATGCAAACCCGAACGCTGAA
Source organism: Pseudomonas sp. JL3 (assembly GCF_031570575.1). Lineage (NCBI taxonomy): Bacteria > Pseudomonadati > Pseudomonadota > Gammaproteobacteria > Pseudomonadales > Pseudomonadaceae > Pseudomonas > Pseudomonas sp. JL3. Next base: position 42,403 of record NZ_JAKWJK010000012.1, read on the forward strand.
AAAGTTACTCGCGCCCTCCCTGCTGACGCTGGCGATGTTCGCAGGCGCCACCCAGGCTGCCGCGCCACTTCGCCCGCCCCAGGGTTACTTCGCACCCATTGAAAAAGTCAAAACCGGCGACAAGAGTGAAGGCTGCGACGCGATGCCGACGCCCTACACCGGCGCCCTGCAATTTCGCAGCAAATACGAAGGCTCCGACAAGGCCCGTTCGACCCTGAACGAGGCATCGGAAAAAGCTTTCCGCGACACCACCGCCGACATCACCAAGATCGAGCGCAGCACCAGCAAGCAGGTGATGAAGTTCATGCGTGACGGTCGTCCGGAACAACTGGAATGCACCCTCAACTGGTTGACTGCCTGGGCCAAGGCTGACGCGTTGATGTCCAAGGACTTCAACCACACCGGCAAGTCCATGCGCAAATGGGCATTGGGCAGCATGGCTTCGTCCTATGTCCGCCTGAAGTTCTCTGACTCGCATCCACTGGCCACCCACCAGGAAGAAGCGCAAGTGATTGAAGCCTGGTTCAGCAAAATGGCCGATCAGGTAGTCAGCGATTGGGACAACCTGCCGCTCGAGCAAACCAACAACCACTCGTACTGGGCAGCCTGGTCGGTGATGGCCACATCGGTCGCCACCAACCGCCGCGATCTGTTCGATTGGGCCGTCAAGGAATACAAGGTCGGCGTCAATCAGGTCGACGCCCAAGGCTTCCTGCCCAACGAGCTCAAGCGCCAGCAACGCGCCCTCGCCTATCACAACTATGCCCTGCCGCCACTGGCGATGATCGCCAGTTTCGCTCAGGTCAACGGTGTGGATTTGCGCCAGGAAAACAACGGCGCCTTGAAACGTCTGGGTGATCGCGTGCTTGCAGGCGTGGAAGACCCGGATGAATTCGAGGAGAAGAACGGGAAAGAACAGGACATGACCGACCTAAAGGTCGATTCGAAATTCGCCTGGCTCGAACCGTTCTGCTCGCTCTACACCTGCACGCCGGATGTGCTGGCGCAGAAACACAAAATGCAGCCGTTCAAGACCTTCCGCCTCGGTGGGGATTTGACCAAGGTCTATGACCCGGCCAGCGAGAAAGGCAACAAGGGCTCTTAGGGTTGATCGTTCCCACGCTCTGCGTGGGAATGCAGCCCGTGACGCTCCGCGTCACATGCCGAAGCGGACGCAGAGCGTCCAGTGAGGCATTCCCACGCTGAGCGTGGGAACGATCGTAGTTTTTTTGTGTGATGCCCCCAGATTTTCGTGGGGGGTTTGGGGGGGCCTTGGCCCTTGACTGTTGGTTAACATGGAGAGATCGGGATGGTATTTTCATCCAACGTGTTCCTGTTTCTGTTCTTGCCGATCTTTCTCGGCATGTACTACCTGAGCGGAATACGCTATCGCAACTTGCTGCTGCTGATCGCCAGCTACGTGTTCTACGCCTGGTGGCGTGTGGACTTCCTTGCGCTGTTCGCAGCCGTCACGCTGTGGAACTACTGGATCGGCCTGAAGGTTGGCGCCGCAGGCGTTCGGACCAAACCGGCCCAGCGCTGGTTGCTCCTGGGCGTCGGGGTGGATCTGTGCATCCTCGGCTACTTCAAGTACGCCAACTTCGGCGTGGACAGCATCAACGCGATGATGACCTCGGTCGGTCTTTCGCCGTTCATCCTGACCCATGTGCTGTTGCCGATCGGGATCTCGTTCTACATCTTCGAGTCCATCAGCTACATCATCGACGTCTACCGTGGTGATACCCCGGCGACCCGCAACCTGATCGACTTTGCCGCATTCGTGGCGATCTTCCCGCACTTGATCGCGGGCCCCGTGTTGCGTTTCCGTGACCTGGCCGACCAGTTCAACAACCGCACCCACACCCTCGACAAGTTCTCCGAAGGTGCCACGCGGTTCATGCAGGGTTTCATCAAGAAGGTCTTCATCGCCGACACCCTGGCGGTGGTGGCTGACCATTGCTTCGCCTTGCAAAACCCGACCACGGGCGATGCCTGGCTCGGCGCCCTGGCCTACACCGCGCAGCTGTACTTCGACTTCTCCGGCTACAGCGACATGGCGATTGGTCTGGGCTTGATGATGGGTTTCCGCTTCATGGAAAACTTCAAACAGCCGTACATCAGCCAATCGATCACCGAGTTCTGGCGTCGCTGGCACATCAGCCTGTCGACCTGGTTGCGTGACTACCTGTACATCACCCTCGGCGGTAACCGTAAAGGCACGCTGATGACCTATCGCAACCTGTTCCTGACCATGCTGCTCGGTGGTCTGTGGCACGGTGCGAACATCACTTACATCGTCTGGGGTGCCTGGCACGGCATGTGGCTGGCGATCGAAAAAGCCCTCGGCCTGAACACTTCGCCGCGCAGCATCAACCCGATCCGTTGGGCGCTGACCTTCCTGCTGGTGGTGATGGGTTGGGTGATCTTCCGCGCAGAAAACCTGCACGTCGCCGGTCGCATGTACGGCGCCATGTTCAGTTTCGGCGAATGGTCGTTGTCGGAACTCAACCAGGCCAGCCTCACCGGTCTGCAAGTGGCAACCCTGGTGGTGGCTTACGCAACCCTGGCGTTCTTCGGCATCCGTGATTTCTACAGCAACCTGCCGCCTGAGAAGACCAAGCCTGTTGTGAACGTCGAGGCCGATGGCCCTGCCGCCGCTACGCCTGGAATGATCAAAGCCGTACCGGGTGACAACCCGGGCAGCATCCACGAACCGGGTTACACCGTCGGCGTTGAAGCGACTGTGCAACCGGCCTACTGGACCGCTGACTGGTCCCGTTACGTGATGCGCACGCTGGTACTGCTGCTGTTCATCGCCTCGATTCTCAAACTCTCGGCGCAAAGCTTCTCGCCGTTCCTTTACTTCCAGTTCTGAGGGATCTGACTATGACCCGCTCATTACGCATCTTCTACATCGCCCTGTTCCTGGTGACCTTGCTGGTCCTGGGCGTGTGGTCGGTACGCAGCTTCTTCGGCTTCAGTACCAACGCCGATGCGACCGTGCTCAACGGTCGCTGGAGCAAAGCCGTCGAGACGCACTACGACGACGAGTTCCCGATCAAGCGTCTTGGCACCAACCTTTGGGCCGCGCTGGATTTCAAACTGTTCAACGAAGGTCGTCCGGGCGTGGTGCTCGGTCGCGATCAGTGGCTCTACAGCGATGAAGAGTTTCACCCGATCGTCAACGAAGAGTTGAACCTGCAAGGCAACTACGCGCTGGTCGAAGGCGTGCGCCAGACCTTGAAAAAACAAGGCGTGCAACTGGTGATGGCGATTGTCCCGGCCAAGACGCGTCTGTACCCGGAACATCTGGGTGAAGTGAAGCCGGCGAGTATCCACACCAATCTGTACAAGGATTTCCACGCTCGTGTGGCGGCCAACAAGATCCTCGCCCCTGACCTGCTCGGCCCGCTGCAAAAGGGCAAGCAGAACGGTCAGCAAGTGTTCCTGCGCACCGACACTCACTGGACCCCGGAAGGCGCGCAAATCGCTGCCGAGACTCTGGCCAAAACCATTGCCGACAAGGCTCCGCTCAGCGGCGAACCGCAAAACTTCGTCACCGAACCTGCGGAGAAGGTGACGCACAAGGGTGACCTGCGCTTGTTCCTGCCATTGGACCCGCTGTTCGAAAACCTGATGCCGGCGCCAGAACCTTTGCAGAAGCGCAACACCGTGGCTGCCCAGGATCAGGCTGCCGGTGACGACGCCCTGTTCGCCAACACTGAAGTGCCGGTGGCCCTGATCGGCACCAGCTACAGCGCCAACCCGAACTGGAACTTCATCGGTGCGCTGAAAGAAGCGCTGCACAGCGACGTGGTCAGTTACGCCGAAGACGGCCATGGCCCGATTCTGCCGATGCTCAGCTACCTGAAAAGCGATGCCTTCAAGAACAGCCCGCCACAAGTGCTGATCTGGGAGTTCCCTGAACGATATCTGCCTGTGAACAACGAAATCGGTGACGCCGACCCGCAGTGGGTCGCAGAGCTTAAACAAGCCGGCGCACGCCAACAAAACGTAGCTGCAAACACTAAATCCGAGACGCCCGACCGGGCGCAAAACTGAAAGAGAGAGGTTCTACCATGACTTTCACTACTACTCCTCGCCGTCTCGCCAAGACCTTCGCACTCGTTGCTGGCATGAGCGTGTTGTCGATGTCCGCCTTCGCTGGCGACGCGGCCCTCTACGGCCCGACTGCACCAAAAGGCTCCAGTTTCGTGCGGGTCTTCAACGCCGGTAACGCTGAAGTCAGCGCCACCGTTGGCACCACCAACCTGAGCGAAGTCGCGCCGCTGTCCAGCACCGACTTCAGCTTCATGCCGGGCGGCGATTACAGCGCCAAGGTCGGCAGCCAGACCCTGCCGGTGAAATTGGCCGGCGACCACTATTACACCCTGGTCAACAACGCCAGTGGCGCGCCGCAGCTGATCGAAGAGCCGCCGTTCAAGAACAAGCAGAAATCCCTGGTTCGCGTACAGAACCTCAGCGACAAGGCTCTGACCCTGAAAACCGCCGACGGCAAGACCGAAGTGGTCCCGTCCGTGGCGGCCAAGGGCCGTGGCGAGCGTGAAATCAACCCGGTGAAAGTCAGCCTGGCTCTGTACGACGGCGCCACCAAAGTCGGTGACGTGAAACCGGTTGCCCTGGAACGTGGTGAAGCCGCGGTGCTGTACGTCACCGGCAAAGGCAGCAGCCTGTCGCCAGTGTGGGTAAAACGCCCGGTTTCGACGCGCTAACACATTTGCCGGATTGACCCATATCCCTGTGGGAGCCGGGCTTGCCCGCGATGCAGACAACTCGGTGCAACAGATACTCCGAGGTGATGCCATCGCAGGCAAGCCAGCTCCCACAGAGGCCCAAGGCGTCGATTCGGACACGGAACAAGAACAAGAGTGAAACGACAGAACGCAGTAGCTCTAACCAATCGATTTGAAGGAGTAACAACATGATTCCGGTGATCTTGTCAGGTGGTAGCGGCTCACGTCTTTGGCCGCTTTCGCGCAAGCAATTCCCCAAGCAATTCCTCGCTCTGACCGGCGAACAAACGCTGTTCCAGCAAACCCTGGAACGTCTGGTGTTCGAAGGCATGGACACCCCGATCGTGGTGTGTAACAAGGAACACCGTTTCATCGTCAACGAGCAGTTGAGCGCCCGCAACCTGGACACCCAGCGCATTCTGATGGAACCCTTCGGCCGCAACACCTCGCCAGCAGTGGCCCTGACCGCGATGATGCTGGTCAATGAAGGTCGCGACGAGTTGATGCTGGTGCTGCCGGCCGACCACGTGCTGGAAGACCAGAAAGCCCTGCAACGCGCCCTGGCCCTGGCCACTGTGGCAGCCGAGCGTGGCGAAATGGTGCTGTTCGGCGTGCCGGCTACCAAACCGGAAACCGGTTACGGCTACATCAAATCCACCAACGATGCCCTGCTGCCGGAAGGCGTCAGCCGTGTCTCGCACTTCGTCGAAAAACCCGACGTGAAACGCGCCACCGAGTTCGTTCAGTCCGGTGGTTACTTCTGGAACAGCGGCATGTTCCTGTTCCGCGCCAGCCGTTTCCTCGAAGAACTGAAAAAACACGATCCGGATATCTACGACACCTGCGTACTGACGCTGGAACGTAGCGAACAGGATGCCGACACCGTCGATATCGATCCTGCCACCTTCGCCTGCTGCCCGGACAACTCCATCGACTACTCGGTGATGGAAAAAACCCAGCGTGCCTGCGTAGTACCACTGACCGCAGGCTGGAGCGATGTCGGTTGCTGGTCGTCGCTGTGGGAAGTCAATGAAAAGGACGCCAACGGCAACGTCACCAAAGGCGACGTGGTCATCCAGGACAGCAAGAACTGCATGATCCACGGCAACGGTAAACTGGTGTCGGTGATCGGCCTGGAAAACATCGTGGTGGTCGAAACCAAGGACGCCATGATGATCGTCCACAAGGACAAGGTCCAAGGCGTGAAACAGATGGTCAACACCCTCAATGAGCAGGGTCGCAGCGAAACCCAGAACCACTGCGAAGTCTATCGCCCGTGGGGCTCCTACGACTCGGTGGACATGGGCGGCCGCTTCCAGGTCAAGCGCATCTCGGTCAAGCCAGGTGCGTGCCTGTCGCTGCAGATGCACCACCACCGCGCCGAACACTGGATCGTGGTCAGCGGCACCGCCGAAGTGACCTGTGACGAAAACGTGTTCCTGCTCACTGAAAACCAGTCGACCTACATCCCGATCGCCTCGGTCCATCGCTTGCGCAATCCGGGCAAGATCTCGCTGGAAATCATCGAAGTGCAATCGGGCAGCTACCTGGGTGAAGACGATATCGAGCGGTTTGAAGATATCTACGGTCGCTCCACCCCGATCGAGCGCGGCGTGTCGGTGAAAACCATCGCGCAGTGATTTGACCGGTAAAAATAAAAAGCCTCCGTCCAGCCCGCTGCGTCCCCTATCCGCAACGGGTTGGGCGGGGGCTTTTGTTTTGTGTCAGCCGACTGATACTTGCCGAGCGGGAGCTGACCGGGACGTCCCCTTGAGTGATTGTCGTCTTCCGGCGTAAGGCTTGGGCGCGACAAGTTCAATGAAGTCCTGGTTTCGGTTCAGCACCTGAACCACTTCCTGCGTCTGCATCGAGATCTCAGCGATTGTTTCGAAGGTTTGCGGATCCGTGCTACCGGAGTCCGCGAATTCATTTTTGATCGCCTGCGTCCTGAACTCCAGCATATCGATCACTGCCGGCGTCACCTCATAAGTTTCACTCAACGATGCCGCGTTCAACCCTTTCGATGCCTGGTAAAATTCCTGGCCTGTCTTGATCAGCCCCGGGGCTTGCGATCCCAGTTTGTCACCGACCTTCTCGACAACCTTGTCTGTCACCACGGTGCGGATTTTTTTCCCCAGGCGCGCTCGTCCTTCACTCGTACGCGGATCATTTGCCGCCAGCTCCAGCTTTACCGTTGCCAGGCTAAAGTGTTTTTTCGGCTCAACGCTCTCAATCAATGCCTTGGGATTCATTTCATTGCCCTTGAAGTTGATTGGGCGATCCAGCTGATAGGTGTCCACCACTTTGGAAATCAACGCATCCGCTGCCTTCGCACCGACTTTCGTTCCGAGCTTGCCTCCCAGCACTGAACCGCCCGGCCCAAGCAACCCACCCACTGCGCTGCCCCCCGCAGCGCCCAATGCCTGTGCGCCAGCGCTGACAGCATGGCTGCCAAGCTGAGTGACAACCCGTCTGCCCAAAGCCTGGAGCCGGTGCCGCGGATAGACGTGGTTAAGCATCGAATTTCTGAGATTGGAAGCCTGTGTCGTTACCGATGTCAGCAAGGCTTGCTGTGTGTCCATGCTGCTGTTCAACTCTTGCGCTTCAGTCTTGCCACCGCCATCACTGTCGACATACCTCATGGGTGAGTTACCGACCATACAGTACAGATTCGGTCCGTCGATGAAGCCCTTGGGATCCGGATTCACCCAACGTTGTAACCACGGGATGTAATAGCGATAACCGAAGTAATACAGTCCGGTCGCATCCCGCTCCTTGCCCGAGTAACGAACGGTTTTATAACTGACCTCGATCACATCCCCCCCGGCCAGACAAGCGGTCTCGCCGAACGGGTAAAAGGTCTCCTGGCTGATGATCCGTGCATCGGCGGCCAGCTCCAGGCTGGTAGAGCCCAAATGATCGGTGAAGCCATATCGATACTGGTTGTTTGTTCCCGAAGGCGGGAGGCTTTCCCAGTGCAATACCCGAACGGTGTTGAGTCCGGCCTGGGCAGTGATCACCTGCAGTACCTCACCCGTGCCGTTATCGGTGCGCAACTCCAGTCCCGGCAAGTAACGTACTTGCGCGATGACAGTCCGGGCGTTGGTCTGCAACGAGCGAATTTTACGCACCCGCTGGCCTGTGCCATCGTAAAGATACGCCTCCCGGTCATTGCGCCCGGAGGCGCGTGCCACTGGGCTGACCGACTGCAATTGATTACGCAGATCCCATGTCAAACATCCCTGATCCAACTCCAGCAAATTGCCCTTGGCGTCGAACGCAGCGGCGATTTCGTCTTCGGTAGGCGGCACGTCGTTGCGCCAAGGCAAGCAACGATTGCTGTAGCGGGCGGCTTTCAGCTTGCGTCCGTGGTTTTGCGTGCCGACGTGGGTCAGCGTCAGTAGATTGCCGCCCGCGTCATAGCTATAGGTCTGCCGGTACTTGCTGACCGCCGCCGGATCGATGCGACCGACCGAGTCGGGCCCCTGATTGGCCCCGCCCGCCTCCCAACCAAAGGCCTCAATCAACTGGTAACGGCTGTCGTAGCGGAAGCGGCTGATCGGGTCGATGCGCCGGTTGGCGAAGTAGCGGATCGGCAGCGCCTTGTCCTCGATACTCAGGACATTGCCCATCCGGTCATAGCCGTAGATCAGATGCTGCAACAATCTCGCACTGGCATCCTGTGCCCGACGCTCCATCAACAAACCGTCTTCCGCGCGGTAGACCAGGGTGGTTTGCACTGCGTTGCCAGCGGTTTCGTGCGTAACTTGCCCCTCGGCGTTGTATTGGATATCGCTGACCAGGGTTTGCCAGGTGGCCAGCCCTTGAAGCTGCAGACGCGTCTCGCGCAATCGACCGTCAAGGGTCAGGCTGAAGGCCTGATGATTTCCCTTGGTATCAATCTGCTCCAGCACATCACCCAACGGGCCGAAACGCCACCTGGACGTCGCCCCAATCCCCGGTTCGAGCAGCCGTCGGCGATCATCAATCGATTCCGGCCAATCGGGGGTTACCGGATCGAGGGTGAAATGGCGAGTGTTTTCAACGCATTGGCCGCTGATCGCAAACACGTCGAACAGTACGCTGCCTGCCGGATCATCGTGGCGAATCAGTTGGCCGCACTGGTTACGATCCCGATTGCCCTGGCCGGGGTAGCCATAGGTAAAACGCTCGACACAGCGACGCGGCTCCACAGCGCCCTGCTCGAACACCGCCACTGGCCGCAGCAAATCATCATATTCAACCTCGCGACGGGTTTCGCGGCGGTCCCATCCCAATACCACTTCGGCGGCCAAGCCATGCAGGTTGATCTGCGTTCCGGCGTCGACGCTGTCCGTGCGCAGCGCGCTCCCGGTCAGCGAATACGCTGTGGTCAGATTGGCCGGCGTCAGGGGATCGCCCACTTGCAGCGCCCATAATCGCGGATCCCACTGTTTAACCGCACGTCCTGCGCCATCGTGAACAGTACGGTTGATGCGGGCCTCGGCGGGCTGGTTCTCGATGGCACGCCAATACTCAACCGAACGGATCGACAAGCCGCGCGGACCAATGACCGTCAATCTGGGTGTTTTTGTGTGTATTCCCATGTCCACGTTAACGTCCTTTGTAGTCGACGCATCAAGGTTTCGCCATGCGGCTGATGGCCCCGCACTCAGGGCGATCGGGAGACGGCCACCGAACAGAGCTTCCAGCCCGAGGCCCGATTGTGGATGTATCCCAGCGTGACCGCTGCCGTGTGGTAGCTGCCAGGCTGAAAGGCTTGGGCCGTCCAGTACTCCGGAATAGTCCCGTCATAGTTGTTGGTGACATCAAAGGCACCGATAGGCCAGTTGTACCCCCGCACCATGTCGCCCCACTCGGGATACAACGCGCCCGGATAGCGGAGCAAATAGCCATTGCCCAGGTCATGGGCCTGGGGCAACGCCACACCATGGCTGATCGAATAGCTGTTGGCCGAGCCCCAGTTCATATGGCAAGCCAGCGCCGTGAACCACGCCTTCGCTTTGGGCATTGTGTATTGCACGGTTTGATCAAGCGCGTCCCTGACGGTGAACACCACTTGCGAATGGCCTCTCATGATGACTTCACCGGTGCCCGGGTCGATCGACGCCTGACCAGGGTCTGCACTGCTGAACGAGTAAGGCGGCGTACCGCCGATCACATTGATTCTGAAGCGCGCGCCGCTGAAGCCGCTGTACGGAAAGCCGCTGTCCAGCGCAAACGTAAAGGCATCGGTCTGTGGCGAGGCGGTCAATGAGGTGATGCGCAGCTTCTTGCTTTGGGCGTCGAACACCTGATCCCTCGGATCAAACAGGAAAACCGCCCGGTGTGCCGGTGATGCCGGCAGGCTGATGCGTATGATCGGTCGCATCAAGCCGGTCTGCTCATAGAAATCCTGTTGATCATACTGAGCCGACTTCAACCCGTTACCGACGTAGTAAAACGCCTGGATGGGCAACGCCGTCGGAATATCCTGCGGCCAGGTGGCAAGCATCAACTCATTGCGACTGTGGAACGCGACGGCGCTGTGCAACTTCATCGCACGGACGGCTTGATAGAAAGAATCTGCCGCGGCCTCATTCATCTGATCGCGCACATCGAAGCTGCACTGGAAGTAACTCTGGGCAACACCGGGCCGGGCCGTATGCGCCAGCCACTGCTCGGCGGTGGTAATGCCCTGTGACTGACAACGCTTGCTCTGCTGGGGATAGTCACGGTGGGCACCGCATCCCGGTTTGTCTCGATCGAACGTGGCGCCATCAATGGGAAACACACAAAGAATTTCAATCTGTTGCTTGCCCGCCGGCATGCTCAGTATCGGGTAAAAAATAAACCCATGATCGTAAGTGGAGTCGATCTGTCTGAACTGGGAGTCCGCCCTCAGAAAGGAAAACGATACCCCGCCTTTCTCCACGGCGATCGGGCTGGGGTTCCAGGCGTGATAGAGCGGTGAGTGGATCGTCCCCCGGAATAATATTCCTGAACAAAGAAAGGCTGGCCTGGAGGCGTTGCCGCAATCGATGCGGATATCGGTATAACGGGCCGCCAGCGCGGCCGCTGTGTTGATGCCTTCCTGCTCGAATTGCGCGTGGCCGGATGAAACGGACAGCTCGTAAATCGTCGGCTGCATGCATCCCGTCATCACGATGCAGAATGCGTAAACCAAAAAACGTTTCATCCTTCCTCCCTGAATGGGTACGCCCTCATGACCAGGCAACCGCAGCCTTATACTTCCGTCATGAGCGCTATCCAACACCCGGACAGTGCATCTGGCTACTGTCAGAAATTACAGTAGCGACCAACGGTCATCGACCTTAGGCCATGAATGTCCATTCTTGCGCCCCTTCGGTAGGATGGTGTTCATGAGTTCAAGGAGCGTTCAAACATGTTCATCGGCGTCCTGCTGGTCATCACCTGGCTGATCCTGCTGCTGCGCTATCCGGCCAAGGCCGTGCCGGTGTCCATGGCGGCCGCCGTCGGGTTGGGCCTGGTGGCGATGTGGGTAGTCTGGCTGGACACCCGCGAGGTCAAGCAACTGGCACGCCTTGAGCTGCGTATCACCTACGCGCCCGAGCACTGCCCGGCGGATCGCCCCTTGAAGCTGACGATAAACAACGGCAACGACGTGCCTTTGACCGAACTGCGCTGGCGCATCGCCGCGTACGCGCCGGGCGATACGGTGAACCTGGCCGACAATCAATACGCCGCGCCACGCTATCGTGGCCCCGGCGAATTGCAGGCCGGCGGCAATTGGGAAGACTGCTTGCCATTGCCGCCGCTGCGCCCCGGCTATCGCCCACAAACCCTGGAGTTTCGCGCCGAGCGTTTGCAGGGTAGTTTCTCCGACTGATCCCCCTTTTCTTTTGCACAAGGACCGCGCCATGCCCGTTGCGTTGATTACCGGTTGTTCCAGCGGCATTGGCCGCGCCCTCGCCGATGTGTTCAAAGGCGCCGGCTACGAAGTCTGGGCCAGTGCCCGCAAAGCTGAAGATGTGGCGACCCTGACCGCCGCCGGGTTCACCGCCGTGCAACTGGACGTCAACGATAGTCCGTCGCTCGAACAGCTGAGCGAGCGAATCAACCAGCAACACGGCGGCCTCGATGTGCTGATCAACAACGCCGGTTATGGCGCCATGGGTCCGCTGCTGGACGGCGGCGTGCCGGCCATGCAGCGTCAGTTCGAAACCAACGTGTTCGCAATCGTTGGCGTCACCCGCGCGATGTTCCCGGTGCTGCGTCGGGCCAGGGGCCTGGTGGTGAATATCGGCAGCGTGTCCGGGGTTTTGGTCACGCCATTTGCCGGCGCCTACTGTGCCTCGAAAGCCGCGGTGCATGCCTTGAGCGATGCGCTGCGCATGGAACTGGCGCCGTTCGGCGTGCGAGTCATGGAAGTCCAGCCCGGCGCGATCGAATCCAGCTTCGCCAAGAATGCCGGGCATGAGGCGGAGCAGTTGATCACTGAACAATCGCCGTGGTTTCCGTTGCGTGAAGGCATTCGCGCACGGGCCAAGGCGTCTCAGGACAAACCGACGCCGGCCAGTGAATTCGCCGCTGGTTTGCTCAAGGCTGTGCAGCAGAGCAAACCGCCGCGGCTGATCCGCATCGGCAATGGCAGCTGGGCATTGCCGCTGTTGGCAACGTTGCTGCCCAAGGGCTTGCTGGAGTCGACCTTGATGAAGCGCTTCGGTTTGAATCGCCAATTCTGAGCGTGGCAAACCGGTCTAATCGTGCCAGACCGTCACGATCATCATCAGACTGAGCAGCGTCATGGCGCCCATGGCGAGGCTCAGGCCCAGAGTGAAAAAGTGCCGGGTATCACTTCACGAGGATCGGCCGGGTTGTGGAATACGATCACCTTGTCCCCAGCCTCAACGCCGGAAAACTCGTCTCCGAACTCATGAATGACCGGTGTGCCGTCGGCCGTGAGAAAGGCAACTTTTCTGACGGATGTATAGCTGTGGCCGCTCTGCACGCCGATCATTCGAGAGCTTGATGAGCTCACGACTTCAGCATGTGCCTTGACTCCCCTGATTCTGAGATCAAAGAAATCGAAACCCTGGTAAACGGCACTGCCCATGCTCAGCAGCATCCGATCGAAGAACAAGCCTGCGATGTACTTCATGCACGCGCTCCTTGCGGGTTTTGAAGGGGCGGCAATATAACGACTCGACATCGCAACAACAACAACAACAACAACAACAACAACAACAACAACCACAACAACAACAACAACAACAACCACAACAACAACAACAACAACAACCACAACAACAACAACAACAACAACAACAACAACAACAACAACTCGAGCACACCGCCGGTGCCGCATCCATACAGGTTTGTATGTCCGGGTGCTTTCAGTAGAATGCACGCACTTGAGACAAGTCGACGCGTTTACGCCGACTCAAGCAGCATGGAATCGCTGGCATTAAAATTGAAGCACGGATTGCTTTGCCTTCCCGCTCTTCCCCTGCCCGTTCCATGCGACCTTTATTCAATCGCAGATCAGGGAATATCCATTGAACGTTTTCAACGTGCTGCCACTGGCTTTTGTTGCCTTGTTGGCCGGCTGCAGCGCTGGCTCCGAACAGACCACCAGCAAAGAGTCCTCCCTCAACGACACGCTGCCCAAGCTGACCTTGCAAAGTGTGCTGCCGTCACCGTCCAGCAATGAACAGTGCAATGCGCAAATGGACAGCGACATTCTGTTCGGCCTCGGTTTTCAACTGTACGGCGATCAGGAATGGGACACCGCCAAAAGCTGCCTGGAACTGGCCGCGCCAAAACACCCTCGCGCCTTCTGCTATCTGTCGATGATCGCCGGCCAGGACGAAAGCAAAACCCCGGATCAACGCAACAGCGACGCCTTTAATTACATGGCCTATTCGGCGATGCAGAATGACTGGTGCGCAGAATACGGTCTGTATCAGGCCTACCAATACGGCGGCAGCGGAGCCAAGCAAGATCCTGCGATGGCCAGCCGTTGGCTTGAGCGTTCTTCGGTGCATGGTTACCCCGAGGCTCAGAAGAAACTGATCGAACAGTACGAAGAGCAAGGCAACCTGGTCGCCGCCTACGCCTGGACAAAGATCATGGCCAAGGACGATGACTCGACTGCTGCCGATGCCCTAAAAACGAAGATGACCGCCGCGCAAATCATCGACGGTGAAAAGCGTTGTACCGAACTCGCTGGCCAGGTCACCAGCAAAAAAGCCATGTACGCCGAAGCGCGGGAAGAAGACGTCGGCCGTTACTCCGCCGAAATCTATCAAGACTATCCGGACACCTTCAAAGGCCTGTCGTCTGCCGAGCGCTACGACTACGTGAAGCAGTCGATGTACAACGCCATTGACCTGCCGTTCACCAAGAGCCGTGGTCACGTGCTGAGCTATATCGTGATCAATCGCGCCGCTCAGCTGAAAAAACCTGACGCGAATATCGCGAATGACCAGAGGATCGTCGCCCTCATGGAAGATGACGAGTTGTCGGTCGCTGAAACGATCGAGCATGGCTTGCTGGTGGTCAACAAGTTCTACAGGTAAACCGATACAGCGGTGGCGAGGGAGCTTGCTCCCTCGTTCCATGCTCGCTGTTACCTCATTGCGATCTGGAAATTTTCATTGAAATTGCTAAACGTACTGCCATGGATCATGGCCTGCCTGTTGGTGGGCTGCGGGGCTTCACCGGATGAGACGCTAAATCACGGACTGCCGCCGTTGACCATTGAACAGGCCCTGCCTGAAGCAGTCGCCAACCGGTACTGCAATCAGGAAATGGACAGGGAGTTGTTGTACGGCATCGGCACCTTGCTGGATGACATAGGGGAACAGCTGGAAGCAAAAAATTGCATGATCATGGCCGCCCCGGACTATCCGATAAATTTCTGCTACCTGGCCGTTAACGTCAGCCAGCGACAAAGCCCCGAAAACAACCGGGAAGCCTTCAACTACTTGGCTTACGCCGCGTCGAAAAATGAACGCTGCGCAGAATGGGCGCTGTACCACATCTATGACGTCGGCTCGTTCGACAAGCCTGCCAACAAGGCTCTGTCCTGGTATTGGCTGGAACGTGCGGCGCTGGATGCCGACCAGGACTCCCAGACAGCCATGGTCGAGCTCAATCGTGCGCAGAACAATCTGCCTGTCGCTTATGCCTGGGCCAGAGTCCAGGGAGATGCCGAAGAGCTCGGCGCATTGAAAGCCACGATGGCTGCGGCGCAAATCAACGCAGGCGATCAGCACTACAACGAACTGCTCGGCAAAGTGACCCCGATAGACGTGGTAATTGCCCAAGGTCGACAGGAAAACATCGCCAAGTTTTCAGCCGATCTTCACATGCATCATCCCGAGGCCTTCGAAGGCCTTTCCGTTGCTGAGCGGCATGCCTTCATGTCGAAGGTCGTGGACATTTTGCATCAGGCCGACGACTTCTCCGAACACCGCCAACTGTACTCCTATGTACTGATTTCCCGACGTGCCGGCCTCACCGATGCGCCCGTGGATCTATGGCAGAACCCGACGCTGCGCACCTTGCTGAACAATAGAAGAATGAGCGTGGAGGACACCGTGGCCGAGGCGCTGGTCATCCTCAGCAAGAGCCAACAACAGCCTTTGGCCCACGACGTGCCTGCGCCACAGACGTAATGCCTCAATCGCGATCAAGGAATATCCATTGAAATGCAAAAACCTGCTGCCGCTGGCATTGGCCACCGCGCTTGTCGGCTGCGGCACGCCATCGCCAGACGAGGCGCTGAACGCCACCCTGCCCAAGCTCAGCCTCAAGGAGCTGTTACCGCAAGCCGTCGCCAACGAGTATTGCAACCTCTACATGGACAGCGATCTGCTCTACGGCATCGGCTACCAGTTGTACAACGACGAAAAGCCCGAGCAAGCCCGCAGTTGCCTGATCATGGCCGCGCCCACCCACGACCGGGCCTTGTGTTATCTGGCAAGCATCGCGGAACAGGACACGAGCAAGGACAGCGCCCAGCGCGACCGAGAAGCCTTCAGCTATATGGCGTATTCCGCGGTCAGAAATGACTCGTGCGCCGAGTTCGGCATGTTCCAGAACTTTGCCTATGGCATGCGCGGACAGACGCCGGACACCGACCTCGGTTTACGTTGGCTGGAACGCTCGGCACGCCATGGCGATCCGGACGCCCAGCAAACCCTGATTCGTATGCATACCAACAAAGACAATCTGCCCGTGGCTTACAGTTGGGCCAGAGTCCTCGACGACACGGCACAGATCGACTCGCTGAAACAACGAATGAACCCGCAGCAACTCAGCGAAGGAGAAAAAGGTTACGAGCAACTGAGCAAGAACGTGATCAGCAAGGACGAGGTGCGCAAGGAAGCGCGAGAGGAAAACACCTCGGTGTACTCGGCGAACATCCATATGCAGTTCCCCGACACCTTCACGGGATTGTCGCCGAAAGATCGCCATGCCTTTATGGAGAACGCACTGGCCACGGTGAGTGCTCGTCCCGAGTTCAGCACCCGTAATCAGCTTTACGCGTATGTGATCATTTCACGACAGGCTCAGTTGCACAGCACCAATGCCGACGTCCTACAGAATCCGCAGGTTATGGCGCTGCTCAGTGACAAAGAACTGGACGTGTCTGAGGCAGTGAACAAGGCCGAAGTCATTCTCAGCCAGGCGCAACTGTAAGACGCTTTACCAACGAAGAGGCCCGGGGTTCTGCCCAGGCCTCTTCTCAGCAAACACAAAACCTGCGGGAGCGGGCTTGCCTGCGACGGCAGCGACTCGGTCTACCTAGTTTTCCACAACGTCCTGCTTCACCACCACCGTGCACGTAATCCCCGCCGCCAACAGCACCCCCTCCGGCACTTCATCAATGTGAATCCTGACTGGCACCCGCTGCGCCAGACGCACCCAGTTGAACGTCGGGTTCACGTCTGCAATCAACTCGCGACTTTGCGGGTTATCGCGGTCGTAGATGCCCCGAGAAATACTTTCCACATGCCCCTTGAGCACTTCACCGCTCATCAGTTGCATATCGGCTTTATCGCCCACGCGCACATGCGGCAACTTGGTTTCTTCGAAGAAGCCATAAACCCAGAACGAGTTCATGTCGACCACGGCCATTTTCGCTTCGCCGATGCGTGCGTAGTCACCACGATGGACGTTGAGGTTGGTGACGTAGCCGTCCACCGCAGCACGGACCTCAGTGCGCTTGAGGTTCAGTTCGGCGGCTTCCAGTTGCGCCTGGGCGTGCTGGTAATCGGCCAGGGCGGAGTCGGCGATGTTGGTGGCGTCGTCGCGGTTTTCCCTGGAGATCACCAGGTTGTCGAGGTCGGCGCGGCGATGGGCGTTGACCTTGCGCATCTCCCACGTGGCTTTGCGCGAAGCCACCAGCGACTGCGCCTGTTTTACCGCGATGCGGTAATGCTCGGGGTCGATGCGCATCAACAAATCGCCCTTTTTCACCAACTGGTTGTCGCGCACCGGCACGTCCACCACTTCACCGGTAACGTCGGCGGCAACGTTGATGATATCGGCGCGCACCCGGCCGTCGCGGGTCCAGGGTGTGTTCATGTAGTGCACCCACAGGGTCCGGCCGATCCACAGGGCAAGGGCCAACACCAGCAGGGTCGCGAGCAGGCTGAAAAGCTTTTTCATCGGAGGTGTTCTCAACGGTAAACAGTCAGCGCCAGGGCGCCGAACAGACAGGTAAACAGACTCAGGCGCAGCAGCGCCGGGTGCCAGAAGAAACGGTACAGATCGAACCCGGACAGGAATCGATCCAGCGCCCAGGCCAGCGCCGCCGCAATGAAAAACATCAGGGTCATGGTCGGCATGTACACGCCGTGGAAGGCGATTTCACGAGGCATGTTCAAGTCCTTGGGGCTTGGTGATGGCACTCGCTTTTATGTAGCCGGCGAGTGGCGATTGCGGGTCGAGCAGCGAGGTGCGGATGAAGTGCAAATAGCTCTTCACCCGGCGCAAGGCGGAGGTATCGAAGTGCGGCGCGAAGGGTTCATCGGTGGCCTGCACGCGGCCGATCGCATGGTCGACCGCGACCAGAGCACGCTCCAGATTGCTCTGGCTCGGTTGCAGGAACAGTCGCACCAGCGAACGCCCCATCACCCGAATTGACTGGCGCCACGGCTGGGATTCGGCGTAAGCCGGGTGCACCGGCAGAATCGCCTGTTCCTTGCGCAACTCGATGATCGCGTGGCCGACTTCCAGCACCACGAACATCCAGCGCAGCAAGTCCCTTTGCACCTGCGGCTGTCCCGCGGCCAGACCATAGGCCTGATGCAAAAGATCGCGAGTACGGCTTTCGAAACTCGACGCCAGGCCCTTGAGTTTGCCGCTGATGGCGTATACCACTTGCCCGCGCAAATCCTGCTCCAGCCGCTGCCATAACCAGCGACTGTTGGGCGGCAGAATGATCGCCCCGGCTGCCGCGCACACCAGCATGCCCATGATCATGGCGATGTAGTCGTTGATGAAGGCGTAAGGGTTGTAAACCGTGAGGTTGTCCGGCACCGAACCGGTGCTGAAGAAGATCAGCAATCCCAGGCCAACCCCGGCGTATTGCGGCCGTGAAGTCAGGAACGCCCCGAACACGATTACCGGCGCGAGCATCACGCAGAGCAACGGAAACCCGTCGATCCAGGGGAAGATGAAAAACATCTCGACGAAGCCGATCAGCGCCCCGAGCAATGTTCCGCAGGCCATCTGAAACGCCATGCGCTTGGGGTTCGGTGTCGCTGCTGAAAGACCGACGGTGGCAGCAGCGATCAGGGTCATGGTCGCCCCGCTCGGCCACGCGGTGGCCACCCAATAACTGCCGAGCAGCACAAGGATGAATGCTGCGCGAATGCCCGATGCCGCCGAGGCCAGCCAGTTGGTTTGCGGGGTGAAGGGCTCGTCCCAACGTTCACGTTCGTGGCTGTGATCGGCCAGGGACGCGTGGGTCTGTGCATAACTGTGCAGGTCGTCGACGAAGCGATAAAGCAGCTCGTAGGCAGTGTGAAAATCCAGCTGCTCGGCATCGCTCGGATCACTTTCCTGAAAGGTCGCCCGCAGGCTGCGGACCCGCGCCGGCAAGTTCTCCTTATAGGTCGCCAACGCGGTGGCCAGGCGTGCAGCGTCGGGGCTGGTCAAGGCGCGACCGCTGAAGCCGTCGAGCACCTCAGCCAGATCCTGTAACCCCGGCTTGATCGCCGCGACAACATGATCGGCGCCGCTGATGCGCAGGCGTTCGAGCAACTGATGCAGCACATTGAAGCGCGTGGTAATGCCCATGAACTCGCTGTTCAAGCGACTGAGCCGCCCGTTGCGCCGACGCATGTGCGGGTCTTCGAACACCGTGACGCTACGCAGCCCTTCCAGGCCCACCGCCTCGGCGATGAAGCGCACGTTGTTCGCTTCAAACGCCTCGCGCTGGCTGCGTCCGCGCAAGCCATCGGTGACGAACAAAGCAAACACACCGAAGCGCTGATACAAGGCATTGCGCATCGCGGCGCTGGCGGTTTGCGGCAGGATCGCAGCGCTCACCAGCGTCGAGCAGAGAATCCCCAGGGAGATTTCCAATACGCGCCAGACTGCCGCCATGAACGCGCCATCGGGATGAGCCAATGCAGGCAGTCCGACCATCGCCGCCGTATAACCGGCGAGCACAAATCCGTAGGCGCGGAAGTTGCGATAACGTGCCGCGCCGGCCGAGCAGAGGCCAACCCAGATCGCCAGCGAACCGAGGAACAGTTCGGTGTTCTGCGCAAACAAGGCAATCAGCGCGACCATCACCGCCGACCCGGCCAACGTGCCAAGGAAGCGATAGAAACTCTTGGCGAACACCTGGCCGCTTTGCGGTTGCATAACGATGAACACGGTGATCATCGCGGTGCGCGGTTGCGGCAACTCAAGGCGCATGGCCAGCCACAGGGTCAGGAACGCCGCGAACAACACCTTGAAAATGTACACCCAGGTCACGCCGTCGCTGCGTGCCCAGTCGAAGAAACCCCGGCGCCATTCAAGGGAATACAGCCAGCGCAAAGGTGCGGGCAAGGGAGTCATGGAATTTTGCTCAATGAAATTCAGTCAGGTCGCGGAACCTGTGGGAGCGGGCCTGCTCGCTCCCACAGGTTTTGTGTTCAACGCAAAAGAACCGGGGTTTTCGGGGGCTGGGTTTTCTCGGCATTCGGGACGTCGTCGCCAGCGCCGAGGCCTCCGCCCAAAGCAGTCACCAATTCCGCATGAGCGCTCAGGCGCGCGGCCTGAACCTGCTGCTGCACCTGTTGCTGCTTGAACAGCAACGTCTGCGCATTGAGCACGTTGAGGTAATCGGTGAGCCCACGCTGATACGCGATCATCGCGATGTCGTAGGTCTTCTGCGCCGTGGCCACCGACTCGGCGGCGAAGGCTTGTTGCTTGTCCATCGACTCGCGGCGAATCAACTGGTCGGAGATGTTCTTCAGCGCATTGACCAGCGTCTGGTTGTACCTGGCCACGGCGATGTCATAACCGGCCGAGGCTTCGCCCAACTCCGAGCGCAAGCGGCCGCCATCGAAGATCGGCAACGAAATCGCCGGGCCGACGCTGTAGTTGAGCTTCTTGCCGGTCAAAAACTCCAGCGCCCCGCCGCCGGTGGCCATGTAGCCGAGGCTGCCGACCAGATCGACGTTGGGGTAGAAGCCGGCGTGGGCAACATCGATACCGCGCGCATGCGCCGCCACTTGCCAGCGACTGGCGACCACGTCCGGGCGTTGACCGAGCAGTTGCGCCGGCAACGAGGATGGCAGTTTCAATGCCGCGCCCAACGACAGCGTCGGCCGTTGCAACTGCGCGCCCTCCCCCGGTCCCTTTCCGGCCAACGCGGCGAGTTGGTTGCGGCTTAGAGCAATTTCCTCGTCCAGCGCATCGATTTGCCGATGGGTTTCCGGCAATGGTGCTTCGGCCTGGCTGACTTCGAAATGGGTGCCGATGCCGCCGTCCAGACGTTTCTGTGCCAGGTCGAGAATTTGCTGTTGCTGCTTCAAGGTCGCCGCGACGATGTCCCGTTGCGCGTAATGTAACGAGAGCTCGATGTAGGCGCGCACGATGTTGTTCTGCAATTCGAGTTGAGCCTGCCGCCCCTCGGCGGCGCTCATGTGGGCCATGTCCACCGCGCGTTCGGTGGCGTTGCTTTCGCGGCCCCAAAGGTCGAGGGCATAGCTGAAGCCCAGCGCGGCGTTGTTGTCCCAAGTGGTGGTGTTGGCCAACTCGCCGGGGCCGTAGAACTGATCGGTGGGCCAGTTGTGGCGCTTGAGGGTAGATTGGCCATTGATCTGCAACGACTCGGCGGACTCGGCAATGCCGGCCATGGACCGGGCCTGACGCACTCGCGCGGCAGCCATGGCCATGCTCGGGCTGCCTTGCAGGGCGAGGTCGATCCAGCGGTTCAGTTGCGGGTCGCCGTAGGCTTGCCACCATTGGGCGGTGGGCCAGTGAGCATCCTGCGCGGCGTTCTGAATGGCTTCATCGGTGGCCAGTGAATCAGCCTCCAGTGCCTTGCCCTGCGGGGCAATACCTGCGGTTCCGATGCAACCGCTGACTGCCAGGGTTAAAGCCAAAACACTGAGCGTCTTGAGCGCTCTGTTGATGCGACGCGGCACTGCTGCGATTTCCTGAGATGAGGGAGATCCCCTGTAGGAGCTGCCGCAGGCTGCGATCTTTTGATCTTCGCCTTTAAAAGCAACATCAAAAGATCGCAGCCTGCGGCAGCTCCTGCATAGGTGGGCGCAATTCTAGGGGTGGGCTCTGTTGGCGATAAGCCGGGATTCTTGTGAATCTTTGTTACCGTTAACGCGATAATCCCTTGGTCGGGGGTCTCAGACCCTGAAACTTCGTGTCACAATTTGCCATTCGTCAAGAGAGCACCCCATGGACACTTTGCAAAACATGCGCGCCTTCAGTTACGTGGCCGAGGCCGGCAGCTTCACCGCCGCCGCCGTGCAACTCGACACCACCACGGCCAACGTCTCGCGCGCGGTCTCCAACCTGGAAGCCCACCTGCAAACCCGCCTGCTCAACCGCACCACCCGCCGCATCGCCCTGACCGAGGCCGGCAAGCGCTATCTATTGCGTTGCGAGCAGATCCTGGCCTACGTCGAAGAAGCCGAAGCCGAGGCCAGCGACGCCCACGCGCGCCCGGCCGGGCAACTCAAGGTTCACACCATGACCGGCATCGGTCAGCACTTCGTGATCGACGCCATCGCCCGCTACCGCAAAACCCACCCAGACGTGACCTTCGACCTGACCATGGCCAACCGCGTGCCGGATCTGCTGGACGAGGGCTACGACGTGTCCATCGTGCTCGCCAGCGAACTGCCGGACTCGGGCTTCGTCTCCCAGCGTTTGGGCATCACCTACAGCATCGTTTGCGCATCGCCCGCCTATGTAAAAGCCAACGGCTGTGCGCACAAGCCTAGCGATTTGCTCAACCACGCTTGCCTGCGCCTGGTGAGCCCGGTCATCCCGCTGGAAAAATGGACCTTCGACGGCCCTGACGGCCAGGAAATGGTCACCATTAATAGCTCGCCGTTTTTGGTGAACTCCGCTGATGCAATGAAGACTGCGATCACCAGCGGCATGGGGGTTGGCGTTTTGCCGGTGTACGCGGCAATTGAAGGGCTGCGTAACGGCACGCTGGTGCGGGTGATGCCGAACTACCGCTCGCAGGAATTGAATCTGTATGCGATTTATCCGTCGCGGCAGTATCTGGATGCAAAGATCAAGACGTGGGTCGAGTACTTGCGCGGGTCGTTGCCGGAGATATTGGCGGCGCATCAGGCGGAATTGGCGGCGTATGAATTGAGTGGGAGTTTGGGTGGGGTTCGGGTGGCGAATTGAGCTACAGACGGTCCTACAAATCGCCGATATTCAGGGACGTTTCCGACGCGTTTTGACGGTTGGTGTGTGGGACGGGAGATGGGTAGGCTTTGGGGGTCGCTGACGCATCAGCGATCAGGTCTGGAAAACCTGACATCCTTTACACACACCTCATGGCATACTGCGGCGCTTTTTTGTGCACGTAATCCTTGTTATGGCGGCTGTGCGCGGGAGACCTTCGGGTCTGCCGGTTTGGATGGTGTCCGGTTTTTCCAGTCCGCGCGCAGTTGCCACCTTTTCGTCTGGAAAACGGAAGGTGGCGACCCTAATACACCGTCCATAGGGATAGCCCTCATGTTTAAGCCAACACCGAATCCGCCCCACACTCCCAGCCATCTGTTCATCGTCGCCCCCAACGCCAATACTGAAAACCTGTTGGCCTACGCCTGCGAATCCCTCGCCTCGGCCAGCGTCATGGCCAGTGACTTCGCCGGTTTTCTCGAAGGCACTCATCGCAACACCATGCTGGGCATCCAGCAGGTCATCATGCTGGGTGAACTGGCGGTGAATCGAGTACTGGACAACATCGACCCACAAGACTGACCCGTACCTGTAGGAGCTGCCGAAGACTGCGATCTTTTGATCTTGAAAATCCAGATCAAAAGATCGCAGCCTTCGGCAGCTCCTACGCACAACAGCGAAAAAGAATGTTAGCGTGCTTGGCATTCTCCAAGCCCGACGAGCCGCCTCCAATGAAAAAAACCGTCCTCGCCTTCAGCCGCATCACCCCACCGATGATCGAACGCCTGCAACAGGATTTCGACGTGATCGTGCCGAACCCGAAAAACGGCGACATCAACGCCCAGTTCAATGAAGCCCTGCCCCACGCCCACGGCCTGATCGGCGTCGGTCGCAAACTCGGTCGTGCGCAACTGGAAAACGCCAGCAAACTGGAAGTGGTCTCTAGCGTCTCCGTCGGCTACGACAACTACGACCTCGCCTACTTCAACGAACGCGGGATCATGCTCACCAACACCCCCGACGTCCTCACCGAGAGCACCGCCGACCTGGCCTTTGCCTTGCTCATGAGCAGCGCCCGCCGTGTTGCCGAGTTGGACGCCTGGACCAAGGCCGGCCAATGGCAAGCCACCGTCGGCGCGCCGTTGTTCGGTAGCGATGTGCATGGCAAAACCTTAGGGATTGTCGGCATGGGCAACATCGGCGCGGCCATCGCCCGTCGCGGTCGGCTGGGCTTCAACATGCCGATTATCTACAGTGGCAACAGCCGCAAGACCGAACTGGAACAGGCGCTCGGTGCGCAGTTCCGCAGCCTCGACCAGTTGCTGGCCGAAGCCGATTTCGTCTGCCTGGTGGTGCCGCTCAGCGAAAAAACCAGACACCTGATCAGCCACCGTGAACTGGCACTGATGAAACCGAGCGCCATTCTGGTGAACATCGCCCGCGGCCCTGTAGTGGACGAACCGGCGCTGATCGAAGCGCTGCAAAACAACCGGATTCGCGGCGCCGGGCTGGACGTCTATGAGAAAGAACCGTTGGCCGAGTCGCCATTGTTCCAACTGAAAAACGCCGTGACCTTGCCGCACATCGGCTCGGCTACTCACGAAACCCGTGAAGCCATGGCCAACCGTGCCTTGGCCAACTTGCGCAGTGCCTTGTTGGGTGTGCGGCCGCAAGATCTGGTGAACCCGCAAGTGTGGAAAGGCTGACTAAATAAGGGCAGGCGGCTCAAACGCCTGCCCGCGATGTTTCCCGATGCCCCAACCAAACTAAAAACAATAAATCGCGTACAAACATCACACTAAACACACACTTTGAAATTCAGTCATTCGCCAAAAAAACAGTCAGCACTATAGACTCTCCTTACTGACCCGACCGTGACGGGAACCCACCAAGGAGTATAACTATCTTGCACAATCTAAACACCGACCAAATTATCAGAATCAGCAAAACAGCCCTTATGTTTTTTGTGAGTCTATTTGGTTTACTCATGATGTATAGCAACTTCACCGACTATGCTACCAACTACGAATACGTCGGGCACGTTCTGAGCATGGACACCACGCGAGAGAACCTGAAATACAGTAATCGGGCCGTCACCTCCCCCATGCTCCACCATCGAATTTACTGGATCATTATCACACTCGAAGTCATTTACACCGTCTTTTGCCTAATGGGAACTTATCAGTTACTGAGAAACATCAAGAAGGATGCCGACACCTTTCATGAGGCAAAAAAATTCGCACTCCTCGGATTACTGATCGCCATTTTCATTTATTACGTATGCCTGCAAGTTATCGGCGTTGAATGGTTCAACATGGACCTCTCAGAAACATGGAACTATAAGGACTGGGCGCGACATATCGTTGATTTCATACTTCCGCTACTTATTTATATCGCAATCCGGATCGAGCGCTGAACGTGATGCGAAGCGATCTTCAGCACGTCAGGCCAACTTACCGTTACCTTGCATCACCGGGGCCTTGGGTTTACGAAACACCAGCACATTCCCCAGCATCACCAACACCAGCCCCACCAGTGCCGGCGCCGTCCATTGATAGCCTTCGACAAACGCCGACACATTCAGCGCCACCACCGGGAACAACACGGTGCAATACGCCGCCCGCTCCGGCCCCATGCGTCCGACCAAGGTCAGGTAGGCGGTGAAGCCGATCACCGAGCCCGGAATCACCAGGTACAGCAACGATCCGATGTAGCGGGCATTCCATTCCATGTCGAACGGGATGCCTTTAACCAGACACCACACCGTCAACATCGCCGCGCCGTAAGCCATGCCCCAGGCATTGGTGGTCAGGGGTTTCAGGCCGGCCTTCTGTTGCAGACTCGACAGCATGTTGCCGGCCGAGAAACATAAGGTGCCGAGCAACGCCAGACCCAACCCGAGCAAGGTTTCCGGGCTGGCGGTATGACCGGCCAGCTCCGGCCAGAACAGCAGGCCAAGCCCGAGCAAGCCCGACGCGCCGCCCATCAGCACATTACGGGCAATTTTCTGGCCGAAAAACACCCGCGCATTGAAGGCGTTCCACAGGGTGGCGGTGGAAAACACCACGGCGACCAGACCGCTGGGGATCCATTGGCTGGCGGTGAGGAAACACATGAAATTGATGCAGAACAGACACAAGCCCTGCGCCAGGCAAATCAGATGCCCGCGACGGTTCATCACTTGCAGGCGCCGGCTGAGCAGCAACATCACGAACAGCACCAGCGCGGCCAGACCGAAGCGATAGACGATCGATACCGGAATGGCCACCACGCCCAATTGCCATTTCAAGGCGATCCAGGTGGTGCCCCAGATCAGCACGGTCAGTAGATACAACGAAAGGTTCATGGTGAAGACTCCTGAATAGGCCTTCAGTGTCCGGCGCGAACCCCCTTTGCACTTGCATAAACTTGCGCTTTTGTCGGCTGGCGGGCTGGCGGGCTGGCAGGCCAACGTCTACGGAGTAGGATGCAAAGCGTTGGAGAGAACCAATCATGGCCGCACAAGTGTCACTCGATACCCTGCAAGTCTTTCAAGCGCTTAACCGCTCGCCTAATGCTCGCCTGGAGCACAGCGCCGAGCTCGGTGACGGCATGGCTGCTGCTTTGTGGAATAACCACCATGACGCCCAGGACTACGAAGCGCCGAGCCATCACACCTTATCTTGCTACATCGCCGGCGGCACCGGCACCTTTCGCCGCGACCAGCCAAGTAACAAGGGTGGCCCGGACAAGCTGTGCATTCTGCCGGCCGACCATCAGTCAGGCTGGGTGATCAACGGCGATATTCGCCTGGCCCACCTGTATTTCAGCCCCGAACAATTTGCCCTTGGCTGCGTCACGCTGCTGGATCGCGAACCGCGGGAATTGCAGTTGCGCGAGCACACGTTCCTCGAAGACCCGCAACAAGCCCGGCGCTTTCGGCAGTTGATCGCCCTCAACTGGGACGAACCGGGCGAACGCCTGCTCACCAGCAGCCTGGCCCACGAAATGCTCAGCCACGCCCTGCTCAGCCAGGTCGGCGTGCGTCAGGGCTTGCGCCTCAAGGGTGGATTGGCGGCGCATCAACGACGGCAGTTAGTAGAATTCATCGACCATCAAATGGCCGAAGCCATCAGCCTTGGGCAATTGGCGGGGTTGTGTGCGCTGTCGGAATATCACTTTGCGCGGATGTTTCGTGTGAGCTTCGGCCTGCCGCCGCATCAGTATGTGTTGGCTCGACGACTGAGCCGCGCGCGGGAATTGTTGCGCGCAACGTCGCAGCCGTTGGGGGATATTGCGTTGGCGTGCGGGTTTGCCAGTGCGAGCCATTTCACCAATCGGTTTCGCCAGGCTTTGGGTGGTACGCCCGGGGAATATCGGCAGGCGTTTTTGCGGTAAAGCAAGATCAAAAGATCGTAGCCTTCGGCTGCGCCTACGGGAGCATGCGTTCGGCGCAGGAACTGCCGAAGGCTGCGATCTTTTGCAGGTTGACCAGCCTCTGGGGCACCGATGGATGCTGAAACAGGAACGGGCCTGCATAAGCAGGCCCGTTCTTTAGATGGAGAGAAAGTGGAAAGGTAAAAGTGAATCAGGCCTCAGCCGTTTTGTGCAGCCTGTTCGTTCTCGAGAAACTCGTCTTCCAGCAGCGCATCGGCGGTAGGCCTTTCGAACGGCACCACAGCGGCACGTGGTTTGCCCCGCAGTTTGCCGAACAGATGTTCAAGCGCATGTTCGAGTTTTTCGGCGGCACCGTCGATCGCCAGTTCCAGGTTAGCCGCTTTATGGGTGACAGAAATCGGTTGGTGGCCTTTTGGCCGCGCTTCCAGCTGACAGCGCATATCATGGGGACCGGGCTTGTCGCCGTTCTCGTCCCGCAGATGAACCTCGACGCGGGTCAGGTCCTCCTCATAACGTTCGAGCGTGCTCTCAATGGTAGTACGTACCCACTCCTCCAGTCGGATGCTGCTTTGAACATGGTTATCGCTGTTGACTTGGATTTGCATAGTTCATCCCTTATTTCAGCTAGCTCGCGAGAGGCCCTTCGGCTGGCCCTTGGGCTTCATCACCGTGACCTCTTGGTTACACAATCGGTGTGCGCGCAGAACATTTCAACCCCTAAAAAAAGATAAATTTTCATACGCAAAAAAAGCCGGACAACGGGCAAAAGCGCTGTTAAGGTCGGGAGTTGGGTCGCCTCGCTCTTTTGTCATAATTGCTCACATCTGTCGCTCCGCCAGCGGATGCAGGCTACGAAATATCCCCGCCTCTTCCACCAGCCAGTCATGCACCGCGCGTACGCCCGGATGGCTCAGCGCGCCCGGCGCATAGAGCAGCACGTAACGTTTGTGATTGGGCACCGCCAGGCCAAACGGCACGATCAACGTCCCGCGCTCCAGTTCATCATTGAGCAGCGTTCGCCGCGCAATCGCCACGCCCATCCCAGCAATGGCCGCTTCGATGGTCAGGTGATTGCGATTGAAGGTATGCCCACGCCGTACATCCGCGCCCTCGAAGCCGATGGCGTTGAGATAAAACTCCCATTCCGCGTACTCGTAACTGCCGCGCCAAGCGGTGATGTCGTGCAGCAACGGAAAATGCACCAGGTCCGCCGGGCCGTGCAGTGGCGGCCTTCCGCGCAACAGGTTGGGGGCACACACCGGAAAGATCTGCTCATCCAACAGGGCTGTGGATAACAATCCGGGGTAGCTGCCGTCGTTCAGGTCAATCGCCAGATCGAAGTCGCCCTCGTGCAACGGAACACTGCTGTCCTCAGCCACCAGTCGCAACTGAATATCCGGAAAGCGCTGTTGCAAACGCGGCAGGCGCGGGGTCAGCCATTTGCTCAGGAACGAGGGGATCGAGCGCAACCGCAAAATCCCGCTGATCATTCCCGCATCCAGTCGTCGCAATTCCGCATCGATGCTGCCGTAGGCTTCGTTGACGGTGATAGCCAATCGCTGGCCTTCGGCGCTCAACTCCACGCCCCGGGCGCGACGATGAAACAGGCGAAAACCCAGCCGCTCTTCCAGTTGGCGAATTTGCTGACTGACCGCACCCGGCGTGATGTGCAGTTCTTCGGCGCAACGGGTGAAAGACAAGTGCCGCGCGGCACAGGAAAACACGTGCAGCCAGACGTAAGTCTGGGCATGCAATTGGCGACTCATTGTTTAGTCCTGCTAAAGGCTGTCTTAGGAAGTTTCGTTGGTCACGTAGGACCGAGGTTGGCAGTATCGCCGACATTGCGCTTGTCCTACAAAAATGGCAGCGATTTCTCTTCCATTGCTTGTATAGGCTTTAGCATGGCTATCAGTGTTTTCGATCTCTTCAAAGTCGGCATCGGTCCGTCCAGTTCTCATACCGTCGGCCCGATGCGTGCCGCCGCGACCTTCGCCCAGGCACTGATTGGCCAAGGTTTACTGGCCGACATACGGCGGGTTGAAATCCGACTCTACGGTTCGCTTTCGGCCACTGGCGTCGGCCACGCGACTGACCGTGCCTGCGTCATGGGCCTGATGGGCGAATGGCCGGACAGCATTGACCCGACCAGCATAGACAGCCGAATTCAACAGTTGCGCGAAACCGGCGAATTGTCCCTGGCCGGCAAATCGACCATTGCGTTCAACTGGCAGCGCGACCTCCTGCTGCTCGACGAGAGCCTGCCCTACCACCCCAACGCCATGTCCCTGACAGCCTTCGGCGAAACCGGTGAGCTGTTCGAGCAGACGTACTACTCGGTAGGCGGTGGTTTCATCATCGAAGCGGCCGAAGCCGAGTCTGGCATTGCCCCTTCCAGCGACGTAGTGCTGCCGTACGATTTTTCCAGCGCCGCCGAGTTGCTCAAGCTCTGCAACCAACACGGTTTGCGGGTTTCCGAGCTGATGATGGCCAACGAACGGGCCTGGCGCAGCGACGCCGAGATCCGTCAAGGGTTGCTGCATATCTGGTCGGTAATGCGCGAATGTGTCGAACAAGGCTTGCGCCACGAAGGCATCCTGCCCGGCGGTCTGAATGTTCCACGCCGCGCCGCGAAATTGCACCGCAGTCTGTTGGAAATCGGCAAACCAAATGTCATCAGCTCCACCCTGTCAGCCATGGAATGGGTCAACCTGTTCGCCCTTGCCGTGAACGAAGAAAACGCCGCGGGCGGGCGCATGGTGACGGCACCGACCAACGGCGCGGCGGGGATCATTCCGGCGGTGCTGCACTACTACATGAAATTCAACCCGGACGCGTCGGACGATGACGTCGTGGCGTTCTTTTTGGGCGCTGCGGCCGTAGGCATTCTCTGCAAGAAAAACGCCTCGATTTCCGGTGCCGAAGTCGGCTGCCAGGGGGAAGTCGGTTCCGCCTGCGCCATGGCCGCCGCCGGCCTGGCCGACATACTCGGAGCCACGCCCGAGCAACTGGAAAACGCCGCCGAAATCGGCCTGGAACACAACCTCGGCCTGACCTGCGATCCGGTCGGAGGTCTGGTGCAGGTGCCGTGCATCGAGCGCAACGCAATCGCTGCCGTGAAGGCGATCAATGCCACGCAAATGGCCCTGCGCGGCGACGGCAAACACTTCATTTCCCTGGACCGGGTGATCCGCACCATGCGCGATACCGGCGCCGACATGCACGACAAATACAAAGAAACTTCACGGGGCGGCCTGGCGGTGAGCTGGGTGGAGTGCTGAGGAGCATTCCCTGACTGCCCGAAACCGTGAGCCCAAGCAAGAACAATAACGAGGCCAAACGATGACCGATGTACGTACACCTGCTGTCGATAATCCTGCTGTAGACCTGACAAGCAATAGCGAAACAACCCACAAAGGCTGGAGCAAACACGACACCACCTGGATGCTTGGCCTCTATGGCACGGCGATTGGTGCCGGCACGTTGTTCCTGCCAATCAACGCCGGCGTCGGTGGTTTCTGGCCGCTGCTGCTCCTGGCGGTACTGGCTTTTCCGATGACCTTCTTCGCCCATCGTGGCCTGACGCGTTTCGTGTTGTCCGGCCGTTCCGGGGACATTACCGAAGTGGTGGAAGAACACTTTGGCATCGGCGCCGGCAAGCTGATCACGCTGCTGTATTTTTTCGCGATCTTCCCGATTCTGCTGGTGTACAGCGTGGCGCTGACCAACACCCTGAGCAGCCTTATGGAGCACCAGTTGCACATGACGCCGCCGCCTCGGGCGATTCTGTCGCTGGGGCTGATTCTCGGCTTGATGGCCATCGTCCGTTGCGGTCAGGGCGTCATCGTCAAATGCATGAGCGTCCTGGTTTACCCGTTCGTCGCGGCATTGCTGCTGCTCGGCGTCAGCCTGATCCCGAACTGGAACGGCGCATTCTTCGCCACCGCCAGTGAAGGCATGCCGCTGCCGCTGTTCTTCAAGACCTTGTGGCTGGCGATTCCGGTGATGGTGTTCTCGTTCAACCATTCGCCGATCATCTCCGCCTTCGCCGTCGATCAGAAACAGCGCTACGGCGAACAAGCCGAACGCAAAAGCAGCGGCATTCTGGCGATCGCTCACGCCATGATGGTCGTCACGGTGATGTTCTTCTGCTTCAGCTGCGTGCTGGCGTTGTCTCCGGCCGATTTGGCCGCTGCGAAGGCGCAGAACATTTCGATCCTGTCGTACCTGGCCAACCACTTCCAGACACCGGTCATTGCTTATGCCGCGCCGTTGATTGCGCTGGTGGCAATCACCAAATCCTTCCTCGGCCACTACATCGGCGCCAGCGAAGGCTTTCAGGGCCTGATCGTGAAAAGCCTGCGTGGCCGTGGTCGCGTCATGTCCGCCAGTTGGCTGAACCGTATCACTGCGCTGTTCATGATCCTCAGCTGCTGGGGCGTCGCGACCTTCAATCCGAGCATCCTGGGCATGATCGAAACCCTCGGCGGACCGATCATCGCGTGCCTGTTGTTCCTGATGCCGATGTACGCCATCCGCCGCGTGCCGGCCTTGCGCCAGTACTCGGGCCAGGCCTCGAACGTGTTTGTGGTGCTAGTCGGTTTGATTGCACTGTCTGCGATCATCTATTCATTTATGCCCTGAAACGGGCAGGCAAAAAGAAGGCGGGCCAGAGTGCCCACCATTTTTTTGCCGTATCCATTGTCCGACAGTTTTCCGGCATGCACTTTGCTATATCCCTTACGCGGCACGGATGAAAGCACATGAACATGGAAGGCCGGTGGTCTGGTGTTGCGAACTAATCCCGATCACGGTCGTCAACAACTGCACGTTCAATCAGGCGGTGACGCATCATGGACAACCCCTTTCAACTCATTACCGATGCCTTTGCATCGGATTATCAAGTCAACCTGAGCATTCAGGGGCTGGACGGCAGCATCATGCTGACCCTCTCCAAAAGTGGCCGCGTGGTGGCCAAACGGATGATCAGCGCCGAACAGCGCAATGATCCCAAACGTCTCAAACGCCTGGTGCAAAGCATTCAATTCGGCATCGCCATCGAACAGGGCCACAGCGCAGTGGCCATCCTCGAAGCCATGACCGACGGCGACAATCGCAACCCGCCGCCGCCCTTGGTCAAATCCCGGCCCCGACCTTCAATGGGGCTTTAAATCTCACCCTTCTCCACTTCGGGATGCTCACCGGAACCCGCACCGATCTTGCGTTGCGGGTGTTCGATCTTCACCGAAGGAAACTGCGACGAGGCGTAACGCACCACCAGAATCGCAAACGCCAGCAGCAGAATCCCGCCGCACAGGTAGATAATCCCCAAGTCCGGTGGATTGTGGTGCGAGACGTTGGAGATCAGCAGCCGCGTCAATGCAGTGATCGCCACGTAGATCAGGAATCGCACCGGCATGTGGTTGGTCTTGAAGTAAATCCCGACCATCGCCCCCAGTTCCAGGTAGATGAACAGCAGCAAGATGTCATCGATCTTGATATGCCCCTGTTCTAGCATTCCGAGGAATTCCATCACCGCCGCCCAGGCGGTCACCGCACCGATGGCAAACAGCGCCAGGTAGTGGAAGGTCTCGACGAACAGGTTGCCCAGGGACTCGGCCAGTTGGTGCACGTTCTGCCG
This sequence comes from Pseudomonas sp. JL3, assembly GCF_031570575.1. Classification (NCBI taxonomy): domain Bacteria; kingdom Pseudomonadati; phylum Pseudomonadota; class Gammaproteobacteria; order Pseudomonadales; family Pseudomonadaceae; genus Pseudomonas; species Pseudomonas sp. JL3. The sequence continues at coordinate 75,034 of NZ_JAKWJK010000012.1, forward strand.
CAGTTTCTCGGCCCAGTTGATTTTCACTTTGATTGTTCCTTAGCTCGGTTCGAGCGGATGATGCGGGTTGGACGTGACGGTTGTTCTGCATGCAGAAAAAAGGCCAGAGGTTGCTGCCACATGATGGCGAGGTGCTTTGAAACGCGCTCCGTGGCGTTTGGTCGCACCTGTCCAGTCACCAACAACAAACCTGTAGGAGCGAGGCTTGCCCGCGAATGAGGACGACACGGTCCACCTGACAAACCCTGAATTCGGTCTACATTAAAAAGCCACTACCCAAAGCGCAGGGATTGGCTTATCCTTTTCGCTGTATATAAATACAGTAGTCGAAACAGACAACTAATGTGAAGGCATGTGAGGTGGTGAATGGCCGTCGAAGTGGTATACCGCAGCAGCCGAGATCTGGAGCGCTTGTTCATGGATAAAGCCGAAGCTGACCGTCATGACAAAATGCTCGAACTGGCCGAATTGCTGGCTGAAGTGTTGCAAAAAGCCGTTCCGTCCCTGACCGAACAGCAAGTGGAAGAAGCCGGGATCTACATGGCGAAGAACCGTGATGTATTCGCCAAGGCATTCAAGAGCCAGCCGGACGCACTGTCCGAACTGCTCAATGCACCCGCCGAAGTCACGGAACCTGTTGAAGAAGCTGCACCTGTTGCTGCACCTGTTGAAGTGACGGACGCTGAGTCGACCAAGCCAGCCAAAGCCGCCAAGACACCCAAGTAAGCAATGCCCGAATTGAATAGGCCCTGAGTCCAAATGGCTCAGGGCCTTTTTCATGCCTGCGGGAAACCTAGACCTCGGGTTGTTCCAGCGCCTCGACCAACGCTTTGAAGAACCGCGCCGCCTCGCCGCCGGTGACCACCCGGTGATCAAAGGTCAGGGACAGCGGCAGGATCGGATGCACCGCCACTGCCCCCTCGACCGCCACCGGTTCATCGCGGATCGCCCCGGCGGCGAGGATCGCCACTTGCGGCGGCACCACCACCGGGTTGGCGTAGCGGCCGAACAAGGTGCCGAAGTTCGACAGGGTCAGGGTCGCGCCCATCATTTCCTGGGGCGGGATCGAGCGCGCCTGCACATCGGCCCGCAGACGCATCACACCTTCTTTCAAATCCGCCGCCGTGCGTTGGCCGACATCGCGCAGCACCGGCACGAACAAGCCGTCCGGCGTATCCACGGCAATGCCCAGATCGAGCCGTTCGTGTTGCTTGAGCGACAGGGTTTTTCCATCGAAGGCGCTGTTGAGCACCGGCTCTACGGCGCAGGCCGCCGCCATCGCCTTGGCCAGACGAATCAGCGGTTCTCGTGCCTGCCCCCAGCGATGCAGATCGGCATCACCGAAAATCGTCACCGGCACCACTTCGGCATGGGACCTGGCCATGTTCAGCGCCATGCTGCGTCGCACTCCGCGCAGCTTCTCGCCCCCGAAGCGTTCGCGTTCCGTCAGGGCCGAGTTCTCTACGTCGCTGCGGGTGATCAGGCCGTCCTGGCCGGAGCCCGTCAAGCCGCTCAGTTCAACGCCGAGCTGCCGAGCCAATTGACGCACCGCCGGCGTGGCACGGTTCGCCAGGTGCTCACGAGTCGAAGGCGCAGCGCCAATGAAAAATGCATCCTCCTGATTTGTGCTGCCGCCCTCAAGCCGCCCGACCACAGTGCCCGCATCCGCTTCGCCTTCGTAACCGAGCAGGGGTTCGCCAACGTGAAGGATGTCGCCCTCGCCACCAAAGGTTTTCGCCACCACGCCGTCGTAGGGTGCGGGAATATCCACCAGCGCTTTGGCGGTTTCCACCGACACCAGCAGTTGGTCGGCCTTGACGGTATCGCCAACCTTGACGTGCCAGCGGACGATTTCCGCTTCCTGCAAGCCTTCGCCCAAATCCGGCAGTTTGAAATATTTCATCGCAACCTCCTCGGCCTCAGGCGTCTCTTCAGGGGTAGTGCTGCATGACGGTGTCGCAGGCATGAAGAATGTCTTCGATGCCGGGCATGTACAGCGATTCCAGTCGATACAGCGGCGGCGGAATGTCCGGCGCGGTGACTCGCTGGATCGGTGCCTGCAACTCCAGAAATACCCGCTCATAAAGGCTCGCGGCGATTTCCGCGCCGACCCCGCAGGAGCGTGGCGCTTCATGCACGATCACACAGCGACCGGTCTTGCGCACCGAGGCTTCCATCGTGTCCAGGTCCAGCGGTTTGATACTGGCGACATCGATCACTTCCGCCGAGACGCCCTGCTCAGCCAATGCCGTTGCGGCTTGCAGGGTTTCCATCACACTGGCGCCCCAACTGATCAAGGTAATGTCGCTGCCTTCACGCAGGGTGAAGCAGCTGTCCAGCGGCAGACGTTTACCGTCATCTACCAGCGGTTGCGGATTCATTCGATAGAGTCGGGTGGGTTCGAGAAATATCACCGGGTCCGGGTCGTCGATGGCCGCAAGCAACAAGCCATAGGCCCGAGCCGGCGAAGACGGGATCACCACCCGCAGCCCCGGAATATGCGCGAACAGGGCTTCAGTGCTTTCGCTGTGATGCTCCGGCGCGCGAATCCCGGCGCCCATGGGCGTGCGCATCACCATCGGGCAGGTGATCCGCCCGCGCGTGCGATTGCGCATGCGGCTGGCATGGGACACCAGGTGCTCCATGGCGGCGTAGATGAAGCCCATGAACTGGATTTCCACCACTGGTTTCAGGCCTTGGGCCGCCATGCCCACCACCAGCCCGCCGAGCATGGTTTCGGCCAGCGGCGAGTCGATCACCCGCTTGAAACCAAAGCTGTCGCGCAGACCCAGCGTGGCGCGGAACACGCCACCGTTCACCCCGACGTCTTCGCCGAGGACGATAACGTTTTCGTCTTCGCTCATGGCCCGATGCAACGCCAGCTTCACCGCTTCCAGTAGCGTCACCTTACCGTTACTCATGGCCCGAACCTCCCGTCCGGCGCGCCACCCGTTCCAGAAACTCTTCGCGCTGCTCGGCCAGGGCTTGTGGCCACTGGGCGTAGACATGATCGATCACCGATTCCGGTGTCTGCAGGCCCGCCGCTTCGAAGTTATCCACAGCCCCCTGCACCAAGCCTTGGCATTCGCTGATCAGTGCCTGTTCGCGGCCTTCGTCCCATACGTCCTGCCCGGCCATGAAGCGTTGCAGGCGTTTGATCGGTTCCTCGAGCCAGGCCTGCTTGACCTCGTCCGCCGAACGGTAGCGCGTGGCGTCGTCGGCCGTGGTGTGATCGCCGAGGCGATAGCTCAGGCATTCGAGCAACACCGGGCCTTTACCGTGGCGCGCCCGTTCGAGGGCCGCTTGTATGCGGTCGTAAACGGCGAGGATGTCATTGCCGTCGACTTGCTCGCCGTGGAAGCCGGCGCCAATGGCTTTCTGCGCCAGGGTCGGGGCACCACACTGAATGCGTCGCGGCACCGAGATCGCCCATTGGTTGTTGTTGATCACAAACACCACCGGCAACTGCCAGGCGCCAGCAACATTGAGGGCCTCGAGGAAGTCACCTTTGCTGGTTCCCCCATCGCCGCAGGTGGTGACGGCGACCCGATGCTCGCCGCGGATCTTGAATGCGCTGGCGACGCCGCAGGCATGCAGGGCCTGGGTGGCAATCGGCACGCAGATCGGGAAATCCTCAGCGACCGCCGGGTCGGCAAAATCGCTGCCACGCTCATCGCCGCCCCAATACAACAGGATTTCTTCCATGCGCACACCGCGCATCAACTGCACAGCGGTGTCGCGGTAATACGGGATCAGGACATCTTCGGCGTGCATCAGGCTGCCGACCGCAACGCCAATGGCTTCCTGGCCCAAGGTCGGCGCGTAGGTACCGATGCGCCCGGTGCGTTGCAAGGCGACAGCTTTCTGATCGAAAAGGCGGGTCAGGACCATCTGCCGATACAGGCGCGTCAACAGATTGAAATCGTCGGCCCAGTCGGGAAGATTGCCGAGTAACTGGCCATCAGGGGATAAAAATCGGGTGTACGGCAGCTCAACCTTGTGAGGCATCACAGGGCTCCTGGCACGCGGGGTCAGCGTGCAATTGTCAGGCCCGACGTTTGTGGCGCAGGGCTTGGGGAGCAAGTCGGCCGGATAGACTCTCACTCCTTCATCGATTCAAACTTTTCACCCATACAGCCTCACCGGTACAGCACTTTCTCCGCCAGCTCATCCGCCACCCGGGCCGGGGAGCGTTTTTCCGCCTGGGCATGGGCGAAGACTTCGGTCAGCCGTGAACTGATTTTCGACAGGTGCGCGGTGATGGTTGTCAGCTCTTCGCCGCGGTGTTTGAGCGACACGTAGATCAGCCCGCCGGCATTGATCACGTAATCGGGCGCATACAGAATGCCCCGGCGCTCCAGCTGATCGGCGATTTCGAGATGGATCAATTGGTTGTTTGCCGAGCCTGCGACCGCCGCGCAGCGCAGTTGCGCCACACTGTTGCTGTTAAGCACACCGCCCAGGCCGCAGGGCGCGAGTATGTCGCACGGTGTGCTGAGCAGCGCATCGTTGGCGATTGGATGAGCCCCCAATTGCTCCATGGCCAATTGCACTTTGCCGTGATCAATATCGCTGACCAGCAGCTCGGCACCGGCCGCGTGCAACTGTTCGGCCAAGGCATAACCGACATTGCCCAAACCTTGAATAGCTATGCGCAAGCCCTCGAGATTATCGCTGCCCAAACGGGCCATGGCAGTGCTGCGAATACCGGCGAATACGCCCATGGCGGCGTGCGGTGCCGGGTCGCCCGCGGCGGTGGTACTGGTGACGAATTGGGTCTGCTGGGCGATGCAATCCATGTCCGCCACCGAGGTTCCGGCGTCGATGGCGGTGATGTAGCGACCGTCGAGTTCGTTAATGCAGCGCCCGAAGGCTTCAAATAGCGCGGCGCGGTTTTCCACATGGGCCGGGCGAAGAATCACTGCAACGCCACCGCCCTGAGCCAGGCCGGCCAGGGCCGCCTTGTAACTCATGCCTTGGGCAAGGCGCACAGCATCCTCGATCGCGGCTTCATCGCTGGGGTAAGCAAGGTAACGACACCCGCCCAGGGCAGGTCCCAGACGGCTGTTGTGGATGGCAATCACCGCCTTCAATCCGGTGACCGGATCGACGCTCAGGTGCAGCGATTCAAGGCGAGTGCTTTGCATGAGAGCGAACATCGTAGGGCTCCCGAATCACTTCTTGTAGTCGCCAGTATAGGCTTGCGCACAAAAATTGCAGAAGCGCACCGGAATAAGCGGCGCGGCTTTGAACGCTTTCGGACATAACCTGTTACCGCCTGTGTGCAGCACTGGACGAAAGCCTGAGACGGGGCTAAAACGAGGCATTCCCCGGAGATTTTGATGACCCCGCGCCAACGTTTTTTCGACTGTCTGCAACGATCACCGCCCGCGCTGTTCGAGGCGGCGCTGTGGATGGCCGTCGAACACGATAAGGAGTTGAATCCCGAGGCGGTACTGGCGGACTTCAAGGACCTGCAACAGCGGGTCAGCTATGGGTTGCCGATGCTGCCGGTGAATGAATTGGCCCAACCGTTATTGCGGCGAATGAATGACCTGGGGTTCGCCCAGGACGACTCCACGCCCTTGCGCCCGCAAGTGGCGTTACTCAATAAAGTGCTGGAACGTCGGCGGGGGCAACCGCTGGTGCTAGGCCTGATTGCGCTGGAACTGGCCAGAAGGCTGGAGATTCCCCTGGTCGGGGTCAACTTTCCCGGGCATTTCCTGCTGCGGGTGCAAGGTGCCGATCACCTGCTCGACCCATGCGGCGGGCGACGGCTGTACCCCAATGATTGCCGCGAACTGCTGCAACGCCAGTACGGCCCGAACATGCAGCTCAGCGCCGAGCATTTACTGACGGCTGAACCGGTGCAGATGCTGCAACGGCTGTCGCGCAACCTGCGCCAGTTGTACCTCACGAACGATGATTATATCGACGCCCTGATCGACGCCGAGCGCGTGCTTGAACTGGGCAACGCCAGCGCCTCCGACTACCTGGCGCGGGCCAGCCTCTATCAACGACTGGACTGCCCGAATGCCGAGCGCTTTGACCTGGAGCATGCGCTGCTGCTCAGTGACGATCCGATCCAGCGGATTCGCCTGACTGAACGATTAGGGCATCTACCACCCAATTCGGTCGTGCACTAATCACCGCCCGTAGTCGGAGCGAGGCTTGCCCGCGAACCAGACGCCTCGGTCCATCAGGATCACCGCGTTATCGTTCTTCGCGGGCAAGCCTCGCTCCTACGGGGTCGGTGTAAGGTTTTACGGGGTATCGGGCTGATTCGCCGGATGGGCCAGGAAGAAGGCTGGATGTGTCGCTGCCAGCGCCGCCACTCGCCGAATTCGCGGGTAGGCTTCCAATGAAATATTGAAGCGCTCGGCTGCATACAGCTGCGGGATCAAGTAGACGTCCGCCAGCCCCGGTTGATCGCCAAAGCAATAACCGGTGTCACCGATCAATTGCTCCACCGTCGCCAACCCTTGGCTGATCCAGTGACCGATCCACTCAACCACCTGCGGCTCATCGTGCCCCAACTGCCGAAGTTTGTTGAGCACACTGACGTTGTGCAGAGGGTGCACATCGCAACCGATCACCGCCGCCACGCCACGCTCATGAGCGCGGGCAGCGAGATCTTTGGACAGCAACGGCACCTGTGGATAACGTTCCTCCAGGTACTCGATGATCGCCGGTGACTGGATCAGCAATTCGCCTTCGTCGGTGCGCAAGGCTGGCACCCGGCCTTGCGGGTTGATGCCCAGGTACGTCGGCTGCCGATGCTCGCCACCTGGCGGCGCGATCAGGTTGATCGGCAGCGCCTGGTAATCCAGCCCCTTGAGCGCCAACGCAATGCGCACCCGGAAAGACGAGGTCGAGCGGTAGTAGGTATAGAGTTCCATGACCCGATCCTCTTAGCGCGCTGGCAGCACTTTGCCACGGCATTCGCCGAAACCGATGGAAGCAAAACCCTCGCGGCTGCAACGCGCCCGCAGAATGATTTCGTCGCCGTCCTCAAGGAATTTACGCACCTCGCCCGACGCCAGTTCGATCGGCTTCTTACCACCCTCGGTGATTTCCAGCAGGCTGCCGAACTGGCCGCTTTCAGGACCGGACAGCGTGCCCGAACCGAACAGATCACCGGCCTGCAACTGGCAGCCGTTGACGCTGTGGTGCGCAACGAGTTGTGCAACGGTCCAGTACATGTGTTGGGTGTTGCTGAGGGTCAGGCGATGGGCTGGCAGATTTTGTTCGCGCATCGACTCGGTCAGCAGCAGCACTTCGAGTTCGATGTCGAAGGCACCGGCGGCCTGATCGCGTTTGTCGAACAGGTACGGCAACGGCTGCGGATCGCCTTCCGGGCGCGCAGGCTGCGCACGACGGAACGGCTCCAGCGCTTCGGCCGTCACCACCCACGGCGAAATGCTGGTGATGAAACTCTTGGACAGGAACGGACCCAGCGGCTGGTATTCCCAAGCCTGGATATCGCGCGCCGACCAATCGTTGAGCAGACAGAAACCGGCGATGTGGTCGGCGGCGTCACCGATGGCGATGGAGTCGCCCATCGCGTTGCCCTGGCCGATCCAGATACCCAATTCCAGTTCGTAGTCCAGACGTGCGCACGGGCCAAACGTCGGCTCGGTCTGGCCGGCCGGCAGGGTTTGGCCTTTCGGACGACGCACATCAGTGCCGGACGGGCGAATGGTCGAAGCGCGGCCGTGATAACCAATCGGCACGTACTTGTAGTTCGGCAGCAACGGGTTGTCCGGGCGGAACAGTTTGCCGACATTTTGCGCATGCTCGATGCCCACGTAGAAATCGGTGTAGTCGTTGATCTTCGCCGGCAGGTGCATTTCGCAATCCGCCGCCAGCGGCAGCAGTTTTGCGCCTTGGGCCTCGATTTTGCCGTGCAGGGTGCTGCCTTCGGCGAACAGTTCCAGCAGGCGTTCGCGCAAAGCGACACGAGCCTCGCGGCCCAATTCGAAGAACGCATTCAATTGACCGCCACGGGTGGCTTCGACTGCTCTCTTCGCAAGGCCATCGAACAGGCCAGCATCCAGTGCCGCTTCCAGATCAAAAATATGGTCGCCGATCGCCACGCCACTGCGCGGAGCGGAGCCCTTCACGCTGAACACGCCCAACGGCAGGTTTTGCAGCGGGAAATCCGCGTGGCCGTTGGCGGAGGCAACCCAGCTACGAGTGATGGAAGTCTGAGTCATGGATTATCTCCGGGTCGGGTCGAAAGTGGCGGGCAACGTGGCCCAGCAGGCGTCGTAATTGTTTTGCAGTTGCGGGCAGTCCAGGGCGAATCGGCTCGGGCGCAACACCTGGCTGGTCTCGAACATGAAGGCCATGGTGTTATCGATTTTAGCCGGCGCCAGTTCCGCGTTGATCGCCTTGGTGCAGGTCTCGCCGTCGGGGCCATGGGCGCTCATGCAGCTGTGCAACGAGGCGCCGCCAGGCACGAAACCTTCGGCCTTGGCATCGTACTCGCCCTGGATCAGGCCCATGAATTCGTTCATCAGGTTGCGGTGGAACCACGGTGGACGGAAGGTTTTCTCGGCGACCATCCAGCGTGGCGGGAAGATCACGAAGTCCAGGTTGGCCAAACCATGCACGCTGGTCGGCGAGGTCAGGACGGTAAAAATCGATGGATCCGGGTGATCGAAACTGACCGTGCCGATGGTATTGAAACGGCGCAGGTCATATTTGTACGGCACGTTATTGCCGTGCCAGGCGACCACGTTCAGCGGCGAATGATCGAGCTCGCAACCCCACAACTGGCCGAGGAACTTCTGCACCAGGGTCGTCGGTTGCTTGAGGTTCTCGTAATGAGCCACCGGGGTCAGGAAGTCGCGGGGGTTGGCCAAGCCATTGCTGCCAATCGGCCCCAGGTCCGGCAGGCGCAGAGGCGCGCCATGGTTTTCGGCGATGTAGCCGCGGGCTTGCGAGTCGAGCAGTTCGACGCGGAATTTCAACCCGCGCGGCAGAACGGCGATTTCCAGCGGTTCCAACTCCAGCACGCCCAGTTCGGTGGTGATGCGCAAGCGGCCCAGTTCCGGCACCAGCAACAGTTCGCCGTCGGCGTTGAAGAACACGCGCTCCATGGAGCGATTGGCGCGGTAGTTATAGATACTGATCCCGGCCGGTTTTTCCGCGCCCGAGTTGGCGGCCATGCTCACCAGCCCGTCAATGAAATCGGTGGGTTCGGTCGGAATGTCCAAGGGGTTCCAGCGCAGGCGATTGGGGGTCACTTCACCCAGTGGGCCGCCGGCCAGTTGCCGATCCAGTTTGACGAATGCCGGGTGATTGGCCGACGGCTGAATGCGGTACATCCAGGTCCGCCGTGCTTCGCTGCGAGGCATGGTAAAGGCCGTACCGGAGAACAGTTCGGTGTACAGGCCATAAGGGGCTTTTTGCGGGGAGTTCTGGCCGACGGGCAGTGCGCCCGGCAACGCTTCGCTGCTGAATTCGTTGCCAAAGCCTGACTGATAAGCCAGCGCTGGCGCCGTTGAATCGAGGTTCATGGAGCCTCCTGAACGGGAGTAGGCAATGGCCTGTCACTCTGCTGAAGAGGTCTTGGCACGCCTGGGTTATTTTTATCGTAATTCAATTACGCATAACGTAATTTGATTGGTATTGACCGTCAAGCTATAAAGACGCCCATTCGTCCCGGGATCACACCGCCTCCATGACCAGCGAAAGCAACGGTAAACAGAAAGTCCGCTCGGCCGAAGTCGGTACCGACATCCTCAAGGCGCTTGCCGAGCTGTCGCCCTCGACTTCGTTGTCACGCCTGGCCGAACACGTACAGATGCCGGCGAGCAAGGTTCACCGCTATTTGCAGGCGCTGATCGCCAGCGGGTTTGCCGAGCAAAACACGGCCACCAACCACTACGGTCTGGGCCGCGAAGCGCTTCGGGTTGGCCTGGCAGCCCTGAACAGTATGGACGTGCTGAAAGTCGCTGCCCTGCCCTTGGCCGAACTGCGAGACGATCTGAACGAAACCTGTTTTTTGGCGGTATGGGGCAATTTGGGCGCGACGGTGGTGCATATCGAGCCGGCTATACGCGCAGTGACGGTGGTGACGCAATTGGGTTCGGTGTTGCCATTGCTCAGTTCGTCCACAGGTTTAGTGTTCGGTGCTTATCTGCCCAAGCGCGAAACCATGGACTTGCGCGAGCGAGAACTGCAAACCGGCAACTCCCATGCCTTGGCGGATGATCAGGCCTATGCGACTTTGTGCGAACAGATCCGCGACCGCGGTCTGCACCATGTGCATGGTTTACTGATGCCGGGAGTCGATGCCTTGTCGGCGCCGGTGTTCAACGCTATTGGGCAGGTGGCGGCAGTAATGACCATTGTTGGCCCGACCTCGTTGTTCCATGCCGATGAAAACGGCCCGGCGGCGCAGCGGTTGCTGGCGGCGACCCGGGCCGTGAGTTGGCGGATGGGGTATGAACCGGTAGCCCACCCTATTTGACGTTCAATTATGCGTAGGACTGCTATCGCCGTTTAACGCACGGTCGTCTTGCTGCCGCCAGAACCCAGTTCCGCAAGAACATCGTCAACGATTTCTTTCAACAGCTCGTGATCGATCTTCTGTCCGGTAGCCGTCGATACCATTTCAGCAACTTTCCTCGCATCCTTGATAAACCCGATCAGTGTTTTCTGGGTTTTCGTCACCGATGTCGCCCCCAACTTCTCGTACTTGCCATACCCAAGAGTCGCCAACTCAATCAGAGCCTCCTGGAAACTGGTAAAAGCCGCATCCCTGTCTGCGAGATGCCAGGATTGAGCCCCCTCCAATAGGCTTTTGGTGATCTTCACTGCGCTGGCTGCCAGACCTACCGGGGGGATAACGATGCTGATCACCGTAGCAGCCAGCATGACGTTCTTGTAAACCAGTGCGCTGATAATTTCCGCCAAACTCGTAGTCTTGAAATCTACATCATCGATAACGAACTGAACCATGTCATTGTAAGAAGTATAGATATCCCGAACACGGCTACCTATTTCCAACCCCGGAGCCGCGGTTCTCCTTTTGATGTCACGCACTGCATCAAAGTATTCATTGACTGCGGGTTGATCGATGAGCCGGACTCGATCCAGGAAGTACTCGGTCAAAGCCCCGTAGCGTATCGCGTTCACAATATGATCCAGCGGACGGAACCACTTGCCGTCTGGCGCATGAGGGGTATAGAGCCAATCTTCGGTTATCCTGAAAACATAAACTCCCTTTACGGGTCGACGCCTGCCGAAATGGAAGCGATAAACACTGTCTTCAAGAGACGGCGCATCGCCAAGCGGATGCGTCAAATGAGCTTGCGACTTCTCCAGAGAAATAATCAGCTGTTTTATTCGATTGAACTGATCACTGGTCAGCCCTCCACTGAAGCGTTCCGCCAACGCCGCTCGATACATCTCTGTATGCTGGCGTTCAAAATGAACTTCGCGCCTAAATGTATACGCTGAATCGTTTGGATTCAGAAAGCGGTCCTTCAGCATATTGATGTACTTTTCACCTGGCCGTAACTTGGTCCAGTTTGCAATGTCACGGATATCCAGACTCTTCAGAACGGGGTGCCCTGCCATTACGTAGTAGCGCGGATAACCGCTTGATGTCATGCCCTCACGCTCATACGCATCGAAGTGTTTTTCATTGATCATCAGCGACGTGAGTGTCATTTTTTCGCTCGGCGTCAGCTCGACGATAATTTTGTCTGGATCTACCTTTACCACTTCACCGCGATCTTGCAGAACACCTTCCACCCTCGACTTAATCAAGTCATAAGTAAACTGCTCATAGGACATAAATCCGACATCAAGGCTTTCAACGGTGTAAAGCGCTGCTAACTCTGTATGTAGTCGAGCAAATTCCTGACGAACGGAAATCGGTAATCGACGATATTCTGCAGGTGCTACGGAAATTGCTTCGAAGGCCTGCCATCTCAAATCACTGGCCGCGGCTCCCGATAGAGGTCGACCGGGTTCTGATTGCATAGCCGTAAGTCTGACATCGCCATTTCGCCACTGCCTGTTGTGACTGATGACCTCCTGCATGTATTGATGTGCTGTCGTTCGTTGGAGACTGATAACGTGAGAATCGATGAAGTCAGGATATTGTCTCGCCCATGCAACGATGTGACTTTCGAGTTCGACAACCTCTCTAAATGTGCGCCAGACTACTCCATCCGGAGCCTGGGGCGCGTACAAAATATTATTAATCCCGGGTGTGCGTTTATCCGCGAACACCCACATATTTTTCATGGGGGCACCGGAATTGGGAAAAATGATTCCACTCATCGATATATGTGAAGCGCCTGCCAGATATTGATTGATCTGAAGAGCATCAAGAGGCTGGTAATAGCGTTCATTTTGGTGACGGAACGTGGAGAATTCGATATGTCTGGCCATTCGTTCTTGCATGGCATTAATAACCGGCTGCGATGGGGGATGCACCCACAATGCAGCAAAATCCGAACGCACATCGACATTTGCCAACCAGCCTTCCAGACGCCCCCGAGTGAGCCCGGTCGGCACTTGATTGCCTTCGAAAGCCAGGCTGGAACGAGCGTACTGATCATGCAGGCCAAAAATAACAAACTCTGTCAGCGAACGCTGATCGTCCTGAACGATTTCACGCCCGCCAACTTTTAGAATGTATTGTGACTTTACTATAATTTCATCCGGTTCCAGAGACGTGCCCATTGCGCTATTGGCCCATGCTTTAATGCGCATCCGGGCAAATGCCTTGAGAGAAGCGTGTTCGCCCAGTGCATTTATCAGTGCGTTCTCACTGTCGATAAGACTCGATTCCAGCTCCTTGAAACGCTGCATACCCTCAGCTGAATACATCGATGAATTCAGAACATTGTTTTCATATGCGAACAAACGTTTATTTTCGATCATAGTTTAAAACTTCCTTTTATAAAAATAGCGCCATGCCATTTAATCAGGACTCAAACTAGTCGAATTCTCCTTTAAATAAAACCCGCAATAGCATTCAAATTATTAACAACAGAAATAAAACATTTCGACACTCAACCCAACACAATTCGTAACCTTTCCCGCCCTGAATATATGTATCAACTTAATTATCCACACCCGCCCAACAACCTCGCCTTTGCAACGGCTTGCGTCCTGCGCACAACACCCAACTTCCCATGAATTCTTCTTACATGAGTTTTTACCGTATGCAATGAAATAAATAATTTCTCGGCAATCTGCTGATTGGAATGTCCCTGTGCAACCAACTCAAGCACTTCCGTTTCACGTCTACTCAATAGTTGGCTATCGACGACGGGCACAGCTTGCTCGAATGTCAACTCCACCTCCGTTATAGCTTTCAACAAATGAGGCTGACGCAACAGTAGTTCCTGCTGAGCCTGTTTCAGATTGCAGTGTTTGACTAGCTCCAGACCTGCGAGTAGCGAATCGAGCATCAAGATGCGCTCGCCCGTTAACCATGCCACTTCGGCCACCGCAAAATGCAGCTCTGCTTCCAGCCCACGCATCCCGCTGTGTTGCGCCTGATCTAACAGAGCCTGTAAGCGGACAACAGAATCGTCTGTTTGCTTCAAATGAAATTGCGCCAATATCAACTGATACTCGACGCGCGCAATCAACTGCAGTGTGGCAGGTGGGGCCTGTCGAGCCTGCGGTCCGCGATAGTGCCGCAGCACACGACTCAACGCTTCATGGGCCAATTCGGGGCGTCCCTGTTGCAACCAGAAATGACTACTGACCTGCAACAGCACGCCACGGTAGACCCCGTCCGGAATCTGCCATTGTTGCATCAGCCGTTCGGCGTCACGCAGATGGACAAAAGCCTGGCCATAGTCGCCTCGATTGGCGGCCAGTTGCGCCTGACCGAGAAAGCCGTATAACACCCGTTTATCGTGGCTGCGTAAGCAATCCTCCACCCCGGTCTGAAAGAACTCGCCTGCACGTTCGTCCTGTCCCTGGAGCAGGGCCAGTCGCCCTCGGCGTAACGCAATTCGCCCCAGTAACGGCGTGGGCCGATCAGGCTGCCGGCTGAGTAATTCATGCATATTGGTCAGCAGACTTTCGGCCCGCAGCGCCGCGCCCCGTTGCTCCAGCAATTGCGCATGATCGAGTTCCAGCAAACCTTCGAACACCAGAGAACCCTGGGCTCGCGCCAGGCACAACGCCTCACGGTTTATGGCCTGGGCCACGTCGAGCTCGCCCCTGAGCAGCGCCTGTTGCGTCAAACCGGACAGACATATCAAACGCACGGTCCAGAGGTCCGGACCGAGCTCGCTCAGTGCGTCGATAAAATGCGCGCGCGAGCAGTCCATACGCCCCTGCAAATGCAATAACCAACCCTGTTGCGCTCGCCATCGTGCGATCAACTGCTGCTGCAGAAGTGCTGACGGCTGCGGCATGAAGCGCGACAAATGTGCGATGCAATCGGTCGCCTGTTCGAAACGTCCGGCGAACAACAGCGCAGCTGTAATCAATCCGACCAATTGCGGGCTGCCCAGCGTCAGTTCCCCGCCTTGCTGCTCATGCAAACGCAACAACAACACCACCGTCTGCTCCTCGAACAAATGCTCGAAACTGAAGTGTTGCAACAGGCTGACCGCCACTTCGTATTCCTCGGCGAGCAATGCCTGTTCGAAGGCCGACTTCCAGTCCTGTTCGGCACAGAACCATTGGCAGGCGCGGCGATGCCAGGAGCGACCCGCCGGCCATTGCTCATCGCGCAACAACTGAGTGAACGGGGTGAAAATCTGTAGCCAGTCGGTGGAGTCTTTCCAAGGTTCGATAAAGCAACCCAGCGCTTGCAAGGTCCGCAAGTACTGAGCGCCCTCCCCGGCCCCGAACAGGTGATCGCACAGCCGGGCATTAAAGCGTGGCAAGTGAGCCAGTACGCGCCAGACCTCGCTCAGCTCAGGCGTCAGCGAGCTGAACAACTCATGCTCCAGGTAATCGAGCAAGGTGTCCGCCCGTCCCAGGGGTTTGTCCTGACGCGACCAGTCGCACTTGTGCAGCAATGCAATCCGCACACCGGCACACCAGCCGCCGGTGCGCTGGATGATGCGACTCGCCACCTTACTGGCCTGCTCCGGTACCCAGGGCTGCAATATCTGCTCGACTTCACCTGGAATGAATGCCAGCGAGGCGCTTTCGCAGTCGTACAACTCGTCATCGAGCAGCAATCTTGGCCAGTTGCATTGCGGCCGGCGACGAGCACCCAACCACCAGGTCAGCATCGGACTGCTGATTGCCAGCATACGATCCAGTAACTGGTCCAGCTCCGGATTCGGCAGGCGGCAATAGTCATCGAGAAACAGCCAGGTCGGCGTCTGCAATCGCGCCAGGTCACCCAGCAATCCGGTTTCATCCGATGAGGCCAGCCCCAGCGTCTCTGCCAGACGATGACGAAAATCCGCCGCGCTCGACGCCACCCCGGACAATGGCAACCAATGCACTCGACACTGGGTTGGCGCCTGCAACAGGCATTCGGCGAGCAGCGCGCTCTTGCCACTGCCGGCGGGTGCACAGAGCAATTTAACCCGTGCCGTTGAGGCCAGTAACGGTTCGCTCAAGCGAGCCCGCGACAGGTGATGAGAGGACAGGCGGGGCAGGAATCCAGAACGGTCCAGACACGGAGTCATGGCGGTCATTGCGGCGTGCCTTTTTATAATTGTCCGGCCACCCTAGCCCTCTCCAACCCGCTTGTTGAGAAGTATTCAGGACGCTGATTGGCGCCCATAAAAAAGGCGACCCGCAGGTCGCCTCTCGTGATGCCGATGTATCAAAACCCTTACCGAACACCCTCGGCGCGCAGGGCCGACGGGGTGTAGTCCGCAGACTTGGCGTCGAAGCCGAATTCGAAGCTGTGCTTCTCTTCGTTCTTCATTCCCAGGGCAATGTATCGACCGGCAATGATGTCGTAGAGCGCCTCCAAGGTGTAGGCCGGAGTCTGGTGATCGTAGTAATACTGGGCGTGACCTTCGCCCACCCGCCACAGTTGACCGCGACCGTCGTAATGATCCGCCAGCGCCACTTGCCAGCTGTCTTCATCGAGGTACATATGGCGTTTGGCGTAGATGTGTCGCTCGCTCGGCTTGACCGTGCCGACCACTTCCCAGACCCGGTGCAACTCGTAGCGGGTCAAGTCCTGGTTGATGTGCCCGGCCTTCACCACGTCATCGTACTTGAGGCTCGGCGAGTCGAGTTTGTAGCTGTTGTAGGGAATGTACATTTCCTTTTTGCCGATCAGTTTCCAGTCGTAGCGATCCGGTGCACCGGAGAACATGTCGAAGTTATCCGAGGTGCGCAGGCCGTCAGCGGCGGTGCCCGGACCGTCGTAGGCCACTTGCGGCGCACGACGTACCCGACGTTGACCGGCGTTGTAGATCCACGCCAGCCGCGGCTCTTTCACCTGATCAAGGGTTTCGTGCACCAGCAGCACGTTCCCCGCCAGCCGCGCCGGCGCGGTCACCGACTGCTTGAAGAAGGTCAGCACGTTGGCGGCTTTGTCCGGGTCCAGATCCTTCATCAGTTGCGGTACGGCGATTTCTTCCTCGAAGCGGATCGACGTGTAGCTGCCGTTGGTCTGCGGGGTCACCTGGGTGATGATGCGTCGCTGATTGCCGCCGTGGTAACGGGTGATGTGGTTCCACAGCACCTCGACGCCGTTCTTCGGAATCGGGAATGCGTAGTAGCGGTTGCCGGTGAAATTGGCCAGACCGTTACCGTCGTTGATGCTGGTCACGTTCAGCGCGCTGCGCTTGGCCGATTCGTAGATTTCCGGCGGCAGGGCCACGGTGCGATGGGTCGGGTAGACCGGGATCTTGTAGGTTTCCGGGTAGCGTTTGAACATCGCCACCTGGCCATCCGAAAGCTTGTCCTTGTACTTATCAACAGTCGCGGCGGTGATGGTGAACAACGGTTTTTCGCTGGCGAACGGGTCAGCCAGGAAGCCTTTGCCATCGACTGCACCGGCGTTTTTCGGGATGCCACCGGTCCAGGCCGGGATCGAGCCGTCGGCGTTGCCGGCCTTCTCGGCGCCCAGTGGCGTGAGTGTCGCGCCAAGCTTGTTGGCTTCTTCCGGCGAGACTGCCGCCATCACGTTGGCGGCCAGCAGGCTCAGGGCCAGGGCGCCGCATTGCAGAATCATCTTGCGCATTAACATCATCCTTCTCAGCCAGATCAGAAGTTCATACCGAAGCTCAGCGCCAGGAAGTCACGGTCTTCCAGGACGTTGTAGTCACCGCCGAAGAAGTCGGTGTAACTGAGGCTCGCGGTATAGGTGTTGCGGTAATCGGCATCGACACCGACGCTGACCGCTTTGGCGCCTTCGTTGAACAGCCCGTTGGGACCGTAACCGGCGACGTCATGGGACCAGGACAGGTTGGGTTTGAGGTTGATTCCGCCGATCACGTTGGCGTAATCGAGAATCGCCCGGGCGCGGTAGCCCCAGGAAGTTGAGGTGACGAAGCCATCGGTATCGCCACCGAAACCGTACTGGCCATAGACCGAATCACGGCCATAACGCAGCTTGCTCCGCGACTCCAGACCACCGACTCGTACCACCGCAGCTTCACCGACCAGGGTCAATCGTTGGGCGCCCAACACTTGGTCGAAGAAGTGCGTCAGGGTGCTTTGGACCTGGGTCACTTCCTTGCGGCGGTAACCGGTGTTGTCGGCACCTGGCCGGGTCGCGACAGGCGATGCGGCGCCGCCCGCGATCGGGTTAAGCAACGCCAGGGTCAGGTCGTTGGTGTTGACCTGCACCGGAGCGTTGGGCCGGTAACTGATTTCGCCGGTCCAGGCAGTGCCGGTGGGTAAAGTGGTGGAGAAGCTCGCACCGTACAGACGAATGTCTTCCGGGTATTCGAGGTAATACTGGCCGCGCCCGAGCATCACGCTTTGCGCCAGGCCCGAACCACTACCCGGGGCCAGACGGTTGGCAATGCTGACCATGCCCGGCAGGCTGGCCAGTGTCGACAGTCCGGCGGTGGTGGTGCCGACGGTCGGTGTGCGACTGTGGTAATTCATGAAGTAGAGGCCGTATTCGGTGTCGTCACCGAGCCAGCGCAAGGCTGTGCCCCACTGCCCCGAATCCCGGGCATCGCGGTCGCCGCCGCGAGGAATGATCACACCCTCGCGGGAGACCTGTATCGGTTGGCCAAAGGCTGCCGCCAGCGGCGCCAACGGGGCAATCGCCGGGCTGCCGACGGTGTAACCGGTGTTGCAACCGTCCGCCGCCACGTCGACGCCGAAGAAGGTGCCGCAGTTGTCGAGAACCGTCTGATCCCACTCCAGTTGGTAGAAACCTTCCACCGTGAGCTGGTCGGTCAGGCCCTGAGAAGCGAACAGCATGTTCACCGGAATCAGGCCTTCCTTGATCTCCGCGCCAGGGCGCCGGAACGCGGAAACGTCGACCGGGTTGATGCTGTTGATCGAGTTGCCGATGAAGGTACTTTCACCCCAGCTGACCACCTGTTTGCCGGCGCGCACGGTGCCCGGCAGATCGGCAATGGAATAATTGTGATAGACGAATGCATCGAGGATCTGCGCGCCCGAAGACTTGGCGCCCTCTTTGCGGCCGTTGTCACTGATCTGCTTGAACTCACGGTCTTCGTCCTTGAGCTCGAAGTCGTACCAGTACTTGCCACGGACGAACACACCCGTGTCGCCGTACTTCAATTCAAGGTCGTGGATACCTTTGAAGATCTTGGAGAAGGTCTCGCCTTTCTTGAAGTTCAGGCGTCCGTCGTCACCGGTCGAAGATTGGCCGGTCCCGCCATTGACGGTGCCCACCAGCGACTTGTCGGCATCGCGCATGCCCCAGCTCGCGCCGACGGACAACGAGGAATCGAACTGCCCCTCGATTTCGCCGATGTTGAATGAAACCGCCTGTGCCTGGGCACAGCAACCCAAGGCCACCGCAGCGGCCAGCGCTTGCGGTTTGAAGATGGCGCGCATTGTTGTTTTTGTCATGCGTCTTCCCCGGTGAGTGACAGAAGGCCCCACCCTACTGCCGCGCGCCGGGAGCGATAAGCGCACCAAGGAGGTATTCGCGTTGTACCTCCAAAGGATGAATGCCCGCATGGGACGGGGGTTTGCGCAGGGTATGGATGGGCTGGATGGAGGGTTATCAGCGCAGCGCATGGGACATGGATGAAGCAAGACGTGTAGCTGCTGCCGCTGGCTGCGTTCGCTGGTAGCAGCTGCCGAGCTCGCGAGGCTGCGTTCGGCTGCGCAGCAGCCGCAAAATCAGGCACTGCGTTCCGTCAGGCACATTGTGGATTCAGGGTTTACGACTGCTTCGCAGCCGAACGCAGCCTTCGGCAGCTGCTACAGGGGTCAGCCTGCGACTGTTGCTGAGACTGCAACAGTGCATGTCTGGAATCGCTATTTTTCCTTTGCGCTCAAGCCCTTATTCTTGCCGGGCTTTCACGGCAAACGGCCTGAAAGCATGAAGCGACGGGGATGATAGCCCCCCCGTTGGCGACAGTATCCAGATGATTTGAAGCGTATTTTTTCGACTCATCGCCCCGTGTTCACTGACGTTGATTTGTTGCTCCTTGATCCAACGTCTTACTTTGGCCGCTGCGTTTGCAGCGGCCTTTTTTATGGGTGATGGATTTGTCTGGCAATCAGGCTTTGTACGCGTGTTATTACAAGATGCTTCTCCATTTCAGGCAAGAAACTTCTCGATTCCTACATAAACGTCGGAAACGCTCACCTGCCCGGCTTTTACGATGGAATTTATAGTCTTTCTCGGCGCCCTGGATGGCGCTGACACACAGGACCATAAACGGCCGTCATCATTTGGATGCCGGCATGGCTATTCCAGTATTGCAATCGAAAGGAATTCGATATGCCGCAAGAAAAAAACATCCTTGTTAATAGAGGTATACCTCGCAAGCCTTCATCGCCTTTTGGTTTCGGATTTGGCGCCGGGGGCGCATCAGGGCCCGACCACTCCGATCGTGGATATGACTTAATGGATTCCGCCACTGATTGGCTGAATGACAACAATGCTTATACCGAGGAACTCTTCAACGAAAACATCAAGAACATCTTTCATATAACCGATGCCGAACTCGCAAAGACAAGAGCGGCTGTTGCTACTGTGATCCCCCCTGGAACCGATGCTCTTGAGATTGAGTTACGGACGCTTAAGCTGCAACTTTTCAAAGCAAGGACAGATCATCAAGAACAGATAAGAATAGCCAATCTTTATTATGGCCATGACCCACTGACCAAGGGTTTCGAGGCCCCCGCGGGTCGTCGCTCAGGGCAAATGGGTTATTACAGAGCAGTAGAAAAATGGAATATCTCTTACGCCGCAGCTTACGAGGCGAAGTTCCTGGCCGAGCAGATAAAGCTATTGGACGCCCGCTTAACCACACAAAACAGCATTTCGCCGGGTATTCTGGAAGGCTGTAGCAAAAGAACAGTCATTAGTTGCTCAATTCACTACAATTAACAGGGCTGATATTAGAAGAGGTCTTTCACCTAGCACGCGTTTTTCAGAACAAGTTGGCGGAAGAAAGAAAATTGAAATCCACCATATAAAGCCGATCAATGAGGGCGGTTCAGTTTACGACATGACCAACCTGACACTATTAACACCAAAGCAACACATCGACACCCACTCCAAAAAGGAGAAGCGTCATGATTAAACTTAAGAAAAAATTCGAAGATTACACAGAACTAGAGTACGCCAGCCTTATCAACAGATTATTTGAAGGCGATTACTCATCAGAAAAAGAACACGACGCAATCGTTGACAACATAGTAGACACTTCGGAACACCCGAACGGATCTGATATTTTGTATTATCCGGAAGATGGCGTCGAAGACAGTGCTGCCGGAGCACTAAATGCCATAAAACAATGGCGAGCGGCAAACGGAAAGCCAGGATTCAAACCTGAGCAATAAAAATTAATGGGAGCAGGCTATAGGTGCTTGCTCCCTCATACCGCTTAGTCGACAAAAGTCGTGAAAGCTACATCCCACCGTTCTGTACGAAACATCCTTTATTTGGCCAGCAATGTTCTGACTGACATCTACTCCTGCAATTATTCACACAATAATGCAGGCATACGCTTACTCACCTACCAGACACGTCTCTTCGCAAGCTGGTGTACGTTAATTACTCGGCAAAAACTAAAAACTCTTTGCAGCGAGCGCAACGTATGACGGATAGAGACAAAGCTGAATCGGAAGAAATGTATGCCATTGCAAGAAGTGGCTCGGGTGCTGACAGCATCATGGTTCAGCGCCTGAAGGACACTCTGGAGGGCAAATTTGAGATGACCGATACCGACCGGCGCTTCTATGCACATACTCTTCGTGTGATGGTAAGACTTAGAGCCATGGGCATTCCTGATGATTTCATACCGAAGAAAAATGCTTCCCTCTGGAACGATGTTCATACTGCAGCGCTTGAGGATTTCAAACTCGGCAACGACGAAAGACTTCGTTATACGGACGAAGCCATTGAGGCCGCCAAACGGCAGGAAATTCTGGCTTTCGAAGGAGGTTGTGGATCGAAAACATCATTAGCGAAACTCGAACAAGCTGTCCGAAACGAATCTGTAAGAGATCTGCTATCAGTGTTGGCTATCGGCTTGGCATTCCCCTCGATTGACATGCTGTTTGGGCGTTATCGCTTCGAAGTGATCGCCCGTGGTGAGCTGTGCAAGACTTACGAGGAGCTATTCGAGGAGGGCATATTGGCTGAGGGCGATTTGGCTATTGCTATCAAAGGCCCACACTGGAAAGCGCCAAAATTCGTGACTGAAAAAAAATACGAGCGATAGCCAAATAGGCCACCCAATCACCTGCCGTCGACTGGGTGACCTCAAACCTCATTACGAATACCTCTGCAAGTTCTCCATCATTTCCTTCAACGCCTCAATATTGTCCTTCGGATGCGCCGCGCCTTCGAAATCACAGATCTGCTCCCAATGCGCCGCCACATCTTCCGGTGAAAAACCCACCCGCGGATCAAACCCTGCGCCCAGGCTACGCTCCCAGCGCACCTTGCCCATCCAGCCGCCACCCACTTCGAACAGCCCGGACGTTTCCTGGCACTGCTCGCTGGCCAGGTACACCACCAGCGGGCTGACCAGTTCCGGTTTGAGTTGTTCGAACACTTGCGGCGGGATCAGGCCTTCGGTCATGCGGGTGCCGCCGGTCGGGGCGATGGCGTTGACCAGAATGTTGTTCTTGCGGCCTTCGATGGCCAGTGTTCGGGTCAGGCCATAGAGACCGAGTTTGGCCATGCCGTAGTTGGACTGGCCGAAGTTGCCGTAGATGCCCGAAGTCGACGCGGTGAAAATCACGCGTCCATAGTTTTGCTCGCGCAGGTGTGGCCAGGCGGCGCGGGTGACCTTGTAGGCGCCTTCGACGTGGACGCGGTAAACCAGGTCCCAGTCGCTGTCGTCCATTTTGTGAAAGGTCTTGTCCCGCAGGATGCCGGCGTTGTTCACCACAACATCGACACGGCCGAATGTGTCGAGGGCATTCTGGACGATTTTGTCACCGTCGGTGACGGAGTCATGGTTCGCCTCGGCGGTACCGCCCGCTTCACGAATCTCCGTTACCACACGATCGGCCGCCGAAGCATTGGCGCCTTCACCTTGAGCCGAACCGCCGAGATCATTGACCAGCACTTTGGCGCCCTGTCTGGCGAACAGCAACGCATGCGCCCGCCCCAAGCCGCCGCCCGCACCGGTGACAATCACCACTTTATCTTCGAAGCGCACAGACTCATTCATGGGAAACTCCAGCAGGCCAAGGGGACAATGAGTGCGAGTGTCAGGCACGGGGCTGCCGGTCACAATAAACACGGGGGCGGCTGAATGGTGCACGATAAGGCAGCGGGATAATCAGGAACACGCCACTTTGAGCGGCGGTGAAACCAGCCGGTCGCGAAACTCCAGATAGTGCTCGAGCACCTGCGCCGGCGCTTCGATCTGCGGGTAATGGCCGATCTCAGGCAGCAGCACGGTGTCCGGGTCGGGAATCAGTTGCCGATAGCGTGCCACCATGTGCGCGCCGGACACCGGATCGACCTCGCCATCAATGACCCGTAGCGGCACCTCGCCGCGCTGCATGGCGCTGACCCAACGTTCACGCTGGACACGGCGCTGCGGGATATAGCCGATCAATTTGTGCATGATCCGTTGCCCGCGATTGCTGTCGACCAGGCTCCAGAAATCATCCAGTTCACTTTCCGTGGGCCGGGTCTTCGGACCGAACACCTGCTGAAAACTCTTCACCAGCGCGTCACGGGTAAAGGCTCGCCCGATCATCCAGCCCAAGGGGCTGAGCAGGAGTTTTTGCATCAACACCGGGCGATGGGTTTCGGGAAACAGCCCGCCATTGAGAAACACGCAACTGGCGATATCAGCGCGCGTTTCATAGTGCCGGGCCAGCAGTTCCTGGGCCACGCTGTCGCCATAATCATGTGCCAACACGTGAACGGGTTGCTCAACGTTCAGATGCGCCAGCAAGGCCTGTTGCAGATCGGCCTGTTCCAGCAGGCTGTAGTCGTGACTCACCGGTTTGGCCGAATCGCCGAAGCCGAGCATGTCGCAGGCAATCACCCGATAGCGCTGCGCCAGCGGTTGCCACAGGTAATGCCAGTCCCAACTGGCGGTCGGGAAGCCATGGATCAGCAACAGCGGCTCGCCCTGCCCCGCGGCCCAATAGCGGATAGTCTCACCGCGAAATACGAACGTCTGGCCGCATTTGCGCCAGACACACAGGGGAATCTCGGCGAGGGCCATTTAGAGTTTATAACCCGGGTCTTGTTTATCGAGTTTGCGCAGCAGCGCCGGCCAGGCCAGCGCGCCGCCCATCCCTTGAGCACTTTTGGTGACACCGGCGATCATCGCCTTGGCGCCCGCCAGAATCTGCGGTTCGATGGCGATCAGCTCCGCACCACCGTTCTGCGCCAGCACCTGAATCTCGCAGGCGCGCTGGAAGGTAAACATCATCAGGAACGTGTCGGCGATGGTGCCGCCACAGGTCAGCAGACCGTGGTTGTGCAGCATCAGGAAATTGTTTTCCCCAAGGTCGGCTTGCAGCCGCGCCTTCTCTTCATGGTTCAGCGCAACGCCTTCGTAGGCGTGATAGGCCAGGCTGGACAGAACAAACAAGGACTGCTGGCTGATCGGCAAGATGCCCTGCTTCTGCGCCGAGACCGCCACCCCTGCTGCCGTATGGGTGTGCAGCACACATGCGACGTCATGACGGACTTCATGCACGGCGCTGTGGATGGTGTAACCCGCCGGGTTGATCTCGTAAGGACTGTCCATCAACTTGTTGCCGGCCTGATCGACCTTGACCAGGCTCGACGCAGTCATTTCATGGAACATCAGCCCGAAGGGGTTGATCAGGAAGTCTTCAGTGCCCGGCACCTTGGCGGAAATATGCGTGAAAATCAGATCATCCCAGCCATGCAGGGCGACCAGACGATAACAGGCAGCCAGATCGAGGCGGGTCTGCCATTCGGCGGCACTGACCTGGTCTTTGATACTGTGTGGCGATTGGACGGGGGCTACGCTCACGGCATGAATTCCCTTTTTTATTTTTCTGCTTTTTATTGTTTTTGCTGCGTTACAGCAGTCTAGTCAGCCCCCGGACTTCGTGTAGTTGCATTGGCAGCCAGCTTGATGGCCGAGCGAGTCAGTGCGCGGGTGAGTCTGGATCCATCTCAGAGCACTGCCGCCAATAAAGGCCAGTCAGTCCCGCAGAACGCTGACCAAGTCTGCCAGCCAAGGCTCGGCGTCGGTTTCCGGCGTCACGGTTTCGCTGGCGTCCAGTCGCAGCATCGGCAGGACTTCGCGCACGCCCAGTTCGCCAAACAATTCACGCATTTGCTCACCGCCGCCGCAGAACGTATCGCCATAACTGGAGTCGCCCAAACCGATCACCGCGCCCGGCAAGCCACGCCAGGCGGCGGGCAATTGATCGCGGATGGCGAAATACAACGGCTGCAGATTGTCCGGCAACTCGCCCATGCCGGTGGTCGAGGTCACCGCCAGAAATGCTTCGGGGCCAAACGCCTGAACATCGGCGAGTGTCGCGCGGGGGTTGTGCCAGGTTTCAAAACCGGCGGCGTTCAAAATGCTTGCAGCGTGGCGGGCGACTTCTTCAGCCGTGCCGTACACCGAGCCGGAAAGGATGGCGACTTTCATCAATCTGATCCTGAATCTAAATAAAAGTACGAGATATTAACAGCACCGCCCTCATTGATCTTTTAGAATGCAGTGTATCAATCCATACGCAAAGGACTCTGCGATGATCAATGCCTCTCTACTGCAAATGGTGATCGACGCTTCCAACGACGGCATCGTGATTGCCGAAAAGGAAGGCGAGCAAGACAACATCCTGATTTACGTTAACCCGGCATTCGAACGCCTGACCGGTTATAGCAGCGAAGAAATCCTTTACCAGGATTGCCGTTTTTTGCAGGCAGGAGACCGGGATCAGGCATCCCTCACCTTGATTCGGCAGGCGTTGGACAGTGGTGGCTCCTGCCGGGAAATCCTCAGGAATTACCGCAAGGACGGCACCCCGTTCTGGAACGAACTGTCGCTTTCCACGGTAAAAAACCCGCACGACGGGCAGACCTATTTCGTCGGGGTGCAGAAAGACGTCACGGTTCAGGTCAAGGCGCAGCAGCGAGTCGCGCAGCTGGAAGCGCAATTGGCCGAGGCACAGGCAGAAATAGTCGCACTCAAAACGACGAACGGCTCAAACCAAACAGCGAATTAATGGTCATTTACTACAATCACCGATGACTTTGTAATTATTCCTTTCGAGCAAATCATGCAGCGCGACGCACTCCTGACGCAGGATGAGCTGGATTTTATCCAGAACATGCAACACAACCCGCAACTCAATGTGCGGGATGCGACGTCGAGCCTGCTCGTCAACGGTGGTTCGCAGATTCGTGATTTGCTCACACGCCTGGCCGCTCATGAGCAAGTCACCATCCAGGCCACTTTCGAAAATCAGCAAATGACCTTCCCGCTGCACCTGGTGGAAGATGAATTTCACGCCATGCATCTACGCCTCGGCGTCCCCAGCATTTATGAAGACGGGCCGATGATCCGGCCATGGCGCCTGGCGCTCGAAGAACCCGTGGCGCTGGAAAATGCCAAGGGGCAACCCGGCACGATGTGGGTGCACGAAATATCGTTCAAAGGGGTATTGTTGGAAGTTCGCAACAAAACCAAGGCGCCAAAGCATTTCGCGTTGTGGTTCAGCCCGTCAGGTTATGAGCGGATTGCGTTGCGCGGCACCTTCGAGCGTGAAACCGAGCAGGGTTTCTACGCTTATGAGTTGAGCCAGAGCGACAAGGACGAAACCGAACGTCTGCGTCAGTACATCCTTCAGCAGCATCGTCTGACTCATCCTTCACTGCATATCTGAATCTCAGGTATCCAGGTTTCCTGCCAGGAATTGTTTCAGACGCTGGCGCATCAATAACCCCTCGTTTCCCAGGCAACCAACCGACGATCCACCCAGGCTCTCCTGCGCCAGATCCGACGCGTCTCCTGCCAATAACACCTGACAATCCACACTCATGGCCAGACGATTTAAACGTCGAGGCAGTTCGCTGGCCGGTGCGTGACTAGAAACCAGCACCAATGCCTTGGGTTTGATCTTCTCACAGATCAGAATCAACTCGTCGAAAGGCTGACCAATCGCCAACAACTGAATAGCCGAATCGACACTGCTCAGATACAGCGCCGTGAGCAGCACTTCGAGTTCACGACATTGGTCGGCCAAGGCGCAGACAATCACTCGTCGCGGTTGCATGACTCGCACCAGCAGCAAGCGTTGCAACACTCGAGCACGTAGAAAACCATCCAGAAAAAGCCACTCGCTCGTCTGACCGAATGCTTCATGGCGTTGTAGCAATAACTTCCAGATCGGAATCAGAATGTCCTGAAACACCACGGTCAGCGGGTAACTGGAAAAAATCTGACCGTAGACGAGCTCCAGTTGAACTTCGTCAAAAGCACTCACCGCGGTCTGGACCTGCTGCTGCCATCGGTCGTAATCGGTCTGAACGAGTTCATTGGGGATGATCTGTGCCAATACTTTGAGCGGTTCAGTCTTGGCCAATATTTTGCCGACTTTGCTGACCGCGACACCGCGTTCGATCCAGCCGACGATGCTGCGAACACGTTCGATATCAGTCATTGAATACAAACGGTGCCCACTTTCGGTGCGGGTGGGTTGTATCAAACCATAACGCCGCTCCCATGCGCGTAGCGTGACCGGGGTGACCCCTGTCAGGCGCGATACCTCACGAATCGGAAACAGTTCTTCTCGAATCAGGGGGGTGATGGAAGGCAAGCCAGGTGCAAGGTCGGTCACCACAGGCATTAAGAATTACGTCCATGTATAAATTTGGATCCATTCTAACGCTATTGCACCAGCAGCATTCAACGCGTCGTTGAAGATTTTGGTACTTAAGTCCAAGGTATAATCCTTGCTTGTTCCCAGACGCAGCCCACCTATCCCGGCGTTGTGTCCAGCGAAAGCTCCTACCCGGAGCGACGCATTTGTAATACGGAGATACAAAATGTCTACCTCACCCGTCACGCTGATGGTTGCGCGCCGCGTCGCCAATGGGCGTTATCAGGACCTCATGGCCTGGTTGCGCGAAGGCGAACAACTGGCCACCGACTTCCCCGGTTACCTCGGCTCTGGCGTGCTCGCTCCGCCGCCCGACGATGACGAATTCCAGATTATCTTTCGCTTCGCCGACGAGCAGACCATGCACGCCTGGGAGCATTCCGCATCACGCACTGCCTGGCTGGGACGTGGCGGTGATCTGTTTGCCAACCCTTCGGAACATCGGGTCAGTGGCATCGATGGCTGGTTCGGCGCGGTCGGCCAACGCCCCCCACGCTGGAAACAGGCCGTGGCGATCTGGCTGGCGTTCTTTCCGGTGTCCCTGTTGTTCAACTTTGTATTGGGGCCTCTACTGGCTGAGACTGGTTTGCTGACCCGCGTGTTTGTCAGCACCCTGTGCCTGACGCCATTGATGGTGTATTTCTTCATTCCGCTGTCGACGCGCCTGCTGGCCGGGTGGCTGCACACCCCATCGGCGCGTCCGATGCCCGCAGCATCCACCACCCAAAATCAATAACCGCTTTGACGCCATCGCAGGACGTAGGTGAACAACTCCCGTCGCTGGTATAGTTTTGCTCTTACCGCGACGCGAGCCGTTCATGACCTCTTCCGCAGCCCCAATCCTCATCACCGGTGCCGGCCAGCGTGTCGGCCTGCACTGTGCGCAGCGTTTGCTCGAAGACGGCCATTCGGTCATTTTCAGCTACCGCAGCGAACGGCCTGGTGTGCAAGCCCTGCGCGATCTGGGGGCGAGCGCGGTGTTTGCGGATTTTTCCAGCGAGGCCGGAATCCTCGCGTTCATCGGCGAACTGAAAAACCACACCGACAGTTTGCGGG
Source organism: Pseudomonas sp. JL3 (assembly GCF_031570575.1). Taxonomy (NCBI): domain Bacteria; kingdom Pseudomonadati; phylum Pseudomonadota; class Gammaproteobacteria; order Pseudomonadales; family Pseudomonadaceae; genus Pseudomonas; species Pseudomonas sp. JL3. The sequence continues at coordinate 103,522 of NZ_JAKWJK010000012.1, forward strand.
CGATTATCCATAACGCCTCCGAATGGCTGGCCGAAACCCCGGGCACCGAAGCCGCAGCCTTCACCCGCATGTTCAGCGTGCACATGCTGGCGCCTTACCTGATCAACCTGCACTGTGCCGACTTGCTCAAACGCTCGAGCCCCGCCGACATCGTGCACATCAGCGATGACGTGACTCGCCGGGGCAGCAGCAAGCACATCGGCTACTGCGCCAGCAAAGCCGGGCTCGACAGCCTGACGCTGTCCTTTGCCGCGAAATACGCGCCCGACATCAAGGTCAACGGTATCGCCCCAGCCCTGCTACTGTTCAATCCCGACGACGACGCGGCGTACCGCGCCAGGGTTCTGGCCAAATCGGCACTGGGCATCGAGCCCGGCAGCGAAGTGATCTACCAGAGCCTGCGCTATTTGCTAGACAACCCTTATGTCACCGGCACGACCCTGACCGTCAACGGCGGACGGCACGTCAAATAAGCCGCTCCCGCGAGGATGTCCCATGACGTTATTCCTGCCCCAGAACACCCTGTCCCAGAACTATCGCGAGATCCTGATCGGCCTCGGTGAAAACCCCGACCGCGAAGGACTCCAAGACACTCCGGTTCGCGCCGCCAAGGCGATGCAATACCTGTGTCATGGTTACGAACAAAGTGTCGAAGAAATCGTCAACGGCGCGCTGTTTGCCTCAGACAACGATGAAATGATCATCGTCGACAACATCGAGCTGTACTCGCTCTGTGAACATCACATGCTGCCCTTCATCGGCAAGGCTCATGTGGCTTATATTCCAACGGGCAAGGTGCTGGGGCTGTCGAAGATTGCGCGGCTTGTGGATATGTTCGCCCGCCGACTGCAAATCCAGGAAAACCTCACCCGGCAAATCGCCGATGCCGTGCAGCAAGTGACCGACGCCGCCGGTGTCGCGGTGGTCATCGAAGCCCAGCACATGTGCATGATGATGCGCGGCGTCGAAAAACAGAATTCGACCATGAACACCTCGGTGATGCTCGGCGCCTTCCGCGAGTCGAGTAACACCCGCCAGGAGTTCCTGCAATTGATTGGACGGAGCAAGTAGCAATGCCACAACTTCAACCAGGAATGGCACGCATCCGGGTCAAGGACCTGTGTTTGCGAACTTTCATCGGGATCAACGAGGACGAAATCCTCAACAAGCAGGATGTGCTGATCAACCTGACCATCCTGTACGCCGCCCAGGATGCAGTGCGTGACAACGATATCGATCACGCGTTGAACTACCGCACCATCACCAAGGCGATCATCGCCCACGTGGAGGGCAATCGCTTTGCCCTGCTCGAGCGCCTGACTCAGGAATTGCTGGACCTGATCATGGCCAACGAGTCGGTGTTGTACGCCGAAGTCGAAGTCGACAAACCCCATGCCTTGCGCTTCGCCGAGTCGGTATCGATTACCCTGGCCGCGAGCCGCTGACCGCGTCTGGCGCATCGGTCGCCAGGCTTTTATCATCCGCGCCACGATTTGATTGCACAGAGCCCATCATGAACGATCAACAACGCCTGGAACTTGAAGCCGCCGCCTTTCGCCGGCTGGTTGCCCACCTGGACAGCCGCAAGGACGTGCAGAACATCGACCTGATGAACCTCTCGGGTTTCTGCCGCAACTGCCTGTCCAAGTGGTACAAGGCCGCCGCCGATGAACGCCAGATCGACGTCAGTCTCGATGAAGCCCGCGAAGTGGTTTACGGCATGCCGTACGCCGAGTGGAAAGCCCAATACCAGAAAGAAGCCAGCGCCGACCAGCAAGCGGCGTTCGCCAAAGGAAAACCCAATGAGTGATTTGAACACCCTGCGCGCCAGCCTCAAGAGCGGCGAACACGCTTTCGCCGATACCCTGGCATTCATTGCCGCCGGTTACGACTATCAACCCCAGGCGTTCAATAACGGCGGCGTCGAAAATGCCGCCGGGCAGAACGAAGGTTCGTGCAAGACCCTGGGTCTGGCATTGCTGGAAGGTCTGAGCGATGAAGAAGCGCTATTGGCATTTGGCGAGCATTACCGCTCGGTGGTGGCCACGCCGGAAGGCAGTGACCATGGCAATATCCGCGCGCTGATCGCCCATGGTTTGGCCGGTGTGAAGTTCACTCAGCAGCCGCTGACTCGCCGCTAAAAGCTTTTTGTAGGAGCACCACATCCCGACTTTTAATATTGACCCGGCAACTTTATTTCGTTTGCCGGGCACCGCTGCTCGCGGCTTAGATAAAAAGAAGAAACCCTTCTTCTGAGTCCGGTATCCATGAGCAGCGAAAACATCAGTCGGTCAATCAACATCGTTCATCCCGTCACGCTCAGCCATGGCAAAAACGCCGAAGTCTGGGACACCGATGGCAAACGCTACATCGATTTTGTCGGTGGTATCGGTGTGCTGAACCTCGGCCATTGCCATCCGCGCATCGTCGAGGCCATTTGCGAACAGGCCACCCGGCTGACCCACTACGCGTTCAACGCCGCTCCCCATGCGCCTTACCTCGAACTCATGGATCGCCTGACGGCGTTTATTCCGGTGGATTACCCGGTCAGCGGCATGCTCACCAACAGCGGTGCGGAAGCGGCGGAAAACGCCCTGAAGATCGTCCGTGGCGCCACCGGTCGCACGACAGTCATCGCCTTCGACGGCGCCTTTCACGGTCGCACGCTCGCCACCCTCAACCTCAACGGCAAAGTCGCGCCCTACAAACAGAAAGTCGGTGTGCTACCGGGGCCGGTGTTTCACCTGCCCTTCCCCAGCAAAGACAATGATGTGACCTGTGCCGAGGCCCTGAAAGCCATGGAGCGGCTGTTCAGCGTCGAGATCGATGTTGATGACGTGGCCTGTTTTATCGTCGAACCGGTGCAGGGCGAAGCGGGTTTCCTGGCGATGGATGTGGAGTTCGCCCAAGTGCTAAAGCGTTTCTGTGATGACAAAGGCATCCTGCTGATCGCCGATGAAATCCAGTCCGGCTTCGGCCGCACCGGCCAGCGGTTTGCGTTCTCGCGACTGGGCATTGAGCCGGACCTGATCCTGCTCGGCAAAAGCATTGCCGGCGGCGTGCCGCTGGGTGCGGTTGTCGGGCGCAAGTCGCTACTCGATAACTTGCCCAAGGGCGGATTGGGCGGCACCTATTCGGGCAACCCCATCGCCTGCGCCGCCGCGTTGGCGACCCTGGACGAAATGACTGACGCGCACCTGCACGCCTGGGGCGCGCAACAGGAAGAAGCGATTGTCAGCCGCTACGAATCCTGGCGAGCCCGCGAACTGTCACCGTATCTGGGCCGCTTGACCGGCGTCGGTGCCATGCGCGGCATCGAGCTGATCAATGCCGACGGCACACCGGCCTCGGCGCAACTGACACAGCTACTGGCTCTCGCGCGCGATTCGGGCTTGCTGCTGATGCCCAGCGGCAAGTCGCGACACATCATTCGGCTGCTGGCGCCGTTGACCACTGAGGACGCGGTGCTGGAGGAAGGGCTGGATATCCTTGAGGCGTGCCTGAAGAAATTGGCTTGAGCATAAAAGTCGACGGACATCCTGTGGGAGCGGGCTTGCCCGCGATAGCGGTGGGTCAGGCGACACTAATGTTGACTGATAAATTGCTATCGCGGGCAAGCCCGCTCCCACAGGCTTACTGCATTTATCTGAAGGCACAAAAAAACCGGCCGAAGCCGGTTTTTTACTTTCTACAGAATCAGAATCAAGCGTTCTGCAGATCGTCCAAGTAGCGCTCGGCATCCAGTGCCGCCATGCAGCCGGCGCCGGCCGAGGTGATGGCTTGACGGTAAACGTGGTCAGCCACGTCACCGGCGGCGAAGATACCTTCGAGGTTGGTCGCAGTGGCGTTGCCGTCACGGCCGCCCTGCACAACCAGGTAGCCGTCTTTCAACGTCAGCTGGCCTTCGAACAACGAAGTGTTCGGGGTGTGGCCGATCGCGATGAACACGCCGTCGACTTTCAGCTCGTCGAAGCTGCCGTCGTTGTTCTTCAGGCGAGCACCGGTCACGCCCATGTTGTCGCCCAACACTTCGTCCAGGGTCGAGTTCAGCTTCAGGACGATCTTGCCTTCGGCAACCCGGGCATTCAGCTTGTCGATCAGGATCTTCTCGGCGCGGAACGTTTCGCGACGGTGGATCAAGGTGACGGTGCTGGCGATGTTGGCCAGGTACAGGGCTTCTTCCACAGCCGTATTACCGCCACCCACCACAGCCACTGGCTTGTTGCGATAGAAGAAACCGTCGCAGGTCGCGCAGGCCGAAACGCCTTTGCCCATGAATGTTTCTTCCGACGGCAGGCCCAGGTAACGGGCGCTGGCGCCGGTGGCGATGATCAGGGCGTCGCAGGTGTAAGTCGCGCTGTCGCCAATCAGGGTGTACGGCTTGGCGGCGAAGTCCACGGCATTGATGTGATCGAACACGATCTCGGTTTCAAAGCGCTCGGCGTGCTCTTTCATCCGCTCCATCAGCGCCGGGCCGGTCAGGCCATGGACGTCGCCCGGCCAGTTGTCGACTTCGGTGGTGGTGGTCAGTTGACCGCCAGCCTGCATGCCAGTGATCAGCAGTGGCTTGAGGTTGGCACGGGCAGCATAAACCGCGGCGCTGTAACCGGCAGGGCCGGAACCGAGAATAATCACTCGCGAATGACGAACTTCAGACATGACCTGCTCCTGTTGACCGGGCCCGAAACACTGGGCGCGGAACGCCGGATTGCCGGCGGGAATAAAAAAGGACCGTTGAAAGCACTTGGGGAAGGCTTGGGCTCGACAGTCCTGTAAAAGAATGGGTGCAGCGTATCGAGGGGGCGAAGATTAAGGAAATACGGTTTAACAATCCAGCTCATAGGCGGTCTCTATGTCGTTGTCGCGAATTTATAGACGCCTTTGTTACAGTGAATGTCGATGCTGCTACCGCGCTTTCGCCTGTCAGGCAAAGCCGGTAAGGTCGGCGCGTTTACCCTTTGCTCGGAGCACGTTATGCCCGCCCCCGTTCTGTCTGGCCCGCAATACCTGCGCGAGGGCCTCAAGCTGGTCCTGAGCCCAAGCCTGCGCTTGTTCGTGTTATTGCCGCTGGCGATCAACCTGGTGCTGTTCGTCGGATTGATCTATCTGGCTGGCCATCAATTCAGTATGTGGGTCGATACGCTGATGCCGTCCCTGCCCGATTGGCTGAACTTCCTCAGCTACATCCTCTGGCCGATATTCGTCGTGTTGGTGGTGTTGATGGTGTTTTTCACCTTCACCATGCTGGCCAACGTCATCGCCGCGCCATTCAATGGCTTCCTGGCGGAAAAAGTCGAAGTAGTAGTGCGAGGCACCGACGACTTCCCGGCCTTCAGCTGGGGCGAACTGATCGCCATGATCCCGCGCACCCTGTCCCGGGAAATGCGCAAACTCGGCTACTTCCTGCCCAGGGCCATCGGGCTGTTCATCCTGTCGTTCATCCCGGTGGTCAACATCATCGCCGCGCCGCTGTGGCTGTTGTTCGGGGTGTGGATGATGGCGATCCAGTACATCGACTACCCGGCGGATAACCACAAACTCGGCTGGAACGAAATGCTCGCCTGGCTGCGGCAGAAGCGCTGGCAGAGCCTCGGCTTCGGCGGGAGCGTGTATCTGGTGTTGCTGATTCCGGTGGTCAACATTCTGATGATGCCGGCGGCCGTGGCTGGGGCAACGCTGTTCTGGGTGCGTGAGCGTGGCGCGGAAAATCTGGTGGCAGAGCGCCGTTAATCGCGTCACAAATCCATCATCCCACCGTCACAATGACGACATGGCCTCAGCCGACACTGAGGTCATGACGACAACTCTGCATATCACCCTGATCACCGAAACCTTCCCTCCGGAAATCAACGGCGTGGCCAATACCCTTGGCCGCTTGTTCGACGGTTTGCGCGCGCGTGGGCATCAGGTCGAGTTGGTGCGACCACGTCAGGGTGGCGACCCGCTCATGGGTAGCAACGATGAGTTGCTGTTGTGTCGAGGCTGGCCGCTGCCAGGTTACCCCGGCCTGCAATGGGGTCAGTCGTCGATGCACAAGCTGCTGCGGCGCTGGAAACGGCATCGCCCGGACGTGTTGTACATCGCCACCGAAGGACCGCTGGGGTTGTCGGCATTGCGCGCGGCACGGCGCTTGGGGATTTCCGTGGTCAGCGGCTTTCATACCAATTTCCAGCAGTACTCCAGCCAGTACGGCCTCGGGCTGCTGACGCGGTTGCTGACTCACTACCTGCGCTGGTTTCACAATCGCTCGACCCTGACCCTGGTGCCCAGCGCCAGCCAGCGACTGGAACTGGAACGCCGCAGCTTCGAGCGCCTGGCGTTGCTCTCTCGAGGCGTCGACAGCCAGTTGTTTCATCCAGCCAGACGACTGAAATCACTGCGCGAGCAATGGGGACTGGCCCAGGATGATATTGCCTTCATCCACGTAGGACGCTTGGCCCCGGAGAAGAATCTTGGCTTGCTCAAGTGGTGTTTCGACACGCTGAAACTGACTTATCCACAGCGAAACATGAAATTGATTGTGGTCGGTGACGGTCCGCAACGATCGATGCTGGAAAAGGAATTGCCCGAAGCGATTTTCTGCGGCTCACAACGCGGCGAAGCCTTGGCCAGTCACTATGCGTCGGGGGATGTGTTTCTGTTTCCAAGCCTGACCGAAACCTTCGGCAATGTGGTGCTTGAAGCATTGGCCTCAGGCTTGGGGGTGGTGGCGTACGATCAGGCCGCGGCGGCTCAGCATATTCGCCATGGCTACAACGGCGTACTGGCAATGCCCGGGGATGAACAAGCGTTCTGCGATGCGGCACGTTGGCTGCTGGAGGAGCGCGAAACCTTGCGCTGCGTGCGCCTTAATGCGCGCCAGCATGCGAGCCGTCAGGGGTGGGCGGCGATTATCGAGCAGTTCGAGGGGCAGTTGCGCGGGGCTTGTGTTGGGGAGTTGGTGGTTCCTGATGCACAGACATTACCCTGAAAAGCTTCGCGGGCAAGCCTCGCGCCTACAGGGTTTGTATCGGGTCAAAAGAGTGTGACCGACACTAACCTGGAGCGAGGCTTGCCCGCGAAGAGGCCCGCCCGGATGCCGCTTAAACCAGCGTCATCAACGCCTCACGGCTGAACGGCAGAATGTCCTGCTCACGACCGTCCCGCACTTTCTGCGCCCAGTCCGGGTCCACCAGCAATGCACGCCCCACTGCCACCAGATCGAACTCGTCGTTGTTCAAACGCTCCAGCAGTTTTTCCAGGCTGGCCGGTTGGGCGATCTTGTCGGTGTTGACCATGAATTGCAGGAACTCGCCGTCCAGGCCAACGCTACCGACGGTGATAGTCGGCTTGCCGGTGAGCTTGCGGGTCCAGCCGGCCAGGTTCAGCTCGGAGCCGTCGAACTCCGGCTCCCAGAAACGCCGCGTCGAGCAGTGGAAAATGTCCACGCCGGCATCGGACAATGGCTTGAGGAACTCACCCAAGGCTTCCGGGGTTTGCACCAAACGCGCGGTGTAGTCCTGCTGCTTCCACTGGGAGAAACGGAAGATGATAGGGAAATCCTCACCGACTGCTGCACGTACCGCCTGAATCAGTTCGATGGCGAAGCGCGAACGGTTTGCCAGGCTGCCACCGTATTCATCGGTACGCTGGTTGCTGCCTTCCCAGAAAAACTGGTCCACCAGATAACCGTGGGCACCGTGGATTTCCACGCCGTCCATGCCGATGCTCTGAGCGTCTTTGGCAGCTTGGGCGAACGCGGCAATCACCTCCTGAATATCTTCCTTGGTCATGCCGTGAACCACGACCTGACCGTCCTTCAGCTTTTCCGACGGGCCGTAACCCGGCACGCTGGCGTCCGGCTCGGTGCCGATGCGGCGCACGCTACCCACATGCCACAGTTGCGGAACGATCTTGCCGCCTTCGGCATGCACCGCATCGACGACTTTTTTCCAGCCGCCCAACGCCGCTTCACCATAGAAGTGCGGCACGTTCGGGTAGCCGTTGGAGGCCTTGTGACCGACAGTGGTGCCTTCGGTGATGATCAGCCCAACCCCGGCGGCGGCGCGACGACGGTAGTACTCGATCACTTTGGAATTGGGCACGCCGCCCGGCGAAAACGAGCGGGTCATCGGCGCCATGACGACGCGGGTCGGCAACTCGAGAGCGCCTAGGTGAAAAGGCTTGAACAGGGCTTTGACAGGCATGGGACGCTCCACGGGATATCGACTTTATGACGGCGATAATATGGAGCACGCAGCGTAATGAACAGCACTATTGATTGCAGTGATTAAGATAAAAAAACAGGAAGTATTGTAGGCGCGAGGCTTGCTCGCGAAGGCGTCAGGCCAGTCAGCGAAGATGTCGACTGACCGACCGCTTTCGCGGGCAGCCTCGTTCCTACAGAGGGGAACTCAGCTCAGCGCTTTTTCGATCGCCTGGATGACAGAAGAATCATCCGGCGCCGTACGAGGCGAGAAACGCGCCAGCACGCGACCGTCCTTGCCTAACAGGAATTTCTCGAAGTTCCAGGTGATGTCGCCCGGGAACTCCGCGCCCTCGCCCGCCAGCAGGCGATACAACTGATGACGCTCGTGACCGTTGACTTCCAGCTTGCTGGACAACGGAAAGGTCACGCCATAGTTGAGGCTGCAGAATGCCTGGATCTCCTGCTCGGTGCCCGGTTCCTGCCCGGCAAACTGGTTGCACGGCAAGCCCAGCACACTGAACCCCTTGTCCTTGTATTGCTGATAGAGTTTTTCCAGCGCCGCGTACTGTGGGGTCAAACCACATTTGGAGGCGACGTTGACCACCAGCACGACACGCCCCTTGAAGGGCGCCAGAGGTAGCTCCTGACCATCCAGGGCTGTCAGTTTAAGGTCGTGAAAAGCACTCATGACGAACTCCAAATTCCAGTGTTCTTCTCAAAACAGCTACTTGGCGGCGCCATCGAAGACCGCCGCGGACTAAAAAGGCGCCCTCGGGCGCCTCTCTAGCTCTCTGAGCTTAGCGCAGAAAATCAGTGGTGATGGCCACCTTCGCCATGGACGTGACCATGAGCGATTTCTTCCTGGCTGGCGTCACGGATGTCGATGATCTTGACCTGGAAATTCAAGCGCTGACCGGCCAACGGGTGGTTGCCATCAACGGTGACATCGTCGCCGTCCAGATCGCGAATGGTGACGATCTGCATCTGGCCGTCCGGCGCGGAAGCGTGGAACTGCATGCCCACTTCCAGCTCGTCTACGCCTTCGAACATGCTGCGGCTCAGAGTGCTGACCAGTTCGGCAGCGTATTCGCCGTAGGCATCTTCAGGTTCTACGGCGACAGTCAGTTCGTCACCGACTGCTTTGCCTTCCAGTGCCTTTTCCAGGCCCGGGATGATATTACCTGCGCCTTGCAGGTAGACCAGCGGCGCGCCGCCGGCGGAGCTGTCGATGACCTCACCAGCGTCGTTGGTCAGGGTATAGTCGATGGAGACAGCCTTATTGGCGGCGATCAGCATGGGGCGAGACCTTTTGCATAAGAAAGATGAATGTCCAAGTTTAGCGAAGCAATCGCCCGAAAGCGAACACAACCCGGACAGACGGGGCGCGACGAAAGCCTCGACCGTCACAGGCTTTCATCAGGACGAGGATGGCCACTGGGTGGCCGAGCTTTCCTGCGGCCATACCCAACACCTGCGGCATCAGCCCCCGTGGCAATCCCGGGCCTGGGTGCTGGACCCTTTGCTGCGTAATGAAAAAATAGGCCAGTCCTTTGATTGCGGATGGTGCGCACAAGGCTCGGTTAGCGATAACCTTGACGACTGATTTAGGCAGATCGTCAGATATAGATGATCGCCACTGCCATGCACCTCCAGAGAATCCGCATGCAAACTTTTTTTATCGCGCCCACCGATTTTGGTGTGGGTCTGACCTCCATCAGCCTCGGGCTGGTGCGTACGCTTGAGCGGGCCGGTCTCAAAGTCGGCTTTTTCAAACCGATTGCCCAGCCGCACCCGGGCGACACGGGCCCTGAACGCTCTACCGAACTGGTGGCCCGCACCCACGGCTTGAAACCGCCTCAGCCGTTGGGCCTGGCCCACGTTGAGCGGATGCTCGGCGACGGCCAGCTGGACGAACTGCTCGAAGAAATCATCACCCTTTATCAGCAAGCCGCTGTCGGCAAGGATGTGCTGATCGTCGAAGGCATGGTCCCGACCCGCAGCGCCAGTTACGCGGCGCGGGTCAACCTGCATTTGGCCAAGAGCCTCGACGCCGAGGTGATTCTGGTCTCGGCACCGGAAAACGAAGTACTGACCGAATTGTCGGGCCGGGTGGAGTTGCAGGCGCAATTGTTCGGCGGGCCGAAAGACCCGAAAGTGCTGGGCGTGATCCTCAACAAGGTCAAGACCGACGAAAGCATGGACGCCTTCGCCTCGCGCCTGAAGGAACACTCACCGTTGCTGCGCAGCGGCGATTTCCGTCTGCTCGGTTGCATCCCGTTTCAACCGGAACTGAACGCACCGCGCACCCGCGACGTGGCCGACCTGATGGGGGCTCAGGTGCTCAACGCCGGCGACTACGAAACCCGGCGCATGACCAACATCATCATTTGCGCCCGCACCGTGCGCAACACTGTGGAGCTGCTCAAGCCCGGCGTACTGGTGGTAACCCCCGGCGATCGTGACGACATCATCCTCGCCGTCAGCCTCGCGGCGATGAACGGCGTGCCCCTGGCCGGCCTGTTGCTGACCAGCGACACCCTGCCCGACCCGCGCATCATGGATTTGTGCCGTGGCGCCTTGCAGGCCGGCTTGCCGGTGTTGTCGGTCAGCACGGGTTCTTACGACACCGCCAACCAGTTGAACGGTTTGAACAAGGAAATCCCGATCGACGACCGCGAACGTGCGGAGATCATCACCGATTTTGTCGCCAGCCATCTCGACGCCAACTGGCTGCACCAGCGCTGCGGTACGCCACGGGAAATGCGTCTGTCGCCAGCAGTGTTCCGCTATCAACTGATCCAGCGCGCCCAAGCCGCCAACAAGCGCATCGTGTTGCCCGAAGGCAGCGAACCGTTAACCGTGCAAGCCGCGGCGATCTGTCAGGCGCGCGGCATTGCCCGCTGCGTGTTGCTGGCCAAACCGGCGGACGTCGAAGCGGTCGCCCGCGCCCAAGGCATCGAGTTGCCACCAGGCCTGGAAATCCTCGACCCGGACCTGATCCGTGAGCGTTACGTCGAGCCTATGGTTGCGCTGCGCAAGACTAAAAGCCTCAACGCGCCGATGGCCGAGCAGCAACTGGAAGACCCCGTGGTGATCGGCACCATGATGCTGGCGCTGGATGAAGTCGACGGGCTGGTGTCCGGGGTCATTCACTCCACCGCCAACACCATCCGCCCGGCCCTGCAGCTTATTAAAACGGCTCCGGGCTGCACCCTGGTGTCCTCGGTGTTCTTCATGCTGTTTCCGGAAGAAGTGCTGGTTTACGGCGATTGCGTGATGAACCCGCACCCGAGCGCCAGCGAACTGGCCGAGATCGCCTTGCAAAGCGCCGACTCGGCAGCGGCGTTCGGCATCATTCCGCGCGTGGCGATGATCAGCTACTCCAGTGGCGAGTCGGCCAGTGGTGAAGAAGTCGAGAAGGTTCGCGAGGCGACATTGCTTGCCCACGAACAGCAACACTCGCTGTTGATCGACGGCCCATTACAGTACGACGCCGCCGCCAACGAAACCGTGGCCCGACAACTGGCGCCGAACAGTCAGGTGGCCGGTCGTGCCACGGTGTTCGTGTTCCCCGACCTGAACACCGGCAACACCACCCACAAAGCCGTGCAGCGCAGCGCCGACTGCGTCAGCCTCGGGCCGATGCTGCAAGGCTTGCGCAAACCGGTGAACGACCTGCCGCGCGGCGCGCAGGTCGACGACATTGTCTACACCATCGCGTTGACCGCGATCCAGGCTGCCAACCGACCTATGGATCTTTAAATGCTGGATTTTCTACCTGCACCCCTGCGCGGCGTGATTGCTTCGCTGTTGTTGGCACTGAACACGATTGCCTGCTGCACGCCGTTGTTCGTGGTGGCGATCTTCAAACTGCTGCTGCCCTTCCCCGCCGCCCAGCGTTTCACCGACTGGCTGATGGGCCATATCCACGAAACCTGGATCAGCAACAACAAGGCCTGGATGGACCTGCTCGGGCACACACGCTGGCAGCTCAGCGGGCTGGAAGGCCTGGACTATCAGCACTCGTACCTGATCACCAGCAACCACCAGAGCTGGGTCGACATCATGGTGTTGCAATACGTGCTCAATCGTCGCATCCGCCCGCTGAAGTTCTTCCTCAAACAGCAACTGATCTGGGTGCCGGTAATTGGTCTGGCGTGGTGGGCACTCGGTTTTCCTTTCATGAAACGTTACTCCAAAGCCTATCTGGAGAAGCATCCAGAGAAGAAAGGCAAAGACCTGGAAACCACCCGCAAGACCTGTGACAAGTTCCGCAATAACCCGGTGGGAATTTTCAACTTCGTCGAAGGCACGCGCTTCACCGAAGGCAAGCACATACAGCAGAGCTCACCGTTCCGCTACCTGCTCAAGCCGAAAGCGGGTGGCATTGCCTTCGTGCTGGATGCCATGGGCGACCAGCTGGAAGCCATCGTCAACGTGACCATCCACTATCCGGCCGGGCGTCCGGGTTATTGGGATTTGCTCTGTGGGAACGTGAAGGACGTGGTGGTGCACTTTCAGGAGTTGAAGATTCCGCCGCAGTTCGTTGGCAAGAACTACGACCAGGATGGGGTGTATCGCCTGGAGTTTCAGGGCTGGATCAATCAGCTGTGGAATGACAAGGATGCGCTGCTGGGGCAGATGCACCGCGAATACCCGTCTAACTGATCATTCCCACGCTCCGCGTGGGAATGCATCCAGTGACGCTCTGCGTCACGCCAGCGAAGGGACGCGGAGCGTCTCGGGCGGCATTCCCACGCAGAGCGTGGGAACGATCACAGAGCACAAAAAAACCCGCAGACGATCACTCATCTGCGGGTTTTTTATTTTCAGCTAACGCTTAGATCGCGCCACGTTTACGCAGCAGATCCAGCACTTGCTTGACGCTTTCTTCCAGCGACAGCGACTGGGTGTCGATCACCAGATCGGCATTCAGCGGCACGTCGTACGGGAAAGATTCGCCCGGGATGTTGTCGCCACCCGCCGCATACAGACCTTGCGGATCACGCTCGGCGCAGACCGTCGGCGAGGCCTGGACATAGACCGTCAGCAGACGCTCCTTGCCGATCAGCTCTTTGGCCTGCTCACGACCTTCGGCACTCGGGGCAACAAACGCCGCCAGTGTCAGCAGGCCGGCTTCGTTGAACTGACGCGCTACGTGCGCCGCACGACGCCAGTTCTCGGTACGACCGGCGCGATCCTGTGGCAGACCTTTGTTCAGGTCGTGACGCAGATTCTGGCCATCGAGTACAAACACCGCACGACCCAAGTCAAACAGCTTGCGTTCAACGGCGTAGGCCAGGGTGCTTTTGCCAGCGCCCGACAAGCCGCTGAACAACACGGTGGCCGGCTGCTGACCAAAGCGCTGGGCACGTTCTTCGGTAGCCACGTGAGCCAGTTTGCCGTGGTGGGTGCTGGTGCCATGGCTCAACGGCTGGGCGATGATCATGCCGGCCGCGACCGTACCGTTGGTCAGTCGATCGATGACGATGAACGAACCGGTGGTGCGGTTGCTGTCGTAACCGTCCAGTGCAATGGCCGCGTCGAGGCTGATCTTGACCCGACCGATCTCGTTCAGCTGCAGCGAGCTGGCGGGACCTTCGGCCAAGGTGTTCACGTCCACGCGATTGACGATGCTGGTGATCGAACCCGGCACGTAAGTCGTGGCGCGCTTGATGTCGTATTTCTTGCCCGGCAGCATCGGCTCTTCGGCCATCCACACCAGCATGGCGTCGAAGGCGTCAGTCACTTGCGGCTGGTTGTCGGCATGTACCAGCAAGTCACCGCGGGAGATGTCGATTTCGTCTTCCATGGTCAGCGTCACGGCTTGACCGGGACCTGCATGCTCCAGCTCACCTTCGAAGGTGACAATGGATTTCACGCGGCTGCTCTTGCCCGACGGCAACACAACGACTTCGTCGCCCTTGTGCACGATGCCGCTGGCCAGGGTGCCGGCGAAACCACGGAAGTTCAGGTTCGGACGGTTGACGTACTGCACCGGGAAACGCAGGTCGGTGTAGTTGCGGTCGCTGGCGATTTCGACGGTTTCGAGGATTTCCATCAGCGACTGGCCGGTGTACCACGGCGAGCGCTCCGACTTGTTCACCACGTTGTCGCCCTTGAGCGCGGACATCGGCACGAATGCCATGGTGGTCGGCTTGAACGCGATGCCTTCGGCGAACTTCAGGTAATCGGCCTTGATCGACTCGAACACGCTTTCGTCGAAGCCGTTGAGGTCCATCTTGTTGATGGCGACAACGATGTGCTTGATGCCCAGCAACGAAGCGATAAAGCTGTGGCGACGGGTCTGGGTCTGCACGCCGTAACGGGCGTCCACCAAGATGATCGCCAGGTCACAGGTGGATGCACCGGTGGCCATGTTGCGGGTGTACTGCTCATGGCCAGGGGTATCGGCGATGATGAACTTGCGCTTGGCGGTAGAGAAATAGCGGTAGGCGACATCAATAGTGATGCCCTGCTCACGCTCGGCCTGCAAACCGTCAACCAGCAATGCCAGGTCGATGTCTTCACCGGTGGTGCCGACTTTTTTCGAGTCGCGGGTAATGGCTTCCAAATGATCTTCGTAGATCATTTTGGAGTCGTGCAGCAGGCGCCCAATCAGGGTGCTCTTGCCGTCGTCGACGTTGCCACAGGTCAGAAAGCGCAGCATTTCCTTGCGTTCGTGCTGGCCCAGGTAGGCGAGGATGTCCTCGCTGATCAAATCAGATGCGTGCGACATGACAACCCCTTAGAAATAACCCTGACGTTTCTTTTCTTCCATCGAGCCGGCGCCATCGTGATCGATGACTCGGCCCTGGCGTTCGGAAGTTCGCGTCAGGAGCATTTCCTGAATGATGTCGGTCAGGCTGGTAGCCTCGGACTCGACCGCACCGGTCAACGGGTAGTCGCCCAGCGTACGGAAACGGACCTTCTTCTTGACGATGCGCGCCTTGTCTTCGTCGCTCAGGTGATTGAGCAGGCGCTCGTCGTCGATCATGATCCAGGTGCCATTCATCTCGATAACGTCGCGCTCAGCGGCGAAATACAGCGGCACGATCGGGATGCCTTCGAGGTAGATGTACTGCCAGATGTCCAGCTCGGTCCAGTTCGACAACGGGAATACGCGGATCGACTCGCCCTTGTTGACCTTGCCGTTGTAGACGTTCCACAGCTCAGGACGCTGGTTTTTCGGGTCCCAGCGGTGCTTGGTGTCGCGGAAGGAATACACGCGCTCTTTGGCACGGGACTTCTCTTCGTCGCGGCGAGCGCCACCGAAAGCGGCGTCGAAACCGTACTTGTCGAGAGCTTGTTTAAGGCCTTCGGTCTTCATGATGTCGGTGTGCTTGGCGCTGCCGTGGGTCAGCGGGTTGATGCCCTGCGCGACGCCATCGGGGTTCACGTGCACCAGCAGGTCCAGGCCGAGCTCTTCGACCATGCGGTCGCGGAACGCGTACATTTCCTTGAACTTCCACCGGGTGTCGACGTGCATCACCGGAAACGGAAGTTTGCCCGGGAAGAATGCCTTGCGTGCCAGGTGCAGCATCACGGCGGAGTCTTTACCGACGGAGTACAGCATCACCGGGTTATCGAACTCGGCGGCGACCTCGCGGATGATGTGGATGCTTTCGGCCTCCAGCTGTTTCAGATGCGTCAGTTTGTCGACCATGGCTACTCACGAAAACGATCTTATGGACGGCCTGCGGGCCGTGTTCGAGCGGGGAATCCTAGCACAGCGCCCTCTTCTAATCAGGACGCTGGCTAGATCGAAAGGGTATATGAATATACCCCCTCGTTTGAGCATTCCAGATTGGAAACCCATCCTACAGATGTGACCGCATTGTCGTCTGAAATCAAATCGGATTCGGGCAATCGATGAAGATGTGCTCCAGCGCAAAGCGTCGTGCCAGGTAATCGCCCAAAGCCTGCACACCGTAACGCTCGGTGGCGTGGTGGCCGGCGGCGATGAAGCTGATGTCGTTTTCCCGGGCGCTGTGGAACGTCTGCTCGGAGGCCTCGCCGCTGAGGTACAGATCGACGCCAGCCAACACCGCCTGATCAATGTACCCCTGGCCGCCACCGGTGCACCAGCCGACCCGACGAATCATCTCGCTGCCTTCGATCAGCAACGGCTCGCGCCCCATGACTTCCTGCACGCGACGGGCGAAATCGCGAGGGGTCATCGGCTCGTTCAACGAGCCGACCAGGCCAACGACTTTCAGATTGTCCGGATCCAGCGGGCCTTCGACGGTGATATCCAGTTGCCGCGCAAGCTGCACGTTGTTACCGACTTCCGGGTGCAGATCCAGCGGCAAGTGATAAGACAGCAGGCTGATATCGTGCTTGAGCAGGGTTTTCAACCGGCGCTGCTTCATGCCGGTGATGCACGGGTTCTCGCCTTTCCAGAAATAGCCGTGATGCACCAGCACCAGATCGGCCTGGGCCTCCACCGCCGCGTCCAGCAACGCCTGGGTTGCGGTAACACCGCTGACGATGCGCATCACTTGCGGCCGGCCTTCGACCTGCAAACCGTTGGGGCAATAATCGGCGATCTTCGCACTTGCCAGGTAGCGGTCGGCTTCTTCGACCAGGGTGCTCAGGGCAACGGCCATAAAAGACTCCTAAATATCCCGTTCAGAGGCGCGCGCGGCCTCGTATAATGCGCGACATTATGGGCGGTCTCACACCGCCTGCAACCTCTGTAGGACGTGTTTAATGCTCAAGGCGCTGCGTTTTTCCGGCTGGCCGCTATTGGCCGGCGTGCTTATCGCTCTATTGATTATGCAGCGTTACCCGGAGTGGGTCGGGCTACCGAGCCTGGACGTCAATCTGCAGCAAGCCCCGCAAACTCTTGGCCTGCAGCAGGGCCCGGTGTCCTATGCCGACGCGGTGACCACGGCCGCGCCGTCGGTGGTCAATCTATACACCACCAAAGTGGTCAACAAGCCCAGCCATCCGCTGTTCGAAGATCCGCAGTTCCGCCGCTTCTTCGGCGACAACTCGCCCAAGCAGAAGCGCATGGAATCGAGCCTCGGTTCGGGCGTGATCATGAGCCCGGAAGGATACCTGCTGACCAACAACCATGTGACCAGCGGTGCCGACCAGATCGTGGTGGCGCTCAAGGATGGCCGTGAAACCCTGGCCCGAGTCATCGGCAGCGACCCGGAAACCGACCTCGCGGTGTTGAAGATCGACCTGAAAAACCTGCCATCGATCACTGTCGGCCGTTCCGACAATATCCGCATCGGCGACGTGGCCCTGGCCATCGGCAACCCATTCGGCGTCGGCCAGACCGTGACCATGGGCATCATCAGCGCCACAGGGCGCAATCAGCTCGGGCTGAACAACTACGAAGACTTCATCCAGACCGACGCCGCGATCAACCCCGGCAACTCCGGCGGTGCGCTGGTGGACGCCAACGGCAACCTGACCGGCATCAACACGGCGATCTTCTCCAAGTCCGGCGGTTCTCAGGGCATCGGCTTCGCGATCCCGGTCAAACTGGCGATGGAAGTGATGAAGTCGATCATCGAACACGGCCAAGTGATTCGCGGTTGGCTCGGCATCGAAGTGCAACCGTTGAGTCAGGAACTGGCGGAATCGTTTGGTCTGTCGGGACGTCCGGGGATTGTGGTCGCGGGGATTTTCCGTGATGGCCCGGCGCAGAAGGCTGGCCTGCAACTGGGCGACGTAATCCTCAGCATCGACGGTGAACCGGCCGGCGACGGTCGTCGTTCGATGAACCAGGTGGCGCGGATCAAGCCGACCGACAAAGTCACCATTCAGGTGATGCGCAACGGTAAAGAGCTCAAGCTCACGGCAGAAATCGGTCTGCGTCCGCCACCCGCGCCGATCAAGGAAAAAGAAGGCGAGTAAGCCGGCAGGAGCTGCGCCCTCAGCAGCTCCATAACTGCGAAGCTGTTAACAGCAGACATTCTCATTAGGCATGTTATATTGTTTCGATACAACTTTTGGAACAACATAACATGTCGTCTCGAACAATGGCTTCCCTCGCAGGCCTGGCCCTCGGTTTGCTGGGGGATCCGGTCTTCGCCGAAGAATCGCAAACCGTTGAACTGGACGCCATCAGCGTCACCTCCGACTACGAATCCCCCACCGGCCCGGTCAAGGGTTACCGCGCCACGCGCTCCTCCAGCGCAACCAAAACCGACACGGCCATTCGCGATATCCCGCAATCGATCAGCGTGATTCCCGTCAGTGTGCTCAAGGATCTGGGCAGCACCAGCGTCGAGCGCGCACTGGAATACGCCGGCGGTGTGTCGAAGCAGAACAACTTCGGCGGCTTGACGCTCTACGAATACAGCGTGCGCGGCTTCACCACTTCGGAGTTCTACAAGGACGGCTTCAGCGCCAACCGCGGCTATCCAAGCACGCCGGACGTGGCCAACATCGAGCGCATCGAAGTGCTCAAAGGCCCGGCCGCCAGCCTCTATGGTCGTGGCGATCCGGGCGGTACGGTGAACATCGTCACCAAGAAACCCCAGCGTGAAGCCTTCACCACACTGCAAACCAGCGCCGGCAGCTGGGATCGCTATCGCACCGCCGTGGACGTCAACACACCGCTGGATGATGACGGCAATGTTCTGTCCCGGGTGAACCTGGCCGTCGAGGACAACCACAGCTTCCGCGATCACGTCGACAGTCAGCGAGTGTTCGTTGCGCCTTCCTTCAGCTGGCAACTGAACCCGGACACCAGCCTGTTGGTGGAGAGCGAATTCGTGCGCCACAGCTCGACATTCGATCGCGGTATCGTCGCGCCGAACAATAAATGGAGCGGCGTCTCCCGTTCGACCTTCCTCGGCGAACCCAACGACGGCAACATCGACAACCACAACAATCTGCTGCAAGCCACCCTCGAACATCAGCTCAACGACAGCTGGAAACTACGCCTGGCCAGCCATTACAAGGAAGGCAAGCTCTGGGGCTTCGCCTCCGAAAACCGTCCCTTGAACGCCGACGGCCACACCATCAACCGTCGCTACCGAGAACGTGATACCAACTGGCACGACAGCATCACCCAACTCGAACTGCGCGGTTTGTTCGACATCGGTAGCTGGCAACACGAACTGCTGATTGGCAGCGAGTACGAGAATTTCCGCAAGAACGAACGGGTCACGACCATTGCCGGCAGCCCTTACGCCATCGATATCTATCGGCCGATTTACGGCCAGCCGAAACCCAATGGCGCGCGCTCCGGGACCGACTTCTTCGAGCACGTCGAAAGCCAGGCGCTGAACCTTCAGGACCAGATCGTCTTCACCGACAAACTGCGCGGCATGCTCGGTGCGCGCTTCGAACATTTCGAACAAAGCATTGACGATCGCAGCCGCAACGCGACCAGCCGCCAGCGCCACGATGCCCTGACCCAACGGGCCGGCCTGCTCTACCAACTGACACCCGAAGTGGGGCTGTTCGCCAACGTCTCCACCTCGTTCAAACCGAACAACGGCCTGGACGCCGCCGGCAAATCCTTCGACCCGGAAGAAGGTGTCGGTTATGAAGTCGGGATCAAGAGCGAGCTGTTCGACGACCGCTTGAGCACCACCCTCGCCGCCTTCCATATCGAAAAGGAAAACGTCCTGGCGCTCGATCCGAGCACCGACTCCAGCCGCGCCATGGGCAAGGCCCGCAGCCAGGGTGTCGACCTGCAAGTTACTGGGCAAGTGACCGATGCCGTGCGAGTGATCGGTGCTTTCGCTTACATCGACGCTGAAGTCACCCAAGGCGACAAAGTGATTCCCACCGGCAGCCGAATTCTTGGCGTGGCCAAACGCAGCGGCAGTGTGCTGGGCGTTTATGAATTTCAGGATGGCCATTTGCGCGGTTCGGACCTTGGTGCAGCGTTCACCTATGTCGGCGATCGCTCGGGTGAAGCCGGCAGCGATTTCGAACTGCCGGCTTACCACACCGTCGACCTGCTGGCCCATTACAAGGCCAGCGAAAACGTCACCGTGGGCCTGAACCTGAACAATCTTTTCGACGAGAAATACTTCGAGCGCTCCTACAGCAACTACTGGGTCAACCCCGGCGAGCCACGCAATTTCACCGTCAGCCTGACACTCAACCTGTAAAAGGAAAGATCACCATGCAACAAGGCAAATCACTGGTTCTGCTGGGGCTGTTCGGCGCGATGTTCGCCACCCACGTTTCGGCCCATGGCCTATGGACCGAACAACGTCGCGGCAATATCGAAGCCATCTACGGTGATGGCGCTGAGGACAATGCTTTCAAGGCGCAGAAAATCAGCGGCGCCTGGGCCTACGACACCGAAGGAAAAATGATCCCGGTTACCGTGGAACGCCTGGCCGACCATGCGCGTCTGCAACCACTCAAACCGCCCGCGGCGCTAGCAGTCGCGCTGGACAATGGCATGTGGTCGCTGACCGCCGACAAAAAGTGGATCAACGAAGGACGCAGTAAGGTGCCAGGATCGATCGAGTCGACCGAGACGTTCAAATACAGCCTGGCCATTTACCAGCCGGGGGCGAAGTTGCCGAAGCTCGATCAGATGAAACTGGTGATTTTGCCGGAAGTCGATCCGCTGACGGTCGGGCCGGGCAAGTCGTTGCCGGTACGGGTGCTGTTGGATGGCAAGCCGGCGGCGGGCGTGAAGTTGGTGGGCGACTATCGCAGCGCGCCGAGTACCATGAGCACCGAAACCGATGCGGACGGCCGGGCGCAGGTTCTGGTGCGCAATGAAGGGTTGAACGTGATTGCGGCGCAGGTGGAAGTGCCAGTGAAAAATAGCCCGGATGTGAGCACTCGCGGACTGTTCACGTCGCTGACCTTCCTTGGCGAACCGCATCACGAGTAACCCACAAAACCTGATCGTTCCCACGCTCTGCGTGGGAATACCGCCATGGACGCTCTGCGTCCACTGTGACGCGGAGCGTCACGGGATACATTCCCACGCGGAGCATGGGAACGATCAGTCTGGGGGGGTGTTAGAGGTCGCCGAGGCCGTCGATCAGTGCCTGGTTCTGCTCCGGCGCGCCGATGGAAATCCGCAGGAACTGGGCAATCCGCTCCTGCTTGAAGTGCCGAACAATCACGCCCTGTTCACGCAACTTCGCCGCCAACCCTGCCGCATCGTGCTTCGGGTGACGGGCGAAAATGAAGTTTGCCGCCGACGGCAACACCTCAAACCCCTTCGCCTCCAGCTGCGCGACCACCTTTTCGCGGCTCTCGATGACCAACCGGCAGGTCTTGTCGAAATACTCGCGATCCTCGAACGCTGCCGCAGCCCCCACAATCGCCAGACGATCCAGCGGGTAGGAGTTGAAGCTGTTCTTGATCCGCTCCAGCGCCTCGATCAGGTCCGGATGCCCTACCGCCAGACCAACCCGCAGGCCCGCCAGCGAACGGGACTTGGACAGGGTCTGAGTCACCAACAGGTTCGGATAACGGTCCACCAGCGTGATCGCCGTTTCACCGCCGAAATCAATGTAAGCCTCATCCACCACGACCACCGAATCCGGGCTGGCCTTGAGGATTTGTTCGACAGCGTCCAGCGCCAACAGGCAACCGGTCGGCGCGTTCGGGTTAGGGAAAATGATCCCGCCGTTCGGCTTGGCGTAGTCCGCCGGATTGATCTGGAACTGTTCATCCAGCGGCACCGCGTCAAATGCGATGCCATACAACCCGCAGTAAACCGGGTAGAAGCTGTAGCTGATGTCCGGGAATAGCAGCGGCTGATCGTGTTGCAGCAAACCGTGAAAAATGTGCGCCAGGACTTCATCGGAACCGTTACCGAGGAACACCTGATTGCCCTGTACGCCGTAGTACTTGGCAACAGCCTGCTTGAGCAGGTCGCTGTTCGGGTCCGGATACAGACGCAGGTTGTCGTTCAGTTCGGTCTGCATCGCGGCCAACGCTTTGGGCGATGGACCGTACGGGTTTTCGTTGGTGTTGAGCTTCACCAGTTTCGCCAGCTTCGGCTGCTCGCCCGGCACGTAAGGCACCAGGCGCTTGACGAAAGGACTCCAGAATTTACTCATGCTTGGTTGCCCTTCTTGTCGTCAACGATACGGTATTCGGCGCTACGAGCGTGAGCGGTCAGCGACTCGCCACGGGCCAGCACGGAAGCAGTTTTGCCCAGTTCGGAGGCACCCTGCTCGGAGCAGAAGATGATCGACGAACGTTTCTGGAAGTCGTAAACACCCAGTGGCGAAGAGAAGCGCGCAGTGCCGGACGTCGGCAACACGTGGTTTGGACCTGCGCAATAGTCGCCCAGGGCTTCGGACGTGTGACGGCCCATGAAGATCGCGCCGGCGTGACGAATCTGCGGCAACCAGGCCTGCGGATCGGCAACCGACAACTCCAGGTGTTCTGGCGCGATACGGTTGGCGACTTCGATGGCTTGTTCCATGTCGCGAACCTTGATCAGCGCACCGCGACCATTGATCGAGGTTTCGATGATTTCGGCGCGTTCCATGGTCGGCAGCAATTTGGCGATGCTGGCGGCGACCTTGTCGAGGAACTCGGCGTCCGGGCTGACCAGAATCGCTTGGGCGTCTTCATCGTGTTCCGCCTGGGAGAACAGGTCCATGGCAATCCAGTCCGGATCGGTCTGGCCGTCACACACCACGAGGATCTCCGACGGGCCGGCAATCATGTCGATGCCGACCTGACCGAACACGTGGCGCTTGGCGGTGGCGACATAGATGTTGCCCGGGCCAACAACCTTGTCGACCTTCGGCACGCTTTCGGTGCCGTAGGCCAGCGCCGCAACAGCCTGGGCGCCGCCGATGGTGAACACCCGGTCAACGCCGGCGATGCAGGCTGCGGCCAGCACCAATTCGTTAATTTCGCCGCGCGGAGTTGGCACGACCATAACCACTTCGGTCACGCCTGCAACCTTGGCTGGTATTGCGTTCATCAGCACCGAGGACGGGTACGACGCCTTGCCGCCCGGCACGTACAGGCCGGCGCGATCCAGCGGGGTGACCTTCTGGCCCAGCACGGTGCCGTCGGCTTCGGTGTAGCTCCAGGAGTCCTGTTTCTGTTTTTCGTGATAGCTGCGCACGCGGGCCGCGGCTTTTTCCAGGGCTTCGCGCTGAGGCACGGTGATGCGAGTCAGGGCCAGTTCCAGGCGTTCGCGCGGCAGGATCAGGTCTGCCATCGAGGCAACTTGCAGGCCGTCAAACTTCTGGGTGAATTCCACCAGTGCTGCATCACCACGCTCACGCACGGCTTTGATGATGTCCAGCACCCGCTGATTGACCGAGTCGTCAGACACACTTTCCCAGCTCAGCAGATGATCCAGATGATGTGCGAAATCCGGGTCAGCAGCGTTGAGTCGGCGAATTGCAGTCGGTGCGGTCATAGCGAGAGCCTCATAGGAATGGCGAAAACTCAGGTACCCGAAGCTACCATCGATCCGCTTGGGCACCTGAGAATTCTGGCTATGAGGCGGATAGACGGCGCGACTCAAGGTCGCGCAGGTAAATCAGCCGCGGTGTCGAGACTCCACTGCCTTGCGCAGGGTGTCGATCAACGCCTGGATACGGGCGTGTTGCATTTTCATCGAAGCTTTGTTGACGATCAGCCGGGAGCTGATGTCGGCAATGAAATCCTGGGGTTCCAGACCGTTGGCACGCAGGGTGTTACCGGTG
The DNA here is from genome assembly GCF_031570575.1 of Pseudomonas sp. JL3. Lineage (NCBI taxonomy): Bacteria > Pseudomonadati > Pseudomonadota > Gammaproteobacteria > Pseudomonadales > Pseudomonadaceae > Pseudomonas > Pseudomonas sp. JL3. The sequence continues at coordinate 127,342 of NZ_JAKWJK010000012.1, forward strand.
TCGACCACGTCGATGATCTTATCCGCCAGACCGATCAGCGGCGCCAGCTCCATCGAGCCGTAGAGTTTGATGATGTCGACCTGACGTCCCTGCTCGGCGTAGTAACGCTTGGCAACGTTGACGAATTTGGTCGCCACCCGCAGGCGGCCCTTGGGCTCGACATCGCCGACACGGCCGGCGGTCATCAGCTTGCAGAGGGCAATTCGCAGATCCAGAGGCTCGTACAGACCCTGGCCGCCATATTCCATCAGCACATCTTTACCGGCGACGCCGAGGTCCGCGGCACCATGCTCGACATAAGTCGGTACATCGGTGGCGCGCACGATCAGCAGGCGCACATCGGCCTGGGTCGTGGGAATGATCAGCTTGCGGCTCTTGTCCGGATTCTCGGTCGGCACGATGCCCGCTTCAGCCAGAAGCGGCAGGGTGTCGTCAAGGATGCGGCCCTTGGACAGTGCGATGGTCAACATGGGAAACGTCAGTCCTTATCAGGCTACTGATGCCCGGTCGCAAATGGCGCCGGACACACATCGAGGGCGTCTCTCTAATGAAAAGACTACCCTCGACTTTAAACGAAACCAACGGGCACGTCCCTGTGCCCATGCAGCAGAAACTAGCCCGGTACGCGGCGAATTTTCGCGCCGAGCATCTGCAGTTTCTCTTCGATGCACTCGTAACCACGGTCGATGTGGTAGATGCGGTCGATCAGGGTATCGCCTTCGGCGATCAGCGCCGAAATCACCAGGCTGGCCGAAGCACGCAGGTCGGTAGCCATTACTGGCGCGCCCTTGAGCTTTTCGATGCCGGTGACGATAGCAGTGTTGCCTTCGACCTGGATATGAGCGCCCATGCGGTGCAGTTCGTAAACGTGCATGAAGCGGTTTTCGAAGATCGTCTCGATCACCGCACCAGTGCCCTCGGCAATGGCGTTGAGGGAGATGAACTGCGCCTGCATATCGGTCGGGAACGCCGGGTATGGAGCGGTCCGCACGTTAACGGCTTTTGGCCGCTTGCCGTGCATGTTCAGCTCGATCCAGTCTTCGCCGCAGGTGATTTCGGCACCGGATTCGCGAAGCTTTTCCAGAACGGCTTCCAGGATGGTCGGATCGGTGTCCTTGACCTTCACACGCCCGCCGGTTACCGCTGCCGCCACCAGGTAGGTGCCGGTCTCGATACGGTCAGGCATCACCTTGTAAGTGGTCGGGTGCAGACGCTCGACGCCATCGATGGTGATGGTATCGGTGCCGGCGCCGGAAACCTTCGCGCCCATGGCGTTCAGGAAGTTTGCCAGGTCGACGACTTCAGGCTCGCGAGCGGCGTTTGCCAGAACGCTGCGGCCCTTGGCCAGAGCGGCTGCCATCATGATGTTCTCGGTGCCGGTCACGCTGACGGTATCGAAGAAGAAGTGCGCACCGCGCAGGCCGCCTTCAGGGGCCTTGGCCTTGATGTAGCCGCCTTCGACGTCGATGACCGCGCCCATGGCTTCAAGACCACGGATGTGCAGGTCGACCGGACGCGAACCGATGGCGCAACCGCCAGGCAGTGCAACTTCGGCTTCGCCGAAACGGGCAACCATCGGGCCCAGCACCAGGATCGAGGCACGCATGGTTTTCACCAGTTCGTACGGCGCGATCAGGGTCTTGATGGTGCGCGGGTCGATTTCGACACTGAGTTTCTCATCGATCACCGGCTCAATGCCCATGCGACCGAACAGCTCGATCATGGTGGTGATGTCGTGCAGGTGCGGCAGGTTGGCAACGGTAACCGGGCCATCACACAGCAGGGTTGCAGCCAGGATCGGCAGGGCAGAGTTCTTTGCCCCGGAGATGCGGATTTCGCCATCAAGACGAACGCCACCGGTAATAATCAATTTATCCATAAGAATCTCGACGCCCTTGGGCTCAGGTGCGCTCGGCCCAGGCCGCGCTGCTGAAAAATTTCATAGTGACCGCATGGATGCTGCCATCGGTGATCCATGGGTTCAAATGGGCATAGATCTGCTGCTGACGCTTCACCGGGCTCAACGCCGCCAGTTCATCGCTAATCACGTTCAGCTGAAAGTTGCAGCCTTCGCCCTCAACTTCTACCTGCACTTGTAAAAGAGTCTCGGACAGCTTTCCTTCAAGAAAGCTCTTCACTTCGGTGGCCTGCATGCTCAACCTCAATCGGCGCCCTGTGCGCGCGGGTCGGACATCATACAAAAAAGCCCCGCGCCTGCGAACCCCGCGAAGCAGGACTCTGACGGGGGGCTTCCTTATAGATGCGGTTCAGGGTTGCGCCAACAGCTCGGTCAGTTCACTGACCTGAGCGATTTCGCGCATGTCTTCGGGCATCGCACGAACGCTCAAGGCCTTGCCGGCCGCCTGAGCATCGCGCATGAAGCACAGCAGCAGCGACAAGCCGACGCTGCTGGACTTCTCAACCGCGGAACAATCGACAACCAGCGCAGCCGCGTTACTGGACTTGATCAGCGCCTGCCCCTGCTTGCGCAGGTTCGGGCCTGTGCGGTAATCCAGCACGCCACTGAGCAGTAGCTCGCCAGCTTCACTCATGCGAATGGCCGACTCACTCATTGGGTCTGGTTCTCGGTAGATTTTTCGGTGGCGTCCTTGGCTTTGGCGACTTCCCCGGCCCAACCGTTGATGGTCTTGTCCAGGTCGTTGCCATTGCGCTGCATCGCATCAGCGAACTGATCGCGGAACAGCTTGCCGATGTTGATGCCGTTGATGATCACGTTGCGCAGTTTCCACTCGCCATTGATCTTTTCGAGCGTGTAAGACACAGGATAGATCGCGCCGCTGCTGCCTTTGACCGTCATGCCAACGCTGGTACGGTCTCCCGACTCATCCTTGGCAGGATCGACGACGATGCCCTGGTTGTCGTACTCGAGCAAGGCATTGCCATAGAACTGAAACAGGCCTTTTTTGAAGTTTTCTTCAAACGTGCGCATTTGTTCAGGCGTGGCCTTGCGCGAGTACTTGACCGTCATGATGCTCTTGGAAATACCCTCGGCATCCACGACAGGGCCAACGATGCTGTTGAGCGCCGCATAAAAGTCTTGCGGATCCTGCTTGTACTTTTCTTTGTTGGCGGCAAGATCTGCCAGCAACCGGGTGGTGGTGTCCTGTACCAGTTCGTGCGCGGTAGGCGCCGCCACGGCGTTAGCCATCAACGGCAAGGCCGTGAGTATTACCAACAGGCCACGTCGCAAGATAGAGATCATTCAAAAGCTCCTCATTTGGCGTCTTTGCTAACGGTATTGAGCAGGAATTTACCGATCAGGTCCTCCAGCACCAGCGACGACTGCGTGTCGTGGATGGTTCCACCCTCCTTGAGCAGGTTTTCTTCCCCGCCCACGCTGATACCGATGTATTTCTCACCCAGCAGGCCAGCGGTCAGGATAGATGCAGTGGAGTCAGTCGGCAGATTATCTACGCGCTTTTCCAGTTGCATGGTCACCCGACCGGTGAAGCTGTCGCGGTCCAGATCGATTGCCGTGACCTTGCCGATGGTTACACCCGCCATGGTCACTTTAGCTCTGACCGTCAAACCGGCGATATTGTCGAAATAGGCATAAAGTTTATAAGTATCGGTGCTCGCAGTCGGAGCCAGGCCACTGACCCGCAGGGCCAACAGCAGCAAAGCCAGGATGCCAGCCAGCAAGAAAAGGCCGACACCGATTTCCAGGGTGCGGTTTTGCATCAGAAATCTCCAAACATCAAGGCGGTCAAAATAAAGTCCAGGCCGAGCACAGCCAAAGAGGCATACACCACGGTCTTGGTAGTGGCACGACTGATCCCCTCGGAAGTGGGCTCGCAGTCATAGCCTTGGAATACGGCGATCCAGGTCACGACGAAGGCAAAAACGATGCTTTTGATAATGCCGTTGAGCACATCGTCGACAAACGTCACGCTGTTTTGCATGTTCGACCAGTAGGAGCCTTCATAGACGCCCAGCCAGTCGACGGCCACCCACGACCCACCCCAGATACCCACCACGCTGAAAATCATTGCCAGCACCGGCAGGGAAATGAAGCCAGCCCACAGGCGCGGGGCAATGATGTATTTGAGCGGGTCGACCCCGATCATTTCCAGGCTGGACAATTGCTCGGTGGACTTCATGTTGCCGATTTCGGCGGTCAGGGCCGAACCTGCGCGCCCGGCGAACAGCAAGGCCGTGACCACCGGCCCCAGTTCACGCAGCAGCGTCAGCGCAACCATCTGCCCGACGGCTTGCTCAGAACCGTAGCTGGAAAGGATGTTAAAGCCCTGCAGCGCCAGCACCATGCCAATGAATACCCCGGAGACCACGATGATCACCAAGGACATCACGCCCACCGAATGCAGTTGCTTGACCAGCAAGCCAAAACCGCCGCCGATACCGCCACGACCGAGCAAGGCATGAAACAGGAACAGCGCCGAACGCCCGAATACCGCCAGTACATCGATGCCGGCAAAGCCGAAACGACGTACTCTTTCTATTAATGAAATCTTGCGCATCAGCGCTTCCCCAGAAGATCTGCGCGGTAATCCGGCGCTGGAAAGTGGTATGCGACCGGGCCGTCGGGTTCGCCAGTCAGGAATTGACGAATACGTGGCTCATCCGACTTCATCAAATCCTTGGGTGCGCCCTGGCCCAGCACTTGCCCGTCACCCACCACAATAAGGTGGTCAGCAATGCTCGCGGTCTCGGCCAGATCGTGGGAGACCACGATACTGGTGATACCCAGTGCATCGTTGAGCAGGCGGATCAGGCGCACCAGTACGCCCATGGCGATCGGGTCCTGGCCAACAAAGGGCTCGTCATACATGAGGATTCGCGGATCGAGCGCAATTGCCCGGGCCAGCGCGACGCGACGTTTCATGCCGCCGGACAATTCGTCAGGCATCAGGTCGATGGCGCCACGCAAGCCCACTGCCTGCAACTTGAGCAGGACAATGTCGCGGATCATTTCTTCCGGCAGCGCGGTATGAACACGCAGCGGAAAAGCAACGTTCTCGAACACATCAAGATCGGTAAACAGCGCGCCGCTCTGAAACAACACGCCCATGTGCTTGCGCGCATCGAACAGATCGCTGCGCGACAACGTCGGCAGGTTCTGGCCATTGACCCAGACTTCGCCGCTGGTGGGGCGCAATTGTGCGCCTATCAGACGCAACAGCGTGGTCTTGCCACACCCGGAAGGTCCCATGATGCCGGTGACCTTGCCGCGCGGGATGCAAATATCGACGTTATTGAAAATGCTGCGCGTACCGCGCTTGAAGGTCAGTCCCTTCAGCTCGACCGCGTAGGCGTTATCGGCACTCATCTAAACTCCTTGCGATGCAGCCTCTCACTCGGACGCCTGGCTTTCTGGCGAAAGCACATACCTCCCGGGCAGGCCGAACTGGCGGCGAACTATATCACTGCAAAGCTAAAGCGCCCAAGGCCCAAGCCGGGCATGTTCAGCAACATGACCGCCTGAAATCATCTATTTAGAGAGGATTGGGTAACAAGGAATGACAAACCACGACGAACTAGCGTGAGGGTTTTGATCATTACCGTTATAATCGCCGCCTTTTCATCAGGCTATTCGATTTCCGACATGAACCAATCCAGCGACCTGATTCAATCAGCACAACGTACCATCCGCCTCGAACTGGAAGCCGTACAAGGCTTGCTGCCCCATATCGATGCAGATTTCGTACGTGCTTGCGAGATGATTCTGGCCAGCAAAGGCCGGGTGGTCGTGGTCGGCATGGGCAAATCGGGGCACATCGGCAACAAGATTGCCGCCACCCTGGCCAGCACCGGCACCACGGCTTTCTTCGTGCACCCGGCCGAGGCCAGCCATGGCGACATGGGCATGATCACCCGTGATGACATCATTCTAGCGCTGTCTAACTCCGGCTCCACCAATGAAATCGTCACCTTGTTGCCGCTGATCAAGCGCCAGGGCATTCAGATGATCAGCCTGACCGGCAACCCCGAGTCGCCGCTGGCCAAGGCTGCGGAAGTCAATCTCAATGTAAGCGTCGAACACGAAGCCTGTCCGCTGAACCTGGCGCCCACCTCATCGACCACCGCGGCACTGGTCATGGGCGACGCTCTCGCCGTTGCCTTGCTTGAGGCTCGCGGTTTTACCGCTGAAGATTTCGCTTTTTCCCACCCGGGTGGCGCCCTTGGCCGCCGCTTGTTGCTGAAAGTGGAAAATGTCATGCATGCCGGCACCGAATTGCCGCAAGTGATGTGCGGCACGCTGCTCAAGGATGCCTTGATGGAAATGACCCGCAAGGGGTTGGGCATGACCGTTGTACTGAGCACGGATGGAAAGCTCGCCGGGATCTTCACCGACGGCGATCTGCGCCGCACCCTGGACCGCACGATTGATATCCACAGCACGACCATTGATGAAGTGATGACCGCCCACGGCAAGACCGCCCGCGCCGAGATGCTCGCCGCCGAGGCCCTGAAAATCATGGAAGACCACAAGATCAACGCACTGGTAGTGGTCGACAGCGAAGACCGTCCGGTCGGCGCCTTGAACATGCACGATTTGCTGCGTGCGGGAGTAATGTAATGAGCACGGACCTGCTGCAACGCGGCAAACAGATCAAACTGGCGGTATTCGACGTCGACGGCGTACTGACCGATGGGCGCCTGTACTTCCTCGAAGACGGCAGCGAATTCAAGACTTTCAACACCCTCGACGGCCAAGGCATCAAAATGTTGATGGCAGCCGGTGTGCAGACCGCTATCATCAGCGGCCGCAAGACCCCGGTGGTTGAACGGCGTGCGAAGAACCTCGGCATTCCACACCTTTATCAGGGTCGCGAAGACAAACTGGTGGTGCTCGACGAACTTCTTGCCCAGCTCAACCTGAGCTATGAACAAGTGGCCTACCTCGGCGACGACCTGCCAGACCTGCCGGTGATTCGCCGCGTCGGCCTGGGCATGGCGGTGGCCAGCGCTGCCAGTTTCGTGCGCGAACACGCCCACGGCATCACCCAGGCCCGTGGTGGCGAAGGTGCCGCTCGCGAATTCTGCGAATTGATCCTGCGCGCCCAGGGCCGCCTAGATGCGGCCAACGCCGCATACCTGTGAGCCCATCATGCTGAGCAAAAAAATTCGCAACATCCTGGTGTTCGGTTGCATCGCCGCGATTTTTGCGGCGGTCGGCTACTGGAACATCAGCCCGGAACGCTTCCTCGACAAACCAGTCGTGAAGGTCGATGAAAGTGCGATCGACTATTACGCCATCAACGCCCACAGCGTGCAGTACCTGCCCGACGGCAAACTGCAATACGAGATGACGTCGGACAAGGTCGAACACCTGAAAGCGACCGAAGTGACGTTGCTGACCAATCCTGACCTGAACATGTTCCGTGGCACCGAATTCCCTTGGCACGTTCAGAGCGAGCGCGGCGAAGTCAATCCGGACGGCACTCAAGTCGAGCTGATTGATTCGGTACGTATCACCCGCTTCGACGAAAAAAATCGCAAAACCCTGATTACCACCACCCGTATGACAGTGTTCCCGCAGCAGCAATATGCGCAGACCGATCAACCCGTTAGAATCGACGGCGCCGGCGGTGTATCGACAGGCAACGGAATGAAAGCGTACTTGAAAGAAAGCAGGATACACCTGCTATCGAACGTAAGAGGACAGTATGAGGCTCGTTAAAACTCTCCCTATTTTGCTCAGTCTGGGCGCAGCACTGGGAAGCGTGAGCGCCTGGGCTCTGCCGAACGATCAAGAGCAGCCTATCCGCATTCAGGCCGACGATGCCCAACTGGACGACAAGAATGGCGTTGCCACCTATAAGGGCGACGTGATCATCACCCAGGGCTCGATGAAGGTTACCGGCAACACTGTAACCATCACCCGCACGCCTGCGGGCGACATCGACGTAGTGACTTCGGTGGGCAACCTCGCCTACTTCGAGCAACTGCAGACCGCCGGCGACACCAAGCCTGTTCAGGGCTGGGGCGTAACCATCCAGTACCACGCGGCGCAGAACCGCGTCGTGCTGATCGACAAGGCAAAAGTTGTCGACAAGGACAACAACACCACCCAGGGCGAGAAAATCGTCTACGACACGGTCAAAAAGCTTGCGAGCGCCGGTCGCGCCACGGGTAACAAGGTCACCGAGGCACGCCCTCGCATCGACATGGTGATCCAGCCGAAGAAGAAAACCGACGAGCAAAAGGCCCAGTAATGGCAACTCTGAAAGCTCAGCATCTGGCCAAGAGCTACAAGAGCCGTCAGGTCGTGCGCGACGTCAGCCTGTCCATCGACAGCGGTCAGATCGTCGGCTTGCTTGGCCCTAACGGTGCCGGTAAAACCACCTGCTTCTACATGATTGTCGGCCTGGTACAGGCCGATCAGGGCCGTGTACTGATCGACGACCTGGACGTCAGCCACCAGCCGATGCACGGTCGCGCGAAGGCGGGTATCGGCTATCTTCCGCAAGAAGCGTCGATCTTCCGTAAACTGTCGGTGGCCGACAACATCATGGCGATCCTCGAGACCCGCAAGGAGCTCGACAAGGCCGGCCGTCGCCAAGAGCTGGAAAGCCTGCTGCAGGAATTTCACATCCACCACATCCGCGACAATCTCGGCATGAGCCTGTCCGGTGGTGAACGCCGCCGCGTGGAAATCGCCCGGGCACTGGCGACCAACCCGAAATTCATCCTCCTCGACGAACCCTTCGCCGGTGTGGACCCCATTTCGGTGGGCGATATCAAGCAGATCATCCATCACCTCAAGGCCAAAGGCATTGGTGTGCTGATCACGGACCACAACGTCCGCGAAACCCTGGATATCTGCGAAACCGCCTACATCGTCAACGATGGCCAACTGATCGCTGAAGGTGACTCTGCCACCATCCTGGCCAATGAACTGGTCAAAGAAGTGTATCTAGGCCACGAGTTCCGCCTGTAAGCACCTGAGGTGCCCGGGTCGCCGAGAGGGCGCTCGCTTCAATAAAAAATCAATAAATTTTTATTGTTACAGCGCTCTAGGCAAACACTTCAGTTTCGGGCATATAATTTGCTTATGTTTGGCGCTTCGGCGCCCTGTAGTGGATGGCGCATGTGCGCCGGCGAATAAGGTGTTAAGCCCCTGCCATGAAACCATCGCTAGTCTTGAGAATGGGCCAGCAGCTGACGATGACACCGCAGCTGCAACAGGCCATCCGCCTGCTCCAATTGTCGACCCTGGACCTGCAACAGGAAATCCAGGAGGCCCTGGAGTCCAATCCGATGCTCGAACGCCAGGAAGAAGGCGACGACTTCGATAACGCCGACCCGTTGGCCGATAGCGCCGAACAGAAACCCAATACCGACATTCAGGAACCCTCCTACCAGGAAACAGCCCCGACGGTGGATAACCTCGAGGAAGGCGACTGGAACGAGCGTATTCCCAACGAATTGCCCGTCGACACGGCCTGGGAGGACGTCTACCAGACCAGCGCCAGCAGCCTGCCGAGCAATGATGACGACGAGTGGGATTTCACCACCCGCACATCAATCGGGGAAAGCCTGCAAAGTCATTTGCTCTGGCAACTGAACCTGGCACCGATGTCCGACACCGATCGCCTGATCGCCGTGACCCTGATCGATTGCATCAACAGTCAGGGCTACCTGGATGAAACCCTCGAGGAAATCCTCGAAGCGTTTGACCCGGAACTGGACATCGAACTGGACGAAATCGAAGCCGTCCTGCACCGCATCCAGCAATTCGAACCCGCCGGCATCGGCGCTCGCAACCTCGGTGAATGCTTGCTGCTGCAACTGCGCCAGCTGCCTGCCAAGACCCCTTGGCTGGCCGAGGCCAAACGCCTGGTCACCGATTACATCGACCTGCTCGGCAGCCGCGACTATAGCCAACTGATGCGCCGCATGAAGCTCAAGGAGGATGAGCTGCGTCAGGTCATCGAATTGGTCCAGAGCCTCAATCCACGCCCGGGCTCACAGATCGAGTCCACCGAAGCCGAATACGTCGTTCCCGACGTGATCGTGCGCAAGGACAACGAGCGCTGGCTGGTGGAGCTGAATCAGGAATCGGTGCCACGCCTGCGAGTCAACGCCCAGTACGCCGGTTTCGTGCGTCGTGCCGATACCAGCGCTGACAACACCTTCATGCGTAATCAGCTGCAGGAGGCTCGCTGGTTCATCAAGAGCCTGCAAAGCCGCAATGAAACCCTGATGAAAGTCGCCACCCAGATCGTCGAGCATCAGCGCGGCTTTCTTGAATACGGTGACGAAGCCATGAAGCCGTTGGTGCTGCATGACATCGCCGAAGCGGTGGGCATGCATGAATCGACGATTTCACGGGTGACCACGCAAAAATTCATGCATACCCCACGGGGCATCTATGAACTGAAATACTTTTTTTCCAGCCACGTCAGTACCTCCGAAGGCGGTGAATGCTCGTCCACAGCGATCCGCGCGATCATCAAAAAACTGGTTGCCGCGGAAAATCAGAAAAAGCCGTTGAGTGACAGCAAGATCGCTGGTTTACTGGAGGCACAAGGCATTCAGGTAGCCCGTCGCACCGTCGCCAAGTACCGCGAATCCCTGGGGATCGCGCCTTCCAGCGAACGGAAGCGGTTGATGTAGCCGTCGGGCTCGCCACAGCGTTCCAGTGGCAGGCATTTCTGCCTGCCGCTTTATGCACTGGCAACGAAGGAGAAGCTGTATGCAAGTCAACATCAGTGGACACCAACTGGAAGTGACCGAACCCCTGCGCACCTACATCGGCGAAAAACTCGACCGATTGGAGAGGCATTTCGACAAGATCACCAATGTGCAAGTCACGATGAATGTCGAAAAACTGCTGCAGAAGATCGAAGCCACGCTGCATATTCCCGGCGGAGAAGTGGTCGCCAATGCCGAGCATACGGACATGTATGCCGCCATCGACCTGCTGACCGACAAGCTGGATCGCCAACTTAAAAAGCATAAGGAAAAGACCCAGAGCCTCCTCCAGGGCGCGACCGGTCGTTAACACCCCCAATCCATGATCCGACTAGAAACCATCCTGACCCCCGGCCGTTCCCAAGTGAACGCGCCGGGTGGCAGTAAAAAGAAAGCCCTTGAGCAAATTGCCAACCTTATCCACCGCGAAGTACCGGATCTGGGAATGCAGGACGTCTTCGAGGCTCTGATTGCCCGTGAGAAACTCGGTTCTACCGGTTTCGGCAACGGCATCGCCATCCCCCACTGTCGGCTCAAAGGCTGCACCTCGCCAATCAGTGCGCTGCTGCACCTGGAAGCCCCTATCGATTTCGACGCCATCGACGGTGCCCCGGTTGACCTGTTGTTTGTGCTGCTGGTCCCGGAAGCCGCCACCGATGCGCACCTGGAGCTACTGCGCCAGATCGCCAGCATGCTCGATCGCAAGGAAGTGCGGGAAAAACTGCGCAGCGCCCCGAGCAATGAAGCCTTGTATCAGGTTGTCCTGGACGAGCAGAACGGTCACTAATCATGCGCCTGATCATCGTCAGCGGCCGCTCCGGCTCAGGTAAAAGCACTGCCCTCGATGTGCTCGAGGACAACGGCTATTACTGCATCGACAACCTGCCTGCCGGCTTGCTGCCGGAACTGGCCGAACGCGCATTGATTCACACCGAACTGGCGCAACCGCTGGTGGCCGTGTCCATCGATGCGCGTAACTTGCCGAGCCACCTGTCACGGTTTCCCGAATTGCTGGAAGAAGTCCGCAGCCGGCATATCCAGTGCGATGTGCTGTACCTGGACGCTGACGAAGAAACCTTGCTCAAACGCTTTTCGGAAACTCGCCGTCGTCACCCGCTGAGCAGCGCCAATCGCTCATTGGCGGAGGCGATCCAGGACGAAACCAATCTGCTGGGGCCTATCGCCGACCTGGCTGACCTCAAGGTCAACACCACCAATCTGAACCTGTATCAGTTACGCGATACCATCAAGTTACGCCTGCTGAATCAGCCGGAACCGGGCACTGCGTTCCTGGTGGAGTCTTTCGGGTTCAAGCGTGGCATGCCGGTGGACGCCGATCTGGTGTTCGACGTGCGCTGCCTGCCCAACCCCTACTGGAAGCCGGAGCTACGGGCACAGTCCGGACTCGATCAACCGGTGGCCGAGTATCTGGCGGCACAGCCGGACGTCGAAGAGATGTTCCAGGACATTTCCTCCTACTTGCTCAAGTGGCTACCCCGCTTTGCTGCCAGCAATCGTGCCTATGTCACCATTGCCATCGGCTGCACCGGCGGGCATCACCGCTCTGTCTACCTGACCGAACGCCTGGGTCAGGTCCTGCAAAAAACCCTGAAGAACGTCCAGGTCCGCCACCGCGACCTCAGCTAAAGGATTCACATCGCGATGCCTGCTCTGGAAATCGAAATCATCAACAAGCTGGGCCTGCATGCCCGCGCGTCTGCAAAATTCGTTGGGGTCGCCGGTCAGTTCAAGGATTGCACGATCAGGGTAGGACGCACGCCAGAAACCGTGGTCGACGGCAAAAGCATCATGGCCATGATGATGCTGGCCGCTGGCAAGGGCACCAAAATCCACCTGATTACCGAAGGCGAACAGGAGCAGGAAGCGCTGGATGCATTGGTGAAGTTGATCAACAACTACTTCGACGAAGGCGAGTAATGCTCGCCTTGTAGCAGCTGGCGAAGCCTGCGTTCGGCTGTAGGGCAGTCGTAAATCCGGTATATCCAGTTTGCCTGAAAGACCGCGCTGACTGATTTTACGACTGCTTCGCAGCCGAACGCAGGCTTCGCCAGCTGCTACAAGTCTGCGTTCTAGGCGAGCGCCGTATCCATCACCATCATCAGACAAAACCCGATCAGCAGCCCCAGGCTTGCCAGTTTCTCGTGACCATGGCGACGCGATTCGGGGATGACCTCGTGAGTCACCACCAGCAGCATCGCACCGGCCGCCAGTGCCAGCCCGAAAGGCAATAGCAGTTCAGCCAGGCTCACCAGCCAGGCGCACAACAATGCAAACACCGGCTCGACCAACCCTGACGCAGCACCGACCAGGAACGCCTTGACCCGCGACATTCCTGCTCCGGCCAACACCAACGCAATCACCAGCCCTTCCGGCACATCCTGCAAGGCGATGCCCATGGCCAGGCTGTCGGCGTCAGGCATGCCACCGCCGGCCGAGACGCCAACCGCCATGCCTTCGGGGATGTTGTGGGCAATGATGGCAAATACAAACAACCAGATCCGCGGCGCAATCAACGATCGCTCCAGTGTCCCCACGAGCATTTCGGGTGTAGTGCCAGACACCCTGCGATCCACCAGAAACAACCCGAATGCACCCAGCAGAATGCCGAAGCTGATCAGGCCGCTGGCCGCCCAAGGGGTCAGCCCGAGGTTTTCGGCCGCGGCAATGCCCGGCACGATCAGCGAAAACGCCGTCGCCGCAAGCATCACCCCGGCTCCGAAACCGAGCAATATGTCGCTGACTACCTGAGGCATCTGCCGAATCACCAGCACCGGCACCGCGCCCAAAGCCGTACCCAAGGCGCAAATCGCCCCGCCTTGCAGGGCGCGCTGCAGTTTCGGTTCGAGGTCCAGCCAGCTCAGCCCTTGAGCAGCCAATAACGTCATGCCCGCCAGCAGTAACAGCGATCCCAGTGCGTAACGAAACATTCGTCCACTTCCGACCGCCAGTGTTTCAGTACCCATAGTCAGCCCTGGATTGTTTTTATAGAAGATTCAAACCAGCGCAGCCTGATAACGCGCGGCGACTTCGGGCCAATTGATCACGTTGTAGAACGCATTGATGTATTCCGGACGGCGGTTCTGATAGCGCAGGTAATAAGCGTGTTCCCAAACGTCCAGGCCGAGAATCGGCGTATTGCCGTTCATCAATGGGCTGTCCTGGTTGCCGCTGCTTTCAACGATCAAGGTCTTTTGCGGCGTCACACTCAACCAGGCCCAACCGCTACCGAAACGGGTCAGCGCAGCTTTGGTGAAAGCCTCCTTGAAGTTGTCGAGACCACCCAATTGCTCATCGATAGCCTTGGCCAGTGCACCTTCAGGCTGACCACCACCGTTGGGCGCCATGACTTTCCAGAACAACGAATGGTTGGCATGCCCACCGCCCTGATTGATCACCGCCGCACGAAGTTTTTCCGGCAATTGCTGAGCAGCCGCCACCAGTTTTTCCACGGGCCATTCCGCAAATTCAGTGCCTTCGACCGCTGCGTTGAGGTTATTGATGTAGGTCTGGTGGTGTTTGGTGTAGTGGATTTCCATGGTCTGCGCATCGATGTGCGGTTCCAGGGCGTCATAGGCGTACGGCAAGGCAGGCAGGGTAAAAGCCATTTCAATGAACTCCATGTTGTAAGGGCGCAGGCTGATGCGAGGGCGAAGCGATGTCGGTGAGCAACAAACGGTGGGTGCGCGGATACTCGCCATGATCGCTGATGAAATTCAGCAGCTCGACATAGGTTTTGCTGCTCTGGCGTAGCGCGGCTTCACGCAAAGCCGGCGCCAGTCGCGGGTCCTGCATGGTCTGCAACAGCCGTTGATGGATCGCGCAAAGGTACTCGGCGCTCTCCTCTGGCTGGTTCAGACGCAAGTGCAGGTCCGCCAGGTTATGGTGGGAAATCACGCAAGCCGCCACCGCTTCGTCGGCATCCGCCCAGCGTTCGAACAACACTTGGGCCAGGGCCAATGCCTGCAAGTAGGCCTCGCGGGCATCGATCAGCTCGCCCAGCATGAAACAGCGATTTGCTCTTTCGATCGTGCGTTTCCAATGCTCCATGGTGAGCCTCCAAAGCGGTAGCAGTGATTACACACCGCCTGCGGTGAGCTTCTCTGGGTTGAGCAATTCTTCCAGTTGGTTGCGCGTCAGGTCAGTGTGTTCCAGGCGACATCGATTACCGGCCGGCCCTGCTGATAAGCCTTCTTGGCAATCTCAGCGGCTTTTTGGTAACCAATGATCGGGTTGAGTGCAGTGACCAGAATCGGATTGCGCGACAGCGCGTCCTTGAGCCGGGCCTCGTTGACCTTGAAGCTGGCGATAGCCTTGTCGCCCAGCAAGCGGCTGACGTTGGCCAGCAACTCAATACTGCTCAGCAGGTTCTGGGCGATGATCGGCAGCATGACGTTCAACTCGAAATTGCCCGACTGGCCGGCGACGGTGATCACCGTGTCGTTGCCGATCACCTGAGCGGCGACCATCGCGGTAGCTTCCGGGATCACCGGGTTTACCTTGCCGGGCATGATCGACGAGCCGGGCTGCAAGGCTTCGAGTTCGATTTCACCGAGCCCGGCCAACGGGCCGGAATTCATCCAGCGCAGGTCGTTGGCGATTTTCATCAAGGAAACCGCCGTGGCCTTGAGCTGCCCTGAAACGCTGACCGCCGTGTCCTGCGAGCCGATCAGCGCAAACAGGTCCTTGCCCGGCGTGAACTGCACCTGGGTCAGTTGGCTGAGCTGTTGGCTGAAACGCGCGGCAAACTGCGGATGGGCATTGATCCCGGTCCCCACCGCCGTGCCGCCCTGGGCCAGGGACTGCAGGCTTGGCAGCAGATCCTGCAGGTGACCGATATTGGCCTTGAGCTGTTGCGCCCAACCATTGAGCACCTGACTCATGCGCACGGGCATGGCGTCCATCAAATGGGTACGCCCGGTTTTGACGAACGGATGAACCTGCTCGGCCTTGTGTTCGATCACCTGCACCAGATGCACCAGCGCCGGCAGCAACTGCTCATGCAAGCTCAGTGCGGCGCTGACATGGATGGTGGTCGGGATGATGTCGTTGCTGCTCTGACCGCAATTGACGTGATCGTTGGGATTGACCGGCTCGCCCAACAAGCGGCTGGCCAAGGTAGCGATCACTTCGTTGGCGTTCATGTTGGAGCTGGTGCCGGAACCGGTCTGGAAGATATCCACAGGAAAGTGCTGCATGAAGTCGCCTTCGAGCAGACCTTGAGCCGCATCAACGATGGCCTTGCCCTGGGATTCGCTGATCTGTTTGAGCTCGACGTTGGCTCGGGCGGCAGCAGCCTTGGCCAGAATCAGCGCCCGGATGAACTGCACGGGCATCGGTTTGCCGCTGATCGGGAAGTTATCCACCGCGCGCTGGGTCTGTGCGCCATACAAAGCATCAATCGGGACCTGTAATTCGCCCATGCTGTCGCGTTCGATACGTGTGTTATTCATCAGGAGATCCTTGCACCAGTTCTATGAGAGGAATCGAAGGTTGCAACTCGCAGGTCGCCAGTTGCCAGGCGTAGCTTTGCCAGCGTTTGAGGCGGCAACCGCAGAGTGATTGCCGTTCGAGATCGCGCAACGGCCGCCAGGCCTGGTCGAGACACAGGCTGCGCCAGTGCCAGGGCAGCGCGACGTCGGTGGCAGTGTCGAGCAATAAACGGAAGGAGGTTTCGGCGATGGTCCAGGGAGAGGTGGCCGTGCAACACGCCAGATACCGGCCCTCGGCCAGGTAATGTTCGATCAGGCGCGGCTCGTCAGGGTCCATGGCGCAACGGATCTGGCGACTCATCCAGCGCCAGCTTTCGAGGTAAGGCTGCTCGTGCAAGGCAGAACTCATGATCCGGGCTCACTCGTTAATGAGATTTATTATTAGATGATAATGAGAACCAAAACAAGCACAGCAAAGCACCGGGTATTTTGTGGGAGCGGGCTTGCCCGCGATGACGATTGAAGATTCAACATCGATGTCGACAGAAATGACGCTATCGCGGGCAAGCCCGCTCCCACAGGATCGATGTTGCGGCCAATAAAAAAGGCGCGCCATCCGATAGATGGCGCGCCTTTTTGTGCAGCGACCGGGGTTAGCTACCCGCCACCGTCATCCGCTCGATCAACACCGAACCAGTACGAATGTTGCTGCGCAGCTCCAGATCATTACCGACCGCCACGATCTGCTTGAACATGTCGCGCATGTTGCCGGCGATGGTCACTTCCTGGACCGCGAACTGGATTTCGCCGTTCTCGACCCAGAAACCCGCCGCGCCACGGGAGTAATCGCCAGTGACCATATTCAGGCCCTGCCCCATCAGTTCGGTGACCAACAGGCCTCGGCCCATGCGACGCAACAAGGCTGCCTGATCTTCGTCGCCATGGGTGACGAACAAGTTGTGCACGCCGCCGGCGTTGGCGGTGCTCGGCATGCCTAGCTTGCGACCGGAGTAAGTGCCGAGTATGTAGGACACCAACTCGCCCTTCTCCACGAACGGCTTGGCGTAGGTCGCCAGGCCATCGCCATCGAAGGCCGAACTGCCCAGGGCGCGCATCAGGTGCGGACGTTCATCGAGGGTCAACCATTCCGGGAACAACTTTTGCCCCAGCGTGCCTTCGAGGAACGATGATTTGCGATACAGATTGCCGCCGGAAATCGCCGACAGGAAACTGCCGAACAAGCCACCGGCCAGTTCCGCGGAAAACAGTACCGGCACTTCGCAGGTCGGTACGGGACGCGCACCCAGACGGCTCGCCGCCCGTTGCGCGGCACGCTGGCCGATGCTCTGCGCAGAGGCCAGCAAATTGCCCTGACGGTTCACGTCATACCAGTAATCGCGCTGCATCTGGCCATCGGCTTCGGCGATCATCACGCAGCTGAGGCTGTGACGAGTCGACGCGTAACCACCGATAAAACCGTGGCTGTTACCGTAAACCCGGCAGCCCTGATGAGTATTGAGGGTGGTGCCGTCGGCATTCGTGATCCGGCTATCGGTGGCAAACGCCGCCGCTTCACAGGCCAAAGCCTGCTCGATGGCTTGCTCCGGGGTAATGTCCCATTGATGGAACAGGTCGAAATCCTGCAGATCCTTGGCCATCAACGCGGCATCCGCCAGGCCCGAGGCTTCGTCTTCGGAGGTGTGCTTGGCAATGGCCAGCGCGGCGGCGACGGTTTCGCGAATCGCTTCCGAACCGCTGGCCGAGGTACTGGCCGAGCCTTTGCGCTGCCCCACATACAAGGTGATGCCAAAGCCCTGATCGCGATTGAACTCAACGGTTTCGACTTCCCGCTGACGCACCGTGGTCGACAGGCCCTGCTCCAGCGACACGGCCACTTCACAGGCACTGGCGCCCTGGCGCTTGGCTTCAGCGATGATCTGCTCGACTTGTTCTTGCAGTGCCGGCAACGCTTGTGGGCCGACGCTTTCAACTGCACTCATGCTGTTCTCCACTCAAATTCTGCTTTCGGCTGGGGCCTTCGAGCGACCGGGCCGGACAAGCGGCCCCCGACTGGTTATCATGGCGGCGTTTCTTTGCGGACGGCCACCATGGTTGATTCTTACGACGACTCCCTCGATACGGGAGAAAAAAGCAAATCCCAGGTTAAACGCGAGCTGCATGCTCTGGTTGACCTTGGCGAGCGCCTTACAACACTCAAGCCAGACTTGCTGGCAAAACTGCCGTTGACCGACGCTATGCGCCGGGCCCTGGCCGATGCGCCCAAGCACACCGCGAATATCGCGCGTAAACGGCACCTTATGTTCATCGGCAAACTGATGCGCGATCAGGACACTGACGCCATTCTGACTCTGCTCGATCAACTCGATGCCTCCACTCGGCAGTACAACGAACGTTTCCATGGCCTGGAACGCTGGCGCGATCGCTTGATCGCGGGCGACGATGCAGTCCTGGAGAAGTTCGTGCTCGACTACCCGGAAGCTGATCGTCAGCAATTGCGCTCCCTGATCCGTCAGGCCCAGCACGAACTGGCGACCAACAAGCCACCGGCTTCGAGCCGTAAAATCTTCAAGTACATCCGTGAGCTGGACGAGACTCAACGCGGTCTGCGTTAAGTCCCGAATCGGGTGAGCCACCTGGCGGCTCACCCGAAGCTCCATTTCTTACGCGCCCGTGCCACCCACGGTAATCGCATCGATTTTCAGCGTTGGCTGGCCGACACCCACCGGCACCGACTGCCCATCCTTGCCACACGTTCCCACACCGCTGTCCAGCGCCAGATCGTTACCGACCATCGACACCTTGCTCATGGCTTCCGGCCCGTTGCCGATCAACGTCGCGCCTTTGACCGGGGCAGTAATCTTGCCGTCTTCGATCAGGTACGCCTCGCTGGTGGAGAACACGAACTTGCCGCTGGTGATGTCCACCTGACCGCCGCCGAGGTTGGCGCAGTAGATGCCTTTTTTCACCGAGGCGATGATTTCCGCCGGGTCGCTTTCGCCAGCGAGCATGTAAGTGTTGGTCATGCGCGGCATCGGCAGGTGCGCGTAGGATTCGCGACGGCCGTTGCCGGTGCGTGCCACACCCATCAGGCGTGCGTTGAGCTTGTCCTGCATATAACCTTTGAGCACGCCGTTTTCGATCAGCGTGGTGCACTCGGTCGGGGTGCCTTCGTCGTCGACGCTCAGCGAACCACGGCGCCCGGCGAGGGTGCCGTCATCGACGATGGTGCAGAGCTTCGAGGCAACCATCTCGCCCATGCGCCCGCTGTAGGCCGAACTGCCCTTGCGGTTGAAATCGCCTTCCAGGCCATGGCCGACGGCTTCGTGCAGCAACACGCCGGACCAACCCGAACCCAACACCACCGGCAACGTACCGGCCGGGGCCGGGATCGCTTCCAGATTCACCAGCGCCTGACGCAACGCTTCGCGGGCATAGCCCATGGCGCGGTCGTCGCTGAGGAAATAGCGGTAATCGGTACGACCACCACCGCCATGACCGCCGCGTTCACGACGGCCATTCTGCTCGACGATCACACTGACGTTGAAACGCACCAGCGGTCGCACATCCGCCGCCAGCCCGCCGTCGGTGGAAGCAATCAAAATCCGTTCCCAGACCCCGGCCATGCTCACGGTGACTTGCTGGATACGCGGGTCGAGGGCACGGGTCGCCACGTCGATACGCTTGAGCAGCTCGACTTTCTCGGCACGGGTCATCACTTCCAGCGGGTTGTCCGGCCCATACAACTGGGCGACATCCTGGGTGGTGAACGCCTGCACAGTGCCGTTCTGCCCAGCCCGGGAGATCGAACGGGCCGCACGGGCCGCCGCGCCCAGCGCTTCGAGGGTGATTGCATTGCTGTAGGCGAAACCGGTTTTTTCGCCCGATTGCGCCCGCACGCCGACACCTTGGTCGAGATTGAAGCTGCCTTCTTTGACGATGCCGTCTTCCAGCGCCCAGGATTCGGAAATCTGCCCTTGGAAATACAAGTCGGCGGCATCGATGCCCGGGCCGGCCAGATCACCGAGCACACCTTGCAGGCTCTCGATTGTTACGCCGCCGGGTGCCAGAAGGTGTTCACTGACGGAGGACAACAACTCGCTCATATGCTTTACGCCTTAAATTCGTCGTTCTGATGCAGGTCGCTGGGCGCCCTGCGAGAAAAAGCGCCGGTGAGTGGACACCGGCATCCGCGCCCTGATGGACGCCTGTTCGCTGCTGTCGCGTTGGGCCAGCAGCACGGCCTCGCCTTGATCCTGTTGTGCCAGCACACGCCCCCATGGGTCGACGATGGCGGCATGACCAAAGGTTTCTCGTGGCCCCGGATGCGTCCCACCCTGGGCGGCCGCAAGCATGTAACACTGAGTCTCGATGGCCCGCGCGCGAATCAGCACGTCCCAATGAGCCGCACCGGTCACCGCGGTGAAGGCTGACGGAGCGGTAATCAACTCCGCGCCAGCAGCACGCAATTCACTGTACAGCTCCGGGAAACGCAGGTCGTAACACACCGTCAGCCCGACCCGACCGACCGGAGTATCGGCAATGACCACACCACTGCCATAAGCATAGTCATCGGATTCGCGATAACGCCCGCGATTATCCGCCACGTCTACGTCGAACAGGTGCAGCTTGTCATACCGTGCAACGGTTTCGCCCTGGTCATCGACCAGCAACGAGCAGGCATGCACTTTGGCCGTCGGTTGATCCACCGGCGGCAACGGCAATGTGCCGGCCACTATCCATAACTTGAGGTCGCGGGCGGTCTGTTTCAACCACGGCAGGATCGGGCCTTCGCCCAAAGCTTCGGCGCGGCCGATGTCGGCAATGTCGCGACGGCCCATGGCGGCGAAGTTTTCCGGCAACACGGCAAGCCGCGCGCCACCGGTCGCCGCCTGCTCAAGCAGACGACGGGCCTGGGCCAGATTGGCCAACACGTCGCTCTGGCTGACCATTTGAATCACCGCTACAGACATGGCCTATTCCTTATGTGAAATCTACGCATACCTGTAGGAGCTGCGGAGTGAAACGGGACTGCGATTCTTTTGACCCTGGTAATTAAAGTCAAAAGATCGCAGCCTGCGGCAGCTCCTACAGGGGCAAGCGGCGTCGCATAAAAACATGCTACTCCATAGGCCCAAAGAGTGCTTTTTCAAAAGAATTCAAAAAGGCTTGTCGAAGGTGATTTTCGGTTCTTTCCATGGCCCTTTGACGGTGTATTTGACGCTGGCAAAGCGCGCCACGCGGTCACCGATCAGCTTATCAATCAGAAACAGCGCCCCGCCGACGGCCGGTGCACCGACGATCAGCGCGGCAATCGGCAGATTGTTGGTCACCGGTAAAGTCACCAACAACTTGGCATCGACCTGATCAGCCACCAGGTCCAGCGTGCCGTTAAGCTCCACATTGCTCGACGGACCGGTCAGCAGAATGGGTTCACGGGTCACGTAGACCCCGTTACTGGCGACCAGCAAGCCTTTGACCCGGTCATAGCTCAAGCCTTTGCCGAACAGGTCGGAAAAGTCCAGGCGCAAGCGGCGGCCGATGGAGTTGAAGTTGAGCAGGCCAAATACCCGCAGCGCCTGCGCACCGCCCTCGACTTCAACAAACTGACCTTTATTGAGCGACGCATCAAGGCTGCCGGAGAAGCGCTTGGTCGCCAGCCACGCCGGTGAACCAGGCCAGCGACCGTCGACATCCATATGAAATTCCTGGCTGGTAACGCTCGGCGCAAAACCCCAGCCCTTGAGCACGTCAGCAAGGTTCCTGCCACTGACTCGGCCCTTGTACCAACTGCTGGAATTACCCGGTGTGCCTTCCCAGCCACCGCTGCCCCGCAAGAGAATGCCCTTGAGGCCCAGATCAAGGGCATTGAAGGCGATACCCTTGGCGGTCGGTCGAACTTTCAGGTGCCAGGCACCCACCAGATCCGGCCCCTGGAACAGCTGATTGATGGTGACATCCAGCGCCGGGATCTTCGTCGGGTCCACCGTGGCCAGCGGATCCGGCGAATTCTCGTCAGCCAGCGCCGTAGGGTCTCGTGCCGGCAAACGTACGTATTGCAGATTGACCGCAATCGGTGCGGCTTTCGCATCGGGAATTGCGACGCTGCCCTTGGCCTGCTGACTATCGAGTTGCAAGGCCCATGCGGCCGGTTTGCGTGCCAACTGCACCGATGCCTGATCCAGGGTGGTGCCAAAACCGCTGAGCTTGCCAATCTTCAAGTCCGCGCCACTGAGCAACTGCTTGGCACTGCCGCCTGGATCCTGGCCAGCATATTTGGTCACCAGATCCTGCCAGGGGGCGACATCCAGCTCGGACAGTACGCCACGCACACGCAAACCTTTGGCGCCAGGCAACACCGCACTGCCGCCACCGAGAAACAACTCGCCGCGACCGTCGGCGAAATTGCCGGTCGGTGCCGCAAACGTGAAGTTTGCCAGTTCACCATAGGTGGCCCAGTAACGCCGCTCGGGCCCTTGCAGGGTCATACGGAATACGGTAACGCGCCCGACATCGGTCGCCATGCCGAACGGTGCCGGCAAATCCACCGCCACACCTTTGAGATTGGAGCTGACCATCAATTGACTGTCGGCACCATCAAGGTTCAGTTGCAACTGATAAGGGATCGTCCCCGTCACCGGCAATGGCTGAGTGACATTCAGCCATTCAGTGAGTTTTTTAACCTCGACCTCACTCGTCGCCTTAACCCGAGTGTTGAGTTTGCCTGGGCTGCCTTCAGCGAATATTTGTGCGGTCACCGGCTTGTCGAATACGCGCGCCGTGATCTTTTGCCCGCTCAGTCCCTTGGTGCTGTCGAAACGGAAATCGCCCTTGAGTTGCGTCAGTTCCAGGGTGGGCTCACTGAGCTTCAAACGGGCCTTGGCGGTCTTGAAGTCGACGAGGATTTTTGGCTGCTCGCCTTTTACCAGCGGAATATCGAGTTTGAGTTTGCCTTGCAGGTCGCCCTCGCCTTCCCAACCGGCGAAGGTGTCGGCGGTGCCGATCGGTGCTTCCTGCAGAATCTTCAGGCCATCGCCCAATCCGCCAGCGAACGCGCCGTCGAGGAACAGATGAGGGCTCTGCCCGGCAGGTGCATGGGGAATATTGACGTAGACGTCACTGACCTGGGTGTCGAGCAATTGGCCCTTGCTCGCGAGAATCCGCACACCGCTGTCTTCGATGAACACATCGCCGCTGACCTTGCTGACATGCGGCCAGCCCGGCTGAAACGCCAACTCGGCATCGTGAACCTTGAAAAACAGGCTGATGCTGCGAGCCGTTTCGGCGGCGCCGTGGTTCAGCGAACCTTGGTACTGGAAGAAGCCTTCATCCACCGCGCCTTTGACAATCGCGGTGCGCAGCCATTCGTCCAGCCCCGGGCTGAGAACCGTCGGCAGGTACTTGGCGGTGTAGCGACCGTCGCCGTCGACCAGACCGACCCGCAGGTCCATGTAGTCTTCCTGGGTGTGATCGAAATGCAGGCGGATCAGGAAGTCGCCGGCAATTTTGCCCTCTTCGCCCAGTACCTTCAGGTACGGTGCGATCAGAGTGAAACCTTCTTTGTCGAGTTTCCAGGTCAACCGGGCGTTGGCCTGAATGTACTGCCATGGCTTGGCGAAAATCGGGTCCAGGTGCAGGGAGAAATCCTTGCTGTCCATGCGCAGCTCGCCCTGCCCGAGGTCGCCACTGATGCTGCCGCTGACATTTCGCACCGCTGGTGCACCGCGATAGGCGTCGAAGCCGACCTTTTCCAGATTGGCGGCAAAGCTGAATTTACTGTCATCGGTAGCGGCTGGGCGGAAGTCGATCAGCACGTTGCGTAAAACCCCGGTGACCTTGAGTCGCTCGACCGCCGTGGCGATCCCTTCGGGCAGTGGGCCCAGTGCGTTCAGCAGTGGAGTGAGCGGTGTGAGATCGAGACGGTCGGCTTGCAGATGCAAGAGCTCTGGCACCGTATCGGTCGCGGCAGTTTGTTGAAATTGCAGTTTCGATTCCCAGCGGCTGTCCCCCAGGCTCATGGCCAGAGAGTCCAGGGTCACCAGGACGCCTGTGGAACTGCGCTGGAAATACCCGTTCAGCGCCAGATTATTGATCTGGATCGGCTTGCGCTCGGCATAGGCGCCCTTGAGTTGCGGCGCGTTCAAACGAATCGCGGCGCGTTGCACGGTGCCCTTGCTCCAGTTAATCCAGAACTCGCCACCGGCCTTGATCTCGGAGAAATTCCACTGCTGGGTCAGGCGCTCGGGCAACCATTTCGACCAATCGCTTTGCGGCAGGCTCAGGTAGGCCTCAGCCTCACCGTCCTTCCACTGACTGGCGTGGATACGGGTGCGCAGGCTCATCGCAACCGGCTGGCCATCGGGCAGGGTCAAACGGGCATCGAGCCGCTGACGGGATGGACCGGTTTTCAGATTCAGGCCGACATACGTCAGGGTCAGCGGTGACTCCCCCAACGGCTGCAAGGTGATCTGGCTGTCGAGCACCGACAGTTGCTGGACCATCTGCATGCGATTGAGCAGTTGCTCCGGGTTCATCGGCTGGTCCTGCTGCACCGGCAAACCCTCTAGCGCCCAATGACCGTCCTCGCCTTCCTTGAGGCTGATCTTCAGGCCGTTGAGTTCCAGGTGTGCGATGCGCACTTCGCGCGCCAGCAAGCTGGCCCAGAGGTCCGGCACCGCGCGCACCTGATCCAGGCGCAGGGCATTGGAGCCCTCGCCGACCATCACGTCATGGGCCAAAAGGACCGGGGCGAAACCGCTCCAGTTGCCTTCAAGCTTGCCGATCTGCAGGGGCATGCCCAAGGCATCGCTGGCTTTGTCTTCGACGTCGGCACGGTACTCGGCCACCAGCGGCGTCAGCTCCCGGCCGAGGCTGACGAACAGCGCCATCAGCACCAAAACCAACGCACACAGGCCCAGCCCCCAGCGGGTCAGTGCGGCCAAAATGCGTGTCAGACGGTCCATGTCAGTTGGCTCCCATGGCAAAAATACTGCAAAAAGCTGAGGCCAGCCGTTCTAGTGGGGTTGAAACACAACGATTCAGAGCAGCACCACGTCGTATTGTTCCTGGGAATACATGGTTTCCACCTGGAACCGAATCGTGCGTCCGATAAAGCCTTCGAGCTCGGCGACATTGCCCGACTCTTCGTCGAGCAAACGGTCGACCACTTTCTGATTCGCCAGCACCCTATAGCCTTCGGCCTGATAGGCCCGGGCCTCACGCAGGATTTCGCGAAAGATCTCGTAGCACACGGTTTCCGGGGTTTTGAGTTTGCCGCGCCCCTGACAACTGCTGCACGGTTCGCACAGCACTTGCTCAAGACTTTCACGGGTGCGCTTGCGGGTCATCTGCACCAGGCCCAACTCGGTAATACCGATGATGTTGGTCTTGGCGTGATCGCGCTCCAGTTGCTTCTCGAGCGTGCGTAGCACCTGACGCTGATGCTCTTCATCTTCCATGTCGATGAAGTCGATGATGATGATCCCGCCCAGGTTACGCAGACGCAACTGACGGGCAATGGCGGTGGCGGCTTCGAGGTTGGTCTTGAAGATGGTTTCTTCGAGGTTGCGATGACCGACAAAGGCACCTGTATTGACGTCGATGGTGCTCATGGCTTCCGCCGGATCGACCACCAGATAGCCGCCGGACTTGAGCGGCACCTTGCGTTCCAGGGCTTTCTGGATTTCGTCTTCGACGCCATACAGGTCGAAGATCGGCCGTTCGCCGGGGTAATGCTCCAGGCGGTCGGCGATTTCTGGCATCAGCTCGGCGACGAACTGCGTGGTTTTCTGGAAGGTTTCCCGGGAGTCGATGCGGATCTTCTCGATCTTCGGGCTCACCAGGTCACGCAAGGTGCGCAACGCCAGGCCAAGGTCTTCGTAAATAACACTCGGCGCGCTGATGGTCTTGATCTGTTCGTTGATCTGGTCCCAGAGCCTGCGCAGGTAGCGGATGTCCATGAGGATTTCATCGGCCCCGGCCCCTTCGGCCGCGGTACGCAGAATAAAACCGCCGGCTTCCTTGATGCCTTCTTTGGCCACGCAGTCGGTGACCACTTGCTTGAGGCGTTCACGCTCGGCTTCGTCCTCGATCTTCAGGGAAATGCCGACGTGGGCGGTGCGCGGCATGTACACCAGATAGCGCGACGGAATCGACAGTTGCGTGGTCAGGCGTGCGCCTTTGGAGCCGATCGGGTCCTTGGTGACTTGTACCACCAGGCTCTGACCCTCATGAACCAGCGCGCTGATGCTCTCCACCGCCGGGCCTTCACGCAGGGAAATTTCCGAGGCATGAATGAACGCGGCGCGGTCCAGTCCGATATCGACGAAGGCAGCCTGCATGCCCGGCAATACCCGCACGACCTTGCCTTTATAGATGTTGCCGACGATCCCGCGCTTTTGCGTGCGCTCGACGTGGACCTCTTGCAGGACACCGTTTTCGACCACTGCCACGCGCGATTCCATCGGCGTGATGTTGATCAGGATCTCTTCACTCATGGCAGGGTCTCGTTCAGGCATGTTCACGATAATGGTCGCATCTTGTCAGTACGACGCTCAGCGCGCGTTAAGGGTTTGCCAACAGGGTATGCCGAAATGGCCGAGTAACTCGAAGGTTTCGCACAGCGGCAATCCGACCACCGCCGAATAGCTGCCATTGAGCCCGGCGACGAACACCGCGCCCAACCCTTGAATCCCGTAACCGCCGGCCTTGTCCCGGGGTTCGCCGCTGGCCCAGTAGGCCGCCGCTTCGTCGCGGTCGATGTGGCGAAAACGCACCAGGCTGCGCACCACCAAAGACTCGCAGCGCTCGCCATCGCGCACCGCAATCGCGGTCAGCACTTCATGTTCACATCCGGACAGCAGCATAAGCATGGCGCATGCGTCGGCTTCGTCCACCGGCTTGCCGAGAATTTTCCCGTCCAGCACCACGGCGGTGTCGGCACCCAGCACGCAGAAATCGGCGTCGGACACGACGGTCCTGTGCCCGGCTTCGGCTTTGCCGCGCGCCAGACGCTCGACATAGGCCGATGGGGATTCTTCAGGTAAAGGGGTTTCATCGATGTCCGCGCTGATGACGGAGAACGACACGCCGATCTGCGTGAGCAGTTCACGCCGACGCGGCGAGCCTGAGGCGAGGTACAGCTGCTTCATCAAGACATCTCCCTGCTTGGCGCCCTGTCTCACAAATACTGTTCCTTTTTGGCGAGACAGGGCACCGGTGCGGGCACATGCCTGACCGAATTAATTAATTTTGTAGCGTCGACGCAAACCGCGCAAACCGTAGCTGATCCATGGCCAGAGCAACGCGCTGACCAGTGCCGGCAACACCAGCGCCAAGGTCGGCTGACGATTGCCGGTCAGGGCGCTCAGCCATAACTGAACCAGTTGGGCGAGGCCGAAGATCACCAGGATCACCAGGCTCTGCTGCCACATCGGGAACATGCGCAGGCGCTGTTGCAGCGACAGCACCAGAAACGTAATGAGCGTGAGGATCAACGCGTTCTGGCCCAGCAGCGTGCCGTACAGCACGTCTTCGGCCAACCCCAGGCACCAGGCGGTTACCATGCCGACTTTATGCGGCAGGGCCAACGCCCAGAAGGCCAACAGCAAGGCCAGCCACAGAGGACGCAGGATTTCCATGAACTGCGGCAACGGCGAAACGCTGAGCAGCAGGCCGATGGCGAAGGTCAGCCAGACCATCCAGTCGTTTCGGGATGAAGTAGTACCGCCCATTATTCTCTCCCCCCAGTGGTAGCCGGCGCAGAGACAGGCGGTTTGGCAGCCGGTTTCACGGCAGCGGGTTGGGCCGCCGGTGGTTTGGCGGCGGCCGGAGCCGACGCGGGTGGCTTGCTGGCAGCATGGGCAGCGGCAGGTTTTGCCGGGGTTGCGGCAGCAGGCGCAACCGCCGGGGCCGCCGGAGCAGCAACGGCGGTCGGTATCACCGACGCGGCCGGTTTAGGCACAGTCGCCGGAATGATCGGCCCACCGCCGTGCTGGTCCAGCGCTTCCTGAGCCTGGGCGGCATCGTTGGCACGCTCCTCAGGTGTGCGTCCGTCACTGAATACCAACAACAGATAACGGCTGCGGTTCAACGCAGCGGTCGGCACCGCACGGACGATGGCGAACGGCTGACCGGAATCGTGAATCACTTCCTTGACCGTCGCCACCGGGTAACCCGCCGGGAAACGCTGACCGAGACCGGAGCTGACCAGCAAATCGCCTTCTTTAATGTCGGCGGTATCGGCCACATGACGCAGCTCAAGGCGTTCCGGGTTGCCGGTGCCGCTGGCAATCGCCCGCAGACCGTTACGGTTCACCTGCACCGGAATGCTGTGGGTGGTGTCAGTCAGCAACAGTACGCGGGAGGTGTACGGCATCAACTCCACCACCTGACCCATCAGGCCGCGGGCATCGAGCACCGGCTGACCGAGGACCACACCGTCGCGCTCACCTTTATTGATGATGATGCGATGGGTAAAGGGGTTGGGGTCCATACCAATCAACTCGGCCACTTCGACCTTTTCGTTGACCAGCGCGGAAGAGTTGAGCAACTCGCGCAGCCGAACGTTCTGCTCGGTGAGGGCGGCCAGCTTTTGCATGCGCCCCTGCAACAGCAGGTTTTCGGTTTTGAGTTTTTCGTTTTCGGCAACCAGCTCGGTCCGGCTGCCGAATTGGCTGGCCACACCTTGCCATAGCCGCTGCGGCAGATCGGTGATCCAGTAAGACTGCATCAGCACCAGCGACATTTGGCTACGCACTGGCTTGAGCAGTGTGAAGCGGGCATCGACCACCATCAGCGCGACCGATAGCACGGCCAGCACCAACAAGCGCACGCCCAGTGAGGGGCCTTTGGTGAAAAGCGGTTTAATAAGCCGCTCCTCCCAGGCAAATGTTCTCTTTATTCATACGGCATCAAACCGGCCTGGATGCAGACTGACAGAAGATAAACGCAACAGGCAGCACTGCAAAGTGCTGCCTGCGCGCTCAACAGCATAGAGACGATCCGGCGACTTATTCGCTGGAAAGCAGATCCATGGTGTGTTTATCCATCATTTCCAATGCACGGCCACCGCCGCGAGCAACGCAGGTCAGCGGGTCTTCGGCGACGATCACCGGCAGACCGGTTTCCTGGGCCAGCAACTTGTCGAGGTCGCGCAGCAAGGCGCCACCACCGGTCAGTACCAGGCCACGCTCGGCGATATCCGACGCCAGCTCCGGAGGCGATTGCTCCAGCGCACTTTTCACAGCCTGAACGATGGTGGCCAGGGACTCTTGCAGAGCTTCCAGCACTTCATTGGAGTTCAGGGTGAATGCGCGTGGAACGCCTTCAGCCAGGTTACGGCCACGAACGTCGACTTCACGAACTTCGCCGCCCGGGTAGGCCGTACCGATTTCCTGTTTGATGCGCTCGGCGGTGGATTCGCCGATCAGGCTGCCGTAGTTGCGACGCACGTAGGTGATGATCGCTTCGTCGAAGCGATCGCCGCCAACCCGTACGGATTCGGCGTAAACCACACCGTTCAGGGAGATCAGTGCGATTTCAGTGGTACCGCCACCGATATCGACAACCATCGAACCGCGAGCTTCTTCAACCGGCAGGCCAGCACCGATTGCAGCAGCCATCGGCTCTTCGATCAGGAATACTTCGCGGGCACCGGCACCGAGGGCCGATTCACGGATGGCACGACGCTCAACCTGGGTGGATTTGCATGGAACGCAGATCAGCACACGAGGGCTAGGCTGCAGAAAGCTGTTTTCGTGAACCTTGTTGATAAAGTACTGCAGCATTTTTTCGCAGACGCTGAAGTCGGCGATCACACCGTCCTTCATCGGACGAATGGCAGCAATATTGCCCGGCGTACGGCCGAGCATACGCTTGGCCTCGGTGCCGACAGCAACGACACTTTTCTGGTTACCGTGTGTCCGAATAGCCACAACCGATGGCTCATTCAGGACGATACCGCGCTCGCGCACGTAAATAAGGGTGTTGGCAGTGCCCAGGTCAATGGAAAGATCGCTGGAAAACATGCCACGCAGTTTCTTGAACATGGGAAAGGGACCCTAGGCAACGCGTGGGTAAAAAAGTGCGGCAAACTCTAACAACGACAGGGATTTTGGGCAAGGCGCCAATATGTTAAATTGGCCGCTTTTCTGTGCACCAAGCCCCACAATCGCGGCCTTGAGACCGTAGAAATGCGGTAGTGTTCCGACAATCTAACACACGGACGCCGTCCGTTCTGTTTTCCACTGGAGAATCCCATGGCGCTTGAACGCTCCGACGTGGAAAAAATCGCTCATTTGGCCTGCCTTGGCCTCAATGATGCCGATCTTCCACACATCACTTCGGCCCTGAACAGCATTCTCGGGCTGGTTGACGAAATGCAAGCGGTCAATACCGACGGTATCGAGCCGCTGGCCCACCCATTGGAAGCGAGCCAGCGCCTGCGTGCAGACGTCGTGACCGAAACCAATCATCGCGAGGCCTATCAGTCCATCGCACCAGCGGTCGAAAACGGCCTGTATCTGGTTCCGAAAGTCATCGACTAAAGGGAAAGAGCCTGCAATGCATCAATTGACTCTGGCCGAGATCGCCCGCGGACTCGCCGATAAAAAGTTTTCTTCCGAAGAGCTGACCAAAGTCCTGCTGGCGCGCATCGCCCAGCTCGACCCGCAGCTCAACAGTTTCATCAGCCTCACCGAAGACCTGGCGCTCCAGCAGGCGAAAGCCGCTGACGCTCGTCGGGCCAACGGTGAGAGCGGCGCCCTGCTCGGCGCGCCGATCGCCCACAAAGACCTGTTCTGCACCCAGGGCATCCGCACCAGCTGCGGTTCGAAGATGCTCGACAACTTCAAAGCACCGTACGACGCCACCGTGGTCGCCAAACTGGCTGCTGCCGGGGCCGTGACCCTGGGCAAGACCAACATGGACGAATTCGCCATGGGGTCGGCCAACGAGTCGAGTTACTACGGCCCGGTGAAAAACCCGTGGAACCTGGAATACGTTCCGGGCGGCTCGTCTGGCGGTTCGGCTGCTGCGGTAGCCGCTCGTCTGCTGCCAGCGGCGACTGGCACCGACACCGGCGGCTCGATTCGTCAGCCCGCCGCGCTGACCAACCTCACCGGTCTGAAACCGACGTACGGTCGCGTTTCGCGCTGGGGCATGATCGCCTACGCGTCCAGCCTCGATCAGGGCGGCCCATTGGCCCGCACCGCCGAAGACTGCGCGATCCTGCTGCAAGGCATGGCCGGTTTCGACCCGCAGGACTCCACCAGCATCGACGAGCCCGTGCCTGATTACAGCGCCGGCCTCAACGGTTCGCTGCAAGGCCTGCGCATCGGCGTGCCGAAGGAATACTTCAGCGCCGGTCTGGACCCACGCATCGCCGATCTTGTCATGGCCAGCGTTGAAGAGCTGAAAAAGCTCGGCGCCGTGGTCAAGGAAATCAGCCTGCCGAACATGCAGCACGCAATCCCTGCGTACTACGTGATCGCCCCGGCGGAAGCGTCTTCCAACCTGTCGCGTTTCGACGGCGTGCGTTTCGGCTATCGCTGCGAAGACCCGAAAAACCTGGAAGACCTGTACAAGCGTTCCCGTGGCGAAGGTTTCGGCCCGGAAGTGCAGCGCCGGATCATGGTCGGTGCCTACGCGCTGTCGGCCGGCTACTACGACGCCTACTACCTGAAGGCGCAGAAAATCCGTCGTCTGATCAAGAACGACTTCATGGCTGCCTTTGATGAGGTCGACATCATCCTCGGCCCAACCACGCCGAACCCGGCCTGGAAGCTCGGCGCCAAGAACAGCGACCCGGTCGCTGCGTACCTGGAAGACGTCTACACCATCACCGCCAACCTCGCCGGTCTGCCGGGCTTGTCCATGCCTGCAGGTTTTGTCGATGGCCTGCCGGTCGGCGTGCAATTGCTCGCCCCGTATTTCCAGGAAGGTCGCCTGTTGAACGTTGCCCATCAGTATCAGCAGAACACTGACTGGCACACCCGCACCCCAACCGGCTTCTGAGGAGAAACACATGCAATGGGAAGTCGTGATCGGGCTGGAGATTCATACCCAGCTCACCACCCGGTCGAAAATCTTTTCCGGTAGTTCCACCACTTTCGGTTCCGAGCCGAACACCCAGGCCAGCCTGGTCGATCTGGGCATGCCCGGCGTATTGCCGGTGCTGAACCAGGAAGCGGTGCGCATGGCGGTGATGTTCGGTCTGGCCATCGATGCCGAGATCGGTCAGCACAACGTGTTCGCCCGGAAAAACTATTTCTACCCGGACCTGCCCAAGGGTTATCAGATCAGCCAGATGGAATTGCCGATCGTCGGCAAGGGCCACCTGGACATCGCCCTGGAAGATGGCACGGTCAAACGCGTCGGTATTACCCGCGCGCACCTGGAAGAAGACGCCGGTAAAAGCCTTCACGAAGAGTTCAACGGTGCCACCGGCATCGACCTGAACCGCGCCGGCACGCCGTTGCTGGAAATCGTTTCCGAGCCGGACATGCGCAGCGCCAAGGAAGCCGTGGCTTACGTCAAGGCTATCCACGCGCTGGTGCGCTACCTGGGCATCTGCGACGGCAACATGGCCGAAGGCTCGCTGCGTTGCGATTGCAACGTGTCGATCCGTCCAAAGGGTCAGGTTGAGTTCGGTACGCGCTGCGAGATCAAGAACGTCAACTCCTTCCGCTTCATTGAGAAGGCAATCAACAGCGAAGTGCAGCGTCAGATCGAACTGATCGAAGACGGCGGCAAGGTGATCCAGCAGACTCGCCTGTACGACCCGAACAAGGACGAAACCCGTCCGATGCGCAGCAAAGAGGAAGCCAACGACTACCGTTACTTCCCCGATCCGGACCTGCTGCCGGTGGTCATCGAGGACTCGTTCCTCAACGACGTGCGCGCCACCCTGCCGGAACTGCCACCGCAGAAACGCGAGCGCTTCCAGGAACAGTTCGGCCTGTCGGTCTACGACGCCAGCGTCCTGGCCACCAGCCGCGAGCAAGCCGACTACTTCGAAAAAGTCGTGAGCATCAGTGGCGACGCCAAACTGGCGGCCAACTGGGTGATGGTTGAACTGGGCAGCCTGTTGAACAAGCAAGGCCTGGATATCGACCAGTCGCCGGTTTCGGCCGAGCAACTGGGCGGCATGCTGCTGCGCATCAAGGACAACACCATCTCCGGCAAGATTGCCAAAGTGGTGTTTGAAGCCATGGCCAACGGCGAAGGCAGCGCGGACGAGATCATCGACAAGCGCGGCCTCAAGCAAGTGACCGACACCGGCGCGATCTCGGCAGTGCTGGACGAAATGCTCGCGGCCAACGCCGAGCAGGTCGAACAATACCGTGCGGCAGACGAAGCCAAACGCGGCAAGATGTTCGGCTTCTTCGTCGGCCAGGCCATGAAAGCCTCCAAAGGCAAGGCCAACCCGCAACAGGTCAACGAACTGCTTAAAAGCAAGCTCGAAGGCTAACCACAGTGATCGTTCCCACGCTCTGCGTGGGAACGCCTCATTGGACGCTCTGCGTCCGCTTTTGTGACGCGGAGCGTCACGGGCTGCATTCCCACGCGGAGCGTGGGAACGATCATGGGGTCACCCTAATGAAACGTCTGCTCAGTGCCTGCGCCCTGCTCTCTCTGCTGGCCGGTTGTGCCAGTACGGATACCATCGATCCACACGGCTACGACAAGACCGGCGTAGCTTCGTATTACGGCGCCAAACACCATGGCAAACGCACCGCCAGTGGCGAGCGTTTCAACCAGCACGGCCTGACCGCCGCCCATCGCCAGTTGCCGTTCGGCACCCGGGTGAAGATTACCAACCTGAATAACGACAGGTCCTGCGTGGTGCGCGTCAACGACCGCGGGCCATACTCCCGTGGGCGCCTGATCGACGTGTCACGTGAAGCGGCCGAACAGTTGGGCATGCTGCGCAGTGGCACCGCGAAAGTTCGCGTGCAAGCCCTCGACGATTGATAGACGGAGCGCTGACTATTTTCGGACTTGCCGATTTACCCCTGATCAGCGTGATTGAATTGTTCAGCGGCCTGTTTTTACTGATCGCCGGCGCCGAACTGATGGTGCGCGCGGCCGTGCGCCTGGCCGCGCGGCTGCATGTGCGGCCGCTGATCATCGGCCTGACCATCGTGGCCCTCGGCAGCAGCGCACCGCAGATGGCGGTCAGCCTGCAAGCCACCCTGGCGCAAAACGCCGACATCGCCGTCGGCAGCGTGATCGGCAGCAGCATCTTCAACATCCTTGTCACCCTCGGGCTTTCGGCGCTGATAATTCCGCTGCGGGTTTCGCGGCAATTGGTGCGCCTGGATATTCCGCTGATGATCGGCGCCAGCCTGCTGGTGTTCGTACTGGCATGGAACGAAGAGCTGAACCGCACAGACGGCATTATTCTGCTGGGCGCGCTGGTGCTGTATCTGGGCTTGATACTGCGTCAGTCGCGGCACTCGGCTCGTCCAGCATCGGGGGCTCATGAGGCACCGCAGGCACCGTGGTTCAGCAGCTTGCTGATGATCGTCGCCGGGCTGGCGATGCTGGTGTTCGCCGGGCATTTGCTGCTCGGCGCCGCGGTGGCTGTCGCGACCGACCTGGGGTTGTCGGAGCGGATCATCGGCCTGACCATCGTCGCCGTCAGCACCTCCCTGCCGGAGCTGGCCACTTCGTTGATCGCTGCGTTGCGCGGTCAGCGGGACATCGCGGTGGGCAACGTGATCGGCAGCAACCTGCTCAACCTCTTGGGCGTGCTCGGTCTTACCGCATTGATCGCGCCGTCGCCGCTGTCGGTCTCGCCGAACGCCCTGGATTTCGACCTGCCGGTGATGCTCGGTGTCGCAGTGCTGTGCCTGCCGGTGTTCTATTCCGGCTACCGGGTCACGCGCGCCGAAGGCCTGCTGTTTTTGGGTTTGTACCTGGCCTATGGGCTGCACGTGGTGTCGTTCACCACCGGCATGCCGCTGGCCGGCAAGCTTGAACACCTGATGCTGCTTTTCGTCCTGCCGGCGCTGGGGGCGTTCTTGCTATTCACATCGCTGCGCGCCTGGCGTCGCCAACACCATAAGAGGGAATTGCCATGAGCACTGACAAAAAGCCTGGGGTTGAAGTCCGCCGCCAAGTGATGGGCGACGTCTTCGTCGACCGCGCCTTGGGTAACGCCACCGAGTTCACCCAACCGTTGCAGGACTTCGTCAACGAACACGCCTGGGGCGGAGTGTGGAATCGTGAAGGCCTGCCGCTGAAAACCCGCAGCCTGATCACCCTCGCCGCGCTGACCGCGTTGAAGTGCCCACAAGAATTGAAAGGCCATGTGCGCGGTGCACTGAACAACGGCTGCACCGTGGAAGAGATTCGCGAGGCGCTGCTGCATTGCGCGGTGTATGCCGGCGTGCCGGCGGCGATCGATGCGTTTCGGGCGGCGCAGGAAGTGATTGATACCTATCAGAAGCCGGAGTAGGCGATCTGAAGAACACCGCAAAACCTTCGGCTAAATCCACCCACCCCACTGCAACAAAAAGATCCCGACGTTGGTGGTGACCGCCGCCATCAGCGTGGTAATCACAATGATCGCCGCCGCCAGTTCATGGTTGCCATTGGCCGCTCGGGCCATGACGAAACTGGCCGCGGCAGTCGGGCTGCCGAAGTACAGAAACAAAATCCCCAACTCCGCCCCGCGAAACCCCCAGAGCCAGGCACCGAGTGTCGCCAGCACCGGTAGGCCGATCATCTTCACCAGGCTGGAACTCAGCGCCATCGTGCCGCTTTTGCGCATCGCCGCCAGCGACAACGTGCCACCGATGCAGATCAATGCCAATGGCAAAGTGGTTTGTGCCAGGTACTGGCCGGACGTCTCCAGCCACCCCGGCAAACCGATCTTGAAATACGCAAACGGCGCCGCCGCAAACACGCTGATGATCAACGGGTTGACCATCACGCTTTTGCAGATACTCCACGGGTCAGACTTGATCACCGGGCTGTAGACCGCCAGCACGATGGTCGAAAGCGTGTTGTAAAACAGGATCACCAACGCTGCGAGAATGGCCCCGAGGGAAATCCCGTAGTCGCCGTACATACTCGCCGCCAGGGCCAGACCGATAACGCCGTTGTTGCCACGGAAAGCGCCTTGGGTATAGATGCCTCGGTCTTCCCGCGGGCATTTCCAGATCGCCCAGCCCCAGGCAATCGCAAAGCACGCCAGCGTCGCGACCGAGAAGTAGATCAGCAGCGCCGGTTGCAGTGCGGCGTGCAGGTCGGCATGCAAGATGCCCAGAAACAGCAACGCCGGCATGGTGACGTTGAACACCAGGGCCGACGCGGTATGAATGAAGTTGTCGTTGATCCAGTCGATGCGCTTGAGCAGCGCCCCCAGAAACAGCATGGCAAACACCGGCGCGGTGATGTTCAGGGTTTCGAGGAAAATAGCCAGCATGCCGGGAGAACCTTGGGTGGGCGTCGTTAGGGGGCTAATGATAAGCCACTTTCACCCGGATCGTTCCCACGCTCTGCGTGGGAATGCCTCTTGTGACGCTCTGCGTCACGCTTTTGGGACGCAGAGCGTCCCGGGCTGCATTCCTTTGCTGCGCGTGGGAACGATCATTACGTGATAGGTGCAGGGTTGAACAAGGTAATGTCGTTATGCAGCTTATGCTGCTCCGCCCACGTCTGTTTCTTGCCGCTGGCCACATCAAGGTAGTAGTGGAACAACTCCCAGCCGAGGTCCTCGATCGAAGCTCGCCCGGTAGCAATCCGCCCGGCATCGATATCAATCAAATCCGGCCAGCGTTGCGCCAGTTCTGTGCGGGTCGACACCTTCACCACCGGCGCCATCGCCAAACCATACGGCGTACCGCGCCCGGTGGTGAACACATGCAGGTTCATCCCCGCCGCCAACTGCAACGTCCCGCAGACAAAATCACTGGCCGGGGTCGCGCAGAAAATCAGCCCTTTGCGCTTGAAGCGCTCGCCAGGGCCGAGCACCCCATTGATCGCGCTGCTGCCGGATTTGACGATCGAGCCCAGGGACTTCTCGACAATATTCGACAACCCGCCCTTCTTGTTCCCCGGTGTGGTATTGGCACTGCGATCCGCTTCGCCCTTGGCCAGGTAACGGTCGTACCAGTCCATTTCCCGCACCAGTTCCTGAGCCACTTCCTCGGTTTCGGCGCGGGACGTCAGCAGGTAAATCGCGTCGCGCACCTCGGTGACTTCGGAAAACATCACCGTCGCACCGGCCCGCAGCAACAGGTCCGAGGCATAGCCCAGTGCCGGGTTGGCAGTGATGCCAGAGAACGCATCGCTGCCGCCGCACTGCATGCCGAGGATCAGTTCGGACGCCGGCACGGTTTCCCGACGACGCAGATTGAGCTTCTTCAAACGAGTCTCGGCCAGCGCCATGATCTGCTCGATCATCTCGGTGAAACCATGACTGGAATCCTGCAAGCGATACAACCACGGTTCGCTCAAATCCACCGAGCTGTCGTTCTCGTGCATCACCTGCCCGGCCTGCAATTTCTCGCAGCCCAGGCTGATCACCAGCGCTTCGCCCCCCAGGTTCGGGTTGCGCGCCAGATTGCGCACCGTGCGAATCGGGATGTACGCATCGGTGGCGGTGATCGCCACGCCGCAGCCGTAACTGTGGGTCAGCGCCACCACATCGTCGACGTTCGGGTACTTGGGCAGCAACTCATCCTTGATGCGTTTTACCGCGTGATCCAGCACGCCGGTGACGCATTGCACAGTGGTGGTGATGCCGAGAATATTGCGCGTGCCGACGGTGCCGTCGGCGTTGCGATAACCCTCGAACGTGAAACCTTCCAGCGGTGCCTGCGCAGCCGGTACTTCGGTGGACAGCGGCAGGCTGTCCAGCGGTGGCGCGGTGGGCATGCGCAGTTGATCTTCCTTGACCCAGCTGCCACGCGGAATCGGCTGCAATGCGTAGCCGATCGTCTGGCCGTAACGAATCACCTGACCGCCCTCGGGAATATCCTCGAGAGTGACCTTGTGGCTCTGCGGCACGAAATCCACGGTGACCAAACCATCGGGGAATTCGGTACCGGCCGGTACGCCCTGATCGTTGACCACGATCACCACATTGTCCCGCTCGTGCAGGCGGATGTAGCGCGGCGAGTCGGAATGTTCAATCAACTGCATGACGCCGCTCCTCAGGAATGCGCTTCAGATAACTTATTGTTGGTTTCAGGACCGCTGACAGGCGGCTCTTTGAGTACCACACGCTTGATCGGGCCAACGATCACCAGATAGCTGAATACGGCTACCAGCGCGTTGCAACCAACGAACACCAGTGCCCATTTGAACGAGCCGGTGGAGCTGATGATGTAACCGATAACGATCGGCGTGGTGATCGACGCGATGTTGCCGAAGGTGTTGAACAGGCCACCGCTGAGACCGGCGATCTGTTTCGGCGAGGTGTCGGACACCACCGCCCAGCCCAATGCACCCACACCTTTGCCGAAGAACGCCAGGGCCATGAAGCCGACGACCATCCATTCCACGTCCACATAGTTGCAAGCCACGATGCTACTGGAAACCAGCAAGCCAGCGATGATCGGCGCCTTGCGGGCGAACGTCAGCGAGTGACCTTTGCGTAGCAGGTAATCGGAAATCACCCCGCCAAGCACACCACCGATAAACCCGCAGATCGCCGGCAGCGAGGCAATGAAACCGGCCTTGAGGATGGTCATGCCGCGCTCCTGCACCAGGTACACCGGGAACCAGGTGAGGAAGAAGTAAGTGATGCCGTTGATGCAATACTGGCCCAGATACACGCCGAGCATCATGCGGTTGGTGAGCAGTTGGCGGATGTAGTCCCACTTCGGACCGTCGCCTTTTTTGCCTTTGCCTTTGTCCTGGTCCATGTCGACCATGCCGCCGTTGTCGGCGATGTGTTTGAACTCGGCGTCGTTGATCATCGGGTGTTGGCGCGGGCTGTAGATCACCTTCAGCCAGATCCCCGAGAAGACAATACCGATCACGCCCATGACGATGAACACGTGCTGCCAGCCAAAGCTGTAGACGATCCAGCCCATCAGCGGCGCGAACAACACCGTGGCGAAGTATTGCGCCGAGTTGAAGATCGCAGACGCTGTACCGCGCTCAGCGGTCGGGAACCAGGCCGCCACGATACGTGCGTTGCCGGGGAAGGATGGCGCTTCGGCCAGGCCCACCAAAAAGCGCAGCATGAACAGCGCGACGACGGCGGTGGAAAGCCCGAATTCACCGACATAGCCTTGCAGCACGGTGAACAGCGACCAGGTGAAAATGCTCAGGGCGTAGATTTTTTTCGAACCGAAACGGTCCAGCAGCCAGCCACCGGGAATTTGCCCGGCCACGTAGGCCCAACCGAATGCGGAGAAGATATAACCGAGGGTGACCGCGTCGATGCCGAGGTCTTTTTGCAGGCTGGAGCCGGCGATTGCGATGGTGGCCCGGTCGGCGTAGTTGATCGTGGTCACCAGAAACAGCATGAGCAGGATCAAATAGCGGACGTGAGTCGGCTTGGTCGATTGCATTGTAGATGTACTCCCACTGATTATTTTTATGCGCGGGTGAAGCAGTTGTGTTGCGGTATCGATGCCGATACCGCGGTGTTTCCTGTCAGGAGCCGATGTAGCTGGTCTTCACGACCGTATAAAACTCTTGCGCATAGCGACCTTGCTCACGTGACCCATAGGATGAACCTTTACGCCCACCGAACGGAACGTGGTAATCCACGCCGGCGGTCGGCAGGTTGACCATCACCATCCCGGCCTGGGAGTGGCGTTTGAAGTGGTTGGCGTACTTGAGCGACGTGGTAGCGATGCCCGCCGACAGACCGAACTCGGTGTCATTGGCCATGGCCAGCGCTGCCTCGTAATCGGCCACGCGAACGATATTGGCCACCGGGCCGAAGATCTCTTCGCGGCTGATGCGCATCGCCGCTGTGCTGTCGACAAACAGCGTCGGGGCGAGGAAGTAGCCTTCCGTGTCGCAGGTCACAAGACCACCGCCACTGACCAGACGTGCACCTTCGGACTGGCCGATGTCGATGTACTTCATGTCCTGTTCAAGCTGAGCCTGCGAGACGACCGGACCGATATCAGTGCCGGTTTTCAGCGCGTGGCCAACCTTGATCGACTTCATGCGCTCGGCCATGGCTTCGACGAACTGGTCGTGAATCCCGGCGGTGACAATGAAGCGGCTCGACGCGGTGCAACGCTGGCCGGTGGAGTAGAACGCGCTCTGTACCGACAGCTCGACCGCTTGCTTGAGGTCGGCGTCATCGAGAATGATCTGCGGGTTCTTGCCGCCCATTTCCAGCTGAACCTTGGCCTGGCGCGAGACGCAGCTGACAGCGATCTGACGACCCACGCCCACGGAACCGGTAAAGCTGATGCCATCAACTTTCGGGCTCTGTACCAGCGCATCGCCAACCACGCGACCGCTGCCCATCACCAGGTTGAACACGCCGGCCGGGAAGCCCGCGCGGGAGATGATTTCCGCCAGCGCCCAGGCGCAGCCCGGTACCAGATCAGCAGGCTTCAGCACGACGCAGTTGCCGTAAGCCAGAGCCGGAGCGATTTTCCACGCTGGGATCGCAATCGGGAAATTCCACGGGGTGATCAGGCCGACCACACCGAGCGCTTCGCGAGTGACTTCGACGTTGACGCCCGGACGCACCGACGGCAAGTAATCGCCGGACAGGCGCAGGCATTCGCCGGCGAAGAACTTGAAGATATTACCGGCGCGAGTCACTTCGCCGATGGCTTCGGGCAGGGTCTTGCCTTCTTCCCGGGCCAGCAAAGTGCCGAGCTCTTC
Source organism: Pseudomonas sp. JL3 (assembly GCF_031570575.1). Taxonomy (NCBI): domain Bacteria; kingdom Pseudomonadati; phylum Pseudomonadota; class Gammaproteobacteria; order Pseudomonadales; family Pseudomonadaceae; genus Pseudomonas; species Pseudomonas sp. JL3. The sequence continues at coordinate 168,309 of NZ_JAKWJK010000012.1, forward strand.
GCGACGAGCGAGGATTTCAGTACCGACTTTATCCAGTGAATCGTGACGTGCCTGAATGCCCGAAGTGGACCAGGCCGGAAACGCGGCGCGAGCGGCGTCGATGGCGGCGTGGACCTGAGCCAGATCGGCCTTGGCGTAGTCGCCGATGGTATCGGTCAGCTCGGACGGGTTGATGTTGGCGCAATAATCACTGCCCGCCACCCATTCGCCGTTGATGTAGTTATCGAAACGCTTTGAATCAACCACGGAATCATCTCCTCACGCAAAAAGCCGCTGATTGCTCAGCGGCCCAGGTTTTATCGAGTGTTACTGCGCACCTTGCTTGTCGATCAGCGCGGCGAGCATTTCGTACTCTTCACCCGTCAGATCGGTCAGCGGCGCACGCACAGGGCCTGCGTCGAAGCCTGCGATTTTCGCTCCGGCCTTGACGATGCTCACGGCGTAACCGGCCTTGCGGTTACGGATGTCCAGGTACGGCAGGAAGAAGTCATCGATGATTTTGCCAACCGTGGCGTGATCTTCACGAGCAATGGCGTGGTAGAAATCCATCGCGGTTTTCGGGATGAAGTTGAACACCGCCGAGGAGTAAACCGGTACGCCCAGCGCCTTGTAGGCTGCGGCGTAGACTTCGGCGGTCGGCAGACCACCCAGGTAGCTGAAGCGATCACCGAGACGGCGACGGATCGACACCATCAACTCGATATCGCCCAGGCCATCCTTGTAACCGATCAGGTTCGGGCAGCGCTCGGCCAGACGTTCCAGCAATGGAGCGGTCAGGCGGCAGACGTTGCGGTTGTAAACCACCACGCCGATTTTTACCGATTTGCATACCGCTTCAACGTGGTCGGCAACACCATCCTGGCTGGCTTCGGTCAGGTAGTGCGGCAGCAGCAACAGGCCTTTGGCGCCCAGACGCTCGGCTTCCTGAGCGTATTCGATGGCTTGACGAGTCGAACCGCCAACACCGGCCAGGATCGGTACGCTCGTGGCGCAGGTGTCGACGGCAGTCTTGATGATTTCCGAATATTCGCTGGCCGCCAGAGAGAAGAACTCACCGGTGCCGCCCGCGGCGAACAATGCCGAGGCGTCGTATGGGGCCAGCCATTCGAGACGTTTGATGTAGCCCGCGCGATGGAAATCGCCCTGAGCATTGAAGTCGGTGACCGGGAACGACAGCAGGCCGGAAGAGAGGATGGACTTCAGTTCTTGTGGATTCATTATTCGAACACCCTGGTAGCAACGTTGTGTGAGAAAACCGTTCAGCCTTCGCCGAAGTTGTAGGTCATCGTACAACTTAAAATATAACCGTCAACTGCATTTCATCGCGGACCTCAAAATTCGCGTCGGAAAAAGTAATCCCTTGACGTAGGAAAGTTCTCATCTATGATCCAGATAACTGTATATACATACAGTTTAATTTGATTCTACCTACGACATATCAAGGAGCTAGAAATGTCAGGACTACACGCACAATCGAAGGAAAATACCCGACAGGTCATTGCCGATCTGGATGATCTTTTTACCGAGCACGGCATCGCCTTTTCTGGCAATGGCGACACGCTTAAGCTCACCGCTGGCGGCCATCACGGCCCCAAACATCAGCATCAAGGCCTGCTGCCGACGCCACCGAAAAAGGCGCTGAAAAGCGCGCCCCAGTTGAGGTTTGAAGGTGCAGAACATACCGCGATCGGCGACAGCACCCTGCTGCGTTTCGTCAAGGATGCGCCTGCCATACCGGCCTCGCAGGTGGAGTTGCACCTGCCCAATGGCCTGGCATTGACCTATGGGCAAGTGATTGCGTTGGGGGGTGATTTTTATGGAGTTCCCGATCAACCGATCTGCGAAGGCGCAACAGCGACGGACCGAATCCTGCGTTTTACCAATGCCTTCAACTCCCTGGCGGTACTGCCGGCCTCAAACGCCGAGGTGAAGTTGATCCTCGGCGTCATGCAGAAGGAAATCGCCGCCATCAATCAAGCGATCAGGGAGGGTAAACAGCCGCACGAGGCTTATGACGCCTTGGGTGATACGTTGTCGGAAGAGTGGAACAAAATCACCGGCGGCGGCAGCTTCGTCTCGGCGCTGTTCCCTTTGGGGCGTTATCTGAAACTGGCCGCCAACAATGCCGACCACTTTGCCGAATGGGCGTTGCTGGCTTACATCGCCGGGCACACGGCAGCTCTGCAACATGCGGTACTGGCCCACAACAGCGGCGATGAAAAGCAGTTGGAACAGGCCTATGCGATGAACGCTTTTGCCGATCACTACCTGACCGACCTGTATTCCGCCGGTCACCTGCGAGTACCGCGCAAACAGTTGGCGGCGGTGGTCACGCCCAGTGATCTCGGTTCGTTGATTACCCGTTTCATGCACGATGAAGACAGCAAGTTCGGCCTCAACGTGAGCAATGGCAACGGCGATCGCTGGCACGCCTACGGCGACAAGCGCTACTTCGACGCCATCGACAGCGCCAATCGCGCTCAGGTGAATCAAGCGGTTCAGGTGTCGGCGGATGAAGTGTTCGCGGCGTACCTCGGTGGCACCGCTCCATCGGCCGGCAGCTTCGCTGCTTTGAAAAGACTGCCCGACCTGCAAGCGGTACTGAACCCGGCAGGCAATTTCTCACCGCTGTTCAAGGTTGAGGGCGCCAAGGTGCTGCGGCGCAAGGACGTCAACAACCTGAACGATACTGCCACCGTGGATGATTGGTGGGGCTGGAGCACTTACCTCCTGCTCAAGGACTACCAACCAACCGGCGTGCTGAATTCAGCGGCCAATGCCTGATAAGGGGATCACTGATGACTATCAAATTGAAACTGGAACTGGCTTCGGGCCAATCGCTGAAAGGCGCACCGCTGGAATTGTTGTCGAAAGGCTTGCCAATTGCCCGGGCGGTTGTGGATGAGCGCGGGAATGCGGTTTTTGATGCCAAATCTGGGGCTGCTGAGTTGGCGGTGAGGGTGGATCGTTCGATTTTGAGGACTGGCTGAAGTTACTGCGAGATGGCCACCGGCCCTTTCGTGAGCAAGCCCGTTCCCACATTGGATCTTCGGTGAACGCATTTTTTGTGAACAACCGAGATCAAGTGTGGGAGCGGGCTTGCTCGCGAAAGCAATCTATCAGGCAACAAATCCCCAACCTGCAAAACCTATCCCCGCTGCGCCTGCGCCTCTTCATGCGCCTGGCGCAACCGCTCGCGGCTATTCGTCAGATGCAACCGCATCGCGGCCCGCGCCGCATCGGAATCCTGGCGGGCAATTGCGTCGTAAATCTCTTCGTGCTCGCGACTCAGACGACTCATGTAGTGCTGTTGATCATCATGGGCCAGACGCGCGGAATTAAGGCGCGTGCGCGGAATGATGCTGGTGCCCAGATGGGTCATGATGTCGGTAAAGTAGCGGTTGCCGGTGGCCAGGGCGATTTGCAGGTGGAACTGGAAGTCCGAAGCCACCGCATCGCTGGCGTGGGAAGCGCTTTCATTCAGCGCATCCAGCGCTGCACGCATCAACGCCAACTGCTCAGCGCTGCGACGTTGCGCGGCAAGGCCGGCGGATTCCACTTCCAGGCTGATGCGCAATTCCAGAATGGCCAGCACATCACGCAAGGTCACCACGGTGGCCGGATCGATGCGAAAACCGCTCGGGCTCGGCGTGTCGAGCACAAAGGTGCCGATACCGTGGCGGGTTTCCACCTGCCCGGCGGCCTGCAAACGGGAAATCGCTTCGCGTACCACGGTGCGGCTGACGCCATGGGCATCCATGATCGCCGACTCGGTGGGCAATTTGTCGCCACGTTTGAGATGACCGTCGCGGATCTGCTCGGACAGCACCGTCACCAGTTCCTGAGCGAGGCTGCGGCGCTTGCGAGGGAGGCGAGGTGCGTCGATCGGGTTTTCCATGGTGAACGTCTTTCTCGAAAATTCGGCTGAATCCGCATCATAGCTCAACACGGTTGTACGATCACCACCGCCTCTGTAGGAGCGAGGCGGTGGTGATCAGGCGGTCACGGTTTGGTCCACCAGATGGCCATTCTCGATCCGCACATGCCGTGGGTGGAAGCGCTTCAGGCTGCTGCGATGGCCGACGCTGACAATGCTCAACCCCGGTAACTCATCAATCAACGCCTGATACAGCGACGCTTCATCCTCTTCGTCCATCGCCGAAGTCGCTTCGTCCATGTACAGCCATTGCGGCGCATAAAGCAGCGCACGGGCAAAGGCCAGACGTTGCTGCTCACCCGGCGAGAGCATGCGCTGCCAGTGATTGGCCTCATCCAGACGCGAAACCAGGTGCGGCAAGCGGCAGGTTTCCAGAACGTGGGCATAACGCTCGTGCGGGTAGGTGTCGCCGGGTTGTGGATAACTCAGCGCTTCGCGCAAGGTGCCAATCGGCAGATAGGGTTTTTGCGGCAGGAACAGATAACGCGCCGTCGGCAGACGGATGCTGCCATGGCCAGTCGGCCAAAGGTGCCCCATCGCCCGCAGCAACGTCGACTTGCCGCTGCCGGAACGACCGCTGAGCATGACGCGCTCGCCCTCCTCCACGGTCATGTCGGCGTTGGTGAGCAGATGACGACCGTCAGCGAGGTCGAGCCCAAGGTTTTGCACCTTCAGCGCCGAGCCTTGATTCTGCACGTCGATGGCCGGTACGCGTTCTTCGTTGTCGGTCATGGCCTGACGGAAACTCAGCAGACGATCACACGTGGCACGCCACTCGGCGAGGTCCTGGTACGCGCTGATGAACCAGCTGAAGTTCTCCTGGACGTTGCCGAATGCGGAGTTGATTTGCATCAGCTCACCAAGCTCGATCTTGCCAGCGAAGTAACGCGGCGCCGCGACCATGAACGGAAAGATGATTGCGATCTGCGCATAACCGGAGGTGAAGAAGGTCAGGCGCTTGGACACCTTCATGATGTCCCAGAAGTTGTGCCAGACCAGACCGAAGCGGCTGCTCAAACGACGGTTCTCGTTGGGCTCGCCGTTGTATAGCGCAATGCTTTCGGCATTTTCGCGGACCCGCACCATGGAGAAACGCAAGTCGGCTTCGAAACGTTGCTGGTTATTGTTGAGGCCGATCAAGCGACGACCGATCACGTGCGTCAGCCAGCTGCCGACGGCGGCATAAACCAGCGCGCACCAGAACATGTAGCCGGGGATCGTGAAGCCAAACACTTCGATACTGCCCGACACGCCCCACAAAATGATCGAGAACGACACCAGGCTAACGATGTTACGGATCAAACCCAGGCCCAAGCCCAAGGTATTGGTGGTGAACTTGTTGAGGTCTTCGGAAATCCGCTGGTCCGGGTTATCGGTGTAACCGCCCTGCTCCAGCTGGTAGTAATTTTTGTTGGTGAGCCAGCGGGCGAAGTGCTTTTCGGTGAGCCACGCCCGCCAGCGAATGGTCAGCATCTGAGTCAGATAAAGCCGGTACACCGCGCCGAGAATCGCCACGGCGGCGATGCCGCAGAAATACAGGATCAACTGCCAGAACGCCGCTTCGTCCTTCTTCTGCAGGGCGTTGTAGAAATCCTTGTACCAACTGTTGATCCACACCGAAATCGCCACGCTGAACAATGACAGCGCGATCACCGCAATCAGCAACGTCCAGGCCTTGCCCTTCTCTTCGCTGCGCCAGTAAGGCGTGGTCATCGCCCAGACTTTGCGAAAAAATTGCCCGCGCACAGCATCGTTGACCGCGGAATATTCAGCGTTCTGATTCATGGATAAGGCTCGATAAAGAAAAGAACACACACGAGCCGATCATAAATGATCGGTTCGTGTTATCGCGAGGGCTGGCGATAATCGTTCAGCGTCCGTTCAGCGACGGACCGGGCGCTTCTGCAGTTTGCGCTGCAGCGTGCGGCGGTGCATGCCCAGGGCGCGGGCGGTGGCGGAAATGTTGCCTTCGTGCTCGGTCAGTACGCGCTGGATGTGCTCCCACTGGAGACGGTCCACCGACATCGGGTTTTCCGGCACCAGGGTGTCAAGGTCGGCGTGCTCGGAGAGCAACGCGGCCAGCACATCATCGGCGTCCGCCGGTTTGCACAGGTAATTGCAGGCACCGCGCTTGATCGCCTCGACGGCGGTGGCAATGCTCGAGTAACCGGTGAGGATTACCACGCGCATTTCCGGGTCGAGTTCGAGCAGTTTTGGCAACAACACCAGGCCCGAATCGCCGTCCATCTTCAGATCAAGGGCGGCATAATCCGGAATGTCGGCCTGGGCAATGGTCAAGCCTTCTTCGGCGGAACCTGCCGTGCTGACGCGAAAACCGCGGCGGGCCATGGCGCGGGCCATTACGCGGGTGAAGGTTGCGTCGTCGTCTACCAGCAGCAAATGCGGCAGTTCTTCGCCTTCGACTTGGATCTCGTCACTCATGTTCGTCTCCTCGGGCGACACGGGGCAGGCGCAGCTCGGTGAGCGTGCCGCCTTCCTCATGACTGTAGAGTTTCACTGAGCCGCCGGCGCGTGTCACGCTGGCCTTGCTCAAAAACAGGCCCAGGCCGAAACCTTTGCCCTTGGTGGTAAAAAACGGTTTGCCGATTTGTTCGGCAATGGCCAATGGCACACCGGCGCCATGGTCGCGAATGCTGATGGTCAAGTCCTCGGCATTCCAGTCCAGGGTTACCTGCAAGCCTTCGGGGCAAGCGTCGGCGGCGTTGTTCAGCAAATTTAGCAGGGCCTGGGTCAGGTCCGGTGGCGGCGCCATGCGCGGCACAGTCCCCTGGCCCAGGCGCTGGAAGCGGTAACTGGCTTCCGGGCGCATCAAATGCCAGCGATTCAGGGCTTCGTCGAGCCAATCGGTGACGTCCTGCATTTCCACCGCCAGACGACGATTGGCCTCGGCGGCGCGCACCAGTTGCTGCAAGGTTTCCTTGCACAACTTGACCTGATCCTGCAACACCTTCAGATCGTCCTGCAACATCGGGTCAGGGTGATCCTGCTGCATTTCCTTAAGCAGCACGCTCATGGTCGCCAGCGGTGTGCCCAGTTCATGGGCGGCGCCGGCAGCCTGGGTCGCGACGGCCAGCAATTGCTGATCGCGCAGCCCTTCTTCGCGACGAATGGCACGCAGTTCTTCCTGACGACGCAGCTCCTCGGCCATGCGCGCGGCGAAGAACGTGATCACCGCTGCTGCCAGGGCGAAGCTCAACCACATGCCGTAGATCTGCAGGTTCTCCCGGGCGATCGGGAACGTTTCCAACGGGTAGAACCGCGCCAGCAGCAACGTATACAGCGCCAGGGCGATACCCGACAGAATCACCGAATAGCGCCACGGCAAGGTCACGGCAGCGATGGTCAGCGGCACCAGATAATAAGAGACGAACGGGTTGGTCGAACCGCCGGAGAAGTACAACAGCGCACTGTGGATAAACAGATCACAGGCCAGTTGCAGGGCATATTCGAGCTCAGTCACCGGCCACGAGGTGCGTAGTCGCACCGCCGTGAACGCGCACAGCAGCGTCGAGCAACCCAGGGTCATTGCCAGTTGCACCCACGGCAACGGCAGCAGGTCGAACCAGTAGGCCAGGCCCACGGAACCGGCCTGAGCGGCCAGCACCAGCGTGCGGATGAAAGTCAGCCGCCAGAGGTTCTGGCGAGTAGCGGAAGTGATTTGAACGGGGGCGAGCATGAGCTCTCCTGATGAGCGCTCCAGGCGGATCGCACGGAGTATAACCAAGCCACGGGCCTGAGAGGCGAAAGTGCGGCAAACGACCACATGACAGGGATGTTTGCTGCATCTCCATGGACGTCATCGCGGGCAAGCCATTTCATTATTGGAATGCGTTCCCCTGTGGGAGCGTGGCTTGCCCGCGATTGGCCGCGAAGCGGCCACCTGCTATTCATCTGTATCGAAGTTGTAACTGTGCGAACCGGATCATTGAAGCTAGAGTCTGATGGTTTCACGCAGGTTCGGACCTCAACCCCTGCGCACCGTCCAAGGAGCTTTTCATGCACACATTGCGCCGCAGCGCCGCCCTTCTTGCCTTAAGCGTTGGCACCGTCGTCAGCCTCCCGGCCCTGGCCGTCGACGAACTGCATTACAACCAGATCTCCCTGCGCGCCGAAGTCAGCCAGGAAGTGGCCCGCGACCTGATGATCGTGACCCTCTACACCGAAGAGCAAAACACTGACCCGGCCAAACTCGCCGCTGACGTCAGCACCACCATGAACAAAGCACTGGCCCAGGCTAAAGAAGTCAAGGACATCACCCTGCGCCAGGGCAGCCGCAACAGCTATCCGATCTACGACACCAAAGGCCAGAAAATCACCGGCTGGCGTGAACGCGCCGAACTGCGCCTGGAAAGCTCGGACTTCGCCGCTCTCTCCAAACTCACCGGCGAACTGCTCACCGACCTGAAAATGGGCGGCATGGACTTCGCCATCGCCACCCCAACCCGCAAGGCCAGCGAAGACGCCCTGCTCAAAGAAGCCGTGACCGCCTTCAAGTCCCGCGCCCAACTGGCCACCGACGCCCTGGGCGGCAAGAGCTACAAAATCGTCAACCTGAACCTCAACAGCAATGGTTATCCTCAACCGTACATGCGCGGCCCGATGATGATGAAAGCTGCCGGCATGGATTCCGCGCCAGTGACCCCGGAAGTTGAAGCCGGCACCAGCCAGGTCAGCATGACGGCGGATGGGGCGATTGAAGTGTTGATGCAATGATTCGATAACCCGACATGAAAAAACGGCGATCACCGAAGTGATCGCCGTTTTTTTGCGCCAGAAGAATCTGGTTGTGACTGTCAGCTTACTGGTGAAAGCACGGACGTCATCGCAGTGATTCAGAATTAAGTCTGCGGATCGACGTTATCCAACGCCCGATTCACCGCCAATTCCGCCAGCATGATGATCTGTTGAATCGCCAACACGGTGTTGCGCTGCGGGCCGATCAGGTTCGTGGCGAAATCACTGGCCAGGACACTGGCCGAGGCCAATGACTCGCAGGCTTGTGCCAGGAGACTTTCGGTGTCCATGTCAGGGGCAACCAAGTACATCGTGCTGGGGCGACGAGGTCGTGCGGCGTAAGGCTTGGGAGGATTGAGGTAGTAGTCAAGCGCGCGCTTTGTGGCTTCGCGGTCTTTGAGTAGCTCTTCGGCGCGCAAGGCTTCGGCGATTGGGTTGGTTTTTTTAAAGTTCGAATCAGAATTATCATCGTCCATTTGCAGCTCCTAATCACAATTGGAGCCATCACTTGCCATTATGGTCGTGAGGGCTTTCGCCCTACTGATTTCAGGTTTCCACTCCTGGTCGCTGGTTTTGCAGCGACAGCCAAAGACTAGAGAGCCCGCTTCCGACGGACAACCTGAAAGATGCGTGGGAAAGGTCTGAGTTCTGATACATCCGTTAAACATTCAAAAGCGGAACGCGGAGCGTCCCTGGCGGCATTCCCACGCGGGAGCGTGGGAACGATCATTCAGGTACAGAACGAAAGAGATGGGTCGGCTGTCAGGCCGCCACCAAGGGGTATGCCCGAACAGAGGGGTCCCCCTCAAAAAACGATATTTCCACCCTCCCCGCCAACAACGCTACCCTCAGGAAAACATCGNTTCAGGTACAGAACGAAAGAGATGGGTCGGCTGTCAGGCCGCCACCAAGGGGTATGCCCGAACAGAGGGGTCCCCCTCAAAAAACGATATTTCCACCCTCCCCGCCAACAACGCTACCCTCAGGAAAACATCGCCGCAAAGCCCTCGGGGACTCCATGGAAAGAACCACCGTCAAACCACTCCTGCTCGCTCTCGCCCTCGCCACAACCGCATCACTGGCACAAACCGCCCAAGCCGCCACCACCCTGGTCTACTGCTCCGAAGCCAGCCCGGCCGGCTTCGACCCCAGCCAATACACCAGCGGCACCGACTTCGATGCCTCCGCCGAAACCGTCTTCAACCGCCTCACCCAATTCAAACGCGGCGGCACCGAAATCGAACCCGGCCTGGCAACAAAATGGGACGTGTCCAAGGACGGCCTCACCTACACCTTCCACCTGCGCGAAGGCGTGAAATTCCATACCACCGACTACTTCACCCCGACCCGCGACTTCAACGCCGACGACGTGTTGTTCACCTTCCAGCGCCTGCTCGACCCGCAGAATGCGTTCCGTAAAGCCTACCCCGCCGAGTCGCCATACTTCACCGACATGGGCCTGAACACCACGATCAAAAGCATCGACAGGATCGACGACCACACCGTGCGCTTCAACCTGAACAACATCGACGCCGCGTTCGTGCAAAACCTCGCCATGAGCTTCGCCTCGGTGCAGTCCGCCGAATACGCCGCCCAACTGTTGAAAGAAGGCAAAGCCGCCGACCTCAACCAGAAACCGGTCGGCACCGGCCCCTTCGTGTTCAAGCGCTATCAAAAGGACTCGCAGATCCGCTACGCCGCCAACAAGGCCTACTGGAAACCCGAGGACGTGAAGCTCGATAACCTGATTTTCTCGATCACCCCGGACGCCGCCGTGCGCTTGCAGAAGCTCAAGGCCGGCGAGTGCCAGGTCAGCGGCTACCCGCGCCCGGCAGACATTGAAGTGATGGAGAAAGATCCAAACCTGCGGGTACTCAAACAAGCCGGTTTCAACCTCGGCTTTCTCGCCTACAACGTGACTCACCCGCCGCTGGACCAGCTCAAGGTGCGTCAGGCCCTGGATATGGCCATCGACAAACCGGCGATCATCAAAGCGGTCTACCAGAGTGCCGGGCAACTGGCGCAAAACGCTTTGCCGCCAGCGCAATGGTCCTACGACCCGAGTATCAAAGACGCACCACACGACCCGACCAAAGCCCGAGCGCTACTGAAAGAAGCAGGGGTTGCACCCGGTACCACTATCGATTTGTGGGCCATGACCGTGCAGCGCGCCTCCAACCCCAACGCGCGGATGTCGGCACAGATGATCCAGCAGGATTGGGAGAAAGTCGGCATCAAGGCCAACATCGTCAGCTATGAGTGGGGCGAGTACATCAAGCGCGCCAAGAACGGCGAACACGACGCCATGATTTACGGCTGGACCGGCGACAACGGTGACCCGGACAACTGGCTCGGCGTGCTGTACAGCTGCGCCGCGGTGAAAGGCAGCAACTACGCCAAGTGGTGTGACCCGGCCTACGACAAGCTGGTGCAACAAGCCAAGGTGTCCACCGACAAACAGCAGCGGGTCAACCTGTACCAACAGGCACAGCAAATCCTTAAGCAACAGGTGCCGATTACACCCATTGCGAATTCGACGGTGTTTCAGCCACTGCGCAAGGAAGTCAGCGACTTCAAGATCAGCCCTTTCGGCCTTACTCCTTTCTATGGAGTGGGTATAAATAAGTAACACCAGGCGCCAACCGGGTGCACCAAACGCCCCGGTTGCCCCTTGTCGGTGCGCGATTTGCACCGTAAAAAACCTGCGCAAACGGTCAAATGCGTCAGTATTTATACATATGCGACATTAAGGTACGTTCGTGCCACTGTTTAAGGTTTGTGGCCATTCAGGATCTTGCATTGGGTATGGCCCCTGCATAAGTATCCGCAGGTCGACTCACGAGGTCGTCCTCTAATTCCAAAAATGACAACAATCATGAGGCCACCATGCTTAAACACGCGGTCATTCCGTTTTTAGTCGGCGCAAGCTTATTAGCCAGCGCACCTTTCGCCGTCGCTGCGACTAACCTGGTGTTTTGCTCCGAAGGGAGCCCGGCCGGTTTCGATCCTGGTCAGTACACCACCGGAACCGACTTCGACGCCTCTGCAGAAACCATGTTCAACCGCCTGACCCAGTTCGAGCGCGGCGGCACCGCCGTTGTTCCTGGCCTGGCGACCAAGTGGGACATCTCCGATGATGGCCTGACTTACACCTTCCACCTGCGTGAAGGCGTCAAGTTCCACACCACCCCGTACTTCAAGCCAACTCGTGAGTTCAACGCCGACGACGTGCTGTTCACCTTTAATCGCATGATTAACAAGGATGACCCGTTCCGTAAGGCGTACCCGACCGAATTCCCGTACTTCACCGACATGGGGATGGACACCAACATCACCAAGATCGATAAAGTCGACGACCACACCGTCAAGTTCACCCTCAAAGAAGTTGATGCCGCGTTCATTCAGAACATGGCCATGAGTTTCGCCTCGGTCCAGTCCGCCGAGTACGCTGCCCAGCTGCTCAAGGAAGGCAAAGCCGCCGACATCAACCAGAAGCCGGTCGGTACTGGCCCGTTTGTATTCAAGAGCTACCAGAAAGACTCCAACATCCGCTACACCGGGAACAAGGACTACTGGAAGCCTGACGACGTGAAGATCGACAACCTGATCTTCGCCATCACCACCGACCCGTCGGTACGTATTCAGAAGCTGAAAAAGAACGAGTGTCAGATCACCCTGTTCCCTCGTCCCGCCGATCTGAAGGCGCTGAAGGAAGACAAAACCCTGAAGGTGCCTGACCAGGCCGGTTTCAACCTGGGTTACATCGCCTATAACGTGATGGACAAGATCAAGGGCAGCGATCAGCCGAACCCGATGGCTCAGTTGAAAGTGCGTCAGGCACTGGACATGGCCGTCAACAAGCAGCAGATCATCGACTCGGTTTACCAGGGCGCCGGCCAACTGGCCGTCAACGCCATGCCACCGACCCAATGGTCTTATGACACCACCATCAAGGATGCGCCATATAACCCTGAGAAAGCCAAAGAGCTGCTCAAGGAAGCGGGCATCAAGGAAGGCACCGAGATCAACCTGTGGGCGATGCCGGTGCAACGTCCTTACAACCCGAACGCCAAGCTGATGGCCGAAATGCTGCAGTCCGACTGGGCCAAGATCGGGATCAAAGCGAAGATCGTGACCTACGAGTGGGGCGAGTACATCAAGCGCTCCAAAGGCGGCGAAAACGGCGCGATGCTGATTGGCTGGAGCGGCGACAACGGTGACCCGGATAACTGGCTCAACGTGCTGTTCGGTTGCGACTCGTTGCAGGGCAACAACTTCTCCAAATGGTGCGACAAGAAGTTCGACGGCATCGTTAAAGAAGCCAAGCGCACGACCGATCAGGCCAAGCGCACTGAACTGTACAAACAGGCGCAACACGTCCTCAAAGACGCCGTTCCAATGACACCTATCGCTCACTCGACGGTGTTCCAACCCATGCGCAACAACGTGCAGGACTTCAAGATCAGCCCATTTGGCTTGAACTCCTTCTACGGCGTCAGCGTCAGCAAATAAGGTTTGGCAGCGGCGACGTTATTCACGTCGCCGTTGCTTTATCTACCGAGAAAGTAGGAATTAACTGACAGACAAATCCGCTGCGTACCTCAGCAGAGGTTTAGGACGCGTCGCCTTTTCCTACGAGTCTTTCAGACTCTACACATTTACTGCCAGACCCACGGCTCATACCGTCGGGATCTGACCAGTTCATGCGTGGGCTCTCGGTAATCGCTGCACGCGATGGTTTGAGATCAATGAGGCTTCAGTGCCCTGGACGGGACCAGGCTCATTGATAAAACACTAAACAAGAGGGAGCGTCATGCGCCATACCTTGGTTTTATCCGCATTGCTGGGCACCGGCCTGCTGGCCGTCACTTCCATCAGCCAGGCCGCCAATAACAGCCTGGTGTTCTGCTCCGAAGGCAGCCCCGCGGGCTTCGACACCGCGCAATACACCACGGCGACCGATAACGACGCCGCCGAGCCGCTGTACAACCGATTGGCAGAATTTGAAAAAGGTGCCACCAACGTCGTACCGGGCCTGGCAACGAGCTGGGATATTTCCGAGGACGGTCTCAAGTACACCTTTCACCTGCGCGAAGGGGTGAAATTTCACACCACCAAGTACTTCACACCGACCCGCGATTTCAACGCCGATGACGTGCTGTTCACCTTCAATCGCATGCTCGATCCGCAGCAACCCTTCCGAAAGGCTTATCCAACCGAGTTCCCGTATTTCAACGGGATGAGCCTGAACAAGAACATCGCCAAGGTCGAGAAGACCGGGCCGCTCACCGTGGTGATGACGCTCAACAGCGTCGACGCCGCATTCATCCAGAACATCGCCATGAGCTTCGCCGCGATCCTTTCCGCCGAATACGCCGACCAGTTGCTGGCCTCCGGCAAGCCGAGCGATATCAACCAGAAGCCGATCGGCACCGGCCCGTTCGTGTTCAAGAGCTACCAGAAAGATTCCAACATCCGTTACAGCGGCAACAAGCAGTACTGGGACCCGAGCCGGGTCAAGCTCGACAACCTGATTTTCGCCATCAACACCGACGCCTCGGTGCGCGTGCAGAAACTCAAGGCCAACGAATGCCAGATCACCCTGCACCCGCGCCCGGCCGACGTAACCGCGCTGAAAAACGATCCGAAACTGCAACTGATCGAGAAGCCCGGCTTCAACCTTGGTTACATCGCCTATAACGTGCGGCACAAACCGTTCGATCAGCTCGAAGTGCGCCAGGCGCTGGACATGGCGGTGAACAAGCAAGGCATTCTCAACGCGGTGTATCAAGGCGCCGGGCAACTGGCACAAAACGCCATGCCACCGACCCAATGGTCCTACGACGACACCATCAAAGACACCGCCTACAACCCGGAAAAAGCCAAGGAGCTGCTCAAGGCGGCCGGCGTCAAGGAAGGCACCGAGATCACCCTCTGGGCCATGCCGGTTCAGCGTCCGTACAACCCCAACGCCAAGTTGATGGCCGAAATGCTCCAGGCGGATTGGGCGAAGATCGGCCTCAAGGTCAAGATCGTCAGCTACGAATGGGGCGAGTACATCAAGCGCACCAAGAACGGCGAGCACGACATCAGCCTGATCGGCTGGACCGGTGACAATGGCGATCCGGACAACTGGCTCGGCACGCTTTACAGCTGCGATGCCATTGGCGGCAATAACTACTCCATGTGGTGTGATCCGGCTTACGACAAGCTGATCAAGCAGGCCAAGATCGTGACCGATCGTGACCAGCGCACCGTGCTCTACAAACAGGCGCAACAGTACCTCAAGCAGCAGGTGCCGATCACGCCAGTCGCCCACTCGACGGTCAACCAGCCGTTGAGCGCCAAAGTCGAAGGATTCAAGGTGAGTCCTTTCGGTCGCAACGTGTTCTCGGGCGTCAGTATCGACCAATAACCGATTAGCCAAAACGCTGGGGGCGGATTCCGCCCTCATGCAAGCGTATTGCCGTAATTCGCCAATCCGGCCTATAGCAAACGTTTGCGATGCCTGCATGAGTTCTAAACCAAATAGCCGGATCACCAAAAAAGACCGGCATTAAAAAAAGAAAGAAAGGAGCTTCACCCATGAAACTGAGCAGCACCGCGTTATTGGCCTTGGCCATCAGCAGCGTGACCGCCACGGCGTACGCAGAGCCTGCAAGTCAGGAGTTCGTCCCTACCACATTGGCCGGCAATAGCGCCCAAAGCGAGGCCAAAGGCTTTATCGATGGACAAAGCCTGGGCGGCACAACGCGTAACTGGTATGCCAACGAACTGAAACGTCGTGACGACACCTTCAGCTACAAGAAAAACAGCGTGAAGAACGATCCAACCGCCCCTAGAACCCCGACACCACGTCGTATCAACTGGGTTCAGGGCACCATCGTCAACTACACCTCGGGCTTCACCCAAGGCACCGTTGGCGTCAGCACCGAAGTCGCCGCCTACAACGCCATCGTTCTGGACCGTGACCGCAAGGATATTGCCGGCGGCTCCAACCGCACCCTGGCAGACTCCAACGGCGATGCCGTCGACCAGTGGAGCAAACTGGGTCTGGCCAACGCCAAGTTCCGTGTTTCGAACACCACCCTGACCGCCGGTCGTCAGAACTTCAGCACGCCGATCGTCGACGTCATCGGCAACCGTGCACTGCCTTCGAGCTTTGAAGGTATCAGCCTGCACAGCGAAGAGTTCAACAACCTGTCGTTCGACCTGGCCGGTTTCGACCGCGTTTCGCCACGTACCGAACAGAGTTTGTCGAAGTTCCGCAGCGAGTACTCCGCCACCGGCGTTGAAACCGACAAGGTCTACACCGCAGGCGTGAACTACCAGCCTTTCAAGAGCTTGAAAACCAGCCTGTACGGCGCCAACGTCGAAGACTTCTGGAACCAGTACTACTTCGGCGCCACCCACGAGCTGGGTGACAGCCAGGTGCTGAGTCTGACCACCGGCCTGAACTACTACAAAACCGTCGACGAAGGCAAAAAGTTGATGGGTGAGATCGACAACGACACTTACTCGCTGTCGCTGGGCCTGGCTCACCAGGCTCACAGCCTGACCTTCTCGTACCAGGAAGTGAACGGCGATACGTATTTCGACTACCTGCACGAAACCAACGGCATCTACCTGGCCAACTCCTTGCTGTCGGACTTCAACGGCCCGAACGAGAAATCCTTCCAGATTGCCTACGGTCTGAACATGGCCGAATACGGTGTGCCCGGCCTGAAGTTCAACATCTACCAAGCACGCGGCTGGGGCATTGATGGTACTCACTACCGCGGCACGGCTTACACCGATCCGGGCGCCAAGCGCGGCGACCTGAGTCTAATGGACGGCGAAACCCACTACGAATACGGCATCGGTGCGTCCTACGCCGTGCAGAGCGGCCCACTCAAGGCCACCGCCATCCGCGCGACGTACACCACTCACCGTGCCAGCGAAAACCAGGCTGACGGCAACATCAACGAGTTCCGTCTCGTGACCACCATTCCGTTCAACATTTTGTAAAACGCACGCCTGCGGCTGGCTCATGATGAGTCGGCCGTCCGGCTTTTCTGTTCAACCGATTGCAGAGGGCTCTAGATGAAAATGCTTCCCCTACGAGCGGCCATCGCTGCCGCGTTGCTGAGTGTCGCCGTCGGCGCCTCGGCCAAACCCTTGGTGGTCTGTACCGAAGCCAGCCCGGAAGGCTTCGACATGGTCCAGTACACGACTGCAGTCACAGCCGATGCGGTGGCCGAAACCATCTTCAATCGTCTGGCGGACTTCAAGCCCGGCACCACTGAAGTGATCCCGGCACTGGCCGAGTCGTGGGACATCAGCGACGACGGTCTGACCTACACGTTCCACCTGCGCAAGGGCGTCAAGTTTCACACCACCGACTACTTCAAGCCGACGCGCGACATGAACGCCGACGACGTGGTCTGGAGCTTCCAGCGTCAACTGGACCCGAAACACCCATGGCACAAACTGTCGAGCGTGGGCTTCCCGTACTTTGAAAGCATGGGCTTCAAAGAGCTGCTCAAAAGCGTCGAGAAGGTCGACGACAACACGGTCAAATTCACCCTGACCCGCCGTGAAGCGCCGTTCCTGGCCGACATCGCCATGGCCTTCTCCTCGATCTACTCCGCCGAGTACGCCGATCAGTTGCTCAAGGCCAACAAGGCCGGCGACCTGAACAACAAGCCAATTGGCACCGGCCCGTTTATCTTCCAGCGTTACGCCAAGGACGCTCAAGTCCGCTTCAAGGCCAACCCGGATTACTTCCGCGGCAAACCACCGGCTGATTCGCTGATTCTGGCGATCGCCACCGACAACAACGTGCGCCTGCAAAAGCTCAAGGCCAACGAGTGCCAGATCGCGCTGTATCCGAAACCGGATGACATCCCGAGCATCAAGAAAGACACCAACCTGAAGGTTGATGAACTGAATGCGATGACCGTCTCCTATGTCGCCATGAACACCGCCCGCCCGTACATGAGCGACGTGCGCGTGCGTAAAGCCATCGACATCGCCTTCGACAAGGCTGCGTACGTCAACGCGCTGTTCGGCAAAGGCAATGCGACCGTGGCGGTCAACCCGTACCCGGATACCCTGCTGGGCTACAACCACAAACTGACCAACCCGCCGCGTGATCTGGACAAGGCTCGCGCCCTGCTCAAGGACGCCGGCGTACCGGAAGGCACCACGTTTACCCTGTTCACCCGCAACGGCGGTGGCCCGACCAACCCGAACCCGATGCTCGGCGCGCAGATGATGCAGGCCGACCTGGCCAAGGTCGGGATCAAGATCGATATTCGTGTCATGGAATGGGGCGAAATGCTCAAGCGCGCGAAAAACGGCGAGCACGATATGGTGTCCGCCGGTTGGGCTGGCGATAACGGCGATCCAGATAACTTCCTGACGCCTATGCTCAGTTGCGAAGCCGCCAGGAACGGCGAAAACTATGCTCGCTGGTGCAATGAAAAGTTCCAGGCGCTGATCGACGAAGCACGGGCCAAAGTGAACCCGGACGAACGTACGGCGCTCTACGAACAGGCCCAGGCCATATTCAATCAGGACCAGCCGTGGATCAGCATGGCGCATACCCGAATGTTCACCGCAATGCGCACCAATGTAGAGGGCTATCACATTAGCCCCCTCACCACTAATAACTTCGCCACCACCCAGGTGAAGTAGATAAGAAACGCCCGGCATCGCTGACCCCAGCGCTGCCGGGCACGCCTAACCGGCTGATGAGGTACCACACAAGATGTTTAGTTTTATTGCCCGCCGATTGGGGTTGCTGATCCCCACGTTCTTCGGCATCACCTTGCTGACTTTCGCGTTGATTCGCATGATTCCTGGCGACCCCGTGGAAGTGATGATGGGCGAACGTCGGGTCGACCCCGAAATGCACGCTCAGGCAATGGAACGCCTTGGCCTGAACAAACCGTTGTATGCCCAATACCTGGACTACATCGGCAAGTTGGCCCACGGCGACCTTGGCGAATCCCTGCGTACCCGTGAAAGCGTCTGGACCGAGTTCAGCTCTCTATTCCCCGCGACCCTGGAACTGTCCATGGCCGCCCTGTTGTTCGCCGGCATCCTGGGCCTTCTGGCCGGGGTGATTGCGGCACTCAAGCGAGGATCCCTGTTCGACCATGGGGTGATGGGCATCTCCCTGGCGGGATACTCGATGCCGATCTTCTGGTGGGGTCTGATCCTGATCATGTTCTTCTCGGTGAGCCTGGGCTGGACTCCGGTGTCCGGGCGGATCGACCTGCTCTACGACATCGAGCCGCGCACCGGTTTCATGCTGATCGATACGCTGCTGGCCGATGACGTCGGGGCGTTCTTCGATGCCCTGCATCACCTGATCCTGCCGGCCATCGTGCTCGGCACCATCCCGCTGGCGGTGATCGCGCGGATGACCCGTTCATCGATGCTCGAAGTGCTGCGTGAAGACTACATCCGTACCGCCCGTGCCAAAGGCCTGTCGCCATCGCGCGTGGTGTTCATTCACGGCCTGCGTAACGCACTGATTCCGGTACTGACCGTGGTCGGCCTGCAAGTCGGCACGCTGCTGGCCGGTGCGGTCCTGACCGAAACCATTTTCTCCTGGCCCGGCATCGGCAAATGGCTGATCGAAGCCATTGGCGCACGGGACTATCCCGTGGTGCAGAACGGCATCCTGTTAATCGCCTGCCTGGTGATTCTGGTCAACTTCGTGGTGGACATCCTCTACGGCTTTGCCAACCCACGCATCCGTCATCAGCGCTGAGATCAAGACCATGACCACTCTCACTACACCGGTAGCAGTCGATCAAAGCCTGCTGTATCCGTCTCCGTACAAAGAATTCTGGCACGCGTTCTCCAGGAACAAAGGTGCCGTCGCCGGCCTGATGTTCATGCTGCTGGTGATCTTCTGCGCGATCTTCGCGCCGTGGGTCGCACCACATAACCCGAGCGAGCAATACCGTGACTTCCTGCTGACCCCGCCGTCCTGGCTGGAAGGCGGGCAAATCCAGTTCCTGCTCGGCACCGATGAACTGGGTCGCGACCTGCTGTCGCGGCTGATCAACGGTTCGCGCCTGTCCCTGCTGATCGGCTTGTCGTCGGTGGTGATGTCGCTGATTCCGGGCATCCTTTTGGGTCTGTTCGCCGGGTTCTTCCCGCGCGTGCTCGGCCCGACCATCATGCGTCTGATGGACATCATGCTGGCTCTGCCGTCCCTGCTGCTGGCGGTGGCGATTGTCGCCATCCTCGGCCCTGGCCTGATCAACACCATTATTGCCATCGCCGTGGTTTCGTTGCCGTCCTATGTTCGTCTGACCCGCGCCGCGGTGATGGGCGAACTGAACCGCGACTACGTGACCGCCGCGCGCCTGGCCGGTGCCGGTCTGCCGCGCCTGATGTTCGTCACCGTGCTGCCCAACTGCATGGCGCCGCTGATCGTTCAGGCCACCTTGAGTTTCTCCTCGGCGATTCTCGATGCCGCGGCACTGGGCTTCCTCGGCCTTGGCGTACAACCGCCAACCCCTGAGTGGGGCACCATGCTGGCCTCGGCTCGCGACTACATCGAACGCGCCTGGTGGGTGGTAAGTCTGCCTGGCTTGACCATTTTGCTCAGCGTGCTGGCAATCAACTTGATGGGCGACGGCCTGCGCGATGCGCTGGACCCGAAACTCAAGAACGCCGCCTGAGGAGATTCAAATGTCACTGTTAGAAATCAAGAATCTCAACGTTCGCTTCGGCGACGCCAACGCCGTTCCGGTGGTCGACGGTCTCGACATTACCGTGGACAAGGGCGAAGTGCTGGCCATTGTTGGCGAATCGGGTTCCGGCAAGTCCGTGACCATGATGGCGCTGATGGGCCTGATCGAGCATCCGGGGATCGTCACTGCCGACGCCCTGAATTTCGACGGCAAGAACATGCTCAAGCTCAGCAACCGTCAGCGTCGGCAAATCGTCGGCAAAGACCTGGCCATGGTGTTTCAGGATCCGATGACCGCGCTGAACCCGAGCTACACCGTCGGTTTCCAGATTGAAGAAGTGCTGCGCCTGCACCTGAAAATGTCCAGAAAGGACGCCCGCAAGCGTGCCATCGAGCTGCTGGAAAAAGTGGAAATCCCGGGCGCTGCCAGCCGGATGGACGCCTACCCGCATCAACTCTCCGGCGGTATGAGCCAGCGTGTTGCAATCGCCATGGCGATTGCCGGCGAACCGAAACTGCTGATCGCCGACGAACCGACCACCGCGTTGGACGTCACGATTCAGGCGCAGATCATGGACCTGCTGCTGGCTCTGCAGAAAGAGCAGGACATGGGCTTGGTGCTGATCACCCACGACCTCGCGGTGGTGGCCGAAACCGCCCAACGCGTGTGCGTGATGTACGCCGGTCAAGCGGTTGAAGTCGGTCAGGTGCCACAACTGTTCGACATTCCGGCACACCCGTACAGCGAAGCACTGCTCAAGGCCATTCCGGAACACAGCCTGGGTGCCGCGCGCCTGTCGACGCTCCCGGGCATCGTTCCCGGTCGCTACGACCGCCCGCAAGGCTGCCTGTTGTCGCCGCGCTGCCCCTACGTGCAGGACAACTGCCGCACCCAGCGTCCGGCCCTTGACCCGAAAAGCAACAGCCTCGCCCGCTGCTTCTACCCGCTGAATCAGGAGGTGGCGTAATGGCCGTCGTACTTACCGCCCGCAACCTGACCCGCCACTACGAAGTGTCCCGTGGCCTGTTCAAGGGTCATGCGACCGTGCGCGCCCTCAACGGTGTGTCGTTCGAACTGGAAGCCGGCAAAACCCTCGCCGTGGTGGGCGAATCGGGTTGCGGCAAATCCACCCTGGCCCGTGCCCTGACGTTGATCGAAGAACCGTCCTCCGGTTCCTTGAAAATCGCCGGGCAGGAAGTCGCTGGTGCCGACAAGGCCCAACGCAAGCAGCTGCGCAAAGATGTGCAGATGGTGTTCCAGAGCCCCTACGCGTCGCTGAACCCACGGCAGAAGATCGGTGATCAGCTTGCAGAGCCTTTATTGATCAACACCAACCTCAGCGCCTCGGAACGTCGCGAGAAAGTCCAGGCGATGATGAAACAGGTGGGCTTGCGTCCCGAGCACTACCAGCGCTATCCGCACATGTTCTCCGGCGGTCAGCGCCAGCGGATTGCCCTGGCCCGCGCAATGATGCTGCAGCCGAAAGTGCTGGTCGCGGACGAACCGACCTCGGCGCTGGACGTATCGATTCAGGCGCAGGTGCTCAACCTGTTCATGGATTTGCAGCAAGAGTTCAACACCGCCTACGTGTTCATCTCCCACAACCTGGCCGTGGTGCGTCACGTCGCCGATCATGTGATGGTGATGTACCTCGGTCGCCCGGTGGAAATGGGTCCGAAAGAGGACATCTACACTCGCCCTCTGCACCCGTACACCCAGGCGCTGTTGTCGGCCACTCCGACCATCCATCCGGATCCGGACAAGCCGAAAATCAAGATCGTCGGCGAACTGCCGAACCCGCTGAACCCGCCGTCCGGCTGCGCCTTCCACAAGCGCTGCCCGTACGCGACCGAGCGCTGCACCACAGAAGAACCGCTCTTGCGCCTGGTCGACACCCGCCAGGTGGCTTGTCACTACGCCGAGCAATTCCTCGACGGCGCGGCATAAAAACGCCCTCCTCTAATTTGGGAGGCTATTGGGTAGTCAAACACCCCTTTCTCTTTGATTGCGCATCAATCGAAAGAAAGGGGCGTTTTACAATGTATCGATGACAAAACCAGTAAAAAAACGCTCATTTACAGAGATTTAACATCCGTAGTTAACGCAATACGACTCCGCGTACCTTTCTAGAGGCCTTCGACGCCGCATTTATTTGTGGGGTGTAATACCTTTGAACCTCCCCTCCCCCCTAATATTTTTTTCCTGCGGTGGCTGCTTCCCCGAGGCATTAAAATCGAATTTTAACTCAACAATTCCAGCTTCAAGATCAAGCACTGTTAACGTAAGCTCCCCTGAACGCACGCTCCAGACGCTGCCTTCTGAGTTCATGTAACTAGCACTACTTTGATTTGAACCGTCAAATTTATAAGGCTTGCCTGCTTGAAAATCCTGACTCACAAGATCTATTATTAATTCTTGCTGCCCCTCCCCCAAGCCTTTAAATTTAATAAACTGAGTCCCGTAAGTGTCGCAACTTACATTCTCAGTAACAAAACCTTGTACCTCAGCCCCGACTACTGATAGCTTACCGACTGTTTGTTTAATCCCTTCAGACATGATTAAGTTCCTTTTGCTTGAATTTAAAAGGCGCATACCGCCGACTAATCTTTAATCACCGCACAATTATCTGTCTACTGTCATATCTGACAGGTAAGGGTGCTTAAATCGAAGTTCCCGACAAATGGTAAGGAGATTAGATGATTAATCTAACACTTCTAGAAAGTCTTCTAATCAGCCACCACCCGCCCGCTCGACAACCACCAGGTGTCCTGGGTGATTACTTTCAAAGAAATTGAATTGTTCGAGTAACTGATTGACCAAACCCCTTCTACTCCGATTGCGCATCAGTCGGGGGAGAAGGGGTTTTCATTTGTCTGACATTTACGTTTGCTTGTCTTCCTCATCCTCCTCATCGGCGTCTGGGTCGTCATCGTCTGCTTCCGTCGCAGCGATCATCAGCTCGCTATGCACGCCTTGCCCGTTCACGGCCTGTTTTTCATGGTCCTCACATTCTGCCCACGCCACCGCCGACGTGCCGAGGGATAGCATCACCAAAACCTTAAGCAACAACACAATGCGTTGAAAAATACTCATAGCCGATTCCATCCTTTGTGGGTGACGCATGGATGCCTGAAAGGTACTGAATGAAATTTAGTTCCGATTGACCGGGTTCTCCAGACAGGACGCTACCGGGTAGCAGAAAATGCCGTTGGCGGGGAGACTGGTTTCGAATAAGGGCTATATCCAAATCCACTAACAACAATGATCCACTGTGGGAGCAACTGTCTTGATGGTCTTTATTTTGAAGGCAT
>NZ_JAKWJK010000013.1:0-185738 GCF_031570575.1 Pseudomonas sp. JL3
AAACATCAAAAAAGGCTACTCGAAAGAGTGGCCTTTTTTGTATCTGTTGAAAAAGTCCTTTCGCAACAATGATCTGTCACTGTGCAGCGAGCCGTTCGGGATCGTCAGGCTGAACCGCAGACGGAACCCTCTACGACTGATGACGCGCCATCGCCCACATCCGGTGAGAGGCGTTAATATTTGTGATTATTTTTTTCTACAGGGATTGGTAACTTGGCTGGATACCTCCATCCTGTCGCGCACAATCCAAGAGGTGATTGATGCGCGCCAACTCGTCTGATCCACAAGACACCGTCACAGCGACACAACCGATCAAAGCCGAGCGCCTGCGCTTGCTGGATCGAATCAGCAAATACCGTCAGCCCATCGGTCTGGCGGTCACTTTGCTGTTGTTCGCCATCGCGTTGATTGCCTGTCGTCACCTGCTGAGCGAACTCGATCTATACGCGCTGCACGACTCGATTCTGGAAGTGCCAAAACCGGCCTTGCTGGGTGCGCTCGGCGCAACCGTCATCGGCTTCATCATTCTGCTGGGTTACGAATGGTCGGCCAGCCGTTATGCCGGCGTGACGCTCGCACCGCGAATATTGGCATTGGGCGGTTTCACCGCATTTGCCATTGGCAATGCCATCGGCCTTTCGCTGCTGTCAGGCGGCTCGGTTCGCTACCGTTTGTATGCACGTCATGGCGTGGGGGCGTCGGAAGTCGCACACATGACCTTGTTTGCCAGCCTTTCGCTCGGCTGCGCCCTCCCGCCCCTGGCCGCCCTCGCCACCCTCAGCAACCTGCCCGCCGCCTCCGTGGCCCTGGGTTTCTCCGAAACATTGCTGGGCGCGATTGCAGTAGCCGTGCTGTTGCTCTCCGTGGTACTGGCTATCGGTATCTATCGCCGCCGATTGCCCGAGCAGCCCTACCCTGACAACCTGCTGGTCAAGGTCGGTCGCCGCACCTTGCGCCTGCCGGGTCGCCGCCTGACGTTCCTGCAATTGGTCATCACCGCTCTGGACGTGGCCGCCGCCGCGATCGTGCTCTATCTGTTGCTGCCGGAAGCGCCGCCCTTCGGTGCGTTCCTGCTGGTCTATCTATTGGCCCTGGCCGCTGGCGTGCTCAGCCATGTGCCGGGTGGTGTCGGGGTGTTCGAGGCGATTTTGCTCGCCGCCTTCGCCGACAAACTCGGCGCCGCGCCACTGGCTGCTGCCCTGTTGCTCTACCGCCTGATCTACGTGGTGTTGCCGCTGCTGGTGGCTTGCGTACTGCTGCTGGTTAATGAAGGTCAGCGCCTGTTTCAATCGCGCCAGTCCTTGCGTGCTGCATCTGGCATGGCCGCGCCGATTCTGGCGGTGCTGGTGTTCCTGTCCGGCGTGGTGCTGCTGTTTTCCGGCGTGACGCCAGAGATCGATACCCGCCTTGAACACATTGGTTTTCTGATTCCGCACCGACTGGTCGACGCCTCGCACTTCGGTGCCAGCCTGGTGGGCGTGCTCTGCCTGCTGCTGGCTCAGGGGCTGCGTCGCCGCCTGTCAGCCGCGTGGATGCTGACCACCATTCTGTTGTTGGTCGGCGCCCTGCTCTCTCTGCTTAAAGGCTTCGACTGGGAAGAGGCTTGCCTGATGACCCTGACGGCGAGTTTGCTGGGAGTTTTCCGGCGCTCGTTCTATCGCCCCAGTCGCCTGACCGAAGTGCCATTTTCGCCGCTGTATCTGGTGGCCAGCCTTTGCGTACTGGGCGCGTCTATCTGGTTGCTGCTGTTCGCCTATCAGGATGTTCCGTACAGCCATCAACTCTGGTGGCAGTTCACCCTCGACGCCGATGCCCCGCGTGGCCTGCGCTCGCTGCTTGGCGCCGCGGTCCTGCTGGTGGTGGTATCCCTGACGTGGCTACTGCGCACCGCGCGCCCGGTGATTCACTTGCCGACGCCGGATGAGCTGGATCGCGCGGTAAAGATCCTGATGGCCTCCGCGCAACCGGACGGTGGCCTGGCACTGACCGGTGACAAGGCGCTGCTGTTTCATCCCAACGACGAGGCGTTCCTGATGTACGCCCGCCGTGGCCGCAGCCTGGTGGCGCTGTATGACCCGATCGGCCCGAGCCAGCAACGGGCGGAAATGATCTGGCAGTTCCGTGACCTGTGCGATATCCACCACGCCCGCCCCGTGTTCTATCAAGTGCGTGCCGAGAACCTGCCGTACTACATGGACATCGGCCTGACCGCGATCAAGCTCGGCGAGGAAGCCCGGGTCGACCTCAAGCGTTTCGATCTCGAGGCCAAGGGCAAAGAGATGAAGGAGCTGCGCTACACCTGGAACCGTGGCACCCGTGACGGCCTGTCGCTGGAGATCCATGAGCCGGGGCAAGCGCCGATGGATGAGCTCAAGGCTATTTCGGACGCCTGGCTGACCGGCAAGAATGTGCGCGAGAAAGGCTTCTCGCTCGGGCGTTTTAGTGATGACTACCTCAAGCACTTCCGCGTCGCGGTGATTCGTTTCGAAGGGCGCCCGGTGGCGTTCGCCAACCTGCTCGAGACCTACGACCATGAACTGGCCAGCCTCGACCTGATGCGCGCGCACCCCGACGCCCCCAAGCTGACCATGGAGTTCATGATGGTCGGCCTGATTCAACATTATAAAAATCATGGATACGCGCGTTTCAGCCTGGGCATGGTGCCGTTGTCGGGGTTACAACCCCGGCGTGGTGCACCACTGACCCAGCGCCTGGGCTCGATGGTATTCCGCCGTGGTGAGCAGCTGTACAACTTCCAAGGTTTGCGCCGCTTCAAAGACAAGTTCCAGCCCGACTGGGAACCCCGTTATATGGCCGTGCCCGCCGGACTCGATCCGCTGGTGGCCCTGGCCGACACTGCCGCCCTGATTGCGGGTGGCTTGACTGGATTGGTGAAACGCTGATGATTCAACGCTCCCTGCGGTACGTACTGGCCACACTGGTAGTGCTGGCCCTGATGGTCGGTGGCGGTTACTGGTACCTGAAACGCCCGGCACCGGAACCGACCCTCGAACTGCTGACCCCGGCCGATGGCGCCGCGATGACCCGCGTCATCCCCGGCACCACGCCACGCGCCCAAGTGCTGGTGGCGGTCAATGAAGACCAGAAGCTCAGCGACAAACAA
Organism: Pseudomonas sp. JL3; assembly: GCF_031570575.1. NCBI lineage: Bacteria > Pseudomonadati > Pseudomonadota > Gammaproteobacteria > Pseudomonadales > Pseudomonadaceae > Pseudomonas > Pseudomonas sp. JL3. The sequence continues at coordinate 3,125 of NZ_JAKWJK010000013.1, forward strand.
TTGCTGACCCTGAGCCGCAGCGGCTCGGCGCAGATCGTCCAGGTGATCCTGCCCAAGGACTGCATCCTGCAAGGTCGCGCCTTGCAAGCAGGCCTCAAGCAACTCCAAGGCCCGGCAACCCTGGTCAGCGGCATCGGCCCTGGCGCCGTGCTGGCGTGGCGCTGGCTGGCTGAGCAGAAGGACGAAAAGGCCCAGGCGATTTCGGTTGACCTGGCCCTGGAAAAACCCGGCTGCACTCACCTGCTGCCGAAAAGCGCCGCCCACGGCCACTGGCTGGTGGCCTGGAACGACAACCCGGATGACACCAGCGCCGGCTTCGTGCGTGACCAGCCCAACGCCGAAACCAGCATCAGCGACTACGACATCAACCTGCCGCAAGTGCTGAACAACGAACTGCGCAAGCTCCTCGTCGGTGGCGACAAAGCCGCTGGCGGCCTGCAGATCCCCGTGGTCGAAGTCCCGGCCGGCCAGGCCAAGGACACCGTCACCCTGTTCCTCTCCGGCGACGGCGGCTGGCGTGACCTGGACCGCGACGTGGCCGGTGAGATGGCGAAGATCGGCTACCCGGTGGTCGGCATCGACACCCTGCGCTACTACTGGCAGCACAAGAGCCCGGAACAAAGCGCTCTGGACCTGACCGAACTGATGCAGCACTACCGGCAGAAATGGGGCACCAAGCGCTTCATCCTGACCGGTTACTCGTTCGGCGCGGACGTACTGCCCGCCATCTACAACCGCCTGCCAGAAGCCGAACAGCAGCGCGTCGATGCAATCATCCTGCTGGCCTTCGCCCGCACCGGAAGCTTCGAAATCGAAGTCGAAGGCTGGCTCGGCAACGCCGGCAAAGAAGCCGCCACCGGCCCGGAAATGGCCAAGCTGCCGCCTGCAAAAGTGGTGTGCATCTACGGTGAGGAAGAAGTCGACGAGAGCGGCTGCACCGACAAGACCGCCGTGGGCGAAGCGATGAAACTGCCTGGCGGCCATCACTTTGATGAGAACTACCCGGCGCTGGCCAAGCGGTTGGTGGACATCATCGAGAAGCGCCAGGCCAAGGGCGAGACGGCTCAGGAGTGATCTGAGGCGCGCCCACGAAAAAGCCCCCGTAGCCGTTTGGTCGCGGGGGCTTTTTTACATGCAAACATATAACAAAAGTAAAACGTCTTGACTCTTCTTGAAACCAGAAACTCCAAGTGTCCACATTCCATAAAACGTGGACACTTTTTTATTGAAAATATCGAGCCGTCAAGACCGTCCGATTGGTCCGGACCTCGCGACTAGCCCGGACAATGACCGAATCCGAAGAAGAACTACCTCAAAGTAAGTAACTCCCAAGACACAATAAATCCCCTGTGGGAGCGAGCTTGCTCGCGATGACGGACGAGCAGTCGCCATTGATGTCGACTGACAGACCGCTATCGCGAGCAAGCTCGCTCCCACAGGGGATGGTCAGTGGATTCAAAATCACCGAACACAAAAAAAGCCCCCGCTACCTTCACGGCAACGGGGGCTTTCTACTATAGGCGACGCTCTGCGGCGTCATAGACCTCTTCGTCACGTCGGGCCCCGACTGCGACGATCAATACCTGAATGGCCTTGCCATCGACCCTATAAACAATCCGCGTGTCGCCTGTCCGGATCCGTCTACAGCCCGCAAGACTGGCTCTCAGGGGCTTGCCGCTCTTGTCCGGCTCACCATTGATAATCCGCTCTTCGATAACATCAAGAATGCGGTTCGCCGCCACAGCTCCCAGCAGATCCAGATCCTTCTGAACCTCCGGATGATAGATAACGCCCCAAACCATCCATAGCTCCTTTAGTCTTTCCTGGCGTACCTTGCCCGCATATCGTCATGGCTAATCGCCTTGGACTGGTCAAAACCGATCAGTCGCTCCCGGGCCGCTGCTTCAACCCGAAGATTCTCAAGCTCGTCGAGCATTTCCTGATACGCATCGACATTGATAATGACCGCTGCTGGCTGATTGTCTTTGAAGATGACCAGCCGTTCGGTGGCCCGGCTGGAAATCTCTTTGAGCCTCGCGCTGAACCCCCTGACCATCGCAGTCACCGAAATCGCCTGGTCAGCACGTTCCAGTAATGCCGTCATACTCACCTCTCTATCATGCAAATTTGAACACACAGTTCTACGCAGAGTATTGCGCTTAATTAGTCATACATCAAGCAGCAAGAAACGCGAATATGCCAACCTGTGTTTTCAAGCTCACGGGATATGTTTAGTTTTGTTTATTGAAGATGTCGCAATATCAGATGACGCCCACAGACCTTGTAGGCAAACTCCGAATCTCGCTTTTTGGGCACTTTGCCGCCTTGTTGCGCTTTTCTTCGACGGGATACTCTCCGGACATCGCTGACCATTCAGCGATCGGGCTTGGAAACCCGTCGGATACTAGCCGCAACAGCGCCCCTTCATGATTGCATGCGCTTTTTGTGATCATGAGTTATGGCAGCTGTGCGTGGGACGCCCTCGGGCGTGCCGGTTTCCTAGTTCCCGGTTTTCCAACCTGCGTACAGCTGTCACCCATTCGCTTGGAAACGAATGAGTCAGCTCCTCAACTAGGATTTTTGACTATGACTAAAATTGATGCTTCCGCGATTTCAGAATTAAAAACCATCGGCTTCACCCCGCTCATTTACTGCTCGGATCAGGCGTTATTCAACGTCCGCGCCGGCGTCCCCATCGTTGATGCATTGTCACAAGCCTCCGATCTGCTGTTCCTCGCCAAATCATTTACCGAGGATGCAGCCTACATAAAAGACACCGACCGCCACGCCTGGGCCGCGCATTATTTGACGGCTATGTCCAAGGCTGTGATTGATGATGTGGTGAAGGTGCTGACACCGCGACCTGCCCGGACAAAGACCGAATCTGAAGAAGAGCTGCCTGAAAGCCAGTAAAGGCACAGGGACGGAAAAGCCGCGTTCCAGCAGACACTGAAATTACCTGTGGGAGCGGGCTTGCCCGCGATAGCGGTATGTCTGCCACATCAATGTTGGATTTACTGCCGTCATCGCGGGCAAGCCCACTCCCACAGGGTTTTTCGTTGGGATTGGGATCAAATGCCGGTCAATAAAAAGCCCCCGCTACCTTCACGGCAACGGGGGCTTTTTCATGTGGCTTACATCTCGACTTGCGTACCCAGTTCAATCACCCGGTTCAGCGGCAGATTGAAGAAGCGCAGATTGCCGTTGGCATTCTTCAACATGAACGCGAACAACACCTCGCGCCAGCGGGCCATGCCTTCGAGTTTTGAGGCAATGACCGTTTCGCGACTGAGGAAGTAGGTGGTGCGCATCGGACTGAAATCCAGGTCATCCAGATGGCACAGTTTCAAGGCCTCAGGCACATCAGGCTCGTCAGTGAAGCCGAAGTGCAGGATCACCCGGAAGAAGCCTTCGCCGTAGGAATCGACCTCGAAACGCCGTTGCGGCGGGACGCGCGGAATGTCTTCGTACACCACTGTCAACAGCACCACTTGGTCGTGCAGCACCTGGTTATGCAGCAGGTTGTGCAACAGCGCGTGAGGCACAGCATCCGGGCGGGCGGTGAGGAAGACCGCCGTGCCCTGAACCCGGTGGGGCGGTTGCACACGGATGCTGCCGATAAAGACCGGCAGCGGCAACCCGCCCTCATCGATGCGCTCGACCAGCAACTCCTTGCCGCGCTTCCAGGTGGTCATCAGGATAAACAGCACAATCCCCGCCAACACCGGAAACGCACCGCCCTGGAGGATCTTCGGCACGTTGGCGGCGAAGAACAGCCCGTCCACCAACAAGAAGCCAATCAGCAGCGGCACGGTCAGTAGCGGCGGCCACTTCCACAACAGCAGCGCCACTGCCGACACCAGGATGCTGGTGATCAACATGGTTCCGGTCACGGCCACGCCATAAGCCGACGCCAGGGCACCCGACGATTCAAAGCCCAGCACCAACAGAATCACGCCGACCATCAGCGCCCAGTTCACCGCACCGATGTAGATCTGCCCCTGTTCGGCACTGGAGGTATGCTGAATATGCATGCGCGGGATGTAACCCAGCTGGATGGCCTGGCGGGTCAGCGAAAATGCTCCGGAGATCACCGCTTGGGAAGCGATCACCGTGGCCAGGGTCGACAGCACCACCAGTGGCACCAGGGCCCAGCTCGGGGCCAGCAGGTAAAACGGGTTGCGCGCGGCCTCTGGATTTTCCAGCAGCAAAGCCCCCTGACCGAAGTAATTGAGTACCAGACCCGGCAGCACCAGGGCGAACCAGGCACGGGCAATCGGCTTGCGGCCGAAATGGCCCATATCGGCGTACAACGCTTCGGCGCCAGTCAAAGCCAACACCACTGCACCGAGAATCGCCACGCCCATGCCCGGGTGAACGACGAAAAAGCGCACACCCCAGGCCGGGTTCAGGGCATTAAGCACTTCCGGGTGCTGGGCAATGCCGTGAATGCCCAACCCCCCAAGGACCACGAACCACAGCACCATCACCGGCCCGAACAGCTTGCCGATCCGGTCGGTGCCATGTTTCTGGATCAGGAACAGGGCCACCAATATTACCAACGACATGGGCACTACCCAGTGCTCAAGGCCATCGAAGGCGACTTCCAGACCTTCCACTGCCGATAGAACCGAAATCGCCGGGGTAATCATGCTGTCGCCATAAAACAGCGAGGCACCGATCAGCCCGAGAATCACCAATAGGGTACGCAATTTTGGATAGGGCGCCGCAGCCCGGCGAGCCAGCGCTGTCAGCGACATGATGCCGCCTTCGCCCTGGTTGTCGGCACGCAGGATGAACAATACGTACTTGATCGAGACCACCCAGATCAGCGACCAGAAAATCAACGCCAGAATACCGAAGACACCGTCATGATTGACTTGCACGCCGTATTGTCCGGAAAACACTTCTTTGATGGTGTACAACGGGCTGGTGCCGATGTCGCCGTAAACCACTCCCGCCGCCGCCACCAGCATGCTGATCGGCTTCGCCGCCGAATGCCCGTTGGCGACCGCCTGACTACTTGCCTGCCCCATCCACCGCTCCTACTACCAAACCCGGACTTCTTCGAAAGACACACTATGCTCTGCCGTGCAGCATGCGCTGCTTTACTTGTTGTTACAGACGTTTTGTTGACTGTAGAAAATCTGTAAAGCGTGACGGCGCGGAGCATAGCGCAGCACTCGTCGTATTTCCCTGCATAAAGCTGGTCAAGTGGGCCGCCCATCGCTAGAATTGCGCACTTTTTGATCAGAGGCGCCACTAGCGCCCGTCAGTCGCCTTGCCGTTCTCGGCTGGAGGCGTCCCAAAATACCGAGGTTAGACATGTCCACCACTCCTGCGCCGGCCAATCCAAAGGTTGGCTTCGTATCCCTGGGTTGCCCGAAAGCACTGGTCGACTCCGAGCGCATCCTTACCCAGCTGCGCATGGAAGGCTATGACGTTGTGTCCACTTATCAGGACGCCGACGTCGTGGTGGTCAACACTTGCGGCTTTATCGACTCGGCCAAGGCTGAGTCCCTTGAAGTGATTGGCGAAGCCATCAAGGAAAACGGCAAGGTCATCGTGACCGGCTGCATGGGCGTCGAAGAAGGCAACATCCGCAACGTGCACCCAAGCGTATTGGCCGTGACCGGTCCGCAGCAGTACGAGCAAGTGGTCAACGCCGTGCATGACGCCGTGCCGCCGCGTCAGGATCACAACCCGCTGATCGACCTGGTGCCGCCGCAAGGGATCAAACTGACCCCGCGCCACTACGCCTACCTGAAGATTTCCGAAGGTTGCAACCACAGCTGCAGCTTCTGCATCATCCCGTCGATGCGCGGCAAACTGGTCAGCCGCCCGGTCGGTGATGTGCTCGACGAGGCCCAGCGCCTTGTCAAGGCCGGCGTCAAAGAGCTGTTAGTGATTTCCCAGGACACCAGCGCCTACGGCGTCGACGTGAAATACCGCACCGGCTTCTGGAACGGCGCGCCGGTGAAAACCCGCATGACCGAACTCTGCGAAGCCCTGAGCACCCTTGGTGTCTGGGTGCGCCTGCACTACGTTTACCCGTACCCGCACGTCGACGAGCTGATCCCGCTGATGGCCGCCGGCAAGATCCTGCCGTATCTGGACATCCCGTTCCAGCACGCGAGCCCGAAAGTCCTCAAAGCGATGAAACGCCCGGCCTTCGAAGACAAGACCCTGGCGCGGATCAAGAACTGGCGCGAAATCTGCCCAGACCTGATCATCCGTTCGACCTTCATCGTCGGCTTCCCCGGCGAAACCGAAGAAGACTTCCAGTACCTGCTGAACTGGCTGACCGAAGCGCAACTCGATCGCGTCGGCTGCTTCCAGTACTCGCCGGTCGAAGGCGCACCGGCCAACCTGCTGGACGCGGCCATCGTGCCGGACGACGTCAAGCAAGACCGTTGGGACCGCTTCATGGCGCACCAGCAGGCCATCAGCTCGGCGCGCCTGCAAATGCGCATCGGCCGTGAAATCGAAGTGCTGGTCGATGAAGTCGACGAGCAAGGCGCGGTCGGCCGTTGCTTCTTCGATGCCCCGGAAATCGACGGCAACGTGTTCATCGACAACGGCAGCAACTTGAAGCCGGGCGACAAAGTCTGGTGCAAAGTGACCGACGCCGACGAATACGACCTGTGGGCTGAACAGATCTAAAAAAAAAAACAAAAAGCCCCGCTCTCTTGACGAGATGCGGGGCTTTTTTACGTCTATCGTTTTGTGAGAGAAAGAACTCGCGTCATCCACGGAAGAGGCAAGCGGGCATGCCCCAACACTCGGTCATTCACACACCGAAACAGAGCGACTACGAAGAACTCACCCAAGTGTGGGAAGCCTCGGTGCGCGCCACCCATGACTTTCTGCCCGACAGCTACATCGAGCTGCTTAAGAATCTGGTGCTGACCCGCTACCTCGACGCGGTGATGCTGATCTGCACCAAAGACTCGCGCCAGCGCATCACCGGATTCGCCGGCGTGGCGGCGGGCAAGATCGAAATGCTCTTCATTGACCCAGCGCATCGTGGCAAAGGCCTGGGCAAGCAATTGCTGCGCTATGCCCTGGAACACCTGAACGCCGATGAACTGGACGTCAACGAGCAGAACCCGCAGGCCTTGGGGTTTTACTTCAAACAGGGCTTTGAGGTGATCGGTCGCTCCGAGCACGACGGTATGGGTCAGCCCTATCCGTTGTTGCACATGCGTTTGCGTCAGTCTCAACAACTGACGCGTAATGGTTAATGGCTGACCCAACATAGAACAATGTGGGAGCTGGCTTGCCTGCGATACAGACGACGCGGTTTGTCTGTCAGGTCGCAGCGATGCCATCGCAGGCAAGCCAGCTCACACAAAAAGCCAAACGGTGAAATGGAGCCGGGATTAACCGACGCCAGGCAGGTACAATGCCCACCCCTTTTTTGTTACGGCCCTGTCATGACTGACCCGATTCGTCTCTCCAAACGCCTCATCGAACTCGTCGGCTGTTCCCGTCGGGAGGCTGAGCTGTTCATCGAGGGCGGCTGGGTCACCGTGGACGGCGAAGTTATCGACGAGCCGCAGTTCAAGGTCGACACCCAAAAAGTCGAGCTCGACCCCGAAGCCAAGGCCACAGCGCCGGAGCCGGTGACCATCCTGTTCAACGTGCCTGCGGGCATGGACGCGGAAACGGCCATGGCGACCATCAGCGCCGAGACCCTGAGCGAAGAACATCGCTTCAGCAAACGTCCGCTCAAGGGCCACTTCCTGCGCCTGACCGCCAGTACCGATCTGCAGGCCAATGCCAGCGGTTTGCTGGTGTTTACCCAGGACTGGAAGATCCTGCGCAAGCTCACCGCCGATTCCGCCAAGATCGAACAAGAATATGTCGTCGAGGTAGAAGGCGACATGGTGGCTCACGGCCTCAACCGCCTGAACCACGGCCTCACCTACAAAGGTAAGGAACTGCCACCGGTCAAGGCCAGCTGGCAGAACGAAAATCGCCTGCGCTTTGCGATGAAGAACCCGCAACCGGGCGTGATCGCCCTGTTTTGCCAGGCCGTTGGCCTGAAGGTCGTCGCCATCCGCCGCATCCGCATCGGCGGCGTGTCCATCGGCAAAGTGCCGTTGGGGCAATGGCGTTACCTGTCCGGCAAAGAGAAGTTCTAAGACTTTTCACGCCGCCACACATTTTGGCGTCGCTGTTTATGCGGCGCCCACTGCTGAATATCAGGACTGCACACCATGATTCATAACGACGTACTGCGCAGCGTGCGCTACATGCTCGACATCAGCGACAAGAAAGTCATCGAAATCATCAAGATCGGTGGCATGGACGTGTCCCTGGAAGACTTGCTGACTTACCTCGACAAGAAAGAGGAAGACGAGGAAGGCTTCGTACGCTGCCCGGACGAAGTCATGGCGCATTTCCTCGATGGCCTGGTGATCTTCAAGCGCGGCAAGGACGAAAGCCGTCCGCCGCAGCCGATCGAAGTGCCAGTGACCAACAACATCATCCTGAAGAAACTGCGCGTGGCCTTCGAACTGAAAGAAGACGACATGCACGCCATCCTCAAGGCCGCCGAGTTCCCGGTGTCCAAGCCTGAGCTGAGCGCGCTGTTCCGCAAGTTCGGCCACACCAACTACCGCACCTGCGGCGACCAGTTGCTGCGCAACTTCCTCAAGGGCCTGACCCTGCGCGTTCGCCCGCAGTAAATCGCCCACGAACGCCACGGTCCCTGCAGGAGCGAGGCTTGCCCGCGAAGGCGATCTTCAAAACGCCTTCGCCAGCAAGCTGTGCTCCTACAAGGGCGGTGGCAGTTCAAGGCTGTATAGACCCTCATTCCTCGCAAAAATAGTGGCTCCGCTTCTGGCGGCTGACGACTAGGGTGTACTGACCCTTTGCCCTCAGGACTCGCCCTATGCACCCGTATTTTTCTCTCGCAGGCCGCACCGCTCTGGTGACCGGCGGCACCCGCGGTATCGGCAAAATGATCGCCAAGGCTTATGTCGAGGCTGGCGCCACTGTGTACGTGTGTGCCCGCGATGCCGACGCCTGTCAGCAAACTGCCAACGAACTGAGTGCCTTCGGGGTTTGTCACGCGGTAGCTGCCAACCTGGCCCACGAAGAAGGCGTCCAGCAATTGGCTGCACGCCTGAGTGAACAGATCGGTCAGCTGGATATTCTGGTGAACAATGCCGGCACCACCTGGGGCGCGCCGTTGGAGAGTTACCCGGTCAAGGGCTGGGAAAAGGTCATGCAGCTCAATGTGACCTCGGTGTTCAACTGCATCCAGCAGTTTCTGCCGATGCTGCGCAAGGCTGGCTCCGAAGCGAATCCGGCGCGGATCATCAACATCGGTTCAGTGGCCGGGATTTCATCCTTCGGCGAACAGGCATATGCCTACGGCCCGAGCAAGGCTGCCCTGCATCAACTGTCGCGGATTCTGGCGCGGGAACTGGTGGGCCAGCACATCAACGTCAATGTGATTGCGCCGGGACGCTTTCCAAGCAAGATGACGCAGCACATCGGCGATGATGAGCAGGCGCTGGCAGAGGATACGGCGCTGATTCCGATGAAACGCTGGGGCCGGGAAGAAGAGATGGCGGCGTTGGCGATCAGTCTGGCGAGTAAGGCTGGGGCGTATATGACCGGGAACATCATCCCACTGGATGGTGGGTTCAGCCTCTGATCTCTTCCGGATGATCGTTCCCACGCTCTGCGTGGGAATGCCTCAATGGACGCTCTGCGTCCGCTTTGGGACGCGGAGCGTCCCCGGCTGTATTCCCACGCGGAGCATGGGAACGATCATTGCGTGGGTTATCATGCCCGCCCCAATCCCGACTCGACCCCAACCATGACCTACAGCGTTTCCCCCATCGGCTTCGTGCGCTCCTGCTTCAAGGAGAAGTTCGCCATTCCGCGCCAGCCGCAACTGGCCCCGGCCGCTCGAGGCGTGCTGGAATTGGTGGCACCGTTCGATCAGGGTGATGCGGTGCAGGGACTGGAGCAGGTCAGCCATGTCTGGCTGTTGTTCCTGTTCCATCAGGCCCTGGAAGAAAAGCCACGTCTAAAAGTCCGCCCTCCACGCCTGGGCGGCAATAAATCCATGGGCGTATTTGCCACTCGGGCGACGCACCGGCCCAATGGCATCGGTCAATCGGTGGTCAAGCTGGACAAAGTCGAAGCCAATCGGCTGTGGATCTCCGGCATCGACCTCCTCGACGGGACGCCGATTCTCGACATCAAACCCTACGTGCCCTACGCCGATATCATCGACACAGCGTCCAACAGCATCGCCAGCGCCCCGCCATCGCTGATTCCCGTGCAGTGGACAGACTCAGCACTGCAACAGGCTCAGAGCCATGCTCAGCGGCTTGATGAGCCCTTGGTCGAGCTGATCGAGCAATGCCTGGCACAAGACCCACGCCCGGCGTACCAGATTCCTGCACCGGAAAGGGAATACGGCGCGCAGTTCTGGGATGTGGATGTGCGCTGGCATTACCCTACGCCTGGCCTTATCCGCGTCCTCGAAGTCATTCCCGTGTCCAACCTGTAGGTTTGTGTCGGGCATAAAAAAGCCCCCATTGCCTGCACAGGCAATGGGGGCTGATCGTTCCCACGCTCCGCGTGGGAATGCATCCAGTGACGCTCTGCGTCACCCAAACAACGTCTTACTTCTCGACGAACGCACGCTCGATCAGGTAATCACCCGGCTCGCGCATCCGTGGCGAAACTTTCAGGCCGAAGCTGTTCAACACTTCGCTGGTTTCGTCGAGCATGCTCGGGCTGCCGCACAGCATGGCGCGGTCGTCCTGCGGGTTGATCGGTGGCAGGCCGATGTCGCTGAACAGCTTGCCGCTGCGCATCAGGTCGGTCAGGCGGCCTTCGTTCTCGAATGGCTCGCGGGTCACGGTCGGGTAGTAGATCAGCTTGTCACGCAGGGCCTCGCCGAAGAACTCGTTCTGCGGCAGGTGCTCGGTGATGAACTCGCGATACGCGACTTCGTTGACGTAACGCACGCCGTGGCACAGGATCACTTTTTCGAAACGCTCATAGGTTTCCGGGTCCTGGATGACGCTCATGAACGGCGCCAGACCGGTACCGGTGCTGAGCAGGTACAAATGTTTGCCAGGCTTCAAGTCATCCAGCACCAGGGTGCCGGTAGGCTTTTTGCTGATGATGATCTCGTCGCCTTCCTTCAGATGCTGCAACTGGGAAGTCAGCGGGCCATCAGGCACCTTGATGCTGAAGAACTCGAGATGCTCTTCCCAGTTCGGGCTGGCAATCGAGTAAGCGCGCATAAGCGGGCGGCCATTGGGCTGTTGCAGGCCGATCATCACGAACTGACCGTTCTCGAAGCGCAGGCCCGGATCGCGGGTGCACTTGAAGCTGAACAGAGTGTCGTTCCAGTGGTGAACACTGAGGACACGCTCGTGGTTCATGTTGCTCATGTACGTGGGACTCCTGGAGATTTGCCTGCGCCGATGATGTGCGCAATTGCAGCGCATTCTAATGGCAGCGACAATATCTGTTAACTGGATTATTAAGATAAGGGTTATCGGTTATATCGATATGCGATTTACTCTCCGTCAACTTCAAGTATTCGTCGCCGTCGCCCAGCAGGAAAGCGTATCCCGTGCTGCCCTGACGCTCAACCTTTCGCAATCGGCGGCGAGCACCTCGATCACCGAGCTAGAGCGCCAGTGCAGCTGTCAGCTGTTCGATCGCGCCGGCAAACGGCTGAGCCTCAACGCCCTCGGCAAACAGCTGTTGCCGCAAGCGGTGGCCCTGCTCGATCAGGCCAAGGAAATCGAAGACCTGCTCAACGGCAAGTCCGGTTTCGGCTCTCTGGCGGTCGGCGCGACCCTGACCATCGGCAATTACCTCGCAACGCTGCTGATCGGCAGCTTCATGCAGCGCCATCCGGAAAGCCAAGTGAAGCTGCATGTGCAGAACACTGCCAACATCGTGCAACAGGTCGCGCACTATGAAATTGATCTGGGTCTAATCGAAGGCGATTGCAGTCATCCGGACATCGAAGTGCAGAGTTGGGTCGAGGATGAGCTAGTGGTGTTCTGTGCGCCCCAGCATCCGCTGGCCAAACGCGGTATAGCGACCGTGGAGGAGCTGAGTCATGAGGCGTGGATTCTCCGCGAGCAAGGCTCGGGCACACGACTGACGTTCGACCAGGCCATGCGACACCATCGTAGCGCGCTGAACATTCGCCTGGAGCTGGAACACACCGAAGCGATCAAGCGCGCGGTGGAATCAGGTTTGGGGATTGGCTGCATTTCGCGCCTGGCGCTACGCGATGCGTTCCGCCGCGGCAGCCTGGTGCCGGTGGAAACACCGGATCTGGACCTGGCGCGACAGTTTTATTTCATCTGGCACAAACAGAAATATCAGACATCGGCCATGCGCGAATTCCTCGACCTGTGCCGCGCGTTCACCGCCGGGGTTCAGCGCAGCGACGAGATCGTCCTGCCCACCATCGCCTAAAGCAGAATCACCGCCCACACCAGCGCGATCATGCTCAACGCAACGAATTGAGCGGCGCTGCCCATGTCCTTGGCGTTCTTGGACAGTGGGTGCAACTCAAGGGAAATGCGGTCAATGGCCGCTTCCACCGCCGAATTGAGCAACTCGACGATCAAGGCCAACAGGCAGACTGCAATCAGCAGCGCCTGCTCGACACGGCTGACGTTCAGGAAGAACGACAGCGGAATCAGGATAACGTTGAGCAACACCAGTTGCCGGAAGGCCGCTTCACCGGTGAAGGCCGCGCGCAGGCCGTCCAGGGAGTAGCCCGAGGCGTTGAGGATGCGTTTGAGGCCGGTCTGGCCTTTGAAAGGTGACATAAAGTAGGCAACTGACCAAAAAGGAGTGGGAAAGCTAGATTAAGCAAAGTCAAAAAAGCGTGAACACGTAGCGTCTTAGTTGCTCGAAATTGACTCAAGTTGTTGCAAGAGCAGTGCTGCCTGAGTCCGGGTCCGCACATTCAGCTTACGGAAAATTGCCGTGACATGGGCCTTGATCGTCGCTTCGGAAACACTCAACTCGTAAGCAATCTGCTTGTTCAGCAAACCTTCACAGACCATGGTCAACACCCGGAACTGTTGGGGTGTCAGGCTGGCAAGGCCTTCGCTGGCGGCCTTGGCTTCGGCGGAAACGCTGACCGCTTCGAAGGCCTGGGGCGGCCAGAAAACGTCGCCATCCAGCACCGCGCGTACGGCTTTCTGAATGACGCTCAAATCACTGGACTTGGGAATGAAACCGCTGGCGCCGAATTCACGGGATTTCACCATGATCGACGCTTCTTCCTGAGCCGACACCATCACCACCGGAATCTGCGGGTACTGCCCACGCAACAGCACCAACCCGGAAAAGCCGTACGCCCCCGGCATGTTCAGGTCCAGCAGTACCAGATCCCAGTCGGCCTTTTCGTCCAGACGGGTTTCCAGCTCGGCAATGCTCGCCACTTCCACCAGACGGACATCCGGGCCCAGGCCCAGGGTCAACGCTTGATGCAGGGCGCTACGAAAAAGAGGATGGTCATCGGCAATCAGGATTTCGTATGTGGCCATTTTTCAAATGATCCTGTTTTTTATGGGACGCCTGATGCATTTCAGGCCTCGCCAGAACAACTCGAGGTGCAGCCACGCAGCGACACCAACAGGGCACGTTCAACGCCAATCACGTAAAAAAAGCAGCGTTTCAAACTTTGGCCGCGCCCTAATCGGCGCCAAGCATGCCCAGCGAAGCCGGGGTGGTCAAGTTGCGTGGCCCCGCCAACGAGCCTGGTTCTCTGCAGTATGGGCGATGCTCAGCAGATGACGGGCGCCGCGTGCTGCACAAAGGGCATCAGCTCGGCATGGGCCGGTGTTGCAACATTCATATCCAGCTGATGTTTAGCGTCCAGGTAATGCTGGCTGAACACATCAAAATAAGCGTCCAGTGCCGATGCAGCGTCTGTATCACCAGCAAGATCGAGGCATAGCGCCGCCACTTCGGCCGTGCACAGGTGCTCGCTACGAGTGGACCTGCGCAATCGGTACCGTGAAAGTTTCTCAGGAAGCAGGCTCAGAATCGGGAACGCATCAAAATAGGGGCTTTTGCGGAAAATCTTCCGGGCTTCGGTCCAGGTGGCGTCCAGCAGAATGAACAATGGACGCTTGGTGCTATCGACCTCGACGCTGTGGGTAACTCGCTCGGGCTCGACGTATTCGCCCGGAAACACCAGATATGGCTGCCATTGCGGGTCGGCCAACAGCGCCAGCAGTTGTTCATCGATTTCAGTACGTGACCAGATGAATGCATGGTTGTCGCGCACCACATCGGCAATCAGCCAACCGGTGTTGCTTGGTTTAAACACTTCTTTATTGGTCATGATCAGGCACACGCCGCTACGGGTGTCGACCTGCGGGCGCCAGGCGCACAGACAGTGGCTCTCGATCACACGGCAGGCACGGCAACGGGTTGCTCGCCAGCCACGGGCCTGAATTGGCTTGATGCCCTCTTCCTCTCGCTGATCGCGCAAGCGGGCTACGGCGTTGGGGGCGTGGTTCATCGTGGGCAACACCGGCAGACAGGAAAACTCGACACAAGCGGCACTCGGCAAGGCAATAAAGGCCAGCAGTTTACCAGAGCGGTCGGCGCAAGCCTGTACCGACCAGGCCACCTCCCCTATAATTCGCCGCCACTGAACGCACAGTCACGTGGCTGGTCGAACCACCAGTCACTGAACCAGGAGAGTTTCATGCTGCGCCTTATCGTTCCCACCGCTGCCGTTTTGCTGGCGTCGTCCTTCAGTGCCCAGGCTGCGTCCTTGAGTGAGCAGAATCTCAACAGAGAGCTGCGAAACGTCGCCGTACAAAGCAGTGTCGGCACGCCACGTGCGATCAACGAAGACATTCTGGATCAGGGTTATACCGTCGAAGGCAAACAGCTGATCAACCATCTGAGCGTTCAAAGCAGCCACGCCGACAAAATGCGCGCCGATCCGAAAGCCGTGTACTTCCAGCTAGGCGCCTCCGTCTGCAGAAACGAAGGCTTCCGCAAGCTGATGGCCAAAGGTGCGATCATGCGTTATGACTTCACCGAAGTGAAAACCAACCGCCCGGTCGGCTCCGCAAGCTTCCAGGAATCGGATTGCCCGAAAGCGACCCCGACGAAGAAGAAGTAACTATCGGGAAGTAGCGCGCCGCTGTTCATCCTCGGCGCGCAGTTCTGCCAACAGCGCCTGCAAGTAGCGCGAACGTCGCTCTCCGCCCCCCAGACGTCGGCAGCACTCCTCTTCGAGACTCAAATGATTGGTCTCGGCTGATAACTTCAGCAATCGATACAGTTGCGCATCGATTTCCAGAGTGACTCTGGGCATGGTTTCCCGCCTCCTTGCACGCATTGATCGTCGTTGATCACGCGAAAAATCCCTGAATTGCTTGAACGTTGCGTCCTGCCATTGACGCAAAGTTGTCGTGTCACGCCTGTAACTTAGTAAATCAGAGCGCAGGACATACGGCTTGCGTTCAGACGAGCGGTGAAAGCACCTTGCAAATCGTCAATAAGCGGTTGCCAGGAAAGACTTTGCGGCGCAATGATCAAGCAGCGCAAATCGTTGCGAGGGTCTAAATTCATAGTGTTCACGTTGATTTTTTTCAGGGCAGAAAAGGGGCTGCCCATTGCGTGTCTTATTGTGCAAACGTTTCTTTCATTCAAGGGATAAGCAGAGCCCGTATGGATGGCTCGATTGCAAACGAGTCAGGTGGAGCGCCCAGGCAAGGGCTTGGGCAGACAGCGACACAAGGGGTGTCGCGGCGCCGACGACTGTTTTGTCGGGCCAAGGGTTCTGTGCAGAAGGAGAAGTTGAATGCCTTACCAACCGAATGACCTCCTGAGCCGTCATTTTCAAGAAAGCGGCCACGACCTCACCAGCAAGGTCGAAGAACAACTCAACCTGGTTTCACCCAACAGCCCCAACATCCCGATTTACCGCGACATGATCCTCACTGTGCTGCGCATGGCCCAGGAAGATCACAACCGCTGGAATGCCAAGATCACCCTGCAAGCCTTGCGCGAACTCGAGCATGCCTTCCGTGTGATGGAGCAGTTCAAGGGACGACGCAAAGTCACCGTTTTCGGCTCGGCCCGCACGCCGATAGAACACCCATTGTATGGTTTGGCCCGAGAGCTTGGCGCCGCTCTGGCACGCTCGGACATGATGGTCATCACCGGTGCCGGCGGCGGCATCATGGCGGCGGCCCACGAAGGTGCCGGCCTGGAACACAGCTTGGGATTCAATATCACCCTGCCCTTCGAGCAACATGCCAATCCCACGGTCAATGGCACCGGGAATCTGCTGCCCTTCCACTTTTTCTTTACCCGCAAGCTGTTCTTCGTCAAGGAAGCCGATGCGCTGGTCCTGTGCCCGGGCGGTTTCGGTACGCTGGATGAAGCGCTGGAAGTGCTGACCCTGATCCAGACCGGCAAAAGCCCATTGGTGCCCGTGGTGCTACTGGATGCGCCGGGCGGCAAGTTCTGGCAAGGCGCGCTGGATTTCATTCACCACCAACTGGAGGAGAATCGCTACATCCTGCCGACCGACATGAAGCTGTTGAGTCTGGTCTACAGCGCCGAAGAGGCAGTGGAGCAGATCAACCAGTTCTACAGCAACTTCCACTCCAGCCGCTGGCTCAAGCATCAGTTCGTGATTCGCATGAACCACAAACTCAGCGACCGGGCACTCGAACACATGCAAGAGGCGTTCGCCGACCTGTGCCTGAGCGATCATTTCCATCAACATGCCTACAGCGGTGAGGAGCACGACGAAGCACAGTTCAGCCATCTGGCGCGACTGGCCTTCACCTTCAACGCCCGTGATCATGGTCGTCTACGGGAGTTGGTGGATTACATCAACCTGCCGGAAAACTGGGCCCAGTCCAAACCCCAGGCGAAACAACGCGCGCGTGAGCCGTTCAAGGTGACGTGAAGCAAAAAAAGGCCCGCTATCGAAATAGCGGGCCGTTTTATTTAATCGTCCATCCCTCGGCCGCTGAACAAGCGGCTGATCATTTCCATGGAGTACCCCCGATAACTCAGGAACCTGCCCTGTTTGGCACGTTCCCGGGCGTCTATCGGTAGGTGCCCAGCAAATTTGCGCCGCCAGGTGTCTTCCAGTTGTTCCTGCCAATTGATACCGCTCTCGCGTAACGCCAGTTCGATGTCAGTACGTTGCAGACCGCGCTGGCTCAACTCTTCGCGAATTCGCAAAGGGCCATAACCGGAACGGGCACGGTAGGAAACGAAGCTCTCGAGGTAACGGGACTCGGACAACAGGCCCTCTTCCGTCAAGCGGTCGAGTGCTGTGTCGATCATTTCAGGGAGGGCGCCGCGCTGACGCAGTTTACGCGTCAGCTCGACTCGACCGTGCTCGCGTCGCGCGAGCAGGTCCATCGCGGTTCGCCGCACCGCGACGAGTGTATCGAGTACGGCGGTCATCGGATCAATCAGATATCAGCGTCAGCCAGGTCATCAGCCGTCTCTTTGACCGGCGATGCTTTGACGTCCGGCGCTGGAGACAGCAACTTGTCGCGCAGTTGCTTCTCAAGTTTCGCGGCGATCTCCGGGTTGTCCGCCAGGAACTTGGCCGAGTTGGCCTTGCCCTGACCGATCTTGGTGCCTTCGTAGGCATACCATGCACCGGATTTCTCGACGAAACCGTGCAGAACACCCAGGTCGATCATCTCACCGTTGAGGTAGATGCCCTTGCCGTAAAGAATCTGGAACTCGGCCTGACGGAACGGCGAAGCCACCTTGTTCTTCACGACTTTGACGCGGGTTTCGCTACCGACGACTTCATCACCTTCTTTCACCGCGCCAGTACGGCGGATGTCCAGACGAACCGATGCGTAGAACTTCAGCGCGTTACCACCGGTGGTGGTTTCCGGGCTGCCGAACATCACGCCGATTTTCATACGGATCTGGTTGATGAAGATCACCAGGCAGTTGGCGTTCTTGATGTTACCGGTGATTTTACGCAGCGCCTGGGACATCAGACGGGCTTGCAGGCCCACGTGCATGTCGCCCATTTCGCCTTCGATTTCTGCCTTTGGCACCAGAGCGGCCACGGAGTCGACGATGATCACGTCTACCGCGTTGGAACGCACCAGCATGTCGGTGATTTCCAGGGCCTGCTCACCGGTGTCCGGCTGGGAAACCAGCAGATCGTCGACGTTGACGCCCAGTTTGCCGGCGTACTCAGGGTCGAGGGCGTGTTCGGCATCGACGAATGCGCAGGTCGCGCCGGCTTTTTGAGCCTGGGCGATCACCGACAGCGTCAGGGTGGTTTTACCGGAGGATTCAGGACCGTAGATCTCAACGATACGGCCTTTTGGCAGACCGCCAATGCCGAGCGCGATGTCCAGACCCAGAGAGCCAGTGGAAATAGCCGGGATCGCCTGACGGTCCTGATCGCCCATACGCATTACGGCACCCTTGCCGAATTGACGTTCGATCTGACCCAGGGCCGCAGCCAAGGCTTTCTTCTTGTTGTCGTCCATTAAAGTCCTCACGTAATCAATAAGGCCTGACGGCCAACACCTGTATAAGTAGCCAGTATTATTCCACAGCGTTTCAGGATCGCCTACCCCTGATTTGAGATTTCTCCAGCGGTATGTCGCAGCAGCCCCTCTAGCGCGGCCTTCACCGTTTGTCGGCGGACCTCGTCACGGTTACCGGGAAAGTACTGCACCTCGCTGAACACTTGCTCACCGACGCCCCAGGCCAGCCACACCGTGCCCACGGGCTTGCTCGGCGAACCGCCGTCCGGCCCAGCCACACCACTGACCGCCACGGCAAACCGCGCCCGGCTTTTTTCCTGCGCACCGCGGACCATGGCCTCGACCACCTCGCGACTGACCGCCCCGACCGTTGGAAACAATTCGGGCGGGACATCCAGTTGCTGGGTTTTCTGGCGGTTGGAGTACGTGACATAACCGGCCTCGAACCACGCCGAACTCCCCGGAATACGGGTGATCGCCTCGGCAATCCCGCCACCGGTACAGGATTCGGCGGTGGTGACGTGGGCATTGAGAACCTGCAAGCGTCTGCCAAGTTCAGCGGCCAGCTGAGTGATATCTTTCACGACTCTCTCCTGATCGAGCGGAATGAGGCCTACCGTACACGAGCCGATCACGCTTGCAAGGTTCAGGATCGATCAAAATGTTAGCGTGCGAGGGCTCTGACGTAGGCCTGACACGCCTGCAGGGCAATCAGTCCGCGGTCACCTGCGTCGGTGATGGCGATAATTCGTTGAGCATGCGCCGGGTCAAGTCTGGCTCGCGGGGCGCCATGATCCACGCCGCCGGTGCCGGAGGCGGCTGGCACTGCACCGATTGAGGCAGCGTCATCGAGGAGGACTGACAAGCGCACATCAGCAGTGGCAAGACGATCGCGCAGGCGACCTTGATCACGTTCGGCATCGCTAAGCGCTCGATAATGTGTTTGTTCACTGGCCGACAGTCGCTGCTCCAGCGCCAGGTGCTTGTCCTGCTCGGCCTGTTGCTGGGTGGCGGCGGCCAGAGTCAGTTGATTAAGGGTTTCGGCGTGCATCCTGGCCTGCTCCGCCAGTTGCCGGCCATAGCGCCAATCCTGAAACTGCCAGGCCAACGTCGCCGAACAACCGACCAGCACCAGCAGACCGATCAGTCGCCAGCCGATCAGACCGAAGGCTGGCATAACACCGCCCTCGCCCGCGCCCAGATTTCCAGACGACCCTGCAGCCCGTTCAACCCGCCGTTGATCCGGCGGGTGATGCTGTTGAACTGGTCACGGTCGGCCAGTTCATTCAGGCCGTTTTGCTCCCAAAACCACGCCGCTGATTCGGCTGCCCACTGAGGCTGCTCCAGCAGTTCAGGCAGAGCCAGCAGACGCTCATCGCCGAACAGGCCGAGACTGCATTGGCGGTAGTTGTTATGCCCGGTGATCTGGATCAGGCCTCGGCCACGGTATTTCTGGCCGTCGCCGTCGGGTGCTGGAGTGTTACCCAGGCGCGCGGCCAGGGTGCCAGTGTCGTATTTGCTCAGGTATTGAGTACTGCCCAGTTCACGTACGTACTGCAACTGCCCCGATTCGTGACCGACTTGCGCGAGGAAGGCGGCGATGCGTTTGGGGGTGTTGATGTTGCGGTGAGACATGGCGGTGTTGAGGGCGGAAATGAAAACGCCCGCTTGGTGGCGGGCGTTGGGCATAACGATCTGTAGTTGTTGCTGCGTAACGGTCATATAGCTCCCCAAAAGGGTCGTCTCTGCACAGGCCCTGACCAGTGTCTGGTTCGTGTCAAAGATATCCAGCCAGCCAAAGTGGCGCGCTGGGTCGATGCTCGCTGAAAGGAAAGAATGACCCTTGCGGCCAATCCCGAAGTGCACGGCGATACGCCTGCAACTCGGCGTATTGATCGGTGGTCAATGTCGTGCCGCCGCCGTCCTCCAGTTCGTCCCTGTCGCGGGCAACCATGCTGTCAGTGACCGATAACTGGCTATCACGCCAAAGACGCTCGGCCTTCGCGGCTTCCTCCGGCGCAAGAGGCGGTGTATCGACAAGAACGGGATAGCCGTTATCGGCTCGCACCGAAATCATTTTCGGGGTTACAGCCAACTCTTGGAGTAACGAAATCCAATAACCCTGGGGGATTTCGATGACATCGGAAGGAATATCCGACGCATTGATTCCTGGCACATAAACACCACAGGTGCTTGCGCTAAACAAAACATTGAACGCGTTCATTCAATAGCCCTTTGCAAAATAATTCACGCTCCATCCCGCCTGCGCCTGACCGGAAAAATTCCGGACTCTCAGGCGGCAGCCCTGTTTGGTCCCGGAGCCCCCGACCAGTATGACCATCGCCCCGTCGCCCCCCACATGGGTGGCGACGAGCGAAGAAAAAGACGTCGGAAACGAGATCGGGAAAGTGATATAGACATCGCCATTGGCATCCGTGGTGCCAACGCCCCATTGTTCAATGTTGCCACTGGGATACTTCTGGTAACCGACGTTGCCGTAAACGCCGGAGAAGGACGAAGCGTACTTGTCGCTGACCGAGCCCCCATATAGGCGCCACTCGCTATTTAGTTTGATGAAGTGCGCCGAATCACCGAGGCCGAGCTTGACCGGCCCGAACGTGCCGTTACAGGTCTCGATGAATTCGGCGCCAGCCGGGTTGATGGTCAGCACGCCGTTTCCGACGTTGATGACATGGATTGTGCTGGCATGGGCAAGTCCATTGATGGACGGCAACGTCGCCGTGATCGGCGTGGCGCTGCCAAAACTCGCCACCCCGCCCACGTTGGCTGCGGTCAGCGCAGCGCTCGCGGGAAAGGCGTTGAAACCTGAAAACTGTAGACCGCTGCGGGTCACGAATTCAGTGGTGGCGACCGACTGATCACTGTCGAACTGTGGCGCGGTCACAAACAGCTTGTTACTGCGCAACGCTGTCAACAGTTGATCGTTACTTGCCTCTGACGGTTTGATACCGGCAGCCTCGATGACTTTCAACAACTCCAGAGTGACACCGTTACCCCAGCTGGCTGGGATCAAAGAACCCGGAGTCCCCGCAATCAGGTTTTCATCGACAAACTTGCCGTCCACCAGTCCGGCGCTGGGGACGCTATTGGGATAGTCCACGGTATATCCTTCCGTTGGTATTTTGCAGGCAGCCGCGTGCTGGCAACACAAGGCTGCACTTCCAGTTATTAGTAAGTTTCGGGGTTTATACGACTACGTATGCTGACAGGCGAAGCCGGCCAGTCAATGATCAGTGGAAAATCAGGTTGCTGTTCAATGTTCATCAACTTGAGCGTATAGCGTTTCCACTCTTGCAGAGTGGCCAGTTGAACATTGGTAGCCTCACCCAGTTCATAAGCGTATTGCAGCGGTGCGACGCGAATAACCACCTCACGCAGACGATTGTCTCGCTCGGCGCCGGCTTGAGCGGTTTTGCCTGTTCGTTCGGCAGCCAAGTCCAGCGCCCAGTCATCATTCAGCCAAACATAGTATTCGCCGGGGCGAGGCTTGACAGTCAGATAGTCAGGCAACGGACCCAATTCGTACCAATATTGAGGACCGCCGGTGTCTTTGCGATACACCAGGTGGTTGCGCAAATCGATCAGTTGCGACGCGGCACCGTTACGCCACACCCATACATAACCAGTTTCGGCTGGTGGCAGAACTTCCGGCAACTCGATCGCATTGCCCGGCAATACAACGCCCATACCAGGAATGACCGGCAACTCGACTGGGCCGGTCAACTCTTGAGAACTTTCATTTAAATAGTAATAAGCCATATGCACCTCAAATTAGTTTCATTCGACCTGGATAAGCAATGTTCCTGGGGCGACTCATCCCCCAATAACCACTGCTCAGATTCTCGGTAAACGCGGCGGAAGAGTAGTAAGACAGACCAGAAAAGGTTGTTGGGTCCACCCCCACTGTCGCAAGGTTGCCAATCCCCTGAACCGCTGGAGCTGCTCCGTTATCGCCTGTAATGTTCGTGCCTATCTGCCAGGCACCGGCTCCGCGAGCGGTATCGACACCGCGCTGTTCATCGAGAACGCGGATAAACTCACCTCGAACTTCCGGGGCGCGGAATGTTTTGATCCCATCGCCACTGCTCCAACCTCCGGCGCGGTCGACTTCCGCGCGCAACATTCCGGACTGAACGGCGTGATCCCAAAGCCAGGGCCATTCGGAGCGAAGAAACTCTCTGCCGTTCAATGCGCCATAGCCACCGGGGCTGAACGCGGTTGTCGTCTCATAAACAATCCTTCCCAATGGTGTTGCATCGAATCGCCCGACGGGCCACCAATTGCCCGTTCCATCGCTTCGTAGGTGCCACCAGTCCCCCGCCCCCATTAAGACCAGAAACGGGTATCCGTTTGAGGACAAGTGCGTGTGGAACTTGATTCGATCATTACCTGAGGCCTGTACTACCAAGCGATTAACACTGTTGTCAGTCCGTCGAACAACGACATCCCGAACACCTGACAACGAACTCGCTGCCGGCAGGGTGATAGTCGTCTCCGTCGCACTGGCGTTAATTAGTACCAGCCCCAACTCTTCTGGCATCAACGCCTTTGATGTCGATACTTCAGTCACTCGCGAAGACATGGGACTGGCCAGATTCAGGAGCGTCTTCAAGGCCGCCAACAATTGATCGTTAACACCTTCGGATGGCGTCATTCCGGCCGCTGTAATAACGGCCAGAAGCTCTTCGGTCACACTGTTTCCCCATACTGCCGGGATCAACGATCCCGGCGTCCCGGCGAGGGGGTTTTCATCGACAAACCGGCCATCGACCAGCCCGACACTGGGGACGCTTTTTGGATAGTCCATACGTCTATCGTTCCTCTGAAATAACAAATGGTCCGTGTCGACGCAGTTGTCAGTGCAATCGCGCCCACGCTTTTTTCAAAAAAAAACCCACGAATACGTGGGCCCTGAACAGCGCAATTGAATGGCTCTCGCCTAGTCAGCCAAGCCGCTGACGAATTCACGAATAGCCACCAACGCGTCATCGCCCACGCTGCGGGCCAGATCCAACTTGCCCTTGGCCGCGTGCGCGCGAATTTGCATTTTGGCCTTGAGGCGCAATGTGCGCAGGGTCAGCAGGTTGTCGCTCAACTGTGCGGCTTTGCTCAGGATCTGCTCGGCGGCCTGTTTGGCCGTCCGGCCTTTAACTACCCATGCAGCGACGGCCAGCGGCACGTCTTTTTTCGGGTAGCCCGCGTCCTTGTAGGACTGCGCGTCGACGGCGGCCTGGGCGTATTCCATGGCTTTGAGTGGATCACCGGCCAGGGCAATGCGTGCTTTGTCTACCGCGGCATCGACTTTGGCGCACAGGCGTTCGGTTTCCTGTTGTTCCAGCTGGGCGACTTTCACGGCGTCCAGAACCCATTTTTCACCGTCCCAATCATGGGCGGCAGAAGGCTGTGCGGGACGCAGACCGTCCTCGAACTGATGCAGCTCTTGAATAACGTTCATCGAATCAACTCCCAAGAAAGACTGACATTGACTGCCGCCGAGAAGTTGACCGCGATTCCAGCGGCATAATCCGACACGGGGTGGTTCTTGATCCCCATACTGAACAGCAACTCATCGCTGACGGCGCTGGTCGAACCGAGCATGTGTTCGGCCTGATAGGACTGCCACAACGAACGCAATTGCGCATGGTCGAAACTGGCGGTCAGGGTCGTGACCGTGACGTCGTTGACAAAGTTATTGGTAAAGATCACGCACGGCATCGGGTTCGTCCAACCAGCATCGTGATTGGAGCTGGTGGTCAGCGCCGGTGAGAGAAAGCAGTAGTTGCCGCCAACCCAACCTGCTGGCGCAAACGACACCGCCGAGATCTCCGTCGCCGAAGGTGTCGGGTTCCCCACCACCAGACGTGCCGCCCGGGCATGAGGATCCAGAGGCAGGTAAACCACACCGCTGCCGTTGACGGTTTGCGTCCACGCCAACCGGTTACGGTTGTAGATCGGCCTGATGATCGGCACGGAACCCGGCGCAGCCGTCATCACCCAGGCAATGCAGATATCCAGCGGCGTGGATTGAAAACCGCCCCCCGCCCCGCCATCGACAGTGCCCTTTAAACCTTCGGGCGTGGCGTCATAGATTGTTCCGCGCTGCATGTAGAACGTCAGCACACCACCGATCACCTGTGCCCGCAAAAAGTAGCTGGAGGTCGGCAACAAATCACTGCTCCACGCTTGGGTAGTGAACGTCCGCGCCCTGCCCAATTGCCCCGCGGCGACTTCCTGGCCAATGCTGACCAACACCCCTGCCGGAATCGACACCCGGCCGCCGTTGGTCGAAACTGCCGCCGGGGTCACCGCCAAACGCCCATCCGCCGTCGCCGCCGTGGCCGGCGGCAATGAGCCGATCGGCAATGCCGAATCCAGATTCCAGCCCTTGGCTGACACGCTCCGAATGGCTTGCAGCAACTGATCGTACTTTGTCTCATCCGGAGTCAACTCCCCAGCCTTGATGACGTTCACAATCTCCTGCGTCACCCCATTCCCCCATTCCGCCGGAATCAACGACCCCGGCGTCCCGGTCAGCGGGTTCTCATCCACAAACTTCCCATTCACCAACCCGGCGCTGGGCACACTTTTCGGATAATCCATCCCTCTACTCCCTAGTCATAATTGATGTGCACCTTGGTATGCGCCGGTGCGCTGCGATGGATCAAACACTCCAGCGCAGACCCCGGGTTCACGCCGAAGCGCTCGCCCCAGTAACTGGCCCCAAAACGCCGGCCCAACAGCAATCGCCCACCGGTATTGAGCGTCCACATGAACTGCGCTTCCCAGGTGCCCCAGTGCGCCGCGCCGAAACGCGAACGCCCCATACGTGGGGCTTCCAGTTCGGTGATGGTGGCGTTCGGGTAACCCTGGCTTTTGGCGATTTCGAGGTAGTAGCCGACGGCCTGGCTGCCGACCGCGAGCAGGCGGCGGCGTACCGCGAGACGGCGGTCGTCGAACAGCGGCGTGGTGCCCAGGCATGGGTCGGGCAGGTTCATTACCCGCTCCCAGTCGGGCACCAGCTCGCTGACGCCGGCCGGGTCCATTTCGTTGAGCAGGTCGGCGGCACGGGCGTCGAGGCGGGCCAGTTCCTGGGCGACGCCTTCGAGCACTTCTTCGAGCTCAGGAACTTGTTCGGGATCCCAGGCCGGCCCGCTGGGCAGCAGGCTGCGCAGTTGGGCGTGGTATTGCGCGGCGGTTCTTATGCCCCCCATACGCAACCTCCGAATGTCAGCAATTCGCTTTGATTGGCGGGGACATCGGCGACGGGCGAGGTGAGTGAGTGGTCGTATTCACCACTGGCGCTGCTGATGGCTTCACGGATGTGACTGATCAACAATTTCTGGCCGAGGTCGGCTTCACGGTTATGCAGGTCTCGCAGTTGCGCTTCGACGGCGGCGCGTATGGCTGTGGTGTCGGGGCTCAGCGTCAGGTGATAGACGACCGGTACCTGAACCGGCCGTTGCACATGCACCTCGGCGGTGACCGGGCGCAGCGGCTCGATGTAGGCCTGGACTTCGGCCAGTTGTTCGTCGTTCGGCACCGGTTGCGGGTCGTCGTCACGCATGATGAACAGGCTGACCGTGCCCGGCCCCAACAAACCGCCACGACACCAGGCGCGAGTCACGCCAGGGCATTCCAGGGCCCAGGTTTCATAGTCCTGGGCCGAACCGCCGTGGGGGATGATGCGGTAGGAGCGAATAACCCGTGCACGCAATGACTCCAGGCTTTCCCGCGCCACCCCGCCGTTGAGTCCCGGCGCCAGCACGGTAAAGCTATTGCCGACGATTCCTGCAATCGGCTGCACCGGAATCAGCGCCAGACCGGCCTCGGCATTGCCCAGGCTGCCGGCCTCGAGCGCGGCGATGGTGGTGCTGTTGAGGCCATTGCTGGTGGTGCGCGCGGCGGTCACTTTGTAAGTGCGACCGTCGCTCGATTGCAGCAGGGTGTCGACGTCCAGCACGGCACCGACGCTGGCGGTGAAGCTGACGCTGCCGCTGGCCGCTTGTGCGGGTTTGCGCGGCTGGTTCAGGCGCAGTGCGGCGATCCGTTCCAGGGTCGACTCATCGGCCTTGTCCGGGAGAATCTGTTCGGCGATCCAGTCCAGGTAGCCATACAGGCCATAGGCGGCGCCACCGAGGGTGCGGGCCAGCACTTGTGCATCGGACTGGCGCAGCGAATCGCTGGCCAGGTCGCTTTGGGTGCGCTTGATCAGCACCGGCAGCGAAGGGGTTTCAAACGGCATAGATCACCTGCCAACTGTTATCAGGGTTGATGTCCAGACGTTCGCCGTCGGCCAGGGTCAGGACCATGCGCAGGTTCAGGCGCTGGGCGTCGAGGCGTTCGCTGATGATGTCGATGGCGCTGCAATGGCCGTCGTCGATCAGCCATTGCAAGGCTTCGCGGGCATAGAACTCGGCGTCCATCTGGGTTTGTCGGGTCAGCTTGACCCGGCGCAACAGCCACAACCGCGAACCGATGCGGTCGTCGGCCACCGTAGGAAAGCTGTCGCCCCACCAGCCGAAACGCTCTTCGTCGTCGAGGGCATCGTCATCGGCGGCACGGCGCCAGGTGAACAGGCTGATCAACACTGCGCGGGTCAGTGCGGCGTGGAGGTTTTGGCTGATCAACATCACTGCCCTCCCGCCGGTGCGCCGGTCTGGCCGTTGCCCGCTTGAACGCCGACATGCACGTGTTTGATCTGGCTGATACCGCCGGCAATCTGATCGCCCTGGGAGACGATCTTGCCGGTCTGGGTCAGGGTCGGTGTGTCGATGTTCACCGCGCTGCTGGCGCGGATGTTCAGGGTGGCGGTTTCGATGTCGATGATCCGCCCGCGCTTGAAGTGAATTTTGTCGCCTTCATCGGTGTAGATCGCCACTTCGCCAGCAGCCAGGGACTGGAGGCGGTAGCGACGGTCGGCAACCACCAGCACGATGGCGTGGGAGCGATCACCGCCCAGAAACGTGGCGACACCTTCGGCGCCGGCCAGTGGATTGCTGGTGAAACCGTAGGGTTCGAAGTGCTCCATGTCGTCGTTAACTTCGCCGGCGGTGAGGCGCATTTGCAGCGATTGAAGCTTGGTGGCCGAGTTGGCGAGCACGACAGTGCCGCGCGCCAGGAGGCGTGTCAGTAGGCTCATTGGATTTTCCTTGAAGGCGACCGCCGCTCTTGTGGGAGCTGGCTTGCCTGCGAAAGCGGCGGGTCAGTCACCTTGATGTTGAATGTGCCGCCGCCATCGCGGGCAAGCCCGCTCCCACTGGTTCTGGTGTCGGGCTCAGGCCTTTTTGGGAGGCTCGGGATTGGCGTCGAAGGTATGCGGCGGTGCGACTTGCAGGGTGGTGACCGAACCTTGCGCCGACAGCGAGTAGGTCACCTTCGAGATCAGCATGTCGTCATCAAACCCCAGCACCGGATCCTTGACCCGTACCAGTGTGTTGTGACGCCACAGATCGCCGTTCGATTGCCGCCAGCCCTGCACCTGATAGGTGGTGGCTTTGGCCTTGCCCACGCGGGTGGCGCTTTCCCAGTTGGCCCGTTGCAAGGCAAGATCGGGATTGATCTGCATGCCTTCGTTGATCACCGTGACCCGCCGACGCTTGTAGCTCAGGTCGGCGGACACCGATTCAACCTCGCTGACCGCTGCCCCGCTCTTCTTGTCCGTGCCCTTGTGCTGACCGATTACCCGGTATTCGGAGAACACCTGGCTGTAATCCATCGGCGCGTTGGCCGAGAGAATATTCTTGCCCAACTCCAGCGCATCGCTGGCCCGCCCACCACTGCCGGGCCGGGCCAGCACCAGCCGGCCCTGGGCATCATCGGTGGAAAACACCCGAAACAATGTCAGCAAGCGGTCGATGGATTGAAACACCGTTTCCCCCGGCACGATGGTGTGACTGCTGAGCCGGGCGGTCTCGGGAATTTCGCTGACCACAAACACCTTGTAGGTGATCGCCAGCGCTTCGACGATGCTCAACAGCGATTGCTCATGCCATTGGTTCGGGCGGTTGGTCGCGGCGCAATCCACCAGATCCTGGGTACAGGAACTGCCTTCGATGTTCAGGCTGATCTGGCGCCCGTCATAGCTGATCGGGGCCTTGAACACATACCCGGTCAGCACCAGATCCTGGCCGATGCGCACTTCACAGGCGTCACCTGGCTGGATCCGCTTGTCCACGGTCTGCCCCGGCCATTGCCAGGTGATGTTGAGTTTAAAGGTGCGGAACTGACGCTCCAGATCCGCCGTGATTTCCACGCTTTTCCAGCCACCGTATTCCAGGCCGCCGACGGTCAGGGTGACCCGGTTATCCATGTCGTTCATGGTTCACTTCCCGGAAACTTTCACATCGTTCGGCGGCAGGAACAACGGATGGGCAACACCGTTGCGCTGAGTCACCTCCATGACCCGCGTCGCGTCGGCAAATTGCCGATAGGCCACGACGACAGCGGGCAAGCTCTCCTGAAATGATTTACTGACCAGCCGCACGCCGGACGACGCCACGGCTTTTAGGTGCGCATTCAACGCCTGCTTAACATCGTTGATGGCCTGATAGTGCGCGGGGCTGGCCTTGTTCAGTGCCAGTTGGATCGCTTCGTTCAACTCCTTTTGCAACAACTGCAAATCGTCAGTGACCGGCACTTCCTGACGGGTGACCGGCTGCAGCGTCTGATGATCCAGCGACGGCTGCGACGTCAGTTTCACCGGCGTCGACGCCACTGGCATCGAGGCGACCCATTGCGCCACTTTCACCAGCAGCGTGTCCTGCACCAGATCGGCCATGGCTTGCGCCGCGGCCGTGGTGTCCTTGCCGGTGGTGAGCTTCGGCGCATCGGCTTTGCGGATGGCTTCGAGCTGTTGGGAGACGTCGGCAATCACGCCACGATAACCCTCCTTCGCGAAGTCCTTGAGCGATTTGATGTCGCCAAGCAAGCCCTTGAATTCCGCCGCCACTTCCTTGGGTAATTCCTTGACCGCTTTGACCAGCTCGGTGATTTGCCGATATTGCTCGATCAACGGTTTGAGCTGTTCCTTGATTACGTCATACACCCCGGTCAGGCTGTTGCGCAGATTGGCGATGCCGATCCGCGCGGCCTTGATCAGGGTCATGGCCTGTTCGAAACGCGCCACCGCCGAGCCCAGCAAGGTGTCCGCCGATGCCAACAGCACCTTTTGCGTGCTGACCGTGGCCGTCGGAAACGGCAGCGGTTCATCGGGATAAAACTTCAGCGTAAAGGTCACCAGCCCGCCGTCCTGGCGGGTCTGGGTCATGTCGCATTCACCGACCTTGACTTGCAGCCGCCCCAACCACGGGTGGACCAGCTCACCACTGCCCTGCTCCAACGCCTTGAGCAATTTGTCGCGCTGCTCCAGACAATCGGGGCCGACGATGAACGCCGTCAGATCATGGATCTTCGCCTGCTGGCCAAGGCCCTCGAAAAACGGCAGATCCCGCTGCGGATACTCGTGCAACTGACCCTTTTTACCGACCGGGGTTTTCGCCTGATCGACCCAAAAACCAACACCGCGAAAGGATGCCGGCAACAAACGGTCACGCCAGTTCATTGGAACCTCCCAGAGACAACGAGCGATAGCCGATACGCGAGTTGAGCGCCAGCCCCGGTTGATTGGTTTGCGGTTGATCGGTGCGCAGCCCGGCCGGCGCGTTTTCGAAGCGCACGGTCAGGCCGCCTTCGAGTTGCGTGCGGTTATTGGCGGCGGTTTGCTGGATCAGGGTGCTGGAGTTTTGTGTCAGGGAATCGGGCTGCATCGGCGACTTGATCGGCAAACTGCCGGGAGCCCTCAGCGCGCTCGAGGCTGGCTCGGAAGCGTCACCAAAGAACGCCGCTGCTGGCGCAAATTCACCCTTGCCTTCGGCATTGGTTTTCTTTTGCTCCTCGGTGAAGTCTTCGACCTTGCCGGTAATTTTGGCGATAAAACCACCAACGCTACCGCCCAGCATCTCCTGGATCGGCGCCAGAATGGCCCGGAGCTTTTCCGCTTTTTCACTGAAAAACTGAACCACAGAGGCCCATGTTTCGCTCAGTGCATCCAAGGGCGACCAATTGAATAGCCCGCTGAGGTAGGAAAAGAACGCCTGCGCTCCAAGCTTGATTGACTCCCAGCAGCCCGAGAATATGGCAGGCACCTGATCCCAAGCCGCGGCAATGGCGTCCAGCGGCACCCAATCGAACAGGCTGCGCAGTTTCTCCTTTACCGGCACGGTCAGTGCCATGAGCAGATCCCAGATGGCCGCGAACAAACCGACAACGGCCCCCCAGTTGTTCAGGATCATTCCGTAGGGTGTCCAGGCAAACCACGCTTTAAGGAAATCGAATCCCGCACTCACGACCGCTTTTACTCGATCAAAAATATCCGAGAAAACTCCGCTGATCGGCGCCCAATAACTGACAACCTTTTGCCAGAGCCCGGCGAAAAACGTCGAAATCGGCTCCCAGTTGGCAATGATCAAACCGGCCGCCAGGGCGATACCCATGGCAATCAGCATGATCGGATTGGTCTTGAGCACCATGCTCATCAGCTCGAACACTTGCGTCGCGCCGGTCACGGCGGTTTGCATCGCCGAGAACGCAATGGCCCCTGCCGCCAGGCCTTCGACCAGTTTCGGGTTGTCATCGAGCAGACTGCCAAACCCAACCAACAAAGGTTGAAGACCTGCCGTTATCGTAGCGACGGCAGGCTGCAAGGCCGTGTTGGCCGCGACCGACACCTGCTCCATCGAGCGGCTGAACACATTCATGTTTTGTGTAACGCTTGCCGGCGCCTTCGGCAAATCAACGCCTTCGGCCGATTCGCTGACCTCAGTCAATTTGCCTTTGAACGCCTCGGACGCCTTGATCGCATCCATGAACGGCGTGATCACGCTACCGCCCTTGAACAAACCGCTGATATCCAGTTTGCCGAGGCCGGTCTGCTCCAGGTTGTTCTTGAAGCGCTCGACCTTTGCCCGCAGGGCGCCGAGTTTGGGTGACAGTTCGTCAATGCCCGTGAGCAGCACCGACGTTTTCTCTTTCGTTTCTGTGTCTGCCATCACTGCACCTGCTGCATCGCATTGATCCGTTGCGCGTGCTCCAGCGATTCGCGGAGCACATCCAGTGGCCTGGCCATCATCTGTTCGGGGTCAACCTTCCAGAACCAGGCCAGGTCATAGGCGACTGCGATCAGGTCGGTGATGGCGCCGACGCCGCACTCATGAAAAAACTCGCGACGGCCCAACTCAACGTGTTGAGGTCAGCCAGGTCCAGCTGGTTGACCGACGACGGCGGAATGCCGGCGCACACGGCGATGTATTTGGCCGCGACGTCCATGTCGAGGCTGACCTCTTCGCTCTTGTCGATCTTGTACGGCAGCGCCTTGATCGCCCGCACTTCCTGCACCGTCGGGCGGCGCAGGTTGAGCTCGGTCAAGGGCTCGCCGTGGGCTTCGATCGCAACTTGAAGCTTCACGGCGTTGCTCATTGCCAGGTCCCCTTGATGCCTTCGAATTTCAGTTCGATGGTGGCGTCATCGCCTTTGGATACCGGCTCTTCCACCAGATAGGCGCCAGCCAGTACATAGACTTTGCCATTGCTGAATTCGCAGGTGACGGTCATGTCGGAACCGGCAATCAGTTGCTTGAGCGGGAAGTCCGCGGTGTGCAGCGCCGTCACTTTGAACGACGGCGCGATGTCGGTTTCCTTGTAGAAGCCCGGCACGACGGTTTCCCGTTTTACGGCCATCAATGGTGCTTCGCAGCCGCCGTTGATAGTCAATTGAGCGCCGTCCACTTTGACGTAGCAGGTGCCCGCAATCAGTTGACCCATGGTGTTTCTCCCTTCAAATAAAAAGCCCACGCGAGGTGGGCTGAAATCACACAGTCAAAGGCAGCGATCAGGCTGCGTCGTCGTACTGCAGACGGAACTGGTTGAGCAGCGCGAACACGCGCAGGCCGTTGATGTAGTCCGGCGGGAACAGCACGTTGACCCGGCTCGGGTCCTGAACATCGCGCTCGACGATCAGGTGTTCGGCGAACAGCTCGGCGTTTTCCACGTGGCCTTCCAGTTCGAGCTTGGCGTACTGGGCGATCAGCTCACCGCGAATGGTGCTCGGGGTGACGATGGGCTGACCGGCGCCGAAACGGGTGCCGTCGGAGGCCAATTTGTGGCGACCGTATTTGCTGGTGATCACGCTTTGCAGACGACGCACGATGAACGCCGACTGGTGCATGGTTTCGCTGTCCAGATAGGAGTTATCTGCCTGGCCGTAGGCGTTCTTCTGATAGGTGGTGATCGAACGCTGAATTCGTACGTAGCCGCCTTCGTAGTACGCGGTAGCGATGCCGTAGTTGAGCAGCGACTGACGCTCGGTCAGGGTAAACCGCTCGCTCGCCGGAGCCGGGTCCAGACCTGGCAGGCTGCCGCTTTGGGTCGGCCGGCTGGCGTCGGCAGAGATAAACACTGACGTGCGTGCAGCCAGTGCAGCGGCCTGAACCCAGAACGGTTGCGGTACGCCCGGCTCCAGCGCCTGGATGGTCATGTGCTGGTCGTTACGCGCCTGACCGGCCGCCACCAGAGTACCGATGCTGCCGCGCTTGGCGCTGTAGACGTGACCGAACAATTGCTTGGCCCAGGACCAACGACCGGTGCTGTCATCCATGACGGCTTGCCAGGTGTTGAGGGTCGACAGATCCGACCAAGGCATGCAGATGAACTCGAACGGTTCATCGCCCAGCGCCGCCACGGCGGCCACTTGATCCGGCACACCGGCGCCGCCGGTCATGGCGGTGATGGCCGAGGTCAGGCCGGCCGGGGTTTCTTCGCCGTTGCTCTTGCCCAGGCGATTGAATTGCAGGCTGATGTCGTTGCCGCTGTCGCCAGTCCATTTGGCGCTCAGGGTGACCACACCTTCGACCGCCGCAGCGCTGACCGGCAGATCGGCGGAGGCATTGATTTTCAGTGCCAGGGCCGTGGCCGCTTGCGCCGCAGTGGCACCATTGACGATGGCCGCCTGAACGCGAACGCCGCCGACGTACAGGTTGAGCACGCCGCTTTGCGTCGCCGCACCGCTCAGGGTCAGCACACCTTTGGCAATGCTGCCTTCAGTGTTGTGCAGCGGCAGGCACCAGATCTCGCCGATCGGATCGGTCTTGCGCCAGGTTTCGTACATCGAGGCGAGCATCGAGCCTTGGCCGCCAATGCTTTTGGCCAGTGCCACGCTGGACACCAACACCAATTTGCCGACATCGGCCGGCGCGATGTTGTCGTTGACCTGAGCAACGATCAGGCGGCGCATGGCCGACGACGCGCTATTGGCGGCCGAGTTATCCATTTCGGCATAGAACAGCGGAACACGAATGTCCGCGGGGATGTTGCTGAATCCGATCGCCATTATTTGGCTCCCTGTGGTTTCGCCGCTTTCACGGCTTTGGTAGTGATATCGCCATCGGCCAGACGTCGACGCCACCAGGCGTTGTCCGGCACTTCACGGCCCTCGAGGGGCAACAGATCGCCCGCTTCCGGGTCCGGCACGACACGGCCAGGGGCCGGCAGCACGGTGATGCGTTTGCTCATGGGGTTACGTCTCCAGAGAAAGTCAGTTCCAGGCGCCCGTCGGGGCCTGGGCGTTGCAGATTGGGGTCCGCGGGATCAATCGCATCGACCCGCACGGTGGCCCCGGTAAAGGACGACAAACCGTCCAGTTCACGCTCGTGCCAGCTCTCCGCCGGTTGCCCCGGCAGATTGCGGCCGAGCTGGAATTCGGCAAAAAAGCGCAGGCGATACAGCACGCGGCTGCTGTTGATGGAAACCAGTTCGCCGCCGTCGTACTCGATGGCCTCGTAGTCGCTGCCGGGCTTGAAACCCACCAGAGCACGCCAGAGTTCGGCGCGCAGGTCATGCAACAGGTCCAGCGCTTTTGTAGCGTCCGTGGTGTCGAGTACCAGCGTCACTTCGAAGCGGTCGCGGATGGGTTGCAGCATCAGGTTTTGTGCAACGCTTTTGCTCGCCAGATCGGCAATCGGCACCACATAGGCGCAGGGTGTTTGCAGCGGGGTGTTGGCTTGCAGCGTGGCGAGGTCGATGCCGGCCACCACGCGATTGGCCAGGGTTGGGCATTGTTCACGCAGTTGCGTGATCAGGGCTGTGATCTTCATGGTTCTTCACCGGGCAATAAAAAACCCGCCGCGGCGGGTTTGAGTGAACGGTACTGGCCGTGGGAAACCCGCGTCCTTGCGGGTCAGTGCGGTATGCACTGTGGATGACGCTCCTTCAGGTTGGGGCCTCAATGATCCTGAGGCGAATCGCGCGGCGGCACTTCGCAAACGCCAATCCGCTTGGCCGCCCAGCGCTCGTACAGTCCGATGGCCACATCCGCTCCGGCCATCGCCGTCAGGCAGCCAAAGGCACCTGCGGCCCAGATCGACACACCGGCGGCGTACAGCAGCATGATGGCCGAGACCCCGCAGATCATGCAGGCCCCGGAGCGCAGCGCCAGGCGCCGCAGCAGCGACCAGCCACGGGCGCCTTCCTTGTCGGCACGCCACATTTCGCCGGACACCCCGCCCACCAGGGCGAGAACGATGACCAGCCAGATCGGCATGTCCAGCAACGCTTGTTGCTCGTTTGTCATGTCACGCCTCCTGGGGGTGATTGATGAGTGATGTGTGTTGGGTTCAAACGATGTCTCTTGAGGTAGGCATTCCAAAAAGCCCGGCACTCGCTGGGCTTTTCAGTAATGCGGTCCTTCGCCTTCCTTTAATCCTGTGTACAAAAAGGAAGCTGACCTTTCGGCGCTACTGGCGCGGTACGAGTCCATTCAAATTGTTTTTCCGACCGCGGTCCCTGCCCGCCGGATAACTGCTTCTGGTGCTTTACGCTGCACACCCGGGTCAGTTGCCAACCCTCTGAACCGTTGAGGCCGGTTCATCGCTGCCTTTGTGGTGGAACTAAAGAGCTTTGTTTCCAGCCGCCTTGTTGGGCGGCTTGAGACAAAGAATATGCATGTATGCATATACAGTCAATGCACAAATGCATTTATTTATGCATCAGGAATGCACGGATGCATGGAGCCCCCCGCAAACAAAGGCGTTGATGGTTTTCGATAGGCGAAAAAAAAACCGCCGGGCAGCGGGTTTTATCTGACAGCGGTGAGGTTAACGGGCGTACATGCCCCACCAGAAGACGTGACCGAGGATGACTATCTGCTCTTCCTGGATTTCCTGGAAGCTGTAGTCCTCGTCTGGATGCTCATCGCGATTGAAGCTGCGCAGGCGAATCCCGGTCGGCAAGCGATAAAGCTGTTTCACCCGCAACTGGCCGTTGTGGTTGATGGCGTACAGGTCGCCGTCGACGATGTCGCCAATCCCGCATTTACCGGCATTCACCCCGACCGTGGCACCATCGCGCAGGACCGGCAACATACTGTTGCCGCGCACCGTTACGCATTTAGCCTGGTCGAACTGCACGCCGTTGTGGCGCAAGCTTCGCTTGCCGAAGCGCAGGCTAGAGCGCTCGCTCTCTTCGATGACGAATCTTCCTGATCCAGCAGCCAATTCAACCTCGCGAAGAAAGGGGACCGACACCTCGTCATCATCGACTGGCGTATCGTCGTCCCACAGGCTTATGTCCTTGAGTTCCGAATGCGACTCATCGCGCCCAGCGCTGGCGGCGTACGCGACATCCGCGCGGCCACGCAACTGATCGGTGCTCACGGCGAAGTATTCGGCAATCTTCGAAATATGCTTATCCGAAGGATCGACGATCTTCCCGCTGAGAATCCGCGAGAGAGTGGATTGAGGCACGCCGGTGCGACGGTGAAGCTCCGTGGGGGAGATCCCATGCTGATCGAGCAGCGCTCTTAAGACGGTTGAAACATTGCGTTTTTGCATAACGCGCATAGTGCTTGATCTTTTTTCGGAAGACAAATGCTGATTTGCATAGATCGTGCATAGTTTGCAGAAGTGTGCCTTGGCGCTTTCATGCCTGCGTAGGTCGGACTGCCCATGTTAACCTTGCGCCCATCGCGGAAAAGCCGGGCCGATGCCCCTCCTTTGCCCTACACCTTTCAACGAGTTTTCCTGAATTTCCGATGAATAAAGCCCTCTCCGATCTGTCCTCCCACACGCCAATGATGCAGCAGTACTGGCGCCTGAAGAACCAGCACCCTGACCAGCTGATGTTCTACCGCATGGGCGACTTCTACGAGATCTTCTATGAAGACGCGAAGAAGGCCGCCAAGTTGCTGGACATCACCCTGACAGCTCGTGGGCAATCGGCGGGTCAGGCGATTCCGATGTGTGGGATTCCTTACCACGCCGCAGAAGGCTACCTGGCGAAACTGGTGAAGCTCGGCGAGTCGGTGGTGATCTGTGAGCAGGTCGGCGACCCGGCCACCAGCAAAGGCCCAGTGGATCGTCAGGTGGTGCGGATCATCACCCCCGGCACAGTCAGCGACGAAGCACTGCTGGATGAGCGTCGGGACAATCTGATCGCGGCGGTGCTGGGTGATGAGCGTCTGTTCGGTCTGGCGGTGCTGGACATCACCAGCGGCAACTTCACCGTGCTGGAGATCAAAGGCTGGGAAAACCTGCTGGCGGAACTGGAGCGGGTCAATCCGGTAGAGCTGATGATCCCGGACGACTGGCCGAAGGACCTGCCGGCGGAAAAACGTCGTGGGGTTCGTCGCCGTGCGCCGTGGGATTTCGAACGTGACTCGGCGCTGAAAAGTCTTTGCCAGCAGTTTTCCACCCAGGACCTGAAAGGTTTCGGCTGCGAGAACCTGACCCTGGCGATCGGCGCTGCTGGCTGCCTGCTCAGCTACGCCAAAGAAACCCAGCGCACCGCCCTGCCGCACTTGCGCAGCCTGCGTCATGAACGCCTGGACGACACGGTGGTGCTGGACGGTGCGAGCCGTCGCAACCTGGAACTGGATACCAACCTGGCCGGCGGTCGCGACAACACGTTGCAATCGGTGGTCGACCGTTGCCAGACCGCCATGGGCAGCCGCTTGCTGACCCGCTGGCTGAATCGTCCGCTACGGGATCTGACCGTATTGCTGGCACGTCAGAGTTCTATCACTTGCCTGCTCGATGGTTACCGCTTCGAAAAACTGCAACCGCAGCTCAAGGAAATTGGTGATATCGAGCGGATTCTGGCGCGAATCGGCCTGCGTAACGCCCGTCCTCGTGACCTGGCGCGTCTGCGCGATGCCCTCGGTGCACTGCCAGAGCTGCAGGTCGCGATGGCCGAGCTTGAAGCCCCGCACATCATTCAACTGGCCACCACCACCAGCACCTACCCGGAACTGGCGGCCCTGCTGGAAAAAGCCATTATCGACAACCCGCCCGCCGTCATTCGTGATGGCGGCGTGTTGAAAACCGGTTACGACAGCGAACTCGACGAACTGCAATCGCTCAGCGAAAACGCCGGGCAGTTCCTGATCGATCTTGAAGCACGCGAGAAAGCCCGCACCGGCCTGTCGCACCTGAAGGTCGGCTACAACCGGATTCATGGATACTTCATCGAGTTGCCGAGCAAGCAGGCCGAATCGGCGCCTGCGGACTATATTCGCCGGCAGACCCTCAAAGGCGCCGAGCGCTTCATCACCCCAGAACTGAAAGCATTCGAAGACAAGGCGCTGTCGGCCAAGAGCCGCGCCCTGGCTCGCGAGAAGATGCTCTACGAAGCGCTGCTCGAAGACCTGATCGCCCAGTTGCCGCCCTTGCAAGACACGGCCGCCGCGTTGGCCGAACTGGACGTGCTGAGCAACCTTGCCGAGCGTGCACTGAATCTGGACCTGAACTGCCCGCGCTTCGTCAGCGAGCCGTGCATGCGCATCACCCAGGGTCGGCACCCGGTGGTCGAGCAAGTCCTCACCACGCCGTTCGTGGCCAACGACCTGAGCCTTGACGACAACACCCGCATGCTGGTGATCACCGGTCCGAACATGGGCGGTAAATCCACCTACATGCGTCAGACCGCATTGATCGTGCTGCTGGCGCACATCGGCAGCTTCGTGCCGGCGGCGAGTTGCGAATTGTCCCTGGTAGACCGGATTTTCACCCGGATCGGTTCCAGCGATGACTTGGCGGGCGGGCGTTCGACTTTCATGGTCGAAATGAGCGAAACCGCGAACATTCTGCACAACGCCACCGAACGCAGTCTGGTGCTGATGGACGAAGTCGGTCGCGGCACCAGCACCTTCGACGGTCTGTCCCTGGCCTGGGCCGCGGCTGAGCGTCTGGCGCACCTGCGGGCCTACACCCTGTTCGCTACTCACTATTTCGAGCTCACAGTGCTGCCGGAAGCCCAGCCACTGGTGGCCAACGTGCACCTCAATGCCACTGAGCACAACGAACGCATCGTGTTCCTGCACCACGTACTTCCCGGGCCCGCCAGCCAAAGCTATGGCCTGGCGGTTGCGCAGTTGGCCGGGGTGCCGGGCGAAGTGATCGTGCGGGCTCGTGAACATCTGAGCCGACTGGAATCCACAGCACTGCCTCATGAAGTTCCGAAGCCGGCCAAAGGCAAACCGGCTACGCCGCAGCAGAGCGACATGTTCGCCAGCCTGCCGCATCCGGTACTGGATGAACTGGCCAAACTTGATCTGGACGACATAACACCGCGTCGTGCACTCGAAATGCTCTATACACTAAAGACACGGATCTAACGCACTTGCCTGCAAGCTGTTAGAATCTCGCGCGGTTTGGGATGCTGCAGGCCAATAGCCTGACCTGCAGACTATCGCTCCCAAACCTGGCGACCCCAACGTGAAGGGGCTCCGCTGCCGCCGCCTGAGGAGAAAATTAGAAATGACCTTCGTCGTCACCGACAACTGCATCAAGTGCAAGTACACCGACTGCGTAGAAGTCTGTCCGGTGGACTGCTTTTACGAAGGCCCGAACTTCCTGGTGATTCACCCGGATGAGTGCATCGACTGCGCACTGTGCGAACCAGAATGCCCTGCCGTGGCCATCTTCTCCGAAGATGAAGTACCGGCCGGCATGGAAAACTTCATTCAGCTGAACATGGAATTGGCCGAGGTATGGCCGAACATCACTGAACGCAAAGATCCATTGCCCGATTCCGCTGAATGGGATGGCAAGCCAAACAAAATCGAACACCTCGAACGCTGATTTCCCTCGCGTTCTCGAAAAGGCCCCTTGCGGGCCTTTTTGCTTTTCTGCGGACAAAAAAAGGGGCGGTTTGACCCGCCCACATTTTTTCCCTATTCCTTGTGTTCCTTTTCATCGTCCTGATGAACCGCTTCCTGCGATGTCCGTTCCCCTCTTCCTTGAAGGGCGTGTCTATCCGTCGACACAGTTCAGATACTAGAGGATTCCCAACTAAGGGCAATCGGCCTCTGTCGCTGAAATCGGCTGTCACATGCCGTTAATCTAAAAAAATAATCATATAAATCAACAAGATAAACATAAGCAACAGGTCAAATAGACAACTGCTTGGGTTTAAAAATAACGAACACTTACGAAAGAGTAAGCAAAGACTTACAAAACGAGACTACA
Source organism: Pseudomonas sp. JL3 (assembly GCF_031570575.1). Classification (NCBI taxonomy): domain Bacteria; kingdom Pseudomonadati; phylum Pseudomonadota; class Gammaproteobacteria; order Pseudomonadales; family Pseudomonadaceae; genus Pseudomonas; species Pseudomonas sp. JL3. Next base: position 43,193 of record NZ_JAKWJK010000013.1, read on the forward strand.
AACTTGAGGTGATGTCCCAGACAACTCCCTTCCCCTATTCCAGACAACAAAAAGCCCCAACCAGGTGGGGCTATTTGTTACCGGTTGAGCGAATTGCTTATTGGAACAGCGACTCACTCGACAGGCCGTTTTTCTCGAGAATCTCCCGAAGACGCTTGAGACCTTCAACCTGGATTTGCCTGACCCGCTCCCGGGTCAGGCCGATTTCCAGGCCTACATCTTCAAGCGTACTGCTCTCGTGACCTCGCAAGCCAAAGCGGCGAATGACCACCTCGCGTTGCTTGTCGGTCAGCTCCGAGAGCCATTGATCGATGCTCTGGGACAGGTCGTCGTCCTGCAACAGTTCGCATGGATCGGTCGGGCGGTCGTCGGTCAGGGTGTCCAGCAGGGTTTTATCCGAATCCGGACCCAGCGAGACGTCGACCGAAGAAACCCGCTCATTCAGGCCGAGCATGCGCTTGACCTCGCCTACCGGTTTCTCCAGCAGGTTGGCGATTTCTTCGGGTGAGGGTTCGTGATCGAGCTTTTGAGTCAGCTCCCGTGCAGCGCGCAAGTACACGTTGAGCTCTTTGACCACATGGATCGGTAACCGGATGGTCCGGGTCTGATTCATGATCGCGCGCTCGATGGTCTGACGAATCCACCAGGTGGCGTAGGTCGAAAAGCGGAATCCACGTTCGGGATCGAACTTTTCTACTGCCCGGATCAGTCCGAGGTTGCCCTCTTCGATCAGGTCCAGTAACGACAGCCCACGATTGACGTAGCGCCGGGCGATTTTCACCACCAGCCGCAGGTTGCTTTCAATCATGCGCTTGCGTCCGGCCGGATCGCCACTTTGCGACAAGCGCGCAAAATGAACTTCTTCTTCCGGGGAGAGCAATGGGGAAAAGCCGATTTCGTTTAGGTACAGCTGAGTGGCATCGAGTGCCCGTGTGTAGTCGATGTACTTGTGTTGCTTAAGCGAAGCGGAGTGTCTGGATTTGGCACGAACGGAAGGAGGTGCATCCCCTTCATCATTCGACATCGAATCCGTGGCGATGCCGGTCTCCATCAGGAGAACCTCATCGTCGATGTCAAACTCCGGCACTTCTTTACTGAGAGCCATTGTTATAGTCCTTTGGTGAGTTCGACCTCAAGCTCAAGCGGCGCCTTTATCCCTGGCAACGCTGGAGCCTGTTCCCTCTACGTGACGGAACAGGCTGGCTAACAAATCAACGACGTGGCAGGAATTGCAGCGGATCTACAGGTTTACCTTGTCGGCGAATCTCAAAATGCAGTTTCACCCGGTCTGTACCCGTTGACCCCATTTCGGCAATTGTCTGTCCGACTTTGACCTGCTGCCCCTCCCGAACCAACAGCCTGCGGTTATGTCCGTAGGCACTGACGTAGGTATCGCTGTGTTTGATGATGACTAATTCGCCGTAGCCCCTTAAGCCACTCCCGGCGTATACCACCGTCCCATCAGACGCAGCTAAAACAGGCTGTCCCAAATCTCCGGCGATATCAATTCCTTTATTCAAACTACCGTTTGAAGAGAATTTACCAATGAGAATGCCATTAGAAGGCCACCCCCAGCCCGTCGGGGCCGGACCGACAGGAGGCAGTGGCGCGGGTGCCGGCTTGTTGGCGACGGACGGTGCAAGCACTGTTGTGCTGGTCGTCGCGCCATTTGCCTGGCGCCGAATTACGGTGGTTTTACTCGACGACGAAGGCGAGGAACTGGACGAACTCACTACTGCCGTCGGCGTTGAACCGCTGCGACCATCGAAGCGAATCGTCTGACCCGGATGGATCGTGTAAGGCGTAGGAATATTGTTCCGCGCCGCGAGGGCTTTGTAGTCCCAACCGTAGCGAAAGGCGATGGAGAACAAAGTGTCCTTGGGCCGGACAACATACTGGCCAGTGGTCACGGCCGGACGTCGGGCGACCGCGTTATTGCGATCGACGACGCTCGCACTCCCTGATTTTGTGCTGGAACATCCGACCAGCAAGGTACTCAAGACAAGGCCAGTCACCAGACGCTGAAAGCTCGTTATACCCATTCGCTGCGCAATGACTGTGAGACTCACCCGCCGCTCCCTTTGTGGTGGCTAAAAATATGAATTGTCGTGCTTCGGCACGAAATGTCGCATGTAAAACGGGCCGAACCGGCTTTACCCTTAATGAAGCGGATTCGCTTCTGGCACACGTTTGCTGTCAGACGATGAATTCCGTTTAACCAATTGATGCCGCTGTAAGACCCAGGCAATCGAAGAGAATTCAGCGTGCTTAAACAAATGCTCAGGCCAACGGCCCATTGAGCAATGGCACAAAGCGCACCGCCCCCAGAACACGCCTGGAAAAGCCCTGTTCCTCACGGATGATCAACATCAATTGTTGAACTTCACCGGAGCCGACCGGAATCACCAGTCGCCCGCCGGGTGCCAGCTGATCGAGCAGTGCCTGAGGCACGTCGGTGGCCACGGCGGTGACGATGATGCCGTTGTATGGCGCCAGTGCCGGCCAGCCTTCCCAACCATCGCCCCAGCGAAACACCACGTTGCGCAGGTTCAGTTCCACTAGGCGCTCCTTGGCCCGGTCTTGCAGCACCTTGATGCGCTCCACGGAAAAAACCCGCTCGACCAATTGCGACAGCACGGCCGTCTGATAACCCGAACCGGTGCCGATTTCCATCACCTTGTCCAACGGACCGGCTTCCAGCAGCAGCTCGCTCATGCGCGCCACCATATAAGGCTGGGAGATGGTCTGGTTATGCCCGATCGGCAGCGCCGTATCTTCATAGGCGCGATGGGCCAACGCCTCATCGACGAACAGATGACGCGGGGTGCGGCGGATGACTTCCAGCACCTTGGCGTTGGATATTCCCTCTTCATAGAGGCGCTGAATCAGACGCTCACGGGTCCGTTGAGAGGTCATCCCGATACCGCGATGCAGAATATGGTCTTGTTCACGAGCCATTAACGCAGACCCTCCAGCCAGCCATCGAGACTTCTGAAGGCATCATTAAAGGTGCGATCCAGTTGCAGTGGCGTGATTGAAACATAGCCTTGCATCACCGCATGAAAATCGGTGCCCGGGCCACCATCTTCAGCGTCCCCCGCGGCGGCGATCCAGTAACCGGATTTACCGCGCGGGTCGACCACTTTCATCGGTGCCGCGGCGCGGGCGCGATGGCCGAGGCGGGTCAGCTGGATACCGCGGATGTGCTCAAGCGGCAAGTTGGGAATGTTCACATTCAGTACCGTGCGCGGTGGCAGTTCAAGGTCCGCGTGAGCCTCTACCAGTTTGCGCGCAAAATAGGCGGCTGTGGGAAGGTTCTCTACTTGCCGTGAGACGAACGAAAAGGCAAACGAAGGACGCCCAAGGAAACGCCCCTCGAGGGCCGCCGCCACGGTGCCGGAATACAGCACGTCATCCCCCAGGTTGGCCCCCAGGTTGATGCCGGAAACCACCATGTCCGGCTCGAGTTCCAGCAAGCCGTTAAGGCCCAGGTGCACGCAGTCGGTGGGTGTGCCGTTGAGGCTGATAAAGCCGTTGGCCAGGGTTTGCGGGTGCAACGGGCGGTCGAGCGTCAGCGAGCTGCTGGCGCCGCTTTTGTCCTGGTCCGGGGCGATAACCACGCATTCGGTGTAATCCGCCAGCGCAGCATAAAGCGCGGCGAGACCGGGTGCGGCTACCCCATCGTCGTTAGAAATCAGAATACGCATGGGCTGTCCGTCTGCCCCACCGGCACCAGATCGACGAGTTCACGCACCAATACGGTGGCGAAGCATCCGGCCGGCAGGACGAATTCCAGTTGCAGAATGTCAGGCTGGGGATAATGCCACGTCAACCCGCCAATGGGCAGCCGCAGGATGCGACGTTCGTGGCTCATTCCGGCGTTAATCAACCAATCGCGCAGATCCGCTTCGCGCGCGGCGATTGCCTGCTCCAATTCATGGACAGCGCCTGACGTCGGCGAGTCACCTTCGCCCCACTGCGGGCCGGTCGGGTGCAAGTCGAGAATCGCCAAGCGCGGGTCGCTGCATTCGGCTTCACCGGCCGGGAAAAAACTGCGGCTGTCGGTGAACGCCAGCAGATCACCCACCTGAGCGCGCTGCCAGGTGCCATCGGCGACGCGCGCCGCCAACACTTGATTGAACAGAAAGCTGCGCGCGGTGGAGAGCAGCCGCGAACGCACATTGCGTTGCTCCGGCAGGGCTTTGCGCGCCGCCCAGGCACGAGCGTCGACTACGTTGCCGCCATCAAAGCCGAAACGCTGGGCGCCGAAATAATTGGGAATACCTTGCTTGGCGATCAGTTGCAGACGCTCTTCAATCGCTGCCTTGTCACCGGCGAACTGGGTCAAGCGCAAGGTGAAGCCGTTGGCCGAGTGGGCACCGCGTTGCAGTTTGCGCTTGTGCCGACCGGTCTTGAGGATTTTCAGTGTGTCGTTTTCCGCCGCCGACAGATCAGGATCTGCCTTGCCCGGCAGCTGCACGCTGAACCACTGGCGAGTCAGCGCCTGACGGTCCTTGAGGCCGGCATAGCTGACGGTGCGTAACGGCACACCCGCCGCCTTGGCAATGCGTCGTGCCGCTTCTTCGGTATTCAGACCGCGCTTTTCCACCCAGATCCACAGGTGTTCGCCATCGCCGCTCAGGGGGATATCAAGCACCTCATCGACCTGAAAATCTTCCGCCGTGGCTTTCAGTACCGCGCTGCCGAGAGCCTCACCATAGGCCCGGGGGCCAAGCAATTGCAGTTCGTTCATGCGCGCAGCAACAGGGCAACGGAGTGCACGGCAATGCCTTCTTCGCGACCGACAAAGCCGAGCTTTTCGGTGGTGGTAGCTTTCACGTTCACTTGATCCAACTCAACTTGAAGATCCGCGGCAATCAGCGCGCGCATCGATTCGATATGCGGGGCCATTTTCGGGGCCTGGGCGACGATGGTGTTATCGACGTTGCCGACTTTCCAGCCTTTGGCGTGGATCAGTGCGACGACATGACGCAACAGCACACGGCTGTCGGCGCCCTTGAATTGCGGGTCGGTGTCCGGGAAGTGCTTGCCGATATCACCCAGCGCGGCAGCGCCGAGCAAGGCATCGCTCAAGGCGTGCAGCAAAACGTCACCGTCGGAATGGGCGAGCAGCCCGAAGCTGTGTGCAATCCGCACGCCGCCCAGAGTGATGAAATCGCCTTCAGCGAAACGGTGCACATCGTAGCCGTGGCCAATACGCATAAAAAAACGCCCCGATTTTTGTCAGGGCGTGATTCTACCTGCATTAAGCGCCTAGAGCGCGCGCGTGATGCTGCAAGTGGTCGTCGATGAAGCTGGCGATGAAGAAATAACTGTGGTCGTAGCCCGGTTGCAAACGCAACGTCAGCGGATGACCTGCCAGTTTGGCGGCTTGCTGCAAGGTTTCAGGCTTGAGCTGGGTGGCCAGGAAATCATCGCGATCACCCTGATCGACCAGCAGCGGCAGCTTCTCGTCAGCCTCGGCAATCAATGCACAGGCATCCCATTCGCGCCACTTCGAACGGTCCTCTCCCAAGTAACGGGAAAAGGCTTTCTGGCCCCAAGGGCAATCAATCGGATTATTGATTGGCGAGAACGCCGACACCGACAGATAGCGCCCCGGATTGCGCAACGCACAGACCAACGCACCGTGGCCGCCCATGGAGTGACCGCTGATGCCACGTTTGTCCGATGTCGGGAAATGCGCTTCGACCAATGCCGGCAATTCCTGCACGACATAGTCATGCATCCGATAGTGCCGGGACCAAGGTTCCTGCGTGGCATTCAGATAGAACCCGGCACCGAGACCGAAGTCCCAGGCGCCGTCCGGATCACCCGGCACATCAGGGCCGCGCGGGCTGGTGTCCGGTGCGACGATGATCAGCCCCAGCTCGGCGGCCATGCGCATGGCGCCGGCCTTTTGCATGAAGTTTTCGTCGGTGCAGGTCAGGCCGGACAACCAATACAGCACCGGCAGCTTACCGCCCTGCTCCGCTTGCGGTGGCAGGTATACGGCAAACACCATGTCGCAACCGAGCACGTCGGAGCGGTGCCGATAGCGCTTGTGCCAGCCGCCGAAGCTTTTCTGACAGGAGATATTTTCCAGGCTCATGACCGACCTCAGAAATGGATGACGCTACGGATGCTTTTGCCTTCATGCATCAGGTCAAACGCCTTGTTGATATCTTCCAGGCCCATCGTGTGGGTAATGAAGGTATCCAGCGGGATCTCGCCGGTCTGGGCCATTTCGACATAGCTCGGCAACTCGGTACGCCCACGCACACCACCGAATGCCGAACCGCGCCAGACGCGACCGGTCACCAACTGGAACGGACGGGTGGAGATTTCCTGACCGGCGCCGGCCACGCCGATGATCACCGACTCACCCCAGCCTTTGTGGCAGCACTCAAGTGCGGCACGCATCAACTGGACGTTGCCGATGCATTCGAAGGAAAAGTCGACGCCGCCATCGGTCATGTCGACGATCACTTCCTGAATCGGACGATCGAAGTCTTTCGGGTTTACACAATCGGTCGCGCCCAATTGCCTGGCGATCTCGAACTTGGCCGGATTGATATCGATGGCGATGATCCGCCCTGCCTTGGCTTTGACCGCGCCGATCACAGCTGACAGACCAATGCCGCCCAGACCGAAGATGGCAACGGTGTCACCCGGTTTGACCTTGGCGGTGTTGATGACCGCACCGATACCAGTGGTGACGCCACAACCCAGCAGGCAGACTTTTTCCAATGGGGCTTCTTTAGGAATTTTGGCCACGGAGATTTCCGGTAGCACGGTGTACTCGGAAAAAGTCGAGGTGCCCATGTAGTGGAAAATCGTTTCGCCCTTGTAGGAAAAGCGCGAAGTGCCGTCCGGCATCAGGCCTTTACCCTGGGTTGCACGAATCGCCTGGCAGAGGTTGGTTTTGCCCGACAGACAGAATTTGCACTTGCCACATTCCGGGGTGTATAGCGGGATCACATGATCGCCGACCGCGACCGAAGTCACGCCCTCACCAATCGCTTCGACCACCGCGCCACCTTCATGACCCAGGATCGACGGGAAGATACCTTCCGGGTCCGCGCCAGAGAGGGTGTAGGCATCGGTATGGCAAACACCGGAGGCAACTACACGCAGCAGGACTTCACCCGCCTTGGGCATGGCAACATCGACTTCAACGATCTCGAGGGGTTTCTTGGCCTCGAAGGCAACGGCGGCGCGCGACTTGATCATGCTGACTCTCCAGTGAATAAAAACAAGACAAGGAGTGTAATACAGCGGCTTACGATGAATAATCAGGACAAAAGCAAAACATTATTGCCACACAGGGATAATCCTGATGTCCGAAAACCGCTGGGAAGGCATCGACGAGTTCGTCGCCGTCGCAGAGTGCAACCAATTCACCGCCGCGGCTGAACGCCTTGGGGTGTCTTCCTCCCACATCAGTCGCCAAATCGTACGACTGGAAGAGCGACTGCAAACCCGCTTGCTCTATCGCAGCACCCGCCGGGTCACGCTGACCGAAGCCGGGCAAACCTTTCTGCAACATTGCCAACGGTTGCAGGACGGTCGCGAAGAAGCGTTGCGCGCTGTCGGCGACCTGACTAGCGAACCCAAGGGCATGCTGCGCATGACTTGTGCCGTGGCCTACGGCGAACGATTCATCGTGCCACTGGTGACTCGCTTCATGGCGCTGTATCCGCAACTGCGCGTCGACATCGAACTGAGCAATCGACCGCTCGATCTGGTGCATGAAGGGCTGGACCTGGCCATCCGCCTCGGCCGTCTGCAGGATTCAAGATTGGTCGCCACACGTCTGGCACCGCGGCGTATGTACCTGTGCGCCTCGCCGTCCTACCTGGAACGGTACGGTCGCCCACACAGCTTGTCGGAACTGAGTCGCCATAATTGCCTCATCGGTAGCTCGGACATCTGGCAACTGGAACAGAACGGTCGGGAATTTTCCCAGCGCGTGCAGGGAAACTGGCGCTGCAACAGCGGGCAGGCAGTGTTGGATGCCGCGCTACAAGGAGTTGGGTTGTGTCAGTTGCCGGATTATTACGTACTGGAATATCTGAAAAACGGCGAATTGATTTCGCTGTTGGAAGCCCATCAACCGCCGAACACCGCCGTTTGGGCGCTTTACCCACAGCAACGGCATCTGTCGCCAAAGGTGCGAAAGTTGGTGGATTACTTGAAGGAGGGGTTGGCTGAAAGAGCGGAATATCGCGTTTAAGATCAAAAGATCGCAGCCTTCGGCGGCTCCTACATGGTTATGTGTACATCCGTAGGAGCTGCCGAAGGCTGCGATCTTTTAGCGGCGGTTGGCCCAACGCTGTCGCAACCATTCAAGGTCTTCAGGGCGAGTGACTTTGATGTTATCGGATCGCCCTTCAATCAGGCGCGGCGCCTGGCCCGACCATTCCATGGCCGAGGCTTCATCGGTGATGACAACGTCCGCCACCAGACTGTCCGCCAACGCCCGATGCAACGCGCCAAGGCGAAACATTTGCGGCGTATACGCTTGCCAGATCACACTGCGATCCACCGTTTCCAGCACGCGCCCGTGCTTGTCGACCCGCTTGAGGGTATCGCGCGCAGGCACCGCCAACAGACCGCCTACCGGATCGTCGGCCAGCTCACTGAGCAGTTTATCCAGATCATCACGCGCCAGATTCGGTCGTGCAGCATCGTGCACCAATACCCAATCCTGATCGTCAGCGCCTTGGGCATGCAGATGCAGCAAGGCATTGAGCACCGACCCGGAACGCTCGGCGCCACCTTCAACCCGCTGAATACGCGGATCGGCAGCGCACGCCAGGTTCGGCCAGTAAGGATCGTCGATTGCAAGACTGACCACCAACCCTTTCAGGGCAGGATGATCGAGGAAACAGCCGAGGCTGTGTTCGAGAATAGTGCGCCCGCCCAGCTGCAAATATTGCTTGGGACGGTCCGCGGCCATACGGGCACCGACGCCCGCGGCAGGAATCACGGCCCAGAAGGCCGGTAACGAATTAATCATTGGGCCAACTGGTAAAGGGTTTCACCGTCCTTGACCATGCCCAACTCATGACGAGCCCGTTCCTCAACGGTCTCCATGCCCTTTTTCAATTCGCTGACTTCGGCGTCCATCACCCGATTACGCTCCAGCAACGCCTCATTCTCGGCGTGTTGATCCGCAATCTGCTGCTTCAGCTCGGCCACTTGCGCCAGACTGCCATTACCCACCCACAGGCGGTACTGCAGGCCGGCCAGCAGCAAGAGCAAGACGAGGAACAACCAATTGGGACTGCGCATCGAATATCAGGTATCCAGTGAAAAAAGACAGCCATGCCAAAACTTTGAAGCTTCTGATAGCACGAAGCCTGGAAGAACCAGGCTTGTGCTCTTAAGGCATCAGATTAGTGGCAAATCCATCGCTGTCGCGATTTTTTCGACACAATCCGGTGTCTTTTTACCAGTTAACGATTAACCGCGAAATTCGCTGCGACCGTTGTACTTGGCTTTGCCATTCAGCTGCTCTTCGATACGCAGCAGTTGGTTGTACTTGGAAACGCGGTCGGAACGGCACAGCGAGCCGGTCTTGATCTGGCCAGCCGCAGTGCCCACAGCCAGGTCGGCAATGGTCGAATCTTCGGTTTCGCCGGAGCGGTGCGAGATCACGGCAGTGTAACCAGCGGCCTTGGCCATCTGGATGGCTTCCAGGGTTTCGGTCAGGGTGCCGATCTGGTTGAACTTGATCAGGATCGAGTTGGCGATCTTTTTATCGATGCCTTCTTTCAGGATCTTGGTGTTGGTCACGAACAAGTCGTCGCCTACCAGCTGAGTCTTCTCACCGATCTTGTCGGTGAGGATTTTCCAGCCAGCCCAGTCGGACTCGTCCAGACCGTCTTCGATGGAGATGATCGGATAACGCTCGGTCAGGCCTTTCAGGTAGTCAGCGAAACCTTCAGCGGTGAACACCTGGCCTTCGCCGGACAGGTTGTATTTACCGTCTTCGTAGAATTCGCTGGCAGCGCAGTCCAGGGCCAGGGTCACGTCGGTGCCCAGCTTGTAACCGGCGTTGGCCACAGCTTCGGAGATCACTTTCAAAGCGTCTTCGTTGGAGGCCAGGTTCGGCGCGAAACCACCTTCGTCACCAACGGCAGTGCTCAGGCCCCGAGCCTTCAGTACAGCTTTAAGGTGATGGAAAATCTCGGTGCCCATGCGCAGACCTTCCGAGAAAGACTTGGCGCCTACTGGCTGAACCATGAATTCCTGGATGTCGACGTTGTTATCAGCGTGCTCGCCACCGTTGATGATGTTCATCATCGGAACCGGCATCGAGTAAACACCCGGAGTGCCGTTCAGGTTAGCGATGTGTGCGTACAGCGGCAGGTCCTGGTCCTGTGCTGCTGCCTTGGCCGCGGCCAGGGAAACGGCGAGGATGGCGTTGGCGCCCAGGGTCGCTTTGTTTTCGGTGCCGTCCAGCTTGATCATCGCGTGATCCAGCGCTTTCTGGTCGCTTGGGTCTGCACCCAGCAACAGATCGCGGATCGGACCGTTGATGTTGGCGACGGCTTTCAGAACGCCTTTGCCCAGGTAACGGCTCTTGTCGCCATCACGCAGCTCGAGTGCTTCACGCGAGCCAGTGGAAGCACCGGATGGCGCGCAAGCGCTGCCGATGATGCCGTTATCGAGAAGCACGTCTGCTTCCACAGTGGGATTGCCACGGGAGTCGAGAACTTCACGACCTTTGATGTCGACGATTTTTGCCATTGTTGTAAACACTCCAAAGTTGACGAAAACGACGCAGCTGAAGGAAATCTTTTATCGTCGGCAAGCGACAGACAGCGGGCAGGCTTGCGGACGATAAGGCTCAAGCCCGAGGGCCTGAGCATTAAATCGTGCGGTACTTTACCGGAGAATTGAGGTTTACGCGGTTTCTACCGTCGGAAAACTCTTCACCAGTTCGTCCAGTGCTTTGAGTTGGGCCAGGAAGGGTTCCAGTTTGTCCAGACGCAAGGCGCAAGGGCCGTCGCATTTGGCGTTATCCGGGTCCGGGTGGGCTTCGAGGAACAGACCTGCCAGCGACTGGCTCATGCCGGCCTTGGCCAGGTCGGTGACCTGGGCACGACGACCACCAGCAGAATCGGAGCGACCGCCGGGCATTTGCAGCGCGTGGGTCACATCGAAGAACACCGGGTATTCGAACTGCTTCATGATGCCGAAGCCGAGCATGTCGACCACGAGATTGTTGTAGCCGAAGCTCGAACCACGCTCGCAGAGGATCAACTGATCGTTACCGGCTTCCACGCACTTGTTCAGGATGTGTTTCATTTCCTGAGGCGCGAGGAATTGGGCTTTCTTGATGTTGATCACCGCGCCGGTCTTGGCCATCGCGACCACGAGGTCGGTCTGGCGCGACAGGAAGGCCGGCAACTGGATGATGTCGCAGACTTCAGCGACGACCGCAGCCTGATCAGGCTCGTGGACATCGGTGATGATCGGTACGCCAAAGGCTTGCTTGATGTCCTGGAAAATCCGCATGCCCTCTTCCAGGCCGGGGCCACGGTAAGAGGTCACAGAAGAACGGTTTGCTTTGTCGAAACTGGCCTTGAACACGTAAGGAATACCGAGTTTTTCGGTGACCTTTACGTACTCTTCGCAGACCTGCATCGCCATGTCACGGCTTTCCAGCACGTTCATGCCACCGAACAGCACCATTGGCTTGTCGTTGGCAATCTCGATATCGCCTACGCGGATGATCTTCTGTGCCATCAGGTTTACGCCTTCTTCTGGTGTTGAGCCAAAGCGGCTTTAACGAAACCACTGAACAACGGGTGACCGTCGCGTGGCGTCGAGGTGAACTCAGGGTGGAACTGACAAGCGACGAACCATGGATGATCCGGTGCTTCGACCACTTCAACCAGCGCGCCATCACCGGAACGACCGGAGATTTTCAGACCGGCCTCGATGATTTGCGGCAGCAGATTGTTGTTCACTTCGTAGCGATGACGGTGACGCTCGACGATCACGTCCTTGGCATAGCAATCGTGCACCAAGGAACCCGGCTCAAGCAGGCAATCCTGAGCGCCCAGGCGCATGGTGCCGCCCAGATCGGAGGTTTCGGTACGGGTTTCGACTGCGCCGGTGGCATCTTCCCACTCGGTGATCAGACCCACGACCGGGTGACCGCTGGTGCGATCGAACTCGGTGGAGTTGGCGTCTTTCCAGCCCATGACGTTACGAGCGAACTCGATAACGGCCACTTGCATGCCCAGGCAGATACCCAGGTAGGGAACCTTGTTTTCGCGAGCGTATTGAACGGCAGTGATCTTGCCTTCAACGCCACGCAGACCGAAGCCGCCCGGTACCAGAATCGCGTCGACGCCTTCCAGCAGCGCGGTGCCCTGGTTTTCGATGTCTTCGGAATCGATGTAGCGCAGGTTGACCTTGGTGCGGTTGCTGATGCCGGCGTGACTCATCGCTTCAATCAGCGACTTGTAGGCGTCCAGCAGTTCCATGTACTTGCCGACCATGGCGATGGTGACTTCGTGCTCAGGGTTGAGCTTGGCATCCACCACCGCTTCCCACTCGGACAGATCGGCGCTGTCGCATTGCAGGCCGAAACGCTCGACGACGAAATCATCCAGGCCCTGGGAGTGCAGAATGCCCGGGATCTTGTAGATGGTGTCGGCGTCTTCCAGCGCGATCACCGCACGTTCTTCAACGTTGGTGAACTGCGCGATCTTGCGACGCGAAGAGATGTCGATCGGATGATCGGAACGGCACACCAGCACGTCTGGCTGCAGGCCAATGGAACGCAGTTCCTTGACCGAGTGCTGAGTCGGTTTGGTTTTGGTTTCGCCGGCAGTGGCGATGTACGGCACCAGCGTCAGGTGCATCAGCATCGCGCGCTTGGCGCCGACTTCGAAACGCAGTTGACGGATCGCTTCGAGGAACGGTTGCGATTCGATGTCACCCACGGTGCCACCGATCTCGACCATGGCCACGTCGGCATCGCCGGCGCCCTTGATGATCCGGCGCTTGATTTCGTCGGTGATGTGCGGGATCACCTGAATGGTAGCGCCCAGGTAATCACCACGACGCTCTTTGCGCAGGACGTGTTCGTAGACACGGCCGGTGGTGAAGTTGTTGTTCTGGGTCATGGTCGTGCGGATGAACCGCTCGTAGTGGCCCAGGTCCAGGTCGGTCTCGGCGCCGTCGTGGGTGACGAACACTTCACCGTGCTGGAACGGGCTCATGGTGCCCGGGTCAACGTTGATGTACGGGTCCAGCTTCAGCATGGTGACCTTAAGTCCCCGCGCCTCCAGGATGGCCGCCAATGAAGCCGAGGCAATGCCTTTCCCCAATGAAGAAACAACACCGCCCGTGACGAATATGTAGCGCGTCATGAAAAACCCTAGAAGTCTGCGTTAAAGCGGTCCGAGCCGCCGGGGAAAGCGAAGGAAGGCCGAAGCCCCCGATCACCTGCATTAATCACAGTGCACCTTTCAAAAAAACCGCCGCGTTGGGACAGACCGGTAGATGAAACACCGGTAGGTTGCTCGCTACACATTTTTTGGAATCGCCCAGCAAAGACTGCTTGGTAATCGGCAACTCCTGCGATTCAGGCGAATCCACAGAAGTTGTATCAAGAAGGGAGCGTAGTCTACCGGAAAGCCCCTTTCAGCTCAAACCTTGATCTTCAATCGCAGGCTGCCAATGCAAATACCAGCCACTTTGCTCACCGCCATTTAGCCCCCGCAGATTCGCCACCGCCAGCAATTGCTGGCCTCTGTAGACCAGCGGCAATCTGCCACGGGCGAAGCCTGGCACACCGCTTTCGTTGAGCAACCGCTTCAGGTCACGGTGGCCGCGATCGGGCAGGTTCATGACCTCGCCCCCCTCACGATAGCGGATCTGCAGCGGGCCAACGGGGATCTGACCGGTGAATGTGAGTACGCCGTTGTCCGGCAACGCCAGCGATAGCGAGGGATCAGCCCAAGACACCGGCGATGGCGAAGTGCGCAGCCAGCCGCCAGACAACCACCAGAGACGCCCGCCCGCGCGATGCAATTCACCCCCCGCCAGCCGCCAGACCGGACGCGCATCGCCGGTCGCATCGCGCAAATTCCCCCAACCCGACCAATGGTCACTGTCCGGCAAAGTCGTCAACGGTTTGAGCCAGTGACTTAACGCGTTGCGCTGGCGCGCATCAGACAGTTTTTCCAGGGGGGCCAGCTCCAGCGACGGCAAACCCAGCCAATCGAAATCGCTGACCGTGGTGGCATGGGCCAGATCGATTTGCGCCAATTCGTCGAGCAGTCCCTGCGCTTCGCTCAGATGTGCAGCGCTGCGAGCCATGGTCGCCACCGCTTGCGGCCAGCGCGCGGTCAACACCGGGAACACCTGATGTCGCAGATAGTTGCGCGAGAACTGGCGGTCCTGGTTCGATGGATCCTCGATCCAACCCAACTGATATTCAGTCGCGTAAGCCTCAAGCTCGGCGCGAGTGACGTCGAGCAACGGTCGCAGCAGATGCCCCTGGCCCAAAGGACGCTCGCTCGGCATCCCCGACAACCCTCTCACCCCTGCCCCACGCATCAGCCGAAACAACAGGGTTTCCGCCTGATCGTCACGGTGTTGGCCCGTGAGTAGTACTTCACCGGTGTGGGTTGCCGCGATGAAGGCGCCATAACGCGCATCCCGCGCCGCGCGCTCAAGGCTGGCGCCGGGTTCAACCTGAACACGCACAACCTCTAGCGGCACGCCCAACGCATCACAGACCGACTGACAATGTTCCGGCCACGCATCAGCCGCAGCTTGGATGCCATGGTGGACATGAATAGCGCTCAGCGTCGGCAGGGGTTGGTTTTTCGCAAGGTGTGCGAGAAGGTGCAGCAGGACGGTGGAGTCGAGACCACCGGAGAAGGCGATGCGCCAGGTTGTAGCGTTGCGCCACGGTGTGAGGCTGCGCAGAAGCCTGGTAGGCAAATCAATCTTCGAAGGATTCATAGACGTCGGCCCTTCACATAGACCCAATGTGGGAGCGAGCCTGCTCGCGAAGGCTGCTTAACATTCAACAAATTTGTTGTCTGTTATACCGCTATCGCGAGCAGGCTCGCTCCCACATTGGTTTTGCGTCGTTTGCCCAAGCAACGTCAGATCAGAGACCGTAGCTCATCAGTCGCTCGTAACGACGGGCCAACAGCGCCTCGTTATCGAACTTCTTCAACATCGCCAGTTGCGAGCTCAGTTCTGCGCGGATCGAGGCAGCGGCAGCGGCCGGATCACGATGGGCGCCGCCCAATGGCTCGCCGATCACTTTATCGACAATGCCCAGGCCCTTCAGACGCTCGGCAGTGATGCCCATGGCTTCAGCAGCATCCGGAGCTTTCTCGGAAGTTTTCCACAGAATCGAGGCGCAACCTTCCGGCGAAATCACCGCGTAGGTCGAGTACTGCAGCATGTTCAGTTGATCGCAGACGCCGATCGCCAATGCACCACCGGAACCACCCTCACCGATCACGGTGGCGATGATTGGGGTTTTCAGGCGAGCCATGACGCGCAGGTTCCAGGCAATCGCTTCGCTCTGGTTGCGCTCTTCGGCGTCGATGCCCGGGTAAGCACCCGGGGTGTCGATGAAGGTCAGGATCGGCATTTTGAAACGCTCGGCCATTTCCATCAGTCGGCATGCCTTGCGGTAGCCTTCCGGACGCGGCATGCCGAAGTTGCGGCGAACCTTCTCGCGCACTTCGCGGCCTTTCTGGTGACCGATGATCATCACCGGTTGATCGTCCAGACGGGCAACACCGCCGACAATGGCAGCGTCGTCGGAGAAGTGACGGTCGCCGTGCAGTTCGTCGAACTCGGTGAAGATGTGTTCGATGTAGTCCAGGGTATACGGACGTTTCGGGTGACGCGCCAGACGTGCGATCTGCCAGCTGGTCAGCTTGCCGAAGATGTCTTCGGTCAGCGTGCTGCTTTTGTCCTGCAGGCGGGAGATCTCATCGCCGATATTCAGCGAATTGTCATTACCGACCAAGCGCAACTCTTCGATCTTGGCTTGCAGGTCGGCGATCGGCTGTTCGAAATCTAGAAAATTCGGGTTCATAGGCGTCCGTCTTGGGTCGACCTCCAAGAGAACTTGGGCCGGCCGGTTGTCTATTCGCGCCCTACCTTAAGGGACAGGCGCGTTCAGGTCGAGATTAAAAATTCGGGTCGGGATCAGGTGCTTCAAACACACCTGACCGTCAACGGTATTGGAGGAAGACGTTGTCTCGCCCGAACTGGTCACGCAGGGCTTGAATCAAGGCATCCGCCGGATCGATCCGCCAGGTCTCGCCGAACTGCAACAAGGCCTTCGCATCGGGACTGGTGTACTCCATGGTGATCGGGCACGCACCGCGGTGGCGCTTGAACAGATCCCCCAGCCAGCGTAGCTGATCGCCTTTCAAATCCTTGGTGTGCAACTTCAGCCGCAGGCTTTCGGCCAGGTTGGTGCGCGCATCTTCCATGCTCATCACCCGCTTGACCCGCAGCCGCAGGCCGCCAGAGAAGTCGTCATTGCTGACTTCGCCTTCGACCACCACCATCGCGTCGGTCTGCAACAGCGACTGCGCAGAATGGAACGCGTCGGCGAACAGCGAGGCTTCGATCCGACCGGAACGGTCGTCGAGGGTGATGAAACCCATCTTGTCGCCCTTTTTGTTCTTCATCACTCGCAGGGCGATGATCATGCCCGCGACCGTCTGGGTATCGCGAGCCGGCTTCAGGTCGATGATGCGCTGACGGGCGAAGCGACGAATCTCGCCTTCGTACTCGTCAATCGGGTGACCGGTGAGGTACAGGCCCAGGGTGTCTTTCTCCCCTTTCAGGCGCTCCTTGAGGGTCAGTTCTTTAGCTTTGCGGTGATTGGCGTAGACATCGGCATCTTCCTCGACGAACAGCCCGCCAAACAGGTCGGCATGACCGCTGTCGTGGGTGCGAGCGGTTTGTTCGGCAGCCTTGATCGCCCCTTCCATGGCGTTCAGCAACACCGCCCGGTTGCGGTCGATGTTGGCCTGATAGGCTTTCGACTCATCATGGAAGTACGGACCAAGACGATCCAGGGCGCCGCTACGGATTAAACCGTCCAGGGTGCGCTTGTTGATCCGTTTGAGATCGACACGGGCGCAGAAATCGAACAGATCCTTGAACGGTCCGTCCTGACGCGCCTCGGTGATCGCTTCCACCGGCCCTTCGCCCACACCCTTGATCGCGCCGAGGCCATAAATAATGCGGCCTTCGTCATTCACCGTGAACTTGAACTCCGAAGTATTCACATCCGGCGCGTCGAGACGCAGCTTCATGGTGCGAATTTCTTCGATCAAGGTCACGACCTTGTCGGTGTTGTGCATATCCGCCGACAGTACCGCAGCCATGAACGGCGCCGGGTAGTGGGCTTTCAGCCACGCGGTCTGGTACGACACCAGGCCATAGGCTGCGGAGTGGGATTTGTTGAAGCCGTAACCGGCGAACTTTTCTACCAGGTCGAAGATGTTACCGGCCAGGTCGGCGTCGATATTGTTGGTGGCGCACCCCTCAATGAAACCGCCACGTTGCTTGGCCATTTCTTCGGGCTTTTTCTTACCCATGGCTCGACGCAGCATGTCTGCACCGCCAAGGGTATAACCGGCCATGACCTGGGCAATCTGCATCACCTGTTCCTGATACAGGATGATGCCGTAAGTCGGCGCCAGAACTGGCTTGAGGCCTTCGTACTGGTAATCCGAGTGCGGGTACGCGAGCTCCGCGCGACCGTGCTTACGGTTGATAAAGTCGTCAACCATGCCTGATTGCAACGGGCCCGGACGGAACAGGGCCACCAGTGCGATCAAGTCTTCCAGGCAGTCAGGCTTGAGCTTTTTGATCAGCTCCTTCATGCCGCGCGACTCGAGCTGGAACACCGCAGTGGTTTCAGCTTTTTGCAGCAGCGTGTAAGTCGGTTTGTCGTCCAGCGGGATAAAGGCGATATCCAGCGGCGGCTCGTTGACCTTGGCGCGATCGCGGTTGATGGTTTTCAGCGCCCAGTCGATGACCGTCAGGGTCCGCAGACCCAGGAAGTCGAACTTCACCAGACCGGCGGCCTCGACGTCATCCTTGTCGAACTGGGTTACCAGGCCATCGCCCGCTTCGTCGCAATAAATCGGCGAGAAGTCAGTCAGCTTGGTCGGCGCGATCACCACACCACCGGCGTGCTTGCCGACGTTACGCACAACGCCTTCAAGCTTGCGCGCCATCTCCCAGATTTCCGCAGCCTCTTCATCGACCTTGATGAAGTCGCGCAGGATTTCTTCCTGCTCGTAGGCTTTTTCCAGGGTCATGCCGACTTCGAACGGAATCATCTTCGACAGACGATCCGCCAATCCGTAGGACTTGCCCTGCACCCGCGCCACGTCGCGGACCACCGCTTTCGCCGCCATGGAACCGAAGGTGATGATCTGGCTAACCGCGTTACGGCCGTATTTCTCGGCCACGTAATCGATGACCCGGTCACGGCCGTCCATGCAGAAGTCGACGTCGAAGTCGGGCATGGATACCCGTTCCGGGTTAAGGAAACGTTCGAACAGCAGGTCATATTCCAGCGGGTCGAGGTCGGTGATCTTCTGCACGTAGGCCACCAACGACCCCGCACCCGACCCACGCCCCGGACCTACCGGCACGCCGTTGTTCTTGGCCCACTGGATAAAGTCCATCACGATCAGGAAGTAACCGGGGAAGCCCATCTGGATGATGATATCCAGCTCGAAATTCAACCGGTCGACGTAGACCTGACGCTTGGCTTCGTAGTCTTCGGTGGTGTCCTTGGGCAGCAGAACGCTGAGGCGCTCTTCCAGACCGTCGAAGGAAACCTTGCGGAAATACTCATCGATGGTCATGCCATCGGGAATCGGGAAGTTGGGCAGGAAGTGCTTGCCCAGTTTCACCTCGATGTTGCAGCGCTTGGCGATCTCGACCGTGTTTTCCAGCGCCTCGGGCAAGTCGCTGAACAGCTCGGCCATTTCCTCAGCGCTTTTGAGGTATTGCTGGTCGCTGTAATTTTTCGAACGCCGGGGATCGTCGAGGGCGCGGCCTTCACCGATGCAAACGCGGGTTTCGTGGGCTTCGAAGTCTTCCTGCCTGATGAAACGCACGTCGTTGGTCGCCACCAGCGGCGCACCGATTTTCGCCGCCAGCGCCACGGCGCCGTGCAGTTGTTCTTCGTCATTGGGGCGGTTGGTACGCTGGACTTCCAGATAGAAACGGTCCGGGAACACCGCCATCCATTCACGTGCCAGGTTTTCGGCTTCGTCCGGGTTGCCGCTGAGCATGGCCAGACCAATCTCGCCCTCTTTCGCCGCCGACAGCATGATCAAGCCTTCGCTGGCTTCAGCCACCCACTCGCGCTCGATGATCACCGAGCCATTGCGCTGGCCGTCGATGAAGCCACGGGAAATCAGTTCGGTGAGGTTGCGATAGCCCACGGCGTTCATCGCCAGCAGGCTGATCCGGCTCAAGGCGTTGTCCGGATCCTTGTTCGACAGCCACAGGTCGGCGCCGCAGATCGGCTTGATCCCCGCCCCCATGGCAGCTTTATAGAATTTGACCAGGGAGCACATGTTGTTCTGGTCGGTGACCGCCACGGCAGGCATGTTCATGCCGACCAGGGTCTTGACCAGCGGTTTGATCCGCACCAGACCGTCGACCAGGGAATATTCAGTGTGCAGGCGTAGATGAACGAATGAAGCCGGCATAGTGATCCTGTCTAGAAACTAGAAACGTAAAGACAACAAGGCCCGGATTGTACCGGGCCTTGAGTAAAACATCAGCCTGCGACTAACTCTCGATCAGGTTTTCCCGCGCTTCATACGCCAAGCGTACCGGGGCGAACGAGCGGCGATGAATTGGGGTCGGCCCCAAGCGGGCCAGTGCTTCCAGATGAACGGGTGTCGGGTAGCCTTTATGGCCTCCGATCCCGTAACCCGGATAAATCAGTTCGAATGCGGCCATTTCTCGATCTCGGCTGACCTTGGCCAGAATCGATGCCGCGGCAATGGCTGGCACCTTGCCGTCGCCCTGGATCACCGCTTCCGCACGCATCGAGAGCTTCGGGCAACGGTTGCCGTCGATCATCGCCAGTTTCGGCTGAATGTGCAGCCCTTCGACAGCACGCTGCATGGCCAGCATAGTGGCGTGAAGAATGTTCAGTTCGTCGATTTCTTCTACTTCAGCCCGAGCGACATACCAACTCAGTGCCTTTTCGCAGATTTCGTCGTAAAGCGCATCACGGCGAGCTTCGGTGAGCTTCTTCGAGTCGTTGAGGCCCAGGATGGGGCGACTCGGATCAAGGATCACTGCCGCCGTCACCACTGCACCGCAAAGCGGGCCGCGACCGACTTCATCGACACCCGCCACCAGATCTTCAAGTTCATCGACTAGCATAAAATCCAGGCCCAGCTGCTTGCTTGCTTTGCTCATTATGCTCTGCCAATCAGGTTCAGTACCGCGTCCGCTGCCTGATTGGAGGCGTCCAAGCGCAGGGTTCGGTGGATTTCGTCAAAGCCTCGGGTCTGTTCCTGGCCACCATCGATCAGTGGCGACAGGGTCTGGGCCAAGGCCTCTACCGTCGCATCGTCCTGCAACAACTCCGGCACCAGCAGTCGCTGGGCCAGCAGATTCGGCAAGGAGACGTAGGGACTCTTCACCATCCGTTTGAGAATCCAGAACGTCAGCGGTGCCAAGCGATAAGCGACCACCATCGGCCGCTTGTACAACAATGCTTCCAGCGTTGCCGTGCCCGAAGCGATCAACACCGCGTCGCAAGCAGCCAGGGCCAGATGGGATTTGCCGTCGAGCAAGGTCAGCGGCAGATCGCGACCGGCCAGCAGCTCTTCAAGCTGGACCCGGCGCTGCGGGCTCGCGCATGGCATGACGAACCGTACGCCCGGGCGCATGGCGCGCAAGCGCTGGGCGGTGTCGAGGAACAGCGCACCAAGGCGCCCGACCTCACCGCCACGGCTGCCCGGCATCAGGGCGACCAGCGGCCCACCCGGCAAGCCAAGTTCGGCCCGCGCTGCGGCGCGATCAGCCTCAAGCGGAATCGCATCGGCCAGGGAATGCCCGACAAACCGCACCGGCACACCCTTCTCTTCATAAAATTTAGCTTCGAACGGGAAGAGCGTCAGCATCAGGTCGCAACCTTCGCGAATCTTCAGCACCCGCTTCTGTCGCCAGGCCCAGACCGACGGGCTGACGTAATGCACGGTCTTGATCCCGGCCTGACGCAGTTTGAGTTCGATATTGAGGTTGAAGTCCGGGGCATCGATACCGATGAACACGTCCGGCTTCTCGGCGATCAAGTCCGCGACCAGCTTCTTGCGACGTGCCAACAGCTCGCATAAACGGCCCAGCACTTCGACCAGGCCCATGACAGAAAGGCGTTCCATCGGAAAATACGACGTCAGGCCTTCGGCCTGCATCAGCGGACCGCCGACACCGATGAACTCGACTGCCGGATGCTGAACCTTGAGCGCGCGCATGAGGCCCGCACCCAGAATGTCACCGGAAGCCTCTCCCGCCACCAGCGCAATACGCAGATTGGCCATGGTTAACGGGTGATGCCGCGGGTCGAAGACTGGATGGAATCACGGAACACCGCGACTTCCGGGAATTGCAGCGAGGGTTCGGCCAGCTCGGCAAGCGCCTGTTCGACCGTCAGGCCCTGGCGGTAAACCACCTTGTAGGCACGACGCAACGCGTGGATTGCATCTTCACTGAAACCGCGACGGCGCAGGCCTTCGAAATTCATGCTGCGGGCTTCGGCCGGGTTGCCGAATACCGTGACATACGCTGGAACGTCCTTGCCAATGGCAGTGCCCATGCCGGAAAAGCTGTGGGCGCCAATGTGGCAATACTGGTGAACCAGGGTAAAACCGGACAGGATCGCCCAGTCCGCGACGTGCACATGGCCCGCCAACGCGGTGTTGTTGACCAGGATGCAGTGGTTGCCGATAACGCTGTCGTGACCGATGTGGGCATAGGCCATGATCAGGTTGTGATCGCCCAGGGTCGTTTCCGAACGATCCTGAATGGTCCCGCGATGAATCGTCACGCCTTCGCGAATGACGTTATGGTCACCGATGACCAGACGGGTTTCTTCGCCTTTGTATTTCAGATCGGGCGTGTCCTCGCCTACCGAAGAAAACTGGTAGATGCGGTTGTGCTTACCGATTCGGGTCGGGCCCTTGAGAATCACATGCGGCCCGATCACTGTCCCCTCGCCGATTTCCACACCTGCGCCGATGATCGACCAAGGGCCGACCTCGACGTCGTCGGCCAGAACGGCCGTCGGATCGATGATTGCGCGAGGGTCAATCAAACTCATAGTTTGCGTTCCGCGCAGATGATTTCAGCGGAGCAGACTGGCTTGCCATCGACCGAAGCCTGGCACTCGAACTTCCAGATCTGACGCTTGCAGCTCAGGAACTTGGCTTCCAGGATCAGCTGATCGCCTGGCAGCACGGGCTGGCGGAAGCGCAGCTTGTCAGAGCCGACGAAGTAATACAGCGTGCCGTCGGCAGGCTTCACGTCGAGCATTTTGAAACCAAGGATCCCGGCAGCCTGAGCCATCGCTTCGATGATCAACACGCCCGGCATGATTGGATGCGCAGGGAAGTGACCATTGAAGAACGGTTCGTTGATGCTGACATTCTTGTAGGCGCGAATGCGCTTGCCTTCCACATCCAGATCCACGACCCGGTCCACCAGCAGGAACGGGTAACGGTGAGGCAGGTATTCGCGAATCTCGTTGATGTCCATCATTTCGGGGGGAAGCCTATGTAAAGATTGGGAGCGCGCGACTGACGCGCACTCCTCTAGCAAATCAAGGAGGCAGTCTAGCGGCTGTGCACACTTGATATGGAAATGGTATCAGCCATCTGATGAAGCATTACCGTCAGGGGTCACGTCCCCTACACGCTTTTCCAGCTGTCGCAGACGTCGCGCGATATCATCGAGCTGACGGATACGTGCCGCGCTTTTGCGCCATTCGGCTGCTGGTTGCATCGCCGTACCGGAAGAATAGGAACCCGGCTCGGTAATCGAGTGGGTTACCATGGTCATCCCGGTCAGGAAAACGTTGTCGCAAATGTCGATATGCCCCACCAGCCCTACGCCACCGGCGAGCATGCAATGCTTGCCGATTTTGGTGCTGCCGGAGATCCCCACGCAGGCGGCCATGGCGGTGTGGTCACCGACCTGGACGTTGTGAGCGATCTGAATCTGATTGTCGAGCTTCACACCATTACCAATGACGGTATCGGCCAGCGCACCGCGATCGATAGCGGTATTTACGCCTATTTCCACGTCATCGCCGATCGAGACACCGCCGATTTGGGCGATTTTCTGCCAGACACCTTTCTCGTTGGCAAAACCGAAGCCTTCACCACCAAGCACGGCACCAGACTGAATCACCACCCGCTTGCCGATGCGCACGTCGTGATACAGCGTGACACGCGGGGCCAACCAGCCGCCCTCGCCGATTTCGCAGCGCGCACCGATGAAGCAATGAGCCCCAACAGTCACGCCTGCGCCAATACGCGCTGCACTTTCAATCACCGCAAAAGCACCGATACTCGCCGCCGGGTCGACCACTGCATCCGCTGCCACCACCGCTGTCGGATGAATACCGGCAGGCGCCTTGGGCTTGGGATCGAACAGATGAGAAACACGCGCGTAGGCCAGATACGGATCAGGCACCACCAATGCCTCACCGGCAAAACCTTCAGCGTCAGCGGCCTTCAGCAATACAGCTGCGGCCTGACTGTCAGCCAGGTATTTACGGTATTGAGGATTTGCCAGAAAGCTCAACTGAGCTGGGCCAGCCTCTTGCAAAGTGGCTAGCCCAGTAATTTCTTTCTTCGGGTCGCCACGTAAGGTGGCGCCGAGGAACTCGGCCAATTGGCCGAGCTTTATAGTCGCTGTCATGGGTTACTTCAGCTGATTCATGCGCTCGATAACCTGGCGAGTGATGTCGTACTGAGGCTTGACATCAATCACTGCGCCACGCTCGAAGACCAGGTCAAAAGCACCTTTCTTGATGACTTCTTCCACAGCGCTGTCCAGTTTAGGCTTGAGCTGTTTCAGCATTTCACGGTCGGCAACTGCTTTGGCTTCGTTCAGTTCCTTGGACTGGAACTGGAAATCACGGGCCTTTTGCTTGAATTCGAGCTCCAGACGTTCACGCTCGCCTTGCTGCATTTTGTCGCCGCCGGCCATCAGACGGTCCTGGATACCCTTGGCGCTGCTTTCCAGGCTCTTGAGCTTGGTCAGTTGCGGGCCGAACTTCTTCTCGGCGTCCACGGCATATTTTTTCGCCGCGTCGGATTCGAGCAGTGCCATCTGATAGTTCAGAACGGCGATTTTCATGTCGGCAAAAGCCGGACCTGCGACCAGTACGGTCGCCAGGAGAACCAATTGAGTCAACTTACGCACGATGCACTCCTACAAAATCCATTGTCGTTATCTTGGGTCAGACGCTTAGAACGTCTGGCCGAGGGAGAATTGGAACACTTGAGTCTCAGCTTCATCCGGTTTCTTGATCGGCATGGCCAACGCGAAGCTCAAAGGACCCAGTGCGGTGATCCAGGTCACGCCGACACCGACGGAGCTTGCCATGTTGCTCAGGCTGATGTCGTTGCACTCGGTTTGAGCGGTCGAACCGACATTGGCGTTCGTCGTCTTTTCGCACTTGGAGTCGAATACGTTACCCACGTCCCAGAATACCGAAGTACGCAGGGAACGCTGATCCTTGACGAACGGCAGCGGGAACAGCACCTCGACACCGCCCTGGATCAGGACGTTACCACCGAATGGCAGCGGATCCTGGTCCGGGTCGGCGAGCGTACCGGCGTTACCCGTGACAGCCTGGCCACGGCTAGGTGTACTGCGCGGACCTAGAGTACTGTCCTTGAAGCCACGTACCGAGTTGAAACCACCCGCGTAATAGTTTTCATAGAACGGCAAGCCATCGGTCGAACCGTAGCCGTCGCCATAACCCAGTTCTGTATGAAGGCGCAAAGTGTAGCTTTCAGTAATTGGCTGGAACAACTGGCCACGGTAATCGAGCTTGAAGAACGACAGATCACTGCCAGGCGTCGTAGTTTCCAGAGTCAGGCTCTGGGAATGACCGCGGGTTGCCAGAACACCCTTGTTCAGGGTGGACTCGGACCAACCGGCCGATGCCTTGAAGTTCAGGTAGCTATCGCCTTCACGGTTTACGAAGTCGAAAATCTCGTCAACGGTGTACTGACCGGTCTTGATGTCGTCCTGCTGTGCAGACAGACCGAAGGTCAAACGCGAAGTCTCGCTGATCGGGTAGCCAACGTTCACACCCGCACCCAGGCTATCTACGGCGTAGCTGGTGAGGTCGGCGTCAAGCTCATCGTAGTCGGTGGTGCGATAGAAGGCGTTGTAACCCAGGCTCACACCGTCAGCAGTCCAGTAGGGGTCGACATAACCGAAGTTATAGCGGCTCTGGTATTCACTTCGGGTCAAACCGATGCTGACCTTGTTACCGGTACCCAGGAAGTTGTTCTGGGTGATCGAACCACCGAGGATCAAACCGGCGCTCTGGGCGAAACCGACGCTGGCGGTAATCGAACCGGACGCCTGCTCTTCAACGCTGTAGTTCACGTCAACCTGGTCATCGACACCGGGTACGGCTGGCGTTTCGACGTTGACTTCCTTGAAGAAGCCCAGTCGCTCCAGACGTGTCTTGGATTGGTCGATCAGGTAGGTCGAAGCCCAACCGCCTTCCATCTGACGCATTTCACGGCGCAGTACTTCGTCTTCGGACTTGGTGTTGCCGCGGAAGTTGATGCGGTTCACGTAAGCACGCTTGCCCGGATCGACAGCGAACGTGATGTCGACCGTGTGGTCTTCATCGTGAGGCTGAGGCACGCCGTTGACGTTGGCGAAGGTGTAACCCTCGTTACCCAGACGACGGGTGATCAGTTCGGACGTGGTGGTCATCAGCTTGCGCGAGAACACCTGGCCTTTCTGAACCAGCAACAGGGACTTGATCTGGTCTTCAGGGACTTTCAGGTCGCCGCTGAGCTTGACGTCACGAACGGTGTACTTCTCGCCTTCGTTGACGTTGACGGTGATATAGACGTGTTTCTTGTCCGGGGTGATGGACACCTGGGTCGACGCGATATCCATATTGATATAGCCGCGATCCAGATAGTAGGAGCGCAGACGCTCCAGGTCACCGGAGAGTTTTTCACGAGCGTACTTGTCATCGTTCTTGAAGAACGACAACCAGTTGCTGGTCTTGAGTTCGAACAGGTCGATCAGGTCTTCATCAGGGAATACGGTGTTACCCACCACGTTGATGTGCTGGATAGCTGCAACGGTGCCTTCGTTGATGTTGACCTTCAGGCCCACGCGGTTACGTGGCTGCGGCACGACTTCGGTATCGACGGTAGCCGAGTAACGGCCCTGAGCGACGTATTGGCGCTGCAGTTCGTTACGCACACCTTCAAGGGTGGCGCGCTGAAAAATCTCGCCTTCAGCCAGACCGGATTGTTTGAGGCCCTTCATCAGGTCTTCAGTAGAGATCGCCTTGTTGCCTTCGATCTCGATACTGGCGACCGATGGCCGCTCGACTACAGTGATGACGAGGACGTTGCCATCGCGACCCAGCTGGATATCCTGAAAGAAGCCGGTTTTGAACAACGCACGAGTGGATTCCACCAGGCGACGATCATCCGCCTGTTCGCCGACGTTCAACGGCAAGGCACCAAAGACGCTACCCGCGGAGACCCGCTGGAGGCCATTGACGCGAATATCAGAGATAGTGAAGGACTCGGCGTGAACTTCGGCGATCATCAATACGGTGAGAACCGCAGTTAGCAGCAGACGTTTCATGAAGTCCTTTCTTATTCCAACTGGCAATAAAAACTGCCGCAAAATGCGGCAGATTCGCAATTCAGCGAAGCGTTACAGTCGACCCAGATCATTGACCAGAGCAAGTAACATCACCCCGACCACCAAACTGATACCGATCTGTATCCCCCAACCTTGCACCCGATCCGACAAGGGACGACCACGCGCCCACTCGATCAGATAAAACAACAAATGTCCCCCATCCAGTACAGGAATGGGCAACAAATTCAGAACCCCCAGGCTAATACTCAGATAAGCAAGGAAATTCAGGAAATCAGCGACGCCCGACTGGGCAGAAGCGCCCGCCACTTTAGCAATGGTTATCGGTCCACTCAAGTTTTTTACCGAGAGCTCACCGAACAACATTTTCTTGAGCGAATCGAGGGTCAGTACGCTCATGGTCCAAGTGCGTCGGGCACCCTCGCCAATCGCAGCCACCGGACCGTAACTGACTTCGCGAATCATCTCTGGCGGCCAATCGACCGCTTTCACCCCAGCGCCCAGATAACCATTGGGCGATTTGCTCTCGCCGCGAGCGGCCAACGTCACAGGGACGTCGATTTGAGCACCCTCGCGCTCGACGCGCAGCATGATTTTGGTATCCGGATGCATACGGACGATGTCGACCACTTGCTGCCAATCGTCCAGCGCCTTGCCATCAAGCGCCAACAAGCGGTCACCTGCTTTCAGGCCCGCCGCCTTCGCTGGACCTTTCGGATCAAATTCGGCCAGGACGGGAGGCAACGCCGGACGCCAAGGACGAATACCCAGCGAGCGAATCGGATCTGGCTCCTCAGCCCCCTTGAGCCACTTGTCCAGCACCAGCTCACGGGGTGTGTCCACCGTGGAGCCCTGTTCGCGGACCAGCAATTGAATGGCACCGCTCTCACCCAGACGACGGATCAGTTGCAGATTCACCGCGGCCCAGCCGGAGGTTGGCTCGCCATCGATGGCCATGATTTCCTGGCCCGGGCTCAAACCTGCCTTTGAGGCAATACTGCCAGACTCGACCGCGCCGATAACCGGCCGCACCTGCTCGCTGCCCAGCATTGCCAATGCCCAGAAAAACACCATTGCCAATAGAAAGTTGGCGATCGGGCCAGCCGCGACGATGGCGATGCGCTGACGGACAGATTTACGATTGAAGGACTGATCGACCTGATCAGCCGGGACCTCGCCTTCGCGCTCGTCGAGCATCTTCACGTAGCCACCCAACGGGATAGCGGCGATCACGAACTCAGTGCCTTTGCTGTCGTACCAGCGCAGCAACGGCATGCCGAAGCCCACGGAGAAACGCAGCACTTTGACCCCACAGCGACGCGCGACCCAAAAATGGCCGAACTCGTGGAAGGTGACCAGCACACCCAGCGCTACCAAGGTGCCGACAATCATATAGAGCGCGCTCATGTACTTTCTCCGCAATCCTATCAGTGCTGCATGGGGCAACGTATTGCAGCACTTATCGCCCGTGACGACTCAGCCATTGCCCGGCCAGTACCCGTGCTTTCGCATCGGCCGTAAACACTGCCTCGAGATCATCTACCGCAACCACAGGCTCGAGGTTCAACACTTCCTCGATGATACTCGCGATTTCCAGGTAGCGAACCCGTCCGTCGAGAAAGGCCGCCACCGCCACCTCATTCGCGGCATTGAGCATGGCCGGCGCGCTATTGCCAGCCTCGGCGGCTTGACGCGCAAGGCGCAGGCACGGGAAACGCTCCTCATCGGGCGCCTGGAAATCCAGACGAGCGATGGCAAACAGGTCCAGCGGCGCAACACCCGAGTCGATTCGCTCCGGCCAGGCCAAGGCATTGGCGATCGGCGTGCGCATGTCCGGATTGCCCAACTGCGCCAATACCGAACCATCGATGTAGTCGACCAGCGAATGAATCACGCTCTGCGGGTGAATTACCACTTCGATCTGGGACGGTGTGGCGTCGAACAGCCAGCAGGCCTCGATCAACTCGAGTCCTTTGTTCATCATGCTGGCCGAATCCACCGAAATCTTGCGCCCCATGGACCAATTCGGGTGTGCACACGCTTGCTCTGGGGAAACATGCGCCAGTTCGGCCATGGGCGTCTGCCGGAACGGACCGCCAGAAGCGGTCAGTAAAATCCGACGTACACCAACCGCGCCAAGCCCACGGTCGAAATCCTGTGGCATGCACTGGAAAATCGCGTTGTGCTCGCTGTCGATCGGCAGCAGCACTGAACCGCTTTTACGCACGGCCTGCATGAACAGCGCACCGGACATTACCAGTGCTTCTTTATTGGCCAGAAGAATCTTCTTGCCAGCCTCGACCGCTGCCAGGGTCGGACGCAAGCCCGCCGCACCGACAATGGCCGCCATCACCGCATCGACTTCCGGATCGGATGCGACCTGACACAAGCCCTCCTCCCCCACCAGAACGCGGGTCGACAGACCGGCCGCGTGCAAATCGTCCTGCAAGCGTCGGGCAGCGCCGGACTCCGGCACGACGGCGAAGCGCGGCGCATGACGCACGCACAGCGCCAGCAATTCACTCAACCGAGTGAAACCGCTCAAGGCGAAAACCTGATAACGCTCGGGATGACGGGCAATGACATCGAGGGTACTCAGACCAATCGAACCGGTCGCGCCCAGCACGGTAATCTGTTGTGGGCGGCTCATGTGGCCATCCACAGCAGCACAGCGAATACTGGAATAGCCGCCGTCAGGCTGTCGATGCGGTCCAGCACGCCGCCGTGACCGGGCAGCAGATTACTGCTGTCCTTGATCCCCGACTGGCGCTTGAACATGCTCTCGGTAAGATCGCCGACCACTGAAATGAACACAACGACTGCGGCACCGAACAGTCCCATCAGCATCTGAGCGAAACTCCAGTCCCGCACAAAACCGACGATTGCGGTAATCACCAGACTCACCAGCAAGCCGCCGTACACGCCTTCCCAGCTTTTGCCAGGGCTGACTTGTGGCGCCAACTTGCGTTTGCCGAAGGCTCGACCGGAAAAGTACGCACCGATATCGGCCCCCCAGACCAGCACCATCACCGCCATGATCAGCCAGTTACCCAAGGGCTCCTGCTTGATCAGAACCAGGCCTTGCCACGCCGGCAGCAGAATCAACAAACCGATCACCAGTTTGCAGGCAGCACTGGCCCAATGCTGACTGGACTGTGGATAGGTCAATACCAGGTACGTGGCCACGCCCCACCAGAGCACTGCAGCGCCCAACACCCAAGGTGCGAGCCCCGGCAGGATGTGCATGAAAAACAGCATCAACGCGACCACAGCTGCATAGGCAAGGCGTATCGACTGAGCAGTGAAGCCTGCCAACCGCGCCCACTCCCACGCCCCAAGCGTCACCACCAGCCCGATGAACAGCGCAAAACCGGAACCTTCGAGCAGGAAAAACCCGCCCAGGGCAATCGGCAGCAGAATCAGTGCCGTGATGATTCGTTGTTTAAGCATTAAACCCGGGCTCCAGCCTCGACCTGCTCGCTCGTTTTACCGAAGCGACGCTGGCGAGAAGCGAAATCGGCTAGCGCATTGCGCATGGCGTCGTGTTTGAAGTCCGGCCAGAACAGGTCGGAGAAGTACAACTCGGCGTAAGCCAGTTGCCACAGCAGGAAGTTACTGATGCGATGCTCGCCACCGGTACGGATGCACAAGTCCGGCAACGGCAGATCGCCGGTCGCCAGACAGGTTTGCAACAGCTCAGGGGTAATATCCTCCGGACGCAGATGCCCGGCCTGAACTTCGCGAGCCAGACGCTGCGCGGCTTGCGCGATATCCCACTGACCGCCGTAATTGGCGGCGATCTGCAGGACAAAGCGGTTGGCACCGACAGTCATCGCCTCGGCTTCGCGCATGGCGGCCTGAAGCTCCGGGTGAAAACGTGAACGATCGCCAATGATGCGCAAACTGATGTTGTTGTCGTTGAGACGCTTGGCCTCGCGACGCAACGCCTTGAAGAACAAATCCATCAAGGCACTGACCTCATCGGCCGGGCGCTGCCAGTTCTCGCTGGAGAAGGCGAACAGGGTCAGTACTTCAACCTTGGCCTCGGCACACACCTCGATGACCGCACGCACTGCATCCACACCCGCTTTATGCCCGGCGACACCCGGCATAAAGCGTTTTTTCGCCCAGCGATTATTACCATCCATGATGATCGCGACATGGCGCGGCACCGCGGACGGCGCAGTCTGCTTTGTCTTATCCATTAAAACGTGACCCTTATACGGCCATCAGGTCTTTTTCTTTCTGCGCCAAATTCGCGTCGATTTCAGCCACGTACTTTTTGGTCAGATCATCAATCTCGCCAGTAGCGCGACGTTCTTCGTCTTCGCTGATTTCCTTTTCCTTGACCAGATCCTTGAGTTGGCTGTTCGCATCACGACGGATGTTGCGCACTGCAACACGGGCATCTTCAGCGACATCGCGAGCCTGTTTGGTGAAGCCCTTGCGGGTTTCTTCGGTCAGGGCCGGCATGGAGATCAGCAGCAACTCACCCAGGTTGGTCGGGTTGAGGTTCAGACCCGCGCTACCGATGGCTTTGTCGACGGCACCCAGCATGTTGCGCTCAAAGGCCACCACTTGCAGGGTACGGGCGTCTTTGACGGTGATGTTCGCTACCTGCTTGATCGGAGTGTCGGAGCCGTAGTACGGAACCATCACACCTTCCAGAATGCTTGGGTGCGCCTGGCCCGTACGAATACGACCGAAGTTGTGCGCCAGCGACTCGACGGATTTTTTCATGCGCTCTTGAGCGTCTTTCTTGATTTCGTTGATCATTGTTGGCCTTCCTCGATCAGGGTCCCTTCAGCGCCGCCATGCACGATATTCAGCAGGGCGCCGGGCTTGTTCATGTTAAATACGCGCAACGGCATCTTGTGGTCGCGGCACAGGCAAATGGCCGTCAGATCCATCACGCCCAGCTTGCGATCCAGTACTTCATCATAAGTCAGATGATCGAACTTCTCGGCATGCGGGTCTTTGAATGGATCAGCCGTGTAAACGCCATCGACCTTGGTTGCCTTGAGCACGACATCAGCGTCGATTTCAATTGCACGCAAGCAGGCTGCCGAATCCGTGGTGAAGAACGGATTACCAGTACCGGCCGCAAAAATCACGACTTCCTTGGCGTTCAGGTGGCGCATGGCTTTGCGGCGATCGTAGTGATCGGTCACACCCACCATGGAAATGGCCGACATCACGATGGCCGAGATATTGGCACGTTCCAGCGCATCGCGCATCGCCAAGGCGTTCATCACAGTGGCCAGCATGCCCATGTGGTCGCCAGTCACCCGATCCATGCCCGCCGCGCTCAGCGCCGCGCCACGGAACAGGTTGCCGCCACCGATCACCAGACCGACCTGAACACCGATGCCGACCAGTTGGCCAACTTCCAGTGCCATGCGATCCAGAACTTTGGGGTCGATCCCGAACTCTTCCGAGCCCATCAGGGCCTCGCCGCTAAGCTTGAGTAGAATGCGTTTATAGCGAGCCTGATAACCACTGCCCTGCTGAGCCATTGCGAATCTCTCCTGCGGCGTATTTTAAAAATTCTTTGCGAGCTGTTTACAGCTGGCGTTCACTCTAGCTTGGCACTGCTTCAGCGCCATCGGAACATGGCTTTGTAAGCCAGTTCCAAAAGGAAACCAATAAAATTGGTGCCCCATCTGAAAAGAGGCTGCGCGCGTAAGCGGGCAGCCTCTTCAGGGCGACAGTTAAAAAACTGTCTTATTGCTTGGCGGCAGCCAGCTGGGCAGCAACTTCTTCAGCGAAGTTGTCGACCGGCTTCTCGATGCCTTCGCCTACTTTGAAGTAGGTGAAAGAAACAATTTCTGCACCGGCTTTCTTGGCCAGTTCGCCGACCTTGATTTCAGGGTTCTTGACGAACGCCTGCTCAACCAGGCTCGCTTCAGCCAGGAACTTGCTGATACGACCTTTAACCATGTTTTCAACGATGTTTTCTGGCTTGCCAGCGATCTTGTCAGCGTTGAGGGTCAGGAACACGCCTTTCTCACGCTCGACCGCTTCAGCGGAAACTTCCGATGGCAGCAGGAATTCAGGGTTGGTGGCCGCTACGTGCATAGCGATGTCTTTGGCCAGCTCAACGTTGCCGCCCTTGAGAACAACCGCGACACCGATCTTGTTGCCGTGCAGGTAACCACCAACAACATCACCTTCAACGCGAGTCAGGCGACGGATATTGACGTTTTCGCCAACCTTGCCGACCAGAACCAGACGATCGGCTTCTTGAGCTTCGATCAGCGGAGCGACATCAGTCAGCTTGTCAGCGAACGCTTTTTCTACGCTGGAAGCAACAAATGCCTTGAAGTCGTCTTGCAGGGCCAGGAAGTCGGTCTGCGAGTTCACTTCCAGCAGAACGGCGGATTTACCGTCTTCTTTAAGAGCGATCGCGCCTTCAGCAGCCACGTTGCCTGCTTTCTTGGCAGCCTTGATGGCGCCCGAAGCACGCATGTCATCAATGGCTTTTTCGATGTCGCCGCCAGCCTTGGTCAAGGCCTTTTTGCAATCCATCATGCCTTCGCCGGTACGCTCGCGCAGTTCTTTGACCAACGCTGCAGTAATCTCTGCCATTTTCAAATTCCTCTTGGATAGGTTTTCAACCATTCCACCCGATCGAACGGGCGTTCAATTCTTCCCGAACCACCCTTGTTAGCCGCTGCACGTTACAAATGCTGTAGCTGCGCTGCTCACAAATGGTTTTCGAGGTGGCAAAAAGGGGGCCAAGCCCCCTTTTTGCTTACTGAGTCAACGCCAGGGCGTCAGTTACTCAGCTGCAGCTGCCGGAGCTTCTTCAACGAACTGCTCGGTGCCGCCAGCAACGTGGTTGCGACCACGGATTACAGCGTCAGCCATCGAACCCATGTACAGCTGGATAGCGCGGATTGCGTCATCGTTGCCTGGGATGATGTAGTCAACGCCTTCCGGGCTGCTGTTGGTATCGACTACGCCGATAACCGGGATGCCCAGCTTGTTGGCTTCGGTGATCGCGATGCGCTCGTGATCAACGTCGATAACGAACAGAGCGTCTGGCAGACCGCCCATGTCCTTGATACCACCCAGGGAACGATCCAGCTTCTCAAGATCGCGAGTGCGCATCAGCGCTTCTTTCTTGGTCAGCTTGGCGAAAGTACCGTCTTCGGCTTGTACTTCAAGGTCACGCAGACGCTTGATGGAAGCACGGATGGTTTTGAAGTTGGTCAGCATGCCGCCCAACCAGCGGTGATCGACGTACGGCGAACCGCAACGTGCTGCTTCTTCAGCAACGATCTTGCCAGCGGAACGCTTGGTGCCGACGAACAGAATCTTGTTTTTGCCCTGGGCCAGACGCTCTACGAAAGTCAGAGCTTCGTTGAACATTGGCAGGGTTTTTTCAAGGTTGATAATGTGAATCTTGTTACGCGCGCCGAAAATGTATTTACCCATTTTCGGGTTCCAGTAACGGGTCTGGTGACCGAAGTGCACACCGGCCTTCAGCATATCGCGCATGTTGACTTGGGACATGATAGTTCCTTAATAAGTCGGGTTTGGCCTCCACGTATCCCAATGACCAACCAGCAGCTTCAGCTGAAGGCACCCAGGTCATCGTGTCGACACGTGTGTGGATTTAAGCTTTTCAGGGTATCCCCGGAAAGCGGCGCATTTTATATCACAAGGCAGAAAAAAACGGAACCCGGATTCTGAAAACCGGGGGAATGCTTTTGGCCCCCGCCTTGGAATCCCCCCAGAATGCGCCATCCTATAGAGAGAAGCGATGCACAGAGGCTCAGATTTGCGTTGATCGTCTGATAGAATCGTGTTTTTCAGGGCCGCGACAATTGTTCGCGCAATGCCCATTTCGTTTTAGAAAGCGCCATTGAGCGCAGAGAGAGCCTGTATGACCGTCACCCTCAAAACCCCAGAGGACATCGCAAAAATGCGGATCGCCGGCAAATTGGCCGCCGATGTGCTGGAAATGATTGCCGATTATGTCAAACCGGGTGTCACCACCGAAGAACTGGACCGCATTTGCCACGACTACATCGTCAATGAGCAGAAAGCCATCCCAGCCCCGCTCAACTACAAAGGCTTCCCGAAGTCGATCTGCACCTCGATCAACCATGTGGTCTGCCATGGCATCCCGAACGAGAAACCGTTGAAGGATGGTGACACACTGAATATCGACGTCACCGTGATCAAGGACGGCTACCACGGCGATACCAGCCGCATGTTCCACGTCGGCACGGTGCCGGTCTGGGCCGAGCGCCTGTCCCAGGTGACTCAGGAATGCATGTACAAGGCCATCGAACTGGTCAAACCCGGCTGCCGCCTGGGCGATATCGGTGAAGTGATCCAGAAGCACGCCGAAAAGAACGGCTTCTCGGTGGTTCGCGAGTTCTGTGGCCACGGCATCGGCAAGGTGTTCCACGAAGAGCCGCAGATCCTGCACTACGGCCGCGCCGGCACCGGCATGGAACTGAAAGCCGGCATGACCTTCACCATCGAGCCGATGATCAACCAGGGCAAGGCTGACACCAAGGTATTGGGCGACGGCTGGACCGCCATCACCAAGGATCGCAAGCTGTCGGCACAGTGGGAACACACTCTGCTGGTGACCGAAACCGGTTACGAGATCTTCACTTTGCGCAGCGACGACACCATCGCACGCGTTTCGGCCTGATCCCGCCCGCTCCGTTCCCAGCCTTACAGAAAGGAAAGCCAATCGATGCCGCAGGTGGATCCCGAACTCTTCGACCGCGGCCAGTTCCAGGCTGAACTGGCCCTGAAGGCAAGCCCTATTGCTGCTTTCAAGAAGGCGATCCGTCAGGCCCGCGAGGTGCTCGACGAGCGGTTTCGCAGTGGCCGGGATATTCGCCGGCTGATCGAGGATCGCGCCTGGTTTATCGACAACATCCTGCAACAGGCCTGGGAACAGTTTAACTGGAGCGAAGACGCCGATATTGCCCTGGTGGCGGTCGGCGGCTATGGTCGCGGCGAGTTGCACCCCTATTCCGACATCGATCTGCTGATTTTGCTGGACAGCGCCGATCACGAAATTTTTCGGGATTCCATCGAGCGCTTTCTGACGCTGCTGTGGGACATCGGCCTGGAAGTCGGCCAGAGCGTTCGTTCGGTGGACGAATGCGCCGTCGAGGCCCGTGCCGACCTGACGGTCGTCACCAATCTGATGGAAAGCCGCACTATTTGCGGCCCCGAGCGGCTGCGCCAGCGCATGCTGGATGTCACCAGCACCGCGCACATGTGGCCGAGCAAGGAGTTCTTCCTGGCCAAACGCGCCGAGCAAAAGGCCCGTCACCACAAATACAACGACACTGAATACAACCTGGAACCCAACGTCAAAGGTTCGCCTGGCGGCTTGCGGGATATTCAGACGATTCTCTGGGTCGCCCGCCGTCAGTACGGCACCCTGAACCTGCGGGCCCTGGCGGGCGAAGGATTCCTGGTGGAGAGCGAAAACGCCCTGCTGGCCTCGTCCCAGGAGTTTCTGTGGAAAGTACGTTACGCCCTGCACATGCTCGCCGGCCGCTCCGAAGACCGCTTGCTGTTCGATCACCAGCGTTCCATCGCCGGGCTGTTGGGGTTCGAAGGCAATGACGCCAAGCAAGCCATCGAAAACTTCATGCAGCAGTATTACCGGGTGGTCATGAGCATTGCCCAGCTCAGCGACCTGATCATCCAGCACTTCGAAGAAGTGATCCTGGCCCCCGAAGACGAAGCGCCACCACAACCGATCAACTCGCGGTTCCAGCTGCACGACGGCTACATCGAGGCGCGTAGCGACAACGTGTTTCGCCGTACGCCATTCGCCATGCTCGAGATCTTTGTGCTGATGGCCCAGCAACCGGAGATCAAAGGCGTACGCGCCGATACCATCCGCCTGCTGCGGGAAAATCGTCATCTTATCGACGACGATTTTCGCAACGACATTCGTAATACCAGCCTGTTCATCGAGCTGTTCAAGTGCAAGATCGGCATCCACCGCAATCTGCGGCGGATGAACCGTTACGGCATCCTTGGGCGCTATCTGCCGGAGTTCGGTTTCATTGTCGGGCAGATGCAGCACGACCTGTTTCACATCTATACGGTCGATGCCCATACCCTGAACCTGATCAAACACCTGCGTAAGCTGCAGTACACCCAGGTGTCGGAAAAATTCCCGCTGGCCAGCAAGCTCATGGCCAAACTGCCCAAACCCGAACTGATTTACCTGGCCGGTCTGTATCACGACATCGGCAAGGGCCGGCATGGCGATCACTCCGAAATCGGCGCCGTGGATGCCGAAGCCTTTTGCCAGCGCCATCAGTTACCGGTATGGGACAGCCGTCTGATCGTGTGGCTGGTGCAGAACCATCTGGTGATGTCGACCACCGCCCAGCGCAAGGATCTGTCCGACCCGCACGTGATCCACGATTTCGCGCAGACCGTCGGCGATGAAACCCGTCTTGATTATCTGTATGTGCTGACCGTTGCGGACATCAACGCAACCAACCCAACGCTATGGAACTCCTGGCGCGCGAGCCTGTTGCGCCAGCTCTACACCGAGACCAAGCGCGCCTTGCGTCGTGGCCTGGAGAACCCGGTAGATCGCGAAGAGCAGATCCGCCAGACTCAGAGCGCGGCACTGGACATCCTGGTACGCGGCGGCAACGATCCGGACGATGTCGAGCAGCTCTGGGCGCAATTGGGTGATGACTATTTCCTGCGCCACACCGCTGGCGACGTGGCCTGGCACACCGACGCGATTCTGCAGCAACCGGCTGACGGTGGCCCGCTGGTGCTGATCAAGGAAACCACCCAGCGCGAGTTCGAGGGCGGTACGCAGATCTTCATTTATGCTCCAGACCAGCACGACTTCTTCGCCGTGACCGTGGCCGCGATGGACCAGCTCAACCTGAACATTCACGACGCCCGGGTCATCACTTCCAGCAGCCAGTTCACCCTCGACACCTATATCGTGCTCGACACCGATGGCGACTCGATCGGCGACAACCCGGCACGGGTCAAGCAGATCCGCGAAGGCCTGACCGAAGCCCTGCGCAATCCGGACAACTACCCGACCATCATCCAGCGTCGGGTGCCGCGCCAGCTCAAGCATTTCGCGTTTGCGCCACAGGTGACGATCCACAACGACGCCCAGCGTCCGGTGACCGTGTTGGAGCTCAGTGCGCCCGATCGTCCCGGCCTGCTGGCGCGGATCGGCACGATCTTCCTCGAGTTCGATCTGTCGCTGCAGAACGCCAAGATCGCCACCTTGGGCGAGCGCGTGGAAGACGTGTTCTTCATCACCGACGCCAACAATCAGCCGCTATCCGACCCGTTGCTGTGCAGCCGTTTGCAGGATGCAATCGTCGAACAGCTGAGCGTCAGCCAGGAACCCGATATCAAACTTTCGCGCATCAGCATCTGAATTAACAAATTTCCCTGTGGGAGCGGGCTTGCTCGCGAAAGCGTCCTGTCAAACAACATTGATGGTGACTAACACACCGCTTTCGCGAGCAAGCCCGCTCCCACATTTATAGAGGCCCCCATGAACAACGCTCTGAACCAGTTGCAGCCCTACCCGTTCGAAAAGCTCCGCGCCCTGCTCGGCAGCGTCACGCCAAACCCGGACAAACGCGCCATTGCGCTATCCATCGGCGAGCCGAAACACCGTTCGCCGAGTTTCGTCGCCGAAGCACTGGCGAGCAATCTGGATCAGATGGCCGTATACCCCACCACCCTCGGCATCCCGGCGCTGCGTGAAGCCATTGCCGCCTGGTGCGAACGTCGCTTCAACGTCCCGAACGGCTGGCTCGACCCGGCGCGCAACGTACTGCCGGTCAACGGCACCCGTGAAGCGCTGTTCGCCTTCACCCAAACCGTGGTCAACCGTGGCGACGATGCCTTGGTGGTCAGCCCGAACCCTTTCTATCAGATCTACGAAGGCGCCACGTTCCTGGCCGGGGCCAAGCCGCATTACCTGCCGTGCCTGGATGAAAACGGCTTCAATCCAGACTTTGACGCTGTTTCGCCAGACATCTGGAAACGCTGCCAAATCCTGTTCCTGTGCTCGCCGGGCAACCCGACCGGCGCGCTGATTCCGGTCGAAACCCTGAAGAAGCTGATTGCTCTGGCCGACGAATACGACTTCGTGATCGCCGCGGACGAGTGCTACAGCGAGCTGTACTTCGACGAACAAACCCCGCCACCGGGCCTGCTCAGCGCCTGCGTCGAACTGGGTCGCAAGGACTTCAAACGTTGCGTGGTGTTCCACAGCCTGTCCAAGCGTTCCAACCTGCCGGGCCTGCGTTCAGGTTTTGTCGCTGGTGATGCCGACATCCTCAAGGGCTTCCTGCTCTATCGCACCTACCACGGCTGCGCGATGCCGGTTCAGACCCAGCTGGCCAGCATTGCTGCATGGAATGATGAAGTGCATGTGCGCGCCAACCGCGCGCTGTATCGCGAGAAATACGATGCGGTGCTGGAAATCCTTAGCCCGGTGATGGACGTGCAACGCCCGGATGGCGGCTTCTACTTGTGGCCTAGCGTTGCCGGTGATGATGAAGCGTTCTGCCGTGACCTGTTTGTCGAAGAGCATGTGACGGTCGTACCAGGGTCTTACCTGTCTCGCGAAGTGAACGGTTCAAACCCCGGCGCAGGCCGAGTACGTATGGCGCTGGTTGCACCGCTGGCAGAATGCATTGAAGCCGCAGAGCGAATTCGCGCGTTTATTACACGTAACAAATAACTCATAAAAGCTCCGCACTATGCAATGTAGTGCGGAACACTATTAACCAAGCCACTTATTTAAAAATACTTCCACACCCCAGCACACACACAACAACACCCTCTTCTAAAAAACAAACTTACATATCTCTTTCGCCTACCAATTGACGACACCAAGCAATACACACTATAAAAACCCATCTGAACACCAGATCAAAACAAAATCACATAGCCAAACAAACCCATGAATCTCCAATAATAGAGACTTCAAACAACACACTCTCACAAGGATGACGAGCATGAACTTATGCAAGTGCATTGAGCCCGATGACACTCAGGCTTCTTATGATGCGGCAATTAATGAAGACCGAGCGAACGCACCCCAGGCAATACCGGGAGGTCGACAAAAACGCGCTGTAGGCGACCACACCAAATTCTGGAAAAAAGGTCGGACACTAAAAGTGGCTTTTCTGAGCACAAACCCTTGGTTCATCGATGCCACAAAAGGAGCAATCCACCAATGGATACCTGCCGTCTTTGACGTTAGCATCCTTTTCGTCAAAGGTTCGGAGGGTGATATCCCGATATCTGACGAGTTCCATTCAGGGAATTGGTCCTGTATTGGCACTGACGCACTGACTGTACCGAAAGATGGCCCGACCATGAATTTGCAATGGCAAGGACTAGATCAAGATTTCTTCGGTACCGTGCTGCATGAGTTTGGCCACGCTCTTGGGCTTGTACACGAGCATCAACATCCAGATGCCAATATTAACTGGAACGAAACTGTCGTTTACGAATTCATGAGTCGAACACAAAAATGGTCAAGAGAGGAGATCCATTTCAACATGTTAAAAAAATTTGAAAAATCAAACACTAGAACATTGCCTTATGACCGCACCTCAATCATGCACTACCCTATCCAGGCTGAACTTACTCTCGACGGTGTAGCGATAGCGCGCAACAACCGCTTATCTGCAAACGACGTAAAGCTGATGACAGACATTTACAGCGGACGATAAACATAAATACTGCCAGGTGTAGACAAGCTGCCTCTGACAGTTAATATAAAGTTACACATTATAGAGCCTTACATTTTATCCACGAACAGATTCCTTCCTATGCTGTTTTTTGTGACGCATCGTTAAGCGCTCAACGCCCTCCTCAAAATGACACTTCACGGAAGAAGTTAAAAATGAATAACCTTGAAAACTGCACGTTCATCCAATGGCCGGACTATCAGGAGTCGTAGGACGTCGCCGTCAATGAAAACCCAGCCAATGCTGCTTCAACCGTCAGGTCTCGACGCAAGCGCTCGCTCGTCAATTACTCAAAGCTGTGGGCAAAATGCTGGGCACCTATGCGCTATTGATTCATCCGGACTTGCAAAAATAAAAGAGCGGCTCCCATGCAATCGACAGCATTGAAGTGCCATATTAGCCCTCTAGACTGCTGACTGACCGTCGCACCCATGCCGCACGGAACATCTGATGGCCAAGTCAAAAAGACAAACCCGACCACAGCCGACGCGAAACCGTCCGGTCATGGCATAATCCGTCACCTTTTATTTTCAGCACCTGCAAAGGGGGCAATTCCTTGACCGTTTCAAGCAAAACGTTGCACCTTTTCGGCATCAAAGCCTGCGACACCATGAAAAAAGCGCGCACCTGGCTCGATGAACACGCTGTCAGTTATGACTTTCATGATTACAAAGCAGTCGGAATCGACCGTGAACACCTGAGCCAATGGTGCGACGAGCACGGCTGGCAAGTGGTGTTGAACCGTGCAGGTACGACCTTTCGCAAGCTCGACGACGAACGCAAAGCCGATCTCGACCAGCCGAAAGCCATCGAACTGATGCTCGCGCAACCCTCGATGATCAAGCGCCCAGTGCTCGATCTCGGTGACCGAACCCTGATTGGCTTCAAGCCAGATATCTACGCGGCCGCACTCAAGTAAGGCAGCCCGTTCCATTTTGTTAGAGGTATCAACATGTCCACTACCCTGTTCAGCCTGGCCTTTGGTGTCGGCACTCAAAACCGTCAAGGCACATGGCTGGAAGTGTTTTACGCGCAGCCACTGCTCAACCCGTCGGCCGAACTGGTCGCTGCCATTGCGCCGGTTCTGGGCTACACCGAAGGCAATCAGGCCATCGCCTTCAGCACCGCTCAGGCGTCGCAACTGGCCGAAGCGCTGAAAGGCGTCGACGCTGCCCAGGCTGCGCTGCTCACCCGTCTGGCCGAGAGCCACAAGCCGCTGGTCGCGACCATTCTGGCCGAAGACGCGCAGCTGAGCTCCACGCCTGAGGCTTACCTCAAGCTGCACCTGCTGTCCCATCGTCTGGTCAAGCCGCACGGCCTGAACCTTGCCGGGATCTTCCCGTTGCTGCCGAACGTGGCCTGGACCAGCCAGGGCGCGATCGACCTGGCCGAACTGGCCGAACATCAACTGGAAGCCCGTCTGCGCGGCGAGCTGCTCGAAGTGTTCTCGGTGGACAAGTTCCCGAAAATGACCGACTACGTGGTACCGGCCGGCGTGCGTATCGCTGATGCGGCCCGTATTCGTCTGGGCGCTTACGTGGGCGAAGGCACCACCGTCATGCACGAAGGTTTCGTCAACTTCAACGCCGGCACCGAAGGCCCGGGCATGATCGAAGGCCGTGTGTCGGCAGGCGTGTTTGTCGGCAAGGGTTCGGACCTGGGCGGCGGTTGCTCGACCATGGGCACCCTGTCGGGTGGTGGCAACATTGTGATCAAGGTCGGTGAAGGCTGCCTGATCGGCGCCAACGCCGGTATCGGTATCCCGTTGGGCGACCGCAACACTGTCGAGTCGGGCCTGTACGTGACCGCCGGCACCAAGGTGGCGCTGTTGGACGAGCACAACAAACTGGTCAAAGTCGTTAAAGCCCGTGAACTGGCCGGTCAGCCTGACCTGCTGTTCCGCCGCAATTCGGAGACCGGTGCCGTGGAGTGCAAAACCCACAAATCGGCCATCGAACTGAACGAAGCGCTGCACGCTCACAACTAATCAGAGCGTCAAACGATCACCTGATCTTGTAGGAGCGAGGCTTGCCCGCGAAGCTATTAGCGCCAGTAATGACGCCTTCGCGGGCAGCCTCGCCCCTACAGGTCAGGCGTTCCCCCCGCCCATGTCACCAGGGCCGAACAACATGATGATTCCCTCTCCCTGGCGCGCCGATTTCCCGGCCATCGCCGCTCTGCAACGGCAAGACCAGACTTATCTGGACAACGCCGCCACCACGCAAAAACCTCAAGCCCTGCTGGATGCCCTGGCGCATTACTACGCCAACGGCGCGGCCAACGTGCATCGGGCGCAACACTTGCCCGGCGCCCATGCCACCCAGGCGTTCGAGAACAGCCGCAGCAAAGTTGCGCAATGGCTCAATACCGGCGATTGCGGGCAAATCATCTTTACCCACGGCGCAACATCCGCGCTGAACCTCCTGGCCTATGGCCTGGAACACGTATTCAATCCGGGCGATGAAATTGTCATCAGCGCCCTGGAGCATCACGCCAACCTGTTGCCGTGGCAGCAACTGGCCCACCGTCGCGGCTTGAAGCTGGTGATCCTGCCGCTGGATGCCGACGGTTTGATTGACCTTGAAGCCGCCGCTCACCTGATCGGCCCGAGTACACGCCTGCTGGCGGTCAGTCAGCTGTCCAACGTGCTCGGTGCCTGGCAGCCGCTGCCCGCGTTGCTGGCGATGGCCAAGGCGCACAACGCGCTGACCGTGGTCGACGGCGCTCAAGGCGTGGTCCATGGCCGGCATGACGTGCAGGCGCTGGGTTGCGACTTCTATGTGTTTTCCAGCCACAAACTCTACGGCCCGGATGGCCTGGGGGCGCTGTTCGGTCGTCATAAAGCGCTCGAGCAACTGCGCCCATGGCAGTTCGGCGGCGAAATGGTGCTGGATGCCAACTACCACGACGCACGCTTTCGTCCCGCGCCGCTGGGGTTCGAGGCGGGTACGCCGCCGATTTCCAGCGTGATTGGCCTGGGGGCGACCCTGGATTATCTGGCCGGGCTGGATCAGGACGCCGTGTCCGCCCACGAAGCCGCGCTGCATGACTATTTGCTCAAAGGCCTTGAAGCGCGCAACGGCATTCGCCTGCTGGGCAAGCCGCAACTGGCACTGGCCAGTTTTGTCGTCGAGG
The DNA here is from genome assembly GCF_031570575.1 of Pseudomonas sp. JL3. NCBI lineage: Bacteria > Pseudomonadati > Pseudomonadota > Gammaproteobacteria > Pseudomonadales > Pseudomonadaceae > Pseudomonas > Pseudomonas sp. JL3. Next base: position 87,040 of record NZ_JAKWJK010000013.1, read on the forward strand.
GCGTGCATAACGCTGATCTGGCGCATTTGCTGACCGAACAGGGAATCGCCGTTCGCGCCGGTCATCATTGCGCCATGCCGTTGCTCAAGAGCTTTGAACTGGCCGGGGCGATTCGGGTGTCGTTGGCCTTGTACAACGATTCGGAAGACCTTGAGCGCTTTTTTGAAGCGCTGGATCAGGCCCTGGAGTTGTTGCGATGACCTTGCCCGCCGATGCCGTCACGGCGCTGGACACTTTTCAGAAGACTGCGAGCTGGGAACAGCGGGCACGGTTGCTGATGCAATGGGGCGACCGCCTGCCTGCATTGAGCGATGCGGATAAAGTCGAAGCTAACCGCGTGCATGGCTGTGAAAGCCAGGTGTGGCTGGTCGGTGCGCTGCAGGACGGTCATTGGCAGTTCAGCGCCAGCAGCGATGCGCGGTTGATTCGCGGGTTGGTGGCGCTGCTGCTGGCACGGGTCAATGGGTTGTCGGCAGCTGAACTGCAGCAGGTGGATTTACCGGATTGGTTTAATCAGCTAGGCCTGTCGCGGCAGTTGTCGTCGTCGCGCAGTAATGGCCTCAATGCCGTGCTCCAGCGAATGCGAGAACTCGCCGCCTGAATGATCGTTCCCACGCTCTGCGTGGGAATGCCTCAAGGGACGCTCCGCGTTCCAGTTCTCGAAAGGGACGCGGAGCGTCCCGGGCTGCATTCCCACGCAGAGCGTGGGAACGATCAGTGTCAGTCAGGCTTGATTCGATCCGCCGGGCGCCGAACCCCCGCCACAATCTTATCCACAGCCTTGGTCGCCGCGACCATGCCGAACGTCGCCGTCACCATCATCACCGCGCCAAAGCCCCCGGCGCAGTCGAGCTTCACGCCGTCACCGACGAAACTCTTCTGCAAGCAAATACTGCCATCCGGTTTCGGGTAGCGCAGTTGCTCGGTGGAAAACACGCACGGCACGCTGTAGTGACGGGTCACGGTACGGGAGAAGCCGTAGTCGCGGCGCAAGGTGGAGCGCACTTTCGACGCCAGCGGATCGTTGAACGTGCGGTTCAGGTCGCAGACCTGGATCAGTGTCGGGTCGATCTGCCCCCCCGCGCCGCCAGTGGTGATGATCTGGATCTTGCGTCGCTTGCACCAGGCGATCAGCGCCGCTTTGGCGTTGACGCTGTCGATGCAGTCGATCACGCAGTCGATGTCCGGCGTGATGTACTCGGCCATGGTTTCACGGGTGACGAAGTCCGCCACTGTGTGCACCGTGCAGTCCGGGTTGATCCCGCGCAGGCGCTCGGCCATCACCTCGACCTTGGGCTTGCCGACGGTACTGTCCAGCGCATGCAGTTGACGGTTGACGTTGCTGACACAGACGTCGTCCAGGTCGAACAGCGAAATCTCGCCCACGCCACACCGGGCAACGGCTTCCGCCGCCCAGGAGCCGACGCCACCGACGCCGACGATCGCCACATGGGCCGCGCGCAAGCGCTCAAGGCCTTCGATGCCATACAAGCGGGCGATGCCAGCAAACCGCGGATCTTCTGTACTCATGACCATTACCCCAAAAACCGGCGCGCATTATAGGGCTGTCGGCGGTCAAGAGCACCTTTGGGCTATGGACGGCTGTCTTGACGACTTCAAATGACTACAAATTATTGGAATTGGGCTATAGCGCCCCGGTCAAAGAACTTAAGTCGACCTGGATTGCCCAATGTCCGGCATTTCCCTGTCCGCTGTACGGTCAGTGAACGCCCGGTGTAGGATGCGCGCCCCCGCCTCATGGCAGCCGGCCGCCGACCGTTACTTCGTTCAGTAGCCCCTGGAACCTGAAATAGCTATGTCATCGCGTAAATTTGGACTCAACCTGGTCGTGGTTCTTGCAATCGCCGCCTTGTTCACCGGTTTCTGGGCGTTGGTCAATCGCCCGGTCACCGCCCCCAACTGGCCTGAACAGATCTCCGGCTTTTCGTACTCGCCGTTTCAGCAAGGCCAGTACCCGCAAAAAGCCCAGTACCCGACCGACGATGAAATGCGTCGCGACCTGGAGATCATGAGCAAGCTGACGGACAACATCCGGACCTACTCGGTCGACGGCACGCTGGAGAACATTCCCAAACTGGCGGAAGAATTCGGCCTGCGGGTGACCCTGGGGATCTGGATCAGCCCGGACGAAGAGCGCAACGAGCGCGAGATCACCCGCGCCATCGAAATCGCCAATTCCTCGCGCAGCGTGGTTCGCGTGATTGTCGGTAACGAGGCGATCTTCCGTAAGGAAATTACCGCGGCAGAGCTGAGCCTGATCCTGGATCGCGTCCGCGCGGCCGTAAAGGTTCCGGTCACCACCTCTGAACAGTGGCACGTCTGGGAAGAAAACCCGAGCCTGGCCAAGCACGTCGACCTGATCGCCGCTCACGTTCTGCCCTACTGGGAGTTCGTTCCGGTGGACAAGGCCGGTCAGTTCGTCCTCGACCGCGCCCGTGACCTGAAAAAGATGTTCCCGAAAAAACCGCTGCTGCTCTCCGAAGTCGGCTGGCCGAGCAACGGCCGCATGCGCGGTGGCGCCGATGCGTCGCCGGCGGACCAGGCGATTTACCTGCGCACGTTGGTCAACAAGCTCAACCGCCAGGGCTTCAACTACTTCGTGATCGAAGCGTTTGACCAACCGTGGAAAGCCAGTGACGAAGGTTCGGTGGGCGCGTATTGGGGCGTGTTCAACGCCGCGCGTCAGCAGAAATTCAACTTCGAAGGCCCGGTCGTCGCGATCCCGCAATGGCGCGTGTTGGCTATCGGCTCGGTCGTGCTGGCCCTGCTGTCGCTGACCCTGCTGATGATCGACGGCTCGGCCCTGCGCCAACGTGGCCGCACCTTCCTGACCTTTATCGCGTTCCTGTGCGGTTCGGTGCTGGTGTGGATCGGTTACGACTACAGCCAGCAATACAGCACCTGGTTCAGCCTGACGGTGGGCTTCCTGCTCGCCCTCGGTGCACTCGGGGTGTTTATCGTTCTGCTGACCGAGGCCCATGAACTGGCCGAAGCGGTCTGGACCCACAAACGCCGGCGTGAATTCCTGCCAGTGGTGGGCGATTCGCACTACCGACCGAAAGTGTCTATTCACGTACCTTGCTACAACGAGCCGCCGGAGATGGTCAAACAGACCCTCAACGCCTTGGCCAACCTCGACTATCCGGACTTCGAAGTCCTGATCATCGACAACAACACCAAGGACCCGGCGGTCTGGGAACCGGTGCGCGATTATTGCGAAACCCTCGGCCCGCGCTTCAAGTTCTTCCACGTGGCACCGTTGGCCGGTTTCAAGGGTGGCGCGCTGAATTACCTGATTCCGCACACCGCCAAGGATGCCGAAGTGATTGCGGTGATCGACTCGGACTACTGTGTCGACCCGAACTGGCTCAAGCACATGGTGCCGCACTTCGCCGACCCGAAAATCGCCGTGGTGCAGTCGCCACAGGATTACCGCGACCAGAACGAAAGCACCTTCAAGAAGCTCTGCTACGCGGAATACAAAGGCTTCTTCCACATCGGCATGGTCACCCGCAACGACCGTGACGCGATCATCCAGCACGGCACCATGACCATGACCCGGCGCTCGGTGCTCGAGGAACTGGGCTGGGCCGACTGGTGCATCTGTGAAGACGCCGAGTTGGGTCTGCGCGTGTTCGAAAAAGGTCTGTCGGCGGCGTATTACCACACCAGCTACGGCAAAGGCCTGATGCCCGATACCTTTATCGACTTCAAGAAACAGCGTTTCCGCTGGGCTTACGGGGCGATTCAGATCATCAAGCGTCACACCGCCAGCCTGCTGCGCGGCAAGGACACCGAACTGACCCGTGGCCAGCGTTACCACTTCCTCGCGGGCTGGTTGCCGTGGGTGGCGGATGGCATGAACATCTTCTTCACCGTCGGCGCATTGTTGTGGTCGGCGGCGATGATCATCGTGCCGCAACGGGTCGATCCACCGCTGCTGATTTTCGCAATCCCGCCGTTAGCGCTGTTCGTGTTCAAGGTCGGCAAGATCATCTTCCTCTACCGTCGCGCGGTCGGGGTCAACCTCAAGGATGCGTTCTGCGCAGCATTGGCAGGGCTGGCGTTGTCGCACACCATCGCCAAAGCGGTGCTGTACGGTTTCTTCACCAGCAGCATTCCGTTCTTCCGCACCCCGAAAAATGCTGATAACCACGGCTTCTGGGTGGCGATTTCGGAAGCCCGCGAAGAGGTGTTCATCATGCTGCTGTTGTGGGGCGCGGCGCTGGGGATCTTCCTGGTGCAGGGCCTGCCGAGCAACGACATGCGCTTCTGGGTGACCATGTTGCTGGTGCAGTCGCTGCCGTACCTGGCGGCGCTGATCATGGCGTTCCTGTCTTCGCTGCCCAAACCGGTAGCCGAAGCCACGACCGCACCGGCTGTCTAAATCAGTACAGATGCACTAAACGGCGGCCAATGGCCGCCGTTTTGCTTTAAGATAACCGCCATTTTGCGCGCCTTGCCTCGCCCCTACACAAGATCTTCCGGAGTCTTACATGACGGCCCACGCCGACCTTTCGCCGACCCTTCAACTCGCCATCGACCTGATCCGCCGTCCGTCCGTGACGCCGGTCGACGCCGATTGCCAGAAGCAGATGATGCAGCGCCTGGGCGATGCCGGTTTCAAACTGGAACCGATGCGCATCGAAGATGTGGATAACTTCTGGGCGACTCACGGTAAACACGAAGGCCCGGTGCTGTGCTTCGCCGGCCACACCGACGTGGTCCCGACCGGTCCGGTAACCGCCTGGCAGATCGATCCGTTCAACGCGGTGATCGACGAGCACGGCATGCTTTGCGGTCGTGGCGCAGCAGACATGAAAGGCAGCCTCGCGGCCATGACCGTAGCCGCTGAGCGCTTCGTCGCCGACTACCCGGACCACAAGGGCAAGGTCGCTTTCCTGATCACCAGCGATGAGGAAGGCCCGGCGCATCACGGCACCAAGGCTGTGGTTGAACGCCTCGCCGCCCGTAAGGAACGTCTGGACTGGTGCATCGTCGGCGAACCGTCGAGTACGACCCTGGTGGGTGACGTGGTCAAGAATGGCCGTCGCGGCTCCCTCGGCGCCAAACTGACCGTGCGCGGTGTGCAGGGTCATGTGGCCTATCCGCACCTGGCAAAGAACCCGATCCATCTCGCTGCCCCGGCGCTGGCCGAACTGGCCGCCGAGCACTGGGACCACGGCAACGATTTCTTCCCGCCAACCAGTTTCCAGATTTCCAACGTCAATTCCGGCACCGGCGCGACCAATGTGATTCCGGGTGATCTGGTGGCGGTGTTCAACTTCCGCTTCTCCACCGAATCCACCGTCGAAGGCCTGCAAAAACGCGTCGCCGATATTCTCGACAAACATGCTCTGGACTGGCATATCGACTGGGCGCTGTCCGGCCTGCCGTTCCTCACCGAACCGGGCGCCCTGCTGGACGCGGTATCGGCGAGCATCAAGGACGTTACCGGTCGCGAGACCAAGGCGTCCACCAGCGGCGGTACTTCCGACGGGCGCTTCATCGCGACCATGGGCACTCAGGTTGTCGAACTGGGCCCGGTCAACGCGACGATCCACCAGGTCAACGAGCGCGTACTGGCGGCCGACCTCGATGTGCTGACCGAAATCTACTACCAGACCCTGATCAAGTTGCTCGCCTGATGCTTGCGTGTCCGATCTGCAGCGAACCGCTGAACGCGGTGGACAACGGCGTGGCTTGCCCCGCCGGGCATCGTTTCGACCGTGCGCGGCAGGGTTACCTGAACCTGTTGCCGGTGCAGCACAAGAACAGCCGCGACCCTGGGGATAACCTGGCGATGGTCGAAGCCCGTCGCGACTTTTTGAACGCCGGCCATTACGCGCCGGTGGCCAAGCGTCTGGCGGAACTGGCGGCGCAGTACGCGCCCCAGCGCTGGCTGGACATCGGTTGTGGCGAGGGTTACTACACCGCGCAAATCGCCGAAGCCTTGCCCAACGCCGACGGCTATGCGCTGGACATTTCCCGGGAAGCGGTCAAACGCGCCTGCAAACGCAACCCTGCGCTGACCTGGTTGATTGCCAGCATGGCCCGAGTGCCATTGGCCTCCGGCAGTTGCCAGTTTCTCGCCAGTGTTTTCAGCCCGCTGGACTGGGAGGAAGCCAAACGCCTGCTCAGCCCCGGCGGCGGCTTGATGAAAGTCGGGCCGACCAGCGGCCATCTGATGGAATTGCGCGAGCGGCTGTACGACGAAGTGCGCGAGTACACCGATGACAAGCACTTGGCATTGGTGCCAGAAGGCATGGCGCTGCAGCACAGCGAAACCCTGGAGTTCAAACTGACGTTGGTCAGTGGTCAGGATCGCGCGAACCTGTTGGCCATGACACCCCACGGCTGGCGCGCCAGTGCCGAACGCCGGGCGGCGGTCATCGAACAAGTCGAACCGTTCGAGGTCACTGTTTCGATGCGCTACGATTATTTCGTACTTCAATAACTCTTAATTTTTGGTCTTGAGCAACGGCTCGAGGCCGGCTAAATCCGCGAATGGATTTTTCAGACCCGCAGTGAGGACATCCATGCGCCAACCCGATATCGAGATTTACCTCAAAGACGCCGACGTCGACTACAAGGCCATCGCGGCCTGGCTCGGCGCGGCTTTAGGCCCGTGCACCGATTGGGTCCAGAAAGGCCAGACCTACAAGTGCAAGGCCGGCAACGTGCCGGTTACCTGGCTGCCAAAAGCTGTCGGCAAATGGAACAGCCTGTACCTGGAAAGCGACCAGACCCCATGGGAAGACGACATCGCCTGCGCCCGCGCAGCCTTTGCCGCGCTGAACGTCGAAGTGCGTTGCGCGCCGGGCAGCTGGGTCGAGGAAGAAGGTGAAGAGACGGCCGATCGCTGGATTCGCATCAGCGCCGATGGTGAAGAAGAGATTACCTGGAAAACTGCCTGACCCTGATCATTCCCACGCTCTGCGTGGGAATGCAGCCCGGGACGCTCCGCGTCCCTTCAAAAGCCGAACGCAGAGCGTCCGTTGAGGCATTCCCACGCAGAGCGTGGGAACGATCTTCAGAGGCCTACAACATCCTCAGCCTGCAAGCCCTTCTCCCCGGTCACCACCGCGTACTCAACCTGCTGACCTTCAGTCAGCGAGCGATGCCCTTCGCCGCGGATCGCGCGGTAGTGCACGAACACGTCGACCCCGTCCTCGCGCTGAATGAAGCCATAGCCCTTGGCGTCGTTGAACCACTTCACATTGCCGGTTTCGCGCGTAGCCATATCTAGTTACCCCCTTGTTTTTATTTTGAACGGCCGAGTATATGACAGCCGCGAAAACTCTCAACTCAAGTTTACTTAGCCGCTTTTTTGCCGATTTTCGATGAATCCGGCACACTATCGGCCTCCCGAGCAAATGCTCGTTTTTTTATTCATTCACGCAGAAGCCGTATGACCCGTTCCCCGTTCCGCCGTCTTGTGTTTGGCACCCTGCGCCGACTGCTGTACCTCTGGGTTCGCTCGGAGACGATTAACCAGTCGTCGTTCACCCTTGACCTCGACCGCAGCCGGCCGGTGTTCTACGTCCTGCAAAATCCTTCACTGACCGACCTCGCCGTGGTCGATACCGAATGCAGCAAGGCCGGCCTGCCGCGCCCGGTGTTGCCGGTATCGGTGGGTGCGTTGGTGGAACCCGCGGCGTTCTTTTACCTGACACCGGAGCCCGACTGGCTCGGCCGTCAGGACAAACGCGGTGCGCCACCGACCCTGACCCGTCTGGTCAGCGCCCTGAGCCAGAACGCCGCCGAAGACGCGCAGATCATTCCGGTCAGCGTGTTCTGGGGCCAGTCGCCCGACAGCGAATCGAGCCCGTGGAAACTGCTGTTCGCCGACAGTTGGGCGGTCACCGGGCGTTTACGTCGGCTGCTGAGCATCATCGTGCTCGGGCGCAAGACCCGGGTGCAGTTCTCGGCGCCGATTCATTTGCGTGAACTGATCGATCACAATAAAGGCCACGAGCGCACTGTGCGCATGGCCCAGCGGATTCTGCGGGTGCACTTTCGCAATCTGAAAGCCGCGGTGATCGGCCCGGACATTTCCCACCGCCGTAATCTGGTCAAAGGCCTGCTCAATCAGCCCTTGGTCAAACAGGCAATCCTCGACGAAGCAGAGCGCGAGAACATTTCTCCGGAAAAAGCCAAGGCCCAAGCCCTGCGCTACGGCAATGAGATCGCCTCGGACTACACCTACACCGCGATCCGCTTTCTGGAAGTGGTACTGAGCTGGTTCTGGAACAAGATCTACGACGGGATCAAGGTCAACCACATCGAAGGTGTGCAGAAAGTCGCCCAAGGTCACGAAGTGATCTACGTGCCGTGCCACCGCAGCCACATCGACTATTTGCTGCTCTCGTATCTGCTGTTCCGCAACGGCCTGACCCCGCCGCACATCGCCGCCGGGATCAACCTCAACATGCCGGTGATCGGCAGCCTGCTACGGCGTGGCGGCGCGTTCTTCATGCGCCGCACCTTCAAGGGCAACCCGCTCTACACCTCAGTGTTCAACGAATACCTGCACACCCTGTTCACCAAGGGCTTTCCGGTCGAGTACTTCGTCGAGGGCGGCCGTTCGCGCACCGGACGCATGCTGCAACCGAAAACCGGGATGCTCGCGATCACGCTGCGCAGCTTTCTGCGGTCGTCGCGGATGCCGATCGTGTTCATTCCGGTGTACATCGGCTACGAGCGCGTGCTGGAAGGCCGCACCTACCTTGGCGAATTGCGTGGTGCGAGCAAGAAGAAAGAATCGATCTTCGACATTTTCAAAGTCATCGGCGCACTCAAGCAGCGCTTCGGTCAGGTCGCGGTCAACTTCGGTGAGCCGATCAAACTGGCGGAATTCCTCGACAGCGAGCAGCCAGACTGGCGCCAACAGGAACTCGGTCCGCAATTCAAACCGACCTGGCTCAACGAAACCACCAACCGTCTCGGCGAGAAAGTCGCACAGCATTTGAATGAAGCGGCGGCGATCAATCCGGTGAATCTGGTAGCCCTGGCGTTGCTGTCCACCAGCCGTCTCGCCCTGGACGATCGCGCCATGGCGCGGGTGCTCGATTTGTACCTGGCGCTGTTGCGCAAAGTCCCCTACTCGCCGCACACCACCCTCCCGGAGGGCGACGGTCGGGCGCTGATCGAGCACGTGAAGGACATGAACCTGCTGTCCGAACAAAGCGATGCGCTGGGCAAAATTCTGTACCTGGACGAACAAAACGCCGTCCTGATGACCTACTACCGCAACAACGTGCTGCACATCTTCGCGTTGCCGTCGTTGCTGGCGAGCTTCTTCCAGAGCACCTCGCGCATGAGCCGCGAGCAGATCCTGCGCTACACCCGCGCGCTGTATCCGTACTTGCAATCAGAGCTGTTCATTCGCTGGACGCTGGATGAACTCGATGGCGTGGTCGATCAATGGCTCGAAGCCTTCGTCGAGCAAGGCCTGCTGCGTTTCGAGAAAGACGTGTACCTGCGTCCGGTACCGAGTTCGCGACATTTCGTACTGCTGACGCTGCTGTCAAAAAGCATCGCCCAGACCTTGCAGCGCTTCTATATGACCGTTTCCTTGCTGCTCAACAGCGGCCAGAACAGCATCAGCGCCGAAGAGCTCGAAGACCTGTGCACGGTCATGGCCCAGCGCCTGTCGATCCTCCACGGCCTGAACGCCCCGGAATTCTTCGACAAGAGCCTGTTCCGTCACTTCATCCAGACGATGCTGGACCTCGACGTGCTGCGCCGCGACGAAGCTGGCAAGTTGAGCTATCACGAGCTACTCGGCGAACTGGCCGAAGGCGCCGCCAAACGGGTATTGCCGGCGGAGATTCGCTTGTCGATCCGTCAGGTGGCGCTGCATCGCAGTGAAGACGCGGCGGACCAAGTCGCGGCTCCAGCGCAGACCGTCTAAATTCCTACAGGCGCCAGGCTTCTTCTGGCGCCTTCGATACGGAGATCTTCGATGAAAAAACTCTCTCTCGTCCTGCTGACCACCCTGCTCGGTGCCTGCCAGTCGACACACCCGACCGCCAACGCCAGCCTCGACGGCGAAGTGTTCTACCTGCAACGCATCGCTCTGCCACCGAGCGCGACCTTGAGCGTCAGCTTACAAGATGTGTCCTTGGCCGACGCACCGGCGGTAGTGCTCGCCGAGCAGAAAGGCCCGGTCAAAGGCCAGGTGCCGTTGCCGTTCCATTTGAGCTACGATCCGGCGCAGGTCAAACCCGGCCATCGCTACTCGGTCAGCGCCCGCATCGAAGTCAATGGCGAGCTGATGTTCATCACCACTGAAAATCACGCGGTGCAACTGGACGGCAAAGATCCGCAGCCACTGAAAATCCGCGTCGACGCAGCCCGCTAACTCTCTTTTATGAACAAGGAAGCCGCCATGCTCCGCCCTACCCTTCGCTTCGCCGGCCTGTGCGCAGGCTTGATGATCTGCGCCAACGCCATGGCAGTGTCTCTCAGTGACCTGTCGCAACAAGACGCCACCGGCGGTCTCAAGGACGCCCTGACCCAAGGCGCGCAACTGGCCGTTAAACAACTCGGCACACCCGGCGGCTTCAGCAACAACCCGGACGTGAAGATCGAACTGCCGGGCAAGCTGGGTAAAGTCGCCAAGAAAATGAAACAGTTCGGCATGGGTGATCAGGTCGATCAACTGGAAACCAGCATGAACAAAGCGGCTGAAACGGCCGTGACGCAGGCTCAGCCGATTCTGGTGGATGCGGTGAAGAAGATGACCGTGGAAGATGCCAAGGGGATCCTCAGCGGCGGCAAGGACTCGGCGACTCAGTACCTGAGCAAAACCAGCCGCGAGCAGATCCGCACCAAGTTCCTGCCGATCGTCAAACAAGCCACGGACCAAGTGGGTTTGGCCCAGCAGTACAACGCATTCGCCGGGCAAGCCGCGACCCTGGGCGCGCTGGATGCGAAAAATGCCAACATCGAAAGCTACGTGACAGAGCAGGCGTTGAACGGTTTGTTCGAGATGATTGGCAAGCAGGAAGAAACCATTCGCCAGAACCCTGCGGCGGCGGCGACCAGTTTGGCGAAGAAGGTATTTGGTACGTTGTAATTTTCCAAGGGCAATTCATGACGAAAAGCCCGCTGACCTTTAAAGGTTCAGCGGGCTTTTTCTTTTGCGCTACTGTTGCGGATCCAGATTATCCAGCACGCGATTTACCGACAACTCCGCCAGTGAAATCATCTGTTGAATCCCCAGCACCAAGTTGCACGTGGGGCCGGTCAGGTCGAAGGCTAACTCACTGGCCATGACATTGGCCGTGGCAAGAGTTTCACAGGCATGAGCCAAGAGAGTTTCGGAATCGACGTTTGGACCGATGACGAAAATCGTACTGGGACGACGATCGGCTTTGGCCTTTTTTTCGGCCACAGGGGCGAGATAATGATCGAGCGCGCGGATCGCCGCGTCGTGGAGTTTCCTGGAATTGAGGAAAGCGTAGGGAGAAACGGGATCAGTTTCTGTTTCTATTTCTGGTTCTGCTTTGGGGGGATTTGGACTGTCTTTAATCATTGTGTAGCTCCTGAAGTAATGGAGCTGCCACTGATCGCTGCGAAACGAATTTAAGGTGGCAGCTGTACGCAGGTTCGCAGACCGGGACTTCAGGAACCCGGCATACCCGAAGGTATCCCGCGCACAGCCGCCATAACACAGGCATAAAAAGCGCCCGCTTTTCGGATGGTGGACGCTGTGCGTCTGAAGTTTAACCGGGCTGCGAAACCCGGTCGCTGCTTTTTGCAGCGACAGTCCAAGGCTAGAGGTCGCGCTTCCGACAGACAACCTGAAAAACTTGTGGGAAGGTTCTGATGTTTTTACTGATCAATAAACGTCGCTGTCTATCAGATCGCCATCGCGAGCAGGCTCGCTCCCACAATGGGTCAGCGTACATGTGAGAGAAATTGGTCGGCTGTCAGGCCGCCATCGCGGGCAAGCCCGTTCCCACAGTGGAGCGGCTTACACCCGCCCCTCACCACTCAACAGGCCGAGCGTTAGCTCGCCTGCCGCTTTTGATCTGGCTTTTGATCTGCCCGCCCCTTCGGGAGGCTGAGTGGAGGTGTTCATCTGGGGATTGGCGCGCAGCGCCGTTCGACGCAGTCGAACCCATCGCATGTAGGTCGTAGCGAAGCAGACCGTAGGGCAATGCCCCCAGATGAATACCGGAGCGAAGGAACGCCGAGCCTTAGCGAGGGGCCGGACGCTTGGGGCGAGACCTTTTGGTTCCTTTTGGGGCGTTTGCCAAAAGGGACTCGCCGTAAGGGCGAAACCATTAGCCGCCATCACCGCAGCAACGGATATGCCCCCCACCAAACAAGAGCATGGTCGGCCCGAAGGCCGCCAAGATCAAAGGATCACACAACCTCTTTCTTGACCCTGAACCAAGCCGCATACAACGCCGGCAAAAACAGCAATGTCAACGCCGTCGCCACAATCAGCCCGCCCATGATCGCCACCGCCATCGGCCCGAAAAACACACTGCGCGACAATGGAATCATCGCCAGCACCGCCGCCAGCGCCGTCAGCACAATCGGTCGGAACCGCCGCACCGTCGCCTCGATAATCGCCTGCCAAGGCTTAAGCCCGGCAGCGATATCCTGCTCGATCTGATCCACCAGAATCACCGAGTTACGCATGATCATCCCGGACAAGGCGATGGTCCCGAGCATCGCCACAAAACCGAACGGCTGGCGGAACACCATCAGAAACAGTGTGACACCGATCAACCCCAACGGCGCCGTCAGAAACACCATGACGGTGCGTGAGAAACTGCGCAGTTGCAGCATCAGCAACGTCAGCACCACCACGATGAACAACGGCACACCGGCCTTCACCGAGTTCTGCCCGCGGGCCGAGTCTTCTACCGTACCGCCGACGTCCAGCAGATAGCCGTCTGGCAGCTCGGCACGAATCGGATCGAGGGTCGGCATGATTTGCTGCACCAGCGTCGCCGGTTGTTCCTTGCCGTAGATGTCGGCGCGAACCGTCACGTTGGGCAGGCGGTTACGGTGCCAGATGACCCCTTCTTCGAAGCCATATTCCAGCGTTGCAATCTGCGACAGCGCCACACTGCGATTGTTATCGGTGGGCACGGCCAGGCTTGGTAGCAACGCCAGTTCGGTGCGCTCATGCACCGTGCCGCGCAGCAGGATCTCGATCAATTCGTTGTCTTCGCGGTACTGGCTGACACTGGCACCGGTCAGCGAGCCTCGCAGGAAAGTCGAGAGGTTCGCCGTGCTCACGCCCAGTGCTCGCGCGCGGTCCTGATCGACGTTCAGGTAAACGACTTTGCTCGGCTCTTCCCAGTCCAGATGCACGTTGGCCACGTGTGGGTTCTCGCGAACCTTGGCCGCGACTTTACGGGCCAATGCGCGGACTTCCTCGATGTGCTCACCGGTGACCCGGAACTGCACCGGATAGCCAACCGGTGGGCCGTTCTCCAGCCGTGTAACCCGCGAGCGCAGGGCCGGGAATTGTTCGTTGAGGGTTTCAATCAGCCAGGTGCGCAGGGTTTCGCGGTCTTCGATGGTTTTGGCCAGGACGACAAACTGGGCGAAGCTCGCTGCCGGAAGTTGCTGATCCAGCGGCAGGTAGAACCGCGGCGAACCTGTGCCGACGTAAGCCACGTAGTTGTCGATCCCGGCGTGATCCTTGAGCAGGCCTTCGAGGCGTTTGACCTCCTCGGCGGTGTTGCTCAAAGACGCGCCTTCGGCCAGTTTCAGATCGACCATCAACTCCAGCCGCCCCGAAGCCGGGAAGAACTGCTGAGGCACGAAACGGAACAGCACCACTGACGCGACGAACATCACGATGGTCAGGACGATCACCGTTTTGCGCCGACGCACGCACCACTCCACCAGCCGTCTGACACGCTGATAGAACGGTGTGCCATAAGGGTCGGGTTGGCCGTCGCCGGTGCCGTGTTTGGCGGCGTGAATTTTCGCCAGGTCCGGCAGGAGTTTTTCCCCCAGATAAGGCACAAAGACTACGGCGGCAACCCACGACGCCACCAGCGCAATGGTCACCACCTGGAAAATCGAGCGGGTGTATTCGCCGGTGCCCGATTGCGCGGTGGCAATTGGCAGGAAACCGGCAGCGGTGATCAACGTACCGGTGAGCATCGGGAACGCGGTACTGGTCCAGGCATAGCTGGCGGCCTTGACCCGGTCGAAGCCCTGCTCCATTTTGATCGCCATCATTTCCACGGCGATGATCGCGTCGTCCACCAGCAACCCCAGCGCCAGTACCAGCGCGCCGAGGGAAATCTTGTGCAGGCCGATGCCTAAGTAATACATGCAGGCGAAGGTCATCGCCAACACCAGCGGAATCGCCAGGGCTACGACCATGCCGGTGCGCACACCGAGAGAGAAGAAGCTCACCAGCAACACAATCGCCAGCGCCTCCACCAGCACCTGAACAAACTCGCCGACACCGGTTTTCACCGCGGCGGGTTGATCGGACACCTTGCGCAACTGCATGCCGGCCGGGAGGTTTTTCTGGATCCGGGCGAATTCGACTTCCAGCGCTTTGCCCAGAATCAGAATGTCGCCACCGCCCTTCATGGCCACGGCCAGGCCGATGGCATCTTCAGCCATGAAGCGCATGCGCGGCGCCGGCGGATCGTTGAAGCCACGACGAACGTTCGCCACATCACCGATGCGGAACGTGCGATCAGCGACACGGATCGGGAAGTTCTTGATCTCGTCGACCGTCTGAAAATTCCCCGAGACCCGTAGCTGCAAACGCTCGCTGGTGGTTTCGAAGAAGCCTGCGGTAGACATCGCGTTCTGTTCTTCAAGCGCCTGCTGCACCGCCGCCAACGGCAACCCGAGAGTGGCCAGTTTGACGTTGGACAGTTCGATCCAGATCTTCTCGTCTTGCAGGCCGATCAGGTCGACCTTGCCCACATCCTTGACCCGTTGCAGCTGAATCTGGATGCGGTCGGCGTAGTCCTTGAGCACCGCGTAATCAAAACCTTCGCCGGTCAGGGCGTAGATGTTGCCGAAGGTGGTGCCGAACTCATCGTTGAAGAAGGGCCCCTGGATGCCCGGTGGCAGGGTGTGGCGAATGTCGCTGATCTTCTTGCGGACCTGATACCAGAGCTCCGGGATTTCGACCGAATGCATGGAGTCCCGAGCCATGAACGTCACCTGGGACTCGCCCGGCCGGGAGAACGAAGCGATCCGTTCGTACTCGCCGGTTTCCATCAGTTTCTTTTCAATACGCTCGGTAACCTGGCGCGACACTTCCTCGGCCGTGGCCCCCGGCCAGTTGGTGCGAATCACCATGGCTTTGAAAGTAAACGGCGGGTCTTCGCTTTGGCCGAGCTTGGTGTAGGACAACGCGCCGACGACGGCCAGCAAGAGCATCAGAAAAAGTACGATCTGGCGGTTACGCAGCGCCCATTCGGAAAGATTGAAACCCATCGGGGATTACTCCTTGTGCGCCAGATTGACCACACGGTTGGAGCGATCCACCGGGCGTACTTGCTGCCCGTCGTGAAGCACATGAACACCGGCCGCCACCACCCAGTCGCTGGCGTTCAGGCCTTCAAGTACCGGCACGGTTTTCTCGCCGAATGCACCGACCCGCACCGGGGCTTTCTTCAAGGTGTTGTTGGCGCCGACCACCCACACATAAGTGGCGCCGTTTTCCGCGGTGACCGCCGACAGCGGCACCGACAACGACACCACATCGGCGGTCTGGATGAACACCCGGGCGCTCTGGCCGAGTTCGGCGGGAACCTTGCCGGCGGCAAATGCAATGCGGGCGGCGAAGGTGCGGGATTTCGGATCGGCCGCAGGTGACAGTTCACGGATGCGTCCGGGGAAACGTTGATCGGGTTGGGTCCAGAGTTCCACCGAGACCGGTTGGCCGACCTTGAAGCGACCGAAGCTCTGCTCCGGCAGGCTGATCAACACTTCGCGCTCGCCATCGGTGGCGAGGGTAAACACGGTTTGCCCGGCCGCGACCACTTGCCCGACTTCAACCGCACGTTTGGCCACCACGCCATCCTGCGGCGCACGCAGCACCGCGTAACTGGCCTGATTGGTCGAGACGTTGAATTCGGCTTTGATTTGCTTGAGGCGTGCTTCGCCGGAGCGGTAGAGGTTTTCCGCGTTGTCGTACTGCGAACGGCTGACCATCTGCCGCTCCATCAAGGTCTTGTAGCGATCACGCTCGGCGCGCACCAGGTTCAGATTGGCTTCGGCAGCCGCGACCTGGGCACGGGTGGCTTCCAGTTGCAGGCGCACGTCCTGAGGATCAAGCTCCGCCAGAGGCTGGTCAGCCTTGACCCGCTGCCCTTCTTCGACCAGTCGTCGGCTGACTTTGCCGCCAATGCGGAAGGCCAGATCTGGCTCATAGCGCGCACGGACTTCACCGGGATAACTTTCCATGGCCTGAGCTGAGGGCTCTGGCTGTACGACCATGGCTGGACGGACGGTGACTTGAGGCGCCTCTTCATGGCCACACGCAGACAATAAAAAAGCCAGACTGACCGGCAATGCGAGGGGCAAGGCATAGCGGAACATGGTGAAGGACCTTTCGCTAATGGGGCTTGGAATAATTATACTGACCAGTATGTTATTAATAGCAAACTCACCAGTCCAGTATTAAAAGCGAAGAATGTCAGACAATCTTTCCCCACCCAGCGGTCCGGGCCGCCCCAAGGATCTGGCCAAACGCCGGGCAATCCTCGACGCGGCGAAAATCCTGTTTCTGAGTAAGGGATACGCCAACACCAGCATGGATGCCGTAGCGACTGAGGCCGGCGTGTCGAAGCTGACGGTCTACAGCCATTTCAACGACAAGGAGACGCTGTTCTCCTCCGCTGTCGTGGCAAAATGCGAGGAGCAATTGCCTCCGCTGGTTTTTGAATTGCCGGACGGCATCGCCGTGGAAACCGTGCTGCTGAACATCGCACACGGCTTTCATCAACTGATCAACAGCGACGAATCGGTGAACCTGCACCGGCTGATGATGACGCTGGGCAGCCAGGACCCGAAACTCGCACAGATTTTCTTCGAGGCCGGGCCGGAACGCGTGTTGCACGGCATGGAGCGCTTGCTGAGCAAGATCGATCAGAGTGGCGTGTTGAGCATCGATAAACCACGCAATGCCGCCGAGCACTTCTTTTGCCTGCTCAAGGGCGCAGGGAATTTCCGGTTGCTGTATGGCTGCGGCGAGCCGGTAACCGGGGATGCGGCTGAAGCTCATGTGCGGGAAGTGGTGGGATTGTTTATGCGGGCTTATCGGCCGGAGTCAGCCTGAGAAATGATCGTTCCCACGCTCTGCGTGGGAATGCAGCCCGGGACGCTCCGCGTCCCTTTCAAAGCGGACGCAGAGCGTCCATTGAGGCATTCCCACGCAGAGCGTGGGAACGATCAGTATCGAATCAGGGCTTGAGCGCTTTTTTCGGATAAATGTCATACCGGCTGGACTTGCCGTCCAGCGCATGACTCGGCTTCGGCCCCTCGATGCATGGTGCCTTGCGTGGGCGCTTGACCACCACCCGGTGACTGGCCAGGGCCAATGCCGCTTCGAGCAGGGCCGGCGCATCCGGGTCATCGCCTACCAGCGGCCGGAACAGGCGCATTTCCTTCTTCACCAACGCGGTCTTCTCGCGATGGGGAAACATCGGGTCGAGGTAAATCACCTGCGGCGGCTCGCCCTCCCAGTTGCGCATTACCTCGATCGAGTTGCCCTTGAGCAAACGCATCCGCGCCACGATCGGCGCCACGTCGAAATCTTCCGCGCCACGCGCCAGGCCATCTTCCAGCAAGGCACCGATCAGCGGCTGGCGCTCGATCAGGCTCATCTCGCAGCCCAGGCTGGCCAGCACGAACGCGTCCTTGCCGAGCCCCGCCGTGGCGTCCAGCACGCGCGGGCGCACGCCCTGGGCGATGCCGACCGCCTTGGCGATCATCTGACCGCTGCCGCCGCCGTACAACCGACGATGGGCCGCACCGCCCTCGACAAAATCCACTCGCACCGGTCCCGGTGCGTCCGGCCCCAGTTGTTGCAGCTGCAACCCCTGCTCGCCCACCTGCAAGGCAAACTCGCCGTCATCCACCTGTAACGGCAACCCCAGGCGCTCGGCCCATTGCTCGGCCTGTGGCTGAAAGGTCGTGCCCAAGGCCTCGACATGGATGCGGCAGGCCGCAGGTTGCTCAATCATGGGAAAACACGCTCAAAAAATTAATGATCGGCAAAAACGGCCGATAACCAAACTATCGAGCATTTTGCCAGAGCTGAGCGTCGACCGAGAGAAATGTCAGACATTCAACGCACATCGATAGGTTACCTCTCGCCCCACGGCGATTTTGGCCTGCGAAATTCCCAAGCACTGAGCGGCGTCAGTCACCTGTGGCAGGATTTTTTTGCCCAGGCCCTGGCCGATCAGTCGGGCGATGTCGTGCCGGAGTCTCTCAACTTTCCGCCGGTCGATCTCGACAGCCCGGTCGAACCGACCGTCGGCAGCGAGCTGCTGGCGCACATCATTTCCCAGCGCGAATGTGATGTGATCGAAACACCAGTCCGTCCGCCAGAACCCCTGTTCCTGCCGATTGCCGAGTTCGAAATGGACTTGGCCGACAAACCGTTCCCGCCGTTCCCGCCGGAAGAAATCGTCGCGCAACAGAAACAACAGGACTTCGAAAGCGGCTGGGTTCGCCCGATCGTGCTCACCGCCGGTCAACCGCTGCCAGAGCCTGGCACCGCAGCGCAACCGCGTCCGCTGCACTTGCCGATCGCCGAGTTCGAACTCGACCTGCTGGACAAGCCATTCCCGCCGTTCTCGCCCGAAGAGCTGGTGGAGCAACAGAAGCAATTCGATTTCGATAACGGCTGGGCACGCCCGATCGTTCTGCAGAACCTGCGCATCGCCGCCTAACCCTCAGCGACACCGCCACCACGGCCCGACATCCACATGAAAGTGATTGCGATGGGCGGCGTTGTAGTCCGGGCTCAACACCACACTGAACATATCGCAGGCGCCGTCGCGGACCTGACGGAGAAATCGCGCGTCCCGGTTATCCTTCGGCCAATCCCTGAGCACGCTGATGAATCGGCCGTCCGCCAGCCGGAATCCGCTGATATCCAGTGCATCGGCCGTGGCATGCTGGCTGCGTCTGCCGTTTTCGCGGTTGTAGACGTTGCGACAGGCGAAGCTGCCAAGATGGTCGACCCGTTTCACCGCCTGCCCGTAAGCTGCCTGAGCCGCTGGTTGCAGGGCGTGGCGCTCGAACAAGGCGAACGCCACCGCCAGGCTGCAACTGGCGAGGAAACTGCTGCTCAGCGCCGCCTCGCCACCTTGCACGCGCAAGGTGTTGGTCAACGGGCAAGCCGCGTCCGGGCTGTCGGCCTGATGGCTTACACGTAACCCGGAGCTGCTCAGGGCCTGGTCGCATAACTGCGGATCATCGCGCAGACGCATCAGTTTGTAGCGGGTCAGCAGGTTCGGCTCGGTCTTCACGTCCAGCGGCGCCCACGGGTTCCATTGCGGGGGAATGGACACCCAGCCGCGCCAGACGCTCAACCCGGCAGCGCCGATGATCAACAGCACCAGCAACAACCCCCACCGAAACCGCATCGTCAGCCTTTGAACAATTGATTGGCCTTCTGGAACGGCATCGACCGGGAGGTGAAGCCGAAGGTCCCGTGTTGCTGGATTTCCTCGGCAGCGCGGAAAAACTCGCCATACGCCGCCAGCGCCAGGGCCGAACCGACGCTGACGCGTTTGACGCCGATTTCCCTCAACTGCTCCACCGTCAGTTTGAGCCCGCCGGACATCAACACATTGACTGGTTTCGGCGCCACGGCACGCACGACTGCCAATACTTCTTCAGCGCTGCGCAGGCCCGGTGCATAAAGTACGTCGGCCCCCGCCTCGGCGAATGCCTGCAAGCGGCGAATGGTGTCGTCGAGGTCAGGATTGCCGTGCAGAAAGTTCTCGGCGCGCGCCGTCAGCACGAAGGGAAAAGGCAAACTGCGAGCCGCCGCGACGGCCGCTTCGATACGCGCCACGGCATGCTCAAAGCAGTAGATCGGACCGTCCTCACGCCCCGTTGCATCTTCGATCGAACCACCGACGGCACCAGCCTTGGCGGCCCGCACAATACTTTGGGCGCAGTCCGTTGGGGCGTCGGCAAAACCGTTTTCGAGATCCACCGCTACCGGCAGATCAGTGGCCGCGACAATCGCTTCAACGTTCGCCAGGGTCTCGTCGAGCGTCAGCCCGCCATCGGGACGGCCCCGGGAAAAGGCGTAACCGGCACTGGTGGTCGCCAGCGCCTCGAAGCCAAGGCTGGCGAGCATCTTCGCCGAGCCGGCGTCCCAAGGGTTGGGAATGACAAAAGTACCCTCGCGTTCGTGCAGTGCTTTGAACGCCTGGGCTCGAAGGGTTTGCGCATCCATTGGCAGGCTCCTGAAAAGGGGGAAAAGCCCGCTTCAGAGCAAGCCAAGTTGCTCGGCGGCGGGTTCTCTGTATAGCTCAGGCAGCGGCGGCAAGCCAGGCAAACGCAGCATCAGTTGTGCGTGGAAACGTTGTGCCAGTTTCGCTGCCAGCAGGTTATCGGCGGTGTGCAGGAAGATATAGGGCGTGCGGCCCTCTTCGATCCAGACAGCGATTTTCTCGACCCACGGCACCAGGAACGGATCGTTGGCTTCAAGCACAGGATGGCCGATGAAGCGCACCTGTGGGAATTGAGTAAACGCAGCAGGACGAGGCGGCACCCTGGGCTTTTTCGATTGGGCGTGGAGCACTGAAGGATCGGTCGAGGTGCAGCTGAACAGCGCTCGCGGATCGAGGCAGATACGCTCGACACCGCGGTCCAGCAGTAAACGATTGAGCATCCGCTCGGCGTCGCCCTTGGCGAAGAACTCATCGTGCCGCACTTCGACCGCCAAGGGCCGGTCCACCGCATCGATAAAACCGGCCAGCTCGGACAAGCGTTGAGGGGTGAAGCTTTTGGACAATTGCAGCCAGAGGGGAGAAACCCGTTCACCCAGAGGGCTGAGCAATTGCAGGAAGGTTTCGGCAGCGGTCAGTTGCTCGCGCAGGTCGCCGCTGTGGCTGATGTCGCCGGGGAACTTGGCGGTGAAGCGAAAGTGTTCAGGCATGGTTTCGACCCAACGCTGCACGGTGGCGGCAGAGGGGCTCGCGTAGAAGGTCGTATTGCCTTCTACGGCGTTGAACACTTGAGAATAAAGGTTGAGAAACTCGGCAGGCCTGGCGTCTTGGGGATACAAGTAATCGCGCCAGGCGTTTTCACTCCAGGACGGGCAGCCGAGGTAGTAAGGCAGCAACATCAGATGTACAGGTCGAGACCCAGTACATCCGCATCCCAATCGACAAAAGTGGCGGTGCTCAGGTAACTGGCCAGTGCCATCGCCACGCTTTTGCGCATGGCGCGGTGATAGATCATGTCTTGTTGACGAGCGGGAAGATTGCTCAGGCGTTGCGCGGAGGCTTTGGCGGCGCGGGCGGCCAATTGCTCTTCGGTTGGGAATTCCAGCTCGCCGTCGATATCGACGGAGTCATCCTCCACCACAGGGCCTTTGCGGGGCTTGCGCTTGATGGGGTAGGACTGGGAGGAAACGCCGTCTATACGCATGAGTACATGTCCGGTATCAGTGATGGCAGTTTAGTGGCGCACAGCCCACTTCGCAAACCGCCGAGTGATAACTAGAACACATAAAAGACAAAAGGTTTAAAAGCGCAGGAGAGAAAATGACGATTTGCGCTGGCTGTCAGACTGCCATCGCGGGCAAGCCTGCCCTCACAGAAGCTCCGCTAACCCTGTGGGAGCGGGCTTGCGCGATTGGACCCGCTCAGTCCGGGAAATTTAACGCGCTTTGGGGGTCGCGACTTTATCGCGCAGATACACCGGCTGCGCCTCATCGGCCACGATCGCTTCACCGCGTTCCCAGGCAAAGCGTGCCAGGGTCAGCAGGTCTTCGGCGTGGGGCAGCATACCTGCGTCCTGCCCGCTCAGGTTGACCGCAATGCGTTCGGCATACCCCCAACCGGTGCCAGCGCCGAACCACTCGCCGCTGGCATCGGCCGGCAATGCAGCGGCTTCCGGTGGCAATACCGCTTCGTTGCCCACCAACCGCATCTCCCCCGCCGTTTCGCGGTAGCAACCCCAATACACCTCATCCATGCGCGCATCGATGGCCGCCGCGACCTGGCTGACGCCGTGTTCGCGATAGGCCCGCTGGGCGAGTACGGCGAGATTGGAAACCGGCAACACCGGGCGATCCAGCGCAAACGCCAGACCTTGCACCACGCCGATGGCGATTCGCACACCGGTGAACGCACCCGGCCCACGGCCGAACGCAATGGCATCGACCGCTTGCAGCGTGGTCCCGGCGTCGGCCAGCAGTTGCTGGATCATCGGCAGCAGCTTCTGCGCATGCAGGCGCGGGATCACCTCGTAATGACTCGTAACTTTGCCGTCATGCAGCAAGGCAACGGAGCAAGCTTCAGTCGCGGTGTCCAGGGCCAGCAAGGTGCTCATCGATGTTTCCGTAAGAGAGGTCAGAAAAAGTGCGCCAGTATAAACAACTACGGCCCGCAAGCGGGCCGTAGAAGATGAAGCCGATCAGACTTTTCAGCTCAGTGCTTCAAGTACCTTGCCAGTGATCACTTCAACCGAGCCAACACCCGGAATATGGCTGTATTTCGGCTTGCCCTGCGCCGAGGCCAGACCCTGGTAGAACTCCACCAGCGGTTTGGTCTGGGAGTGGTAGACCGACAGGCGATGACGCACGGTTTCTTCGGTGTCGTCCTTGCGCTGCACCAGCTCTTCACCGGTGATGTCGTCTTTGCCGGCGATTTTTGGCGGGTTGTAGACGGTGTGGTACACGCGGCCGCTGGCCTCGTGAACGCGACGACCGGCGATACGCTGAACGATTTCTTCGTCATCGACGGCGATTTCGACCACGTTGTCCAGTTCCACGCCAGCTTCTACCAGCGCTTCAGCTTGCGGAATGGTGCGCGGGAAACCGTCGAACAGGAAACCGTTGGCACAGTCAGGCTGCGCGATACGGTCCTTGACCAGAGCGATGATCAGGTCGTCGGAGACCAGACCACCGGCATCCATAATGCTTTTGGCTTTAACGCCCAGCTCGGTGCCGGCTTTTACCGCAGCACGCAGCATGTCGCCGGTAGAGATTTGCGGAATGCCGAATTTCTCGGTGATGAACTTAGCCTGAGTACCTTTACCGGCCCCGGGAGCTCCCAGCAGAATGACGCGCATCGATGTGCTCCTCAATTTTTTATTTAAATAACAAAGGATTCGCCTCGTGGGGCCAATCTCAAAAATAGGGTCGTGACCGCCCAAACGGCCAAAGGCTGATCAAGATACACAGCAGGCCCGGCCCACACAAGCCGCCGAAAGTCGGAGAAACCCGCGCCTGATGAGACCCTGCGAAGGGGTGATCCAAGTCGCAACCCCATCATGAACTGTCGCGTGACAGACCTTTTCGACCGCTCGCCAGCAGGCACTCGACGCTCGCGCCGGGTGCCTGCCCCCCCCGACGAAAACCTTAGCCGGTATTTCGCAAACCGGCGGCAATCCCCGCCACAGACACCAGTAACGCCTGTTCTACCGGGCTGCCTTGGGCCACATCCTGTTGCCGCGAACGTGCCAACAGTTCGGCCTGCAATAGATGCAGCGGGTCGAGGTAAGTGTTTCGCAGACGGATGAATTCAAGGGTGGCTGGGCTATGTGCCAGTAGCTGCGACTGACCGGTCAACCCCAGGACCACCGCACAGGCCTGCGACAATAGGTCGCGTAAATGCGCACCCAAAGGGAGCAGATCCGGCTCGACCAGGCGTTCATCGTAAGACTGGGCGATATCGGCGTCGGCCTTGGCCAGCACCATTTCCAGCATATCGATGCGGGTACGGAAGAACGGCCACTGCTCGCGCATCTGCCCCAGCAACTCACCCTCGCCGCGCTCCAACGCCTTGCTCAATGCCGCTTCCCAGCCGAGCCAGGCCGGCAACATCAGGCGCGTCTGGGTCCAGCCGAAGATCCATGGAATGGCGCGCAGGCTTTCGATGCCACCCGCGCGGCGCTTGGCCGGGCGGCTGCCCAAAGGCAAACGCCCCAACTCCTGCTCCGGGGTGGACTGGCGGAAATACTCGACAAACTGCGGATTCTCCCGCACCACGGCGCGGTAAGCCTTGACGCCGTCGGCGGCCAATTCGTCCATCAAATGACGCCAGGCAGGCTCAGGGGGTGGCGGTGGCAACAAGGTCGCCTCCAGCACCGCCGCCAGGTACAGATTGAGGTTTTGCTCGGCGATGTCCGGTAGGCCGAATTTGAAACGAATCATTTCCCCCTGCTCGGTGGTGCGGAAACGCCCCGCCACCGAGCCCGGCGGCTGCGACAGAATCGCCGCGTGCGCCGGACCACCACCACGGCCGACGGTGCCACCGCGACCGTGGAACAACAGCAGTTCCACTTGTTGCTCGCGGCAAATATCCACCAGCCGCTCCTGCGCCCGATACTGCGCCCAGGCCGCTGCGGTGGTGCCAGCGTCCTTGGCCGAGTCGGAATACCCGATCATCACTTCCTGCGGCCCTTGCAGGCGCGAGCGATAGCCCGGCAGCAGCAAGAGTTTTTCGATCACCGGGCCCGCGTTGTCGAGGTCGGCGAGGGTTTCGAACAGCGGCACCACGCGCATCGGCCGCAATACGCCGGACTCTTTGAGCAGCAATTGCACGGCCAGCACATCGGAAGCGGCACCGGCCATGGAAATCACATACGAACCGAGGGAAGCCCCCGGTGCCGCAGCGATTTCCCGGCACGTCGCCAGCACTTCGGCGGTGTCGGCAGACGGCTTGAAGTACGCCGGCAGCAATGGCCGACGATTGTTCAGTTCACGCATCAGGAAGGCGATGCGCTCCTCTTCGCTCCAGTCCTCATAACGGCCCAGGCCGAGGTAATCGGTGATTTCGGTCATGGCCGCCGTGTGGCGAGACGAGTCCTGGCGCACGTCGAGGCGCACCAGAAACAGCCCGAACGTCACCGCGCGGCGCAGGCAATCGAGCAACGGGCCATCGGCGATGACGCCCATTCCGCATTCATGCAGCGAGTGATAGCACAGCTCCAGCGGGTCCAGCAGGTCACGATTGTTTTGCAGCACATCGGCTGACGCTGGTGTGGTTGCCGTCAGGGATGCGTGGGCCCAATTACGGGTTGCGCGCAGGCGTTCACGCAATTGCTTGAGCACTGCGCGGTAAGGCTCGGCGCTGTCGCCGGCCTTGGCTTTCAACTCGTCACTGGCCTGCTGCATCGACAACTCGGCGGCGAGGTGATCAACATCACGCAGGTACAAATCGGCGGCCATCCAGCGCGCCAGCAGCAGCACTTCACGGGTCACGGCAGCGGTGACGTTGGGGTTGCCGTCGCGGTCGCCGCCCATCCATGAGGCAAAGCGAATCGGCGCGGCCTCCAGTGGCAGGTGCAGGCCGGTGGCGGCATGCAAGGCCTGATCGGCCTTGCGCGAATAATTGGGAATCGCCTGCCACAGCGAATGCTCGATCACCGCGAAGCCCCACTTGGCTTCGTCCACCGGTGTCGGTCGGGTGCGGCGGATTTCTTCGGTGTGCCAGGCTTCGGCGATCAGGCGCTGCAACTTCGTCTTGATCTGCTCGCGTTCGGCGGTGGTCAGGTCACGATGGTCCTGAGCAGCCAGTTGCGCGGCGATCGCGTCGTACTTCTGAATCAGCGTGCGACGCGCCACTTCGGTGGGGTGCGCGGTCAATACCAGCTCGATTTCCAGCCGCCCCAATTGCCTCGCCAGGGACTCGGCATCATGGCCCGCAGTCAGCAGTCGAGCGAGCAGTTCCGGCAACACTCGGGCCTCGAACGGCTCGGGCTGCGACTCTTCGCGGCGATGAATCAGCTGATACTGCTCGGCGATATTGGCCAGGTTGAGGAACTGGTTGAATGCCCGCGCCACCGGCAGCAGCTCGTCTTCGCTCAACTGGTTGAGGCTGGCGCTCAGCTCGGCGTCCATCGAACCGCGACGATCAGCCTTGGCGCCCTTGCGGATCTGCTCGATCTTGTCGAGAAAGTCGTCCCCGTACTGTTCACGAATGGTGTTGCCCAACAGCTCACCCAACAGGTGAACGTCCTCGCGCAAGCGTGCATCAATATCGGTCATCAGCAGTTCTCCAGCGAATATCCGGGCGGCTATGCTTTGGTATAAGAGGCTTTGAATAGAGAGTGCCGTCGTAAAGCAGTTCTTACAAGCAGACGACAAAGAGACTTCACCCCCCCGGCACTGAAGCTAGTCTCAACAATAAGCCGTACAACGGCTTGCCGCCGACACCGGCGGACACTCACCCGGCCTGCCACGAGCAGGTGCGCAATGAGGTCATTATGAAAATCCGCGAGCTCGCCAAGCATTGGGAAGAAAACGCCAAGGGTCGCCTGACCGACACTGGCTACACGATTCGTCTGGACGTGGAATCCGCCGCACGGCTGGCGGCAATTATCGAGATGTACCCCAAACGGCACCCCGAAGAACTGCTCGGCGAGCTGATCGGCGCCGCCCTGGAAGAACTCGAAGCGAGTTTTCCGTATGTGAAAGGGTCAACGGTGGTGGCCACCGACGAAGAAGGTGATCCGCTGTACGAAGACGTCGGTCCGACCCCGCGTTTTCTCGCTTTGTCTCGGCGTCATTTGCATGATTTATCGACCGATTGACAAGCAAAAACACTAGAACCTGTGGGAGCGAGCCTGCTCGCGAAAGCGCTGGATCAGCCACCCTCAATGCGGATTTACTGACGCATTCGCGAGCAGGCTCGCTCCCACAGTTTAATTGCCTCCATCCTTCAAAACCGCGTATTACCAAGTCCCTCAAAGCCTGGGAATACCCCTGCACAACCCGAAAGTTCCCGAGTTAGAGCCTTGTCCACTCGGTCAAAGTTTTTTCCGGCGATGGGCCATCTTCTCTGAACTTTTGAAAAACACTTCGGGTCAACCCAGTAACCACGCCTGGGACGGCCGTTTCAAAAAGCACTCTGGAAATTGTAGGTTGCGGCTCCTTGCCCAGGATGGATTCAGATGTTTTTCAGGAGTTATCCAATGGAGTTGAAGACCATGAAGACCAGCACTGCCCCATCCTCGCTCACCCACCTGCGCGGTCTCAAACTGGCGGCCCTGGCCATCGGCAGCAGCTTCGTTCTGGCCGGTTGCGCCGGTAACCCGCCGAGCGAGCAATACGCCGTGACCCAATCGGCCGTGAACAGCGCGGTCAGCGCCGGCGGTACCGAATTTGCCGCCGTGGAAATGAAGGCTGCTCAGGACAAGCTCAAACAAGCTGAAATCGCCATGCACGACAAGAAGTATGACGAAGCCAGAATGCTGGCCGAGCAAGCCGAGTGGGACGCCCGTGTCGCCGAGCGCAAGGCCCAGGCGATGAAAGCCGAACAAGCTGTGAAGGATTCCCAGAAAGGTGTTCAGGAACTGCGTCAGGAAAGTCAGCGCACCGTGCAGTAAGCGCGCATCCCGATTTCCAGACCTGAAACTCTTATCGATAGAAAGGACGAACCATTATGCGCAAACAATTGATGATCCCCGCCCTCCTGGCCGCAAGTGTTGCACTGGCTGCCTGCTCCACACCCCCTAACGCGAACCTGGAGCAAGCCCGTACCAACTACACCGGTCTGCAAGCCAACCCGCAAGCCAGCAAAGTTGCGGCACTGGAAACCAAAGACGCCAGCGACTACCTGGACAAGGCCGAAAAGGCTTATCAGGACAGGGAAGACCAGGCCAAGGTCGACCAACTGGCTTACCTGACCAATCAGCGTGTTGAAGTGGCCAAGCAGACCATCGCTCTGCGCACCGCTGAAAACAACCTGAAAAATGCCGCGGCACAACGGGCTCAGGCTCGTCTGGATGCCCGCGACCAGCAGATCAAGCAGCTGCAAGACAGCCTGAACGCCAAACAGACCGATCGCGGCACCTTGGTGACGTTTGGTGATGTGCTGTTCGCCACCAACAAGGCGGAACTGAAGTCCAATGGTTTGGTGAATATCAACAAACTGGCGCAGTTCCTTCAGGAAAACCCGGACCGTAAAGTGATTGTCGAAGGCTATACCGACAGCACCGGCTCGGCGCCTTATAACCAGTCGCTGTCCGAGCGTCGCGCGACCTCGGTGCAAGTGGCCCTGATCAAGATGGGTGTCGATCCTGCACGCATCGTGGCCCAGGGTTATGGCAAGGAATACCCGGTGGCCGATAACACCAGCGTTTCGGGCCGTGCGATGAACCGTCGGGTGGAAGTGACTATTTCCAACGATAACCAGCCGGTGATTCCGCGTTCGGCGGTCAGCGCCAAGTAAGCTGACCACGCTGAAACTTAAAGCCCCGTCTGAATTGATCAGGCGGGGCTTTTTTATTTGACGTTCCCACATTGGATCTTCGGTGACACAGTATTTGTGTACGACCAGGTTACTGTTCGAGTTTTTGCGGCGTTTCCTCGCCCATGCAGCGCACGGCTTTTTTCTTGCTGTTGATCAGCACGCCAGTCAGGCCTTTCTGGTCGGTGTCGAACAACACCAACACGCCATCAATGCACTGGGCCACCTGCGGAGCCGGTTCCAGGGAGACCTTGTAGTCTTCGCCCGGCACGGTCTTGAGCATGGTGAAGTCGCTGAGCAGTAGCGCATCTTCGGGTTTGGCGAAGTGCAGGTAGCCGTACCACCACAGGGCACCCACGGTGCCGAGGATGCTGCAAATACCGGTGATGATCAGCGGGATGGCGTTACGTTCTTCACTCATTGCGGACTCTCTGGTGGTTCATCTTCAGAATTCGGGGGTGTCGGGTAATTCGGGACTTCACCCAGGCGGCGCAGACCGTTGAAATGCTGGGGGTCTTCGAGGTAGCGCAGCATGACCTTTTGCCAGACCGGGTCGGCAAAGGTTTGCACATGACCGCCCCGGGTCAGTTGCAGCACGCGCGGCGGCGGCGCAGCTTGATACAGTCGGATGCCGTTGGAAAGGGGCACCAGTTGATCATCGAGACTGTGATAGATCAGTTTCGGTACGCCGTTGAGCTGCTTCATGGAACGGATCGCGCTATCGCCGTCCGGCACCAACCAGGACAACGGCACCTGGAACGGCCAGGTCATCCACGACGTGCTCAGGGCGAAACGCCCGACATCGCGGTAGCTGGCAGGCACACCATCGAGCACGAAAGCCTTGAGTTGCCGCTGGCGCTCGGGATGTAGGGCCAGAAAATGCACGGCCATGGAGCCGCCAAGGCTCTGACCGAGAAGGATCAGCGGCTTACCCTTGACCTCCGGGGCCTGGTCGAGCCATTTGAACGCGGCATCGATGTCCTGATAGATCGCCGGCAACGCCGGTTTACCTTCGGACCAACCGTACCCGCGATAGTCCACCAGCAATACTTGATAGCCCTGCTCCGGCAACCACCAGCTCCCACCCAAATGCCACGCCAGGTTGCCGCCGTTGCCGTGCAAATGCAGCACCGTGCCTTTGACCTCGACACCTTTTTTCGCCGGCAGCCACCAGCCATGCAGCTTGAGGCCGTCTGCGGTGATCAGGGTGACGTCGCGGAATTCGAGTTTGGCTTTTTCCGGGGTGAACGGCTGGCCGGGCTCGGGGTAGAACAGCAGAGAGTCGCAACCGCCGAGGGCCAGGAGCAGGCAAAAGATGCCGAGGATTCTCATCCGGTGAAGCCTCGCAGTGATGTATGAAATCGATCGTTCCCACGCTCCGCGTGGGAATGCATCCCGTGACGCTCTGCGTCACAGAGGACGCAGAGCGTCCATTGCGGCATTCCCACGCAGAGCGTGGGAACGATCAGTTGGTGATTTACAGAATATTGGAATAATCCGCTTCGATCCGGTCCAGGCTCAGGTGGTTGAGGAAGTTGGAGAAGCACATCCAGGCCGACAGCGCGTTCATGTCGCGGAATTGGTCGGGCAGGTACTTGGGTGGCACCACCAGGCCTTCGTCCACCAATTGGCGCAAGGTCCGCATGTCTTCCAGCGTGGTCTTGCCGCAAAACAATAGCGGTATCTGCTCCAGCTTGCCTTTACGCACGGCCAACTGAATGTAGTTGTAAACCATGATAAAGCCCTTGAGGTAGGACAAGTCTTTGGTAAATGGCAGACCAGTCGGCACCGAGCCACGGAAAACCCGACTGGCGTTGCCGTAGCTTTCGGCCATTTCGAAGCCTTGCTCACAGAAGAACTCGTAGATCTGCAAGAAGTCCGCGCCCTCCTCCACCATATGAATGGCGCGGGTGCGGTTGGTCAGTTTGCGCAGGCGGCTCGGGTAGGAGGCGAAGGTGATGATTTCCATCAGGATCGCCAAGCCTTCCTGGGTCACGGTGGACGACGGCGGGCCTTTGGACAGGAAGGTGCAGATCGGCTGATTCAGGCCGTTGAGCGTGGTGCCCACATGCACCAGCCCTTCATGGACTTCCAGCGCACGCACGTCGCGGTTGTTGAACATCGCGTCGGTGCGGATCTTGATGTAGTCGGCGCCGGCCGCCGCATCGGCGACGATACCATCGGATTCAAACACCCGGATGGTTTCCTCGTTTTCGCCAAACACCTTGTTCAACCGATGTTGCAGCAGGTCGACAGCTTCCTTGGCGGTGAGGACTTTCGGTTCGTCCTTGAGGTCGCCACGGCCGGCGATGTTGTTCAGGTAATCGGAGAGCATCAGCCCCAGGTCAGCCAAGGTCGGATCACCGGCGTGGAACGCATCGGACGCCGCGCCGTACAACTCTTGGGAAATCAACCCGAAATCCTCGGTGCCACGCGCTTCGAGCATGCGGATCACCATGCGGTATTCCTTGCACATACGACGCATGATCTGCCCGACCGGGTTGAACTGGCCGAGCTGGCGGGTGATGTCACGCTCGATGTTCTGGAATTCCAGCTTCACTTTGCTGGAGTCAAATGCCAACGGTCGATTGAGGTAGTAGTCGCGGTCCACGGCCGGCATTTCCTTGCCCTTGCCCTTGAGGAACCCCTTGCGAATGCTGTCGTCCCACTTGACCGCATCCAGAACGCGAATCGGCGTCTGCGCCAGCACTATGCGATCGGACAAAATGCGTATCGTCTGCTGGTATTCGTCCACCCGAAACTCCTGTAGTAAAACCGTTACGTGCTGGGTTTATTTGGTTTTTGCCAGGCGCTGGTAGCGCACCGCTTCGACGAAAACATCGGAATTGGCCGGATCATCGAGGTAGGCAAACACCTGATCCAGGCTGTTATTGATCAACACCCCGTCGCCGTCGTCGGTCTGGAAGCCTTGGCCACTGAGGGCTTCTTGACCCATGGCCTGTTTGATCTGTTCAAGGTCGAGGTTGTAGACCACCAGTTCGTGCTTATCGTTGAGCTCGAAACCGGTGATGGTGAAGTTCCCGCCGAACTGCGCCGGCACCTTAGCCGACAGATACCAGCGATTGCCATGGCGCGACACGGTGAAGGGATAGGCTTCACGCTCGTGGGGTTTGGCCTTGAAGTAGCTGACCGCCTGATAGCGATTGTCACCGATGCGTGTCAGTTCCAGGTTCATCGGCTCCCCCCAGGCATTGGTGCTGGTCCATTTGCCAAGCAGCCCTTTGGGCGCGGGCTCGCTGGCGGGCAGCGGCTCCTTGAAGGTCACCAGACAGCCACTGAGCAGCAGGATCGACAAGGCGATCACAACGACGCGCCAGGCTTTCATTCAACACTCCCTATCGATACACGACGACTTTTGCGCATTGATCGTTCCCACGCTCTGCGTGGGAACGCATCCGGTTCTGCGTCACGTCGGTAATTCCCATGCAGAGCGTGGGAACGATGGAGTACCGGGTTACACCGACGCCAACACCAAATGCATGTAGCGGTTGAGGATGCCGAGCATTTCCTCTTCGGCAACAGGCTCGGCGTCGTTGAGCAGGCCCTGATATTCCATCCGTCCGATAATCGCAGTCAACACTTTGGCATCCTGTTGTGGCTCACGGGAACCCAATACTTCGAAAAGCTGGCAGGTGCCCTGCAGCAGAATTTGCTGATGAGAGCGCACCAACAAGGCCAGACGCGGGTTGAGCAAGGCTTCCTGGCGGAAGGCTTGTTCGGCCATCAAGTGCTCGCGGCGATTGATCAATTGCCGATGCACATAGTCAGCCATCAGCCTGGCGATATCGTCCGCCAACTGTGAGCGGGACTCGGGGGTGCCATCGCCGCTGACAACCATCTCGCGCAACAGGCCTTCGTTGCTGGCCCACAACCGGGCCATGAACGCCGCGCTGCGTTCCACGTATTGGGCGAAGGTATCGGTGAGCAGGTCATCGATGTCCTTGAAATAGTACGTCGTGGCCGACAGCGGCACACCCGCTTCAGCGGCCACTGCACGGTGTCGCACGGCCCGCACGCCATCGCGCACGACAATGCGCATCGCCGCGTCGAGAATGTCCTGTCGACGCTGTTCGCTGCCCTGTCGGCTGGCCTTGCGACCCTGGTACTGAACACTTTCAGCGACCGCAGTGGCGATAACCGCTGCACCTTCTTGAGCCATTGCACGATTCACGACAGGTATTCCTCTCTAAACGTCAAAAGTAACCAATTGATACGTTTGTACCAGACAGGCAATAAAAAGCCGCCTGTTTTAGGCGGCTTTTTAATTGAAACACTTACGCTTGTGGCCGCATGTGCGGGAACAGGATCACGTCGCGGATGGACGGTGAGTTGGTCAGCAACATCACCAGACGGTCGATGCCGATCCCTTCACCGGCCGTTGGCGGCATGCCGTACTCCAGCGCGCGAACGAAGTCGGCGTCGTAATGCATGGCTTCGTCGTCGCCGGCGTCCTTGTCGGCCACCTGCGCCATGAAACGTTCGGCCTGGTCTTCCGCGTCGTTCAACTCGGAGTAGGCGTTGGCGATTTCACGACCACCGATGAACAGTTCGAAACGGTCGGTGACGTTCGGGTTCTCGTCGTTACGACGGGCCAGCGGCGACACTTCGAACGGGTACTGGGTGATGAAGTGCGGCTGCTCCAGCTTGTGCTCGACCAGTTCTTCGAAAATCATCACCTGCAATTTGCCCAGACCTTCAAAGCCCAGCACCTTGGCGCCGGCCTTCTTGGCGATGGTGCGGGCCTTGTCGATGTCAGTCAGGTCGTCAGCGGTCAGCTCAGGGTTGTACTTGAGGATCGAGTCGAACACCGACAGACGCACGAACGGCTCGCCGAAGTGGAACACTTTGTCGCCATAAGGCACGTCGGTGCTGCCCAGAACCAGTTGAGCCAGTTCACGGAACAGCTCTTCGGTCAGGTCCATGTTGTCTTCGTAGTCGGCGTAAGCCTGGTAGAACTCCAACATGGTGAATTCAGGGTTGTGACGCGTCGAAACGCCTTCGTTACGGAAGTTTCGGTTGATCTCGAAGACTTTCTCGAAACCGCCGACCACCAAGCGCTTGAGGTACAGCTCAGGCGCGATACGCAGGAACATTTCCATGTCCAGCGCGTTGTGGTGAGTCTCGAACGGCTTGGCCGCCGCGCCGCCCGGAATGGTTTGCAGCATCGGCGTTTCCACTTCCAGGAAGTCACGCTTCATCAGGAAGCTGCGGATGTGCGCGATGACTTGCGAGCGAACGCGGAAGGTCTGGCGCACCTCTTCGTTGACGATCAGGTCAACGTAACGCTGACGGTAGCGCTGCTCGGTGTCGGTCAGGCCGTGGTGCTTGTCCGGCAGCGGGCGCAGGGATTTGGTCAGCAGGCGCACGCTGGTCATTTCGACGTACAGGTCACCCTTGCCGGAACGCGCCAGGGTGCCTTCGGCGGCAATGATGTCGCCCATGTCCCAGGTTTTCACCGCGGCCAGGGTGTCTTCGGACAGGGTTTTACGGTTGACGTAAACCTGAATCCGCCCGGTCATGTCCTGAATCACCATGAACGAGCCACGGTTGAGCATGATGCGACCGGCAACCTTGACCGGGATCGCAGCCTCTGCCAGCTCTTCCTTGGTCTTGTCCGCGTACTGTTTCTGCAAGTCATTGCAGTAGTTGTCGCGGCGGAAGTCGTTGGGGAAGGCATTGCCCTTGGCGCGCTCGGCAGCAAGCTTTTCCTTGCGCAGGGCGATCAGGGAGTTTTCTTCCTGTTGCAGGGCTTGCGGGTCGAGTTGTAGGTCGCTCATGTCTTTAAATATTCCATCAGGTTCGTTGCCCCCGGCATTCGCCGGGGTTCGCGGGCAAGCCTCGCTCCTACAGGGTCGTATTGCCCCCGTAGGGCGTGCGTTAAAGCCCTTGTTTCAAGCTGGCTACCAGGTATTCGTCGATGTCGCCGTCGAGCACCTTGTCGCAGTCGCTGCGTTCGATGTTGGTGCGCAGATCCTTGATCCGCGAGGCATCGAGCACATACGAACGGATCTGATGACCCCAGCCGATATCCGACTTGGTGTCTTCCAGGGCTTGGGAAGCGGCGTTGCGCTTCTGCACTTCCTGCTCATACAAACGCGCCCGCAACATTTTCATCGCGGTGTCTTTGTTCGCATGCTGGGAACGTTCGTTCTGGCAGCTGACCACGGTGTTGGTCGGTACGTGGGTAATCCGTACGGCCGAGTCGGTGGTGTTAACGTGCTGACCACCGGCACCGGAGGAGCGGTAGGTGTCGATGCGCAGGTCCGACGGGTTGATGTCGATTTCGATGTTGTCATCGATTTCCGGCGACACGAACACGGCCGAGAACGAGGTGTGACGACGGTTGCCGGAGTCGAACGGGCTCTTGCGCACCAGGCGGTGCACGCCGATTTCGGTACGCAGCCAGCCAAAGGCGTATTCGCCCTTGATGTGCACGGTAGCGCCTTTGATACCGGCGACTTCACCAGCCGACAGCTCCATGATGGTCGCGTCGAAACCGCGTTTATCCGCCCAGCGCAGGTACATGCGCAGCAGGATGTTGGCCCAGTCCTGGGCCTCGGTACCGCCGGAGCCGGCCTGGATGTCCAGGTAGGCGTTGTTGGCGTCCATCTCACCGCTGAACATGCGACGGAATTCGAGTTTTTCCAGGGACTCGCGCAGGCGCTCGACTTCGGCGGCGACATCATCGACGGCGGCCTGGTCTTCTTCTTCGGCGGACATCAGCAGCAGGTCTTTGGCATCGGCCAGGCCACTGTGCATTTCGTCGAGGGTTTCGACGATCTGAGCCAGCAGCGACCGCTCGCGGCCCAGTTCCTGAGCGTACGACGGGTTGTTCCAGACAGACGGATCTTCAAGCTCGCGATTGACTTCAGTCAGACGCTCATGCTTTTGATCGTAGTCAAAGATACCCCCGAATAGTTTCGGAGCGCTCGGACAGGTCCTTGATACTGTTAAGGATCGGGTTGATTTCCATGGCGGGCAGCACTCGTTGGCGAACTTTTGAAAGCCGGCGAGTATAACGTAATCAAGCTGTCAAGGCAGCCCGCCTGGCGGCTTTAGCGGCGAATGAACCTGACGGTTCATTCAATCCCCACTTGATTACGCCCATTGTTCTTCGCCAGGTACAGCCCCTTGTCCGCCGCCGAGATCAATTGCCGGCAATCGCTGCCCGGCTGGGGGATCAAGGTCGACAGGCCGATGCTGATGGTCAGGCTCGAACCTTCGGTCGGGAAAATGTGCGGGATCTTCAACCCGGCCACGGTCTGGCGTAGTTTTTCCGCCACCATTCGCGCACCGCCCGGCGAGGTGTTGGGCAGGACCAGGACGAACTCTTCGCCGCCGTAACGAGCTGGCAAGTCCGAAGGTCTGGAGCTGGCGTCGCGAATCGCCGTGGCGACTTTGCGCAGCGCCTCATCGCCTTCGAGGTGGCCAAAGCTGTCGTTGTAGGACTTGAAGTAATCGACATCGATCATCAACAACGACAGTTGGGTCTGATCCCGCAGCGAACGCCGCCATTCCAGCTCCAGGTATTCGTCGAAATGCCGGCGGTTTGACAGCCCGGTCAGGCCATCGGAGTTCATCAAGCGTTGCAGCACCAGGTTGGTGTCGAGCAACTGCTGCTGACTGACCCGCAGCGCGCGATACGCCGCGTCACGCTGCAGCAGGGTCATGTAGGAGCGCGAGTGATAGCGGATGCGCGCCACCAGTTCGATGTTGTCCGGCAGTTTGACCAGGTAATCATTGGCGCCGGCGGCAAACGCTGCGCTCTTGATCAGTGGATCTTCCTTGGTCGACAAGACAATGATCGGAATGTCCTTGGTCGCCGGGTGATTACGGTACTCGCGCACCAGGCTCAGGCCGTCGAGGCCGGGCATGACCAGATCCTGAAGGATCACCGTCGGCTTGATGCGGATCGCCTGGGCGATGGCCTGGTGCGGGTCGGCACAGAAATGGAAGTCGATGTTTTCTTCGTTCGACAAACCACGCCGCACCGCCTCGCCGATCATCGCCTGATCGTCCACCAACAACACCATGGCGGCGTTTTCGTCGGTTTTGAAGTCGTCGAGCTGTAAATCATTCATGTGCGGTCACCTGAGTACTGCCTTGGCCACG
Source organism: Pseudomonas sp. JL3 (assembly GCF_031570575.1). Taxonomy (NCBI): domain Bacteria; kingdom Pseudomonadati; phylum Pseudomonadota; class Gammaproteobacteria; order Pseudomonadales; family Pseudomonadaceae; genus Pseudomonas; species Pseudomonas sp. JL3. Next base: position 123,603 of record NZ_JAKWJK010000013.1, read on the forward strand.
ATTGCTGCTAATGATAGTCATTTTGAGAAGATTTCCAGCAATCGTGGCGCTATCTTGTCCAGTGGGCGAATTTCCACAGCTGCGTCGATGGCCGCGGCCGCCTTCGGCATTCCGTACACCGCACTGCTTTGTTGGTCCTGAGCGATGGTCAGGTAGCCCTGTTGGCGCATGAGTTTAAGCCCCTGCGCGCCGTCGCGCCCCATACCGGTCAGCAGAACGCCCACCGCGTCACCGCTCCAGTAACTGGCCACACTCTCGAAAAACACATCGATCGAAGGCCGATAGATCTCATTGACCGGTTCGGCGGTGTAGGCCAGCGTGCCGTTTTTCAGCAAGCGAATATGATGGTTGGTCCCGGCCAGCAGGACCGTGCCGCTTCGGGGCGGTTCGCCTTCCTGGGCCAGGCGCACGTTCAGGCCACTGGCGCTGGCAAGCCATTCGGCCATGCCCGCGGCGAACACCTGATCCACATGCTGGATCAGCACGATGGCCGCCGAAAAGTCTCGAGGCAGGCCCTTGAGCAGCACTTCCAGCGCCGCCGGCCCGCCAGCCGATGAACCGATGGCCACCAAATGCTGGCGCGAGGACGAGTGGCGGTGCGAACTCGGTGCCGATCGCACCCGATTGCTATGGTCGCCGATCAGCCAGCCAATGTTCATGATCTTGCGCAACAGCGGTGCGGCGGCTTCCTGAGGATTGCCGCCCCCGATAGCCGGGGTATCGACCACGTCCAGCGCGCCGTAACCCATGGCTTCGAACACCCGGTGCACGTTCTGCTCGCGGTCGACAGTGACAATGACAATCGCGCACGGAGTCTCGGCCATGATTCGCCGGGTCGCTTCCACACCGTCCATCAACGGCATGATCAAATCCATCAGGATCAGATCCGGGGTGTATTCAGCGCAACGTTGCACCGCCTCGGCCCCATTGCCGGCGACCCAGACCACCTCGTGCGCAGGTTCGAACGCCAATGCGCGGCGCAAAGCCTCTACCGCCATGGGCATGTCATTGACGATAGCGATTTTCATGCCCGCGCGCCTCCAATGAGCTCAACCACTGCATCCAGCAAAGCGTCATCATGAAAACTCGCTTTGGCTAGATAATAGTCGGCTCCGGCGTCCAGTCCACGGCGGCGGTCTTCTTCGCGGTCCTTGTAGGACACCACCATCACCGGCAGCGATTGCAGGCGGTTATCGCGACGCAATAAAGACACCAGCTCAATGCCATCCATGCGCGGCATGTCGATGTCGGTGATCAGCAGATCGAAATCCTCCGAACGCAGGGCGTTCCAGCCATCCATACCGTCCACCGCCACCGCGACGTCATAGCCGCGATTGAGCAGCAATTTGCGCTGCAACTCACGCACGGTCAGCGAATCGTCCACCACCAGAATCCGTTTACGCGCCGCTTCGACGGCCTGATTGGCATGCCGGGCAATGCGCTCCAGACGCCCGGTATTGAGCAGTTTGTCCACCGAACGCAGCATGTCTTCGACATCGACGATCAGCACTACCGAGCCGTCGTCGAGCAAGGCTCCGGCAGAAATGTCCTGCACCTTGCCCAGGCGCTCGTCCAGCGGCAGCACCACCAGCGTCCGCTCGCCGATAAACCGCTCGACCGCCACCCCGTAAATCGCCTCGCGCTCGCGGATGACCACGACTTTGAGGGTCTGCGCGTTGTTCTGGCTCGCCGGTCGCTGCAACAGCTGACTGGCGGCGACCAGCCCGACATGCCGGCCTTCGTGCCAGAAGTGCTGCCGGCCCTCGACCTGCACGATATCCTCCGGCGCCAGGTCGCACATGCGCTCGATGTGCGCCAGCGGGAAGGCATACGCCTCCTCACCGACTTCCACCACCAGGCTGCGCACCACCGACAGCGTCAGCGGTACTTGCAGATGAAAGCGACTGCCCTCACCCGCCGTTTGCTCCAGCACCACGGCGCCGCGCAATTGGCGAACCATATGCTGAACCGCATCCAGCCCGACGCCGCGCCCGGAGACTTCGGTGACCGTGTCGCGCAAGCTGAAACCCGGCAGAAACAGGAACGTCAGCAGTTCCTCTTCGCTCAACTGGGCGGCGGTCTCGGCTGGGGATAACTGCCGCTCGACGATGTTGCGACGGAGTTTTTCCAGATCAACACCATTGCCGTCATCGCTGAGCTCCAGCACCAGCAGACCGGCTTGATGGGACGCTCGCAGACGGATCAGGCCTTCCTCCGGTTTACCGGCCAATAGCCGTTGTTCCCGGGTTTCGATACCGTGATCCACCGCATTGCGCAGCAAGTGCGTCAGCGGCGCTTCGAGTTTCTCCAGTACGTCGCGGTCGACCTGAGTCTTATCGCCCTCGATCTCCAGCCGCACCTGTTTCCCAAGGTCACGGCCGAGATCGCGGACCATGCGCGCTTGCCCGCTCAGCACGTCGGCGAATGGCCGCATGCGACAGGCCAGCGCCGTGTCATACAACACCTGTGCGCGCTGGCTGGCGTGCCAGGCGAACTCATCCAGTTCGGCGTTCTTTTCCACCAGCAATTGCTGGGACTCGGCCAATAGTCGTCGGGCATCGCCCAAGGCCTCTTGGGCTTCGAGACTCAAGGCATGGTCCTTGAGATGGACGTTGAGGTTTTCCAGGGCCCGCAGGCCGTTGCTCTGCATGCGTTTGAGGCGCTGCATGGTGGCCAGGTGCGGCTTGAGCCGCTGGGTTTCCACCAGGGATTTACTCGACAGGTCGAGCAGGCTGTTCAAGCGCTCGGCCGTCACGCGCAACACGCGCTCGCCACTTTCGGTGCTGCGTTTAGTCGTGAGGGCTGGCTCGGCGGGCGCTGCCGGGGGGGCTTCGCTGGCGGCCGGCATGGGCGGCTCAACCTTGGGCGTCGGCGGCTCCAGCTGAAGTTCTGCCATCGGCGGCGCAAGGGGGGCCGTGGCCGCCATGTGATCAAGCAGCCGTCCCATCAAGACGACGTAAGCGTCGATATCCGCAGGCGCCGGAGCGTTGCTCGGCGTCGCAATCCGCATCAGCAGATCGGTGCCTTGCAACAGGGCATCAATGTGTTCGGGCCGCAGGTACAGGCGCCCTTCCTGGGCGCTGACCAGGTAATCTTCCATCACATGGGCGACGCGGACCCCGGCATCGACACCGACAATCCGCGCAGCGCCCTTGAGCGAGTGGGCGGCCCGCATGCACGACTCAAGGTAATCGGCCTGGGTCGGATCGCGCTCAAGCGCCAAAAGCCCTGCGCTCAGCACCAGGGTCTGGGCCTCGGCTTCCAGGCTGAACAGCTCCAGCAAGGAGGCGTCACGCATTTGCTCGGGGGTCATGTGAGGCTCCGGGTCACGGCGGACAGCAGCTGTTCTTCATCCAGCCAACGCAGGCTGCGACCTTTGAATTGCAAAACGCCACGGGTGTATTTGGCACTGGCCTGGGCGCCGGACCGAGATGCCGCTTCGAGAATGCGCTCGTCGATGGCATGAATCCCGTCCACTTCGTCCACCGGCACCACCACCGGCCCGCCGTGGGCGGCGATGATCAGCATCCGCGGCATGACTCGCGCGCCAGACGCCACGCCACTGGTGGCGTCGAGCCCCAGCAGTTCTACCAGCGACAGGCACGCCACCAGGGCACCGCGCACATTCGCCACGCCGAGCAACGCCCGGGAGCGTTGATGCGGCAACGAGTGAATCGCCTGCAGCGGCGCCACTTCGACCAGGCTGCGAGTGGCCAGGCCCAACCATTCTTCGCCGAGGCGAAACATCAGCAGCGAGCGGGTTTTCACATCGCTCCCGGCCACTGTGGAAACTTGCTCGCGGTCGTCCTGCTGCAAGGCATAGCGATCGAGCAGGCGCGTGGCGGCAGCCGAATACACCGCACAGTTGCGGCAATGAATGTGCTCGCTCAGCAAGGGGCAGGACTTGTCGCCGTGGATACCGATGCGGTTCCAGCAGTCGTCGATGGCCTGGGCATCTTCACGGGTGACGCTCAAGGTGTCGGCAGCGTTCATCGTTTACGCTCACTGTCAGCGGCGCGCTCGCTGCGGGCGGCGCGGGCCTGTAATCGTCTGGCACCGGCCGTGTCGCCCTGGGACTGCAGCAAGGCGGCCAGGTGCATCAATGCGTCGGGGTGTTGCGGTTCGAGGTACAACGCCTTGCGATAAAAACCCTGGGCCTCGAGAGCGCTGCCGGCGACATCGCTGAGCAGCCCCAGCCAATAGAACACCTGCGCTACCGGCTCGTGACTGCGCAAAAAACTTTCGCACGCTGCGCGGGCCTCAGCGCTTTTGCCTTCATTGGCCAGCGCGGCGATGTTCGCCAGCAGCGTGGTGGCGTCCGAAGGGATGGTTTTCGAAGGGGCGGCGGCGACCTGAGGCAGTGGCACGACTGTCGCGAAAGGCCGACTGCGCACTGGTGGCGGTGTCACGCTGCGCACCGGTTGTTGCACCGGAAGCGGCAGCGGCGTCGGCACAAAGGTCGCGCGCGGTTCCGGTGCACTTTGACGACTGAAGGCAAACGACTGCGGAATGCCGATCGAGCGCATGCCGAAACGCCCCAGCAGACTGCCCTCCGCAGGGCCGATAAACAGCACGCCGTCGACGTGGGTCAGGCGCTTGAGCACTTCGAACACTTGCTGCTGGGTCGGCTGGTCGAAATAGATCAGCAAATTGCGGCAAAACACGAAGTCATAAGGTGGCTCACTGGCCAGCAACGCCGGATCCAGCAGATTACCGACCTGCAAACGCACCTGTTCAAGCACGCGCCCGCTGAGGCGATAGTTGTCATTTTCAGCCGTAAAATGCCGCTCGCGAAATTCGATGTCCTGGCCACGAAACGAATTCTTGCCGTACAGCGCGAGCCTGGCCTTTTCCACCGACAGCGGGCTGACATCCATGCCGTCGACCTTGAACTGGTGCGGCGCCAGCCCGGCATCGAGCAATGCCATGGCGATGGAGTACGGTTCTTCGCCGGTGGAACACGGCAGACTGAGAATCCGCAGCGCGCGCATGTTATTGATCGCCGCCAGCCGCTTGACCGCCAGTTTCGCCAGCGTGGCGAAGGATTCCGGATAACGGAAAAACCAGGTCTCGGGGACGATCACTGCTTCGATCAGCGCCTGTTGTTCGTCCCGCGAGCCCAGCAGGGTGTGCCAGTACTCATCGGCCGTCAGCGCCCGAGCCGCCGTGCAGCGCTGGCGCACCGCGCGTTCGATGATCGCCGGGCCAACCGAGCCCACATCCAGGCCGATACGCTCTTTGAGGAAATCGAAAAACCTTTGATCGCTGCTCATCCCTGCTCCTCAAACTGCGCCAGGTCCAGCGGCGGCGAGGGAAACAATAAGGCGTGGACCTGTTCGTCCAGCAAATCGGCAACCCGCACCCATTGCAACAAACCCTGGGCATCTTCGCGCACCGGCCCGAGGTACGGCGCCTGGCGATTGTCCAGGCCATATGGCTGAAAATCCGCCGGGTTGCAGCGCAACGTGTCGGTGGCCTGTTCCAGAATCAGCCCGAGCAATTGCGCAGGCGTCGCCTCGTCCGGCCGATAATGCACCAGCACCAGCCGCGTGCTGGTGCGGGCCTGGGCCGGTTGGCCGAACGTCAGGGCGCTGAGGTCGATCACCGGCACCACCGCGCCGCGCCAGGCGAACACCCCTGCCACCCAGTCCGGCGCTCGGGGAATGGGTTTCAACGGCAGTTGCGGCAGCACTTCGGCCACCTCGATGGCCTGCAAGGCGTAACGCTCATTGCCGATGCGGAACACCAGAAACAACGACTGTTTCACTGGCATCACCGCGCCGCGTTTGACCGCGAGCTCGCTCATCAGACTTTGAATCGCGAAACGCCGCCACGCAGCCCCACGGCCACCTGGCTCAACTCATCGATAGCGAAACTGGCCTGACGCAGGGACTCGACGGTCTGGCTGCTGGCGTCACCCAATTGCACCAACGCATGGTTGATCTGCTCGGCGCCCGTGGCCTGGGCCTGCATGCCTTCGTTGACCATCAACACCCGTGGTGCCAGCGCCTGAACCTGATGGATGATCTGCGACAGTTGCTCACCCACCTGCTGCACCTCGGACATGCCACGACGCACTTCTTCGGAAAACTTGTCCATGCCCATGACCCCGGCCGACACCGCCGACTGGATCTCACGCACCATCTGCTCGATGTCGTAGGTGGCCACAGCGGTCTGGTCCGCCAGTCGCCGCACTTCGGTGGCGACCACGGCAAACCCGCGACCGTATTCACCGGCCTTCTCGGCTTCGATTGCAGCATTCAGGGACAACAGGTTGGTCTGGTCGGCAACTTTGACGATGGTCACCACCACTTGATTGATGTTGCCGGCCTTCTCGTTGAGGATCGCCAGTTTGGCGTTCACCAGATCCGCCGCGCCCATCACCGAGTGCATCGTGTCTTCCATGCGCGCCAGGCCTTGTTGACCGGAACCGGCCAGCACCGATGCCTGATCGGCGGCGGTGGAGACTTCGGTCATGGTGCGCACCAGATCCCGCGAGGTGGCGGCAATTTCCCGCGATGTCGCACCGATTTCGGTGGTGGTGGCTGCGGTTTCGGTGGCGGTGGCCTGCTGTTGCTTGGACGTCGCGGCGATTTCCGTGACCGACGTGGTGACCTGCACCGAGGAGCGCTGGGCCTGGGACACCAGCGACGTGAGCTCGGTCATCATGTCATTGAAGCCGGTTTCCACCGCGCCGAACTCGTCCTTGCGATCAAGATCCAGGCGACTGCTGAGATCGCCGGTGCGCATGACTTCGAGGATCTCCACGATGCGATTCATCGGTGCCATGATCGCGCGCATCAGCAGCAGGCCGCAGAGGCCGGCGACGATGATCGCCACCAGCAAAGAGACGCCCATGCTGATTTTGGCGGCCGTCACCGCTTCACCAATGGCCAGCGTGGTTTTTTCAGCCATATCGTGATTGCGCTCAATGAGGCTATTCAACTGCTTGCGTCCATTGACCCAGGCCGGTGTGAGCTTTTGCTCCATGGCAAGACGTGCTTGCTCATACTCTTTGCGCTGATAGAGGTCGAGAACGTTCGTCAGTTCTTGATTAAAGGTCTGATGACGCGCTTCGAATTCGTCGAAGAGGGCCTGATCATCCGCCTGGAAAATAGTCTTGCGGTAGTGGGTCACTTGCTCGTTCAAGCGCTCTTCGAAGCTCTTGTACATGACCTGGTCGGCAGCGGTTATTTCGCGATTTCCGGAAAGACCGACAATTTGCTGGGTGAGGTTATAACTGTCGACCCAGGCACCGCGCATCATCGAACTGAAATACACCCCGGGCACCGCATCGGTGCGGACCTTTTCTTCGCTGACCTCGATCTTCATCAACCGGGAAAAAGACACCACGACCATCAGCAGCATGATCGCGATAATCACCGCAAAGCTCGCCAAAATGCGTTGGCGCAACGTCCAGTTCTTCACAGTCAGTCCTCGGTGCAGGTCAAATTGCGGGGGAGTATAGCCGAGGGCCTGTGGATTGATTATCGGGTTATGCGGTGTGGCTTGAAGATGCCTTCGCGGGCAAGCCTCGCTCCTACGGGTCAGCGTCGACGACAATCGTGTGTTCGACAATTCACTGCAGGAGCGAGGCTTGCCCGCGAAGGCGGTCTGAAGACCTACATAGAAGCCTGACGCACCTGCTTTTCCAGCTCTGCCTTCAACCCCGGCTCCAGCTTCAACTGTCGCGCCAGTTCATCCAGATAGGACTTCTCCATAAAGCTCTCCTCATCCACCAGCATCACGCTGGCGATGTACATCTCCGCCGCCATTTCCGGCGTGCTCGCAGCGCGGGCGACGTCGGCCGGGTCCAGCGGTTTATTGAGCTCGGCGTGCAGCCAGTGTTGCAGCTCCTGATCATTGTCGAGTTTGCTGAACTCGCCTTCGATCAATTGGCGCTCACGTTCATCGACATGACCGTCAGCCTTGGCCGCGGCGACCAACGCCTTGAGGATCGCCTGGCTGTGTTGCTCAACCTGAGCCGCCGGCAAGCGGTCGATAGTTTGCGGCTCGGTTGTGGCTGCGGTGCCCTGCTGGGCCTGCCAGTTGCCGTACGCTTTGTAGGCAATCACGCCCAGTGCGGCGAGGCCGCCGTAGATAGCCACTTTGCCGCCGACCTTGCGCACCTTCTTGTTGCCGAGCAACAGGCCCATGGCGCCAGCCGCCAGTGCACCGCCGCCAGCGCCGGAGAGCACACTGCCGAGGCCGCCCGAACCACTGGAGCCTGCGAGCAAACCGCCCAAACCACCGCTGGACGCTTTGTTCCGGGTACCGCCGGCCTTGTTCTGCAACAGGTCCTGACCGGATTTGAGTAGTTGATCGAGCAATCCACGAGTGTTCATTTTGCTGCCTCCACGAATTCGGGTTAACCGGATCTTTAAGGCCACCAGCCTGGATCAAAAGTGCCCGACGTCTCTCGATGAGAGTGCTTCCAGATGTTGCTCACGTTTAGGCAAACAGGCTGGAACGCCCTCCAGGAATCTATTTCATCGAATGCAGCCTTTGAGATTTGTCGACCGTGGAACCGCGCACTAGGCTGGATAAATCCATAAGACAGCCCGACCTCAATCTGCCTCTCACAAAGCGCACTAAGCTAATAACAAGCCACTCACGGCGCATCATCCCGTTCAACACTGCCCCGACCATAATTTAAAGAAGAGGGTTCACCCATGCTTGTGCACAAGACCGCACTGCTCAGTGCAATCACCACAGCACTGCTGGCCAGCACCAGCCTGCAGGCCGCCGAGCCGCTGAAAGCTGTCGGCGCCGGCGAAGGTCAGCTGGATATCGTCGCTTGGCCTGGCTATATCGAACGGGGCGAAACCGACAAGGCCTACGACTGGGTCAGCGCTTTCGAGAAGGAGACCGGCTGCAAGGTCAACGTCAAGACCGCCGGCACGTCCGATGAAATGGTCACCCTGATGGCCAAGGGCGGTTACGACCTGGTGACGGCGTCCGGCGACGCCTCCCTGCGCCTGATCGCCGGCAAACGTGTGCAGCCGATCAACACCGCACTGATCCCCAACTGGAAAAATCTCGATCCGCGCCTGAAGGATGCGCCGTGGTACGTGGTCGACAAGCAGACTTATGGCACTCCCTATCAATGGGGCCCGAACGTGCTGATGTACAACACCAACGTGTTCAAACAGCCGCCAACCAGTTGGGGCGTGCTGTTCGAAGAGCAGAAGCTGTCCGACGGCAAATCCAACAAGGGCCGCGTACAAGCGTATGACGGCCCGATCTACATCGCGGACGCGGCGCTTTACCTGAAAACCGCCAAGCCGGAACTGGGTATCACGGATCCTTACCTGCTCGACGAAAAACAGTACAAGGCCGTTCTCGAGCTGCTGCGCGCCCAACAAAAGTTGATCCACCGCTACTGGCACGACACCACCGTACAAATGAGTGACTTCAAGAACGAAGGCGTGGTGGCTTCAAGCTCCTGGCCCTATCAGGTCAACGGCCTGATGAACGAGAAACAGCCGGTCGCCTCAACCATTCCGAAAGAAGGCGCCACCGGATGGGCCGACACCACCATGTTGCACGCCGAGGCCAAGCACCCGAACTGCGCTTACAAGTGGATGGACTGGTCGCTCACGCCGAAGGTCCAGGGCGATGTGTCCGCCTGGTTCGGCTCGCTGCCAGCGGTTCCGGCGGCGTGTACCGGAAACGAACTGCTGGGGGCCGAGGGTTGCAAGACCAACGGTTTCGACCAGTTCGACAAGATCGCCTTCTGGAAAACCCCACAGGCTGAGGGCGGCAAGTTCGTGCCTTACAGCCGCTGGACCCAGGATTACATTGCGATCATGGGTGGTCGCTAACACCAACTGATCGTTCCCACGCGGAGCGTGGGAACGATCATCAATGAAGATTTCAGAAGTCCAGGCAAGGCCACTGTGACGATCCTCGCCTTTTCGGAGCTCCGCACCATGACGCTTGCAGTCCAGTTCACCAACGTTTCCCGTCAGTTCGGAGAAGTGAAAGCCGTTGACCGGGTTTCCATCGATATTCAGGACGGCGAGTTCTTTTCCCTGCTGGGCCCTTCCGGCTCGGGCAAAACCACCTGCCTGCGCCTGATCGCCGGTTTCGAACAACCGAGCACTGGCTCCATCCGTATTCATGGCGCCGAAGCCGCCGGGCTGCCGCCATATCAGCGGGACGTGAACACCGTGTTCCAGGATTACGCGCTGTTCCCGCACATGAACGTTCTCGACAACGTCGCCTACGGTTTGAAAGTCAAAGGTGTCGGCAAGTCCGAACGCCAAAAGCGCGCCGAAGAAGCTCTCGATATGGTCGCCCTCGGCGGCTACGGCGAGCGCAAACCGGTGCAACTCTCCGGGGGCCAGCGTCAGCGTGTGGCCTTGGCCCGCGCGTTAGTCAATCGCCCTCGCGTGTTGCTGCTCGACGAACCCTTGGGTGCCCTCGATCTGAAACTGCGCGAGCAAATGCAAGGCGAGCTGAAGAAGCTGCAACGCCAGCTCGGCATCACCTTCATCTTCGTCACTCACGACCAGACCGAAGCGCTGTCGATGTCCGACCGCGTGGCCGTGTTCAACAAGGGCCGCATCGAACAGGTCGACACGCCGCGTCACCTGTACATGAAACCGGCGACCACGTTCGTCGCCGAATTCGTCGGCACGTCCAATGTGATTCGCGGCGATCTGGCCCGGCAGTTGAGTGGCAATCCACAGCCGTTTTCGATCCGCCCCGAACACGTGCGTTTCGCCGAAGGCCCGCTGGCCAGCCATGAAATCGAAGTCAGCGGCCTGCTGCACGACATCCAGTACCAAGGCAGCGCCACCCGCTATGAATTGAAGCTGGAAAATGGCCAGACGTTGAACATCAGCCAGGCCAACGTCCAGTGGCTGGATGTCAGCGCGCAACATCAGACCGGGCAACGCATCAGCGCTCGTTGGGCGCGTGAAGCGATGATCCCGCTGCACGACCATGTTGTGGGCGGGGTTTGAGATGAACAGCGTGGCAGCTCCTCAAACCCCGACAAGCGGCTCGCCGTTGCGCCGGTTTTCGAACTTGCTGTACCGGCGGCCGAACCTGTATCTGTCGCTGCTGCTGGTGCCGCCGTTGCTGTGGTTCGGTGCGATCTACCTCGGCTCGCTGCTGACCCTGTTGTGGCAAGGCTTCTACACCTTCGATGACTTCACCATGGCGGTCACGCCCGACCTGACCCTGGCAAACTTCGCAGCACTGTTCCAGCCATCGAACTTCGACATCATCCTGCGCACCCTGAGCATGGCCATCGTCGTGTCCATCGCCAGTGCAATCGTGGCGTTCCCGATCGCCTATTACATGGCGCGCTACACCAGCGGCAAGACCAAGGCGTTTTTCTACATTGCGGTGATGATGCCGATGTGGGCCAGTTACATCGTCAAGGCCTACGCCTGGACCTTGCTGCTGGCCAAGGGCGGCGTGGCCCAGTGGTTCGTTCAGCACTTGGGGCTGGAACCGGTGTTGCAGTTCGTGCTCGGGATTCCGGGAGTAGGCGGCAGCACCCTGTCGACCTCGCATCTGGGGCGGTTCATGGTATTCGTCTACATCTGGCTGCCGTTCATGATCCTGCCGATTCAGGCTTCACTGGAACGCCTGCCGCCGTCCTTGCTGCAAGCCTCGGCGGATCTTGGCGCCAAGCCACGTCAGACCTTCATGCAAGTGATACTGCCGCTGTCGATTCCGGGCATCGCGGCCGGCTCGATCTTCACGTTTTCGTTGACCCTGGGCGACTTCATCGTGCCGCAACTGGTGGGCCCACCGGGCTACTTCATCGGCAGCATGGTCTACGCCCAGCAAGGAGCGATCGGCAATATGCCGATGGCGGCGGCCTTCACCTTGGTGCCGATCGTGCTGATCGCCATTTACCTGTCCATCGTCAAACGTCTGGGGGCTTTCGATGCGCTCTGATGCGTCCTCTCAAGACCGGGCATCCCCGGGCCTGCGCATCGCCGCCTGGGGCGGGTTGGTGTTCTTGCACTTCCCGATCCTGATCATCTTCCTCTACGCCTTCAACACCGAAGACGCGGCGTTCAGCTTTCCGCCCAAGGGCTTCACCCTGAAGTGGATCGGCGTGGCGTTCTCCCGGCCGGACGTGCTGGAAGCGATCAAGCTGTCGCTGCAGATCGCCGCCGTCGCCACGCTGATTGCGCTGATCCTCGGCACCCTCGCGTCGGCGGCGTTGTACCGGCGGGATTTCTTCGGCAAGCAAGGCATCTCGCTGATGCTGATCCTGCCGATTGCCCTGCCCGGGATCATCACCGGGATCGCGCTGCTGGCGACCTTCAAGACCTTGGGGATTGAACCGGGGATATTCACCATCATCGTCGGTCACGCGACCTTCTGTGTGGTGATCGTCTACAACAACGTCATTGCCCGCTTGCGCCGCACGTCATACAGTTTGATCGAAGCGTCGATGGACCTCGGCGCCGACGGCTGGCAGACCTTCCGCTACATTGTCCTGCCGAACCTCGGCTCGGCGATGCTGGCCGGCGGCATGCTGGCCTTTGCGCTGTCGTTCGACGAAATCATCGTCACCACCTTCACCGCCGGCCATGAACGCACCTTGCCGCTGTGGCTGCTCAATCAGCTCAGCCGCCCACGGGACGTGCCGGTGACCAACGTCGTCGCGATGCTGGTGATGATGGTGACAATGTTGCCGATTCTTGGCGCCTATTATTTGACCCGTGGTGGGGAAAGCGTTGCGGGCAGTGGCGGAAAATAACTGACAACTCATTCCCAATGTGGAAACCGCTTCGATGAGGGCAAAGCCATGCAAACCAAACTCTTGATCAACGGCCAACTCGTCAACGGCGACGGTGCCGCCCAAGCCGTGTTCAACCCGGCCCTCGGCCGTGTGCTGGTAGAAATCAATGAAGCCAGCGAAGCCCAGATCGATGCCGCCGTTCGGGCCGCCGACAACGCCTTCCAATCCTGGTCGCAAACCACGCCGAAAGAACGTTCACTGTTGCTGCTCAAACTCGCCGACATCATCGAAGCCCATGGCGAAGAGCTGGCCAAGCTGGAGTCGGACAACTGCGGAAAACCCTACAGCGCCGCGCTGAACGATGAAATCCCGGCGATTGCCGACGTGTTCCGTTTCTTCGCCGGCGCCAGCCGTTGCATGAGCGGTGCGCTAGGGGGTGAATATTTGCCCGGCCACACCTCGATGATCCGCCGCGACCCGGTGGGCGTCATCGCCTCCATCGCGCCGTGGAACTACCCGCTGATGATGGTCGCCTGGAAAATCGCCCCGGCCCTGGCCGCCGGTAATACCGTGGTGCTCAAGCCGTCGGAACAAACCCCGCTGACCGCCCTGCGCCTGGCAGAACTGGCGTCGGAAATCTTCCCGGCGGGCGTGCTTAACCTGGTGTTCGGTCGTGGTCCTACGGTCGGCAGCCCGTTGGTCACTCACCCGAAAGTGCGCATGGTATCGCTGACCGGCTCCATCGCTACCGGTTCGAACATCATTTCCAGCACCGCCGGCAGCGTCAAACGCCTGCACATGGAACTGGGCGGCAAAGCGCCGGTGATCATCTTCGACGATGCCGACATCGACGCCGCCGTAGAAGGCATTCGCACCTTCGGTTTCTACAACGCCGGCCAGGATTGCACCGCCGCCTGCCGCATTTACGTGCAGGCAGGCATCTACGACCAGTTCGTCGAAAAGCTCGGCGCGGCCGTCAGCAGTATCAAGTACGGCTTGCAGGATGATCCATCGACGGAGCTGGGCCCGTTGATCAGCGCGCAGCATCGCGACCGCGTGACAGGGTTTGTCGAGCGTGCCATCAAGCAACCGCACATTCGTTTGATCACAGGCGGCAAAGCGGTGGAAGGCAATGGTTTCTTCTTTGAACCGACGGTGCTGGCTGACGTGCAACAGGACGACGAGATCGTGCGCCGCGAAGTGTTCGGACCGGTAGTGTCGGTCACCAAGTTCACCGATGAAGCGCAGGCGCTGGCCTGGGCCAACGATTCAGACTACGGCCTGGCGTCGTCAGTCTGGACCGCGGACGTCGGCCGCGCGCATCGGCTGTCTGCACGTTTGCAGTACGGCTGCACATGGGTAAACACCCACTTCATGCTGGTCAGCGAAATGCCTCACGGCGGTCAGAAACTGTCCGGTTATGGGAAAGACATGTCGATGTATGGGTTGGAGGACTACACGGTTGTAAGGCATGTGATGTTCAAACATTAAAAGCTTCGCGGGCAAGCCTCGCTCCTACAGGGATCGCGCCGTTTCATTGATCGACACAAAGCCTGTAGGAGCGAGCGGTGCGGCGATCCGACTTGCCCGCGAATGGCGTCACCACGAATTCAAGAAGGACACCGGCGGAAAGCAGAATAAATATAGGAAAAACCATTCATTTGGCGCTGCCTCCCTGCACCTCGTGCAAAAACAGGAAATTCCTACAGATGGAGCCTTCCAGCAAAGGCAACGATTCCTACAACAAGCGTCGCCAGAGTAGACTTGGCGCCGCGAGCGCCTTGCAGATAGGCTTCATCCCGTCGCTGCCAAATCAGCGGCCCGGGGTCGAAGCCGGTACATCATCAACATGGCGCATCCGCGCCACCATATGAGCTGAAGCTTTTTGCCTTCCAGTCTCGCTTTATGGTGGGCCGTGTGGCGCGGGCCTCTTGGCTTCCATGTTGATCGAGAATGTCCCGACTTCGAACGCCGCACGGTCCGCCACCCAAATCTGTCGAAGGATTAGTGGCGGCTCCCTTTTCAACATGGAGTCGAACAAATGCTTAGGCACATCCCAAATTCACCTGAAGCCTTCGTAACAAAATGCCCTCTCGCTAACATTGGAGGCAGGCCATGACCCATCCTCATTTCATCCCTACCGTCTTCACCCGCCACAACCGATTCCTCCACGCCATCATGCAAGCTAACCAAGGCTGGTTCTGTGTCCAAGACCTTGGCCGCTTAATGGGTCGCCCACTAGACCAACGACTCACCCTGAAGCTAGATCCTGATCAACGCCAATATGTCTGGCTGCTGAAGAACGGCAAAACGGTCGAATCACTGATGGTCAGCGAATCAGGGATGTATGCCCTGCTCGTTCATCATTTCGTCCCGGAAAACCGAAACCTGCGCCAGTGGCTGAGCAACGAGGTCATGCCCATGTTGCGTGACTCGAACGCGGCATCGATGGAAAACATCCCGAGCCTGAGTTCGTTGCAGTGGGCTGGGATCTCTGTGCCGCTGCTGCATTGGCAGCATCAGGCCTGGATCAAGTGGCGGGACATGCCTGATTTAATGCAAGCGCAACGGCCGTTCACGATTTGTAGCCGTTGAACTGATGCACAAGGGGACGGAGTTTTGCAGTCCGTCCCCTTGATTTTCCAACACTACTCAATCTCCTACCGTCAAAACCGCGAAACACTGCGCATCGCATCCACCAGATACCGCATCGCAATCCGGTCGCTCTCCGACAACTCGCGATACCGCTCCACCAACTTCAACTCCTCCGAACTGAGCCGACGCTTTCGCTGCCCGGTAGCCAGCCAGGGGAAGATTCCTAATATTTCAGTAATGCCTTGTACTTTCGACATGGACGATGTCCTTCTATACGTCAGAGAAAACTTTAAAACCGCATCGCCCTATCACTTTCAGCGGTCACCTTATGCCCGCCGAACCCACCGGCCTGAAGGGCCGAAACCGGTCATGCCCCATAGAATAGAAATTAATTTGGCGCTGAAAAGCGTTTTTAGAGTAATTAGTCGAAAAAAGCAGATATGCCCTATAAATCAGAAAGTGCTGTAAGAAACGCTACCTGAAATGTCTTGTTTCATTGCCGCGCTATCGCTGTGCCATCAATCATTTTTGCTCTCCGACCGAACGGTTTAAAGTATTTGGCATCTCTTTAAGGTCTGTTGCGTTTGGCCAAGGCATGTCCGAACCGTTATTTTTGATCCAGCACGTGCCAGGAACGGCGCGGGATTGTTCACGACAGGTTGTACTTATGCACCGCAGGAATTTGCTCAAAGCCTCCATGGCCATCGCGGCTTACACCGGTCTCTCCGCCACCGGCCTGTTGGCAGCGAACGCCTGGGCCGGTAGCAGCGCCGCCGATGGCGACGCACAGGCGTTCGACTTCGAAGCGCTGAAGAGCCAGGCCAAACAGCTCGCCGGAAAGCCCTATCAGGACACCAAACAGGTGCTGCCGCCGACGCTGGCGACCATGACGCCGCAGAACTTCAACGCGATCCGCTACGACGGCAATCACTCGCTGTGGAAGGACTTGAAAGGCCAGCTGGACGTGCAGTTTTTCCACGTCGGTATGGGTTTCAAGCAACCGGTGCGCATGTACAGCGTCGATCCCAAGACTCGACTGGCGCGCGAGGTGCATTTCCGCCCGTCGCTGTTCAACTACGAAAAAACCACTGTTGACACCAAACAGCTCAAGGGCGATCTGGGTTTCTCCGGGTTCAAGCTGTTCAAGGCCCCGGAGCTGGATCAGCACGACGTGTTGTCATTCCTCGGCGCCAGCTATTTCCGCGCGGTAGACGCCACCGGCCAGTACGGTTTGTCGGCCCGCGGCCTGGCGATCGATACGTACGCCAAGAAGCGCGAAGAATTCCCGGACTTCACCAAGTTCTGGTTCGAGACACCGGACAAGGACAGCACTCGCTTCGTGGTGTATGCCCTGCTCGATTCGCCGAGCGCCACCGGCGCCTATCGTTTTGATATCGATTGCCAGGCCGAGCGTGTGGTGATGGAAGTCGATGCCCACGTCAATGCCCGCACCGCCATCGAGCAACTGGGCATCGCGCCGATGACCAGCATGTTCAGCTGCGGCACCCATGAGCGGCGCATGTGCGACACCATTCACCCGCAAATCCACGACTCCGATCGCCTGGCCATGTGGCGCGGCAATGGCGAGTGGATCTGCCGCCCGCTGAATAACCCGGCCACCCTGCAATTCAATGCCTTTGCCGACACCGACCCGAAAGGTTTCGGCTTGGTGCAGACCGATCACGAGTTCGCCAATTATCAGGACACCGTCGACTGGTACAGCAAGCGCCCGAGTCTGTGGGTAGAACCTACAACCGCATGGGGCGAAGGCTCTATCGACTTGCTGGAAATTCCTACAACCGGCGAGACCCTGGATAACATCGTCGCGTTCTGGACGCCGAAAAAACCGGTCGCGGCCGGGGACTCCCTCAACTATGGCTACAAGCTCTATTGGAGCGCTCTGCCACCGGTGAGTACGCCGCTGGCGCGGGTCCACGCGACCCGTTCGGGCATGGGCGGTTTTATCGAAGGCTGGGCGCCGGGCGAGCATTATCCGGAAGTCTGGGCGCGACGCTTTGCCGTGGACTTCACCGGCGGTGGTCTGGACCGCTTGCCCGAAGGTGCGGGGATCGAGCCGGTGGTGACCTGCTCGAATGGCCAAGTGAAGGACTTCAATGTGTTGGTGCTCGATGACATCAAGGGCTACCGCATTACCTTCGACTGGTACCCGACCAACGACAGCGTGGCCCCGGTGGAGCTGCGGTTGTTCATTCGCACCAATGACCGCACGTTGAGTGAAACCTGGTTGTACCAGTATTTCCCGCCGGCGCCTGATAAGCGTAAGTACACCTGAAAGTTAGCGGGGTCTGAAATGCCCCTACGCGAGCCTGCTCGCGATGAGGCCGCAAAGCCCAGCAAAATATTCCCCGCCAGATAAACAAAAGCCCCGGTCAACACGACCGGGGCTTTTGGGTTTTACAACGGCATTCAGTCACGCAAATCCGATTCATGAATCGGCTGGTCACGATGGGTAGCCCGATGATATTGCGCCGGCCAAATAGCTTTGTGCCCGCCCAGATCATCATCGGCATGCAGCGGCCAGTACGGATCACGCAACAACTCCCGGGCGAGGAAGATGATGTCGGCCTGACAGGTACGCAGAATGTGCTCGGCCTGAGCCGGTTCGGTAATCATTCCTACAGTGCCGGTGGCAATGCCTGACTCCTTGCGTACGCGCTCGGCAAAACGGGTCTGATAACCGGGGCCTGTAGGAATCTCGGCGTTTACCGCCGTACCGCCCGATGAGACGTCGATCAGGTCCACGCCCAGGTCTTTGAGGCGCCGCGCCAGCTCCACGGTTTCATCGGGGTTCCAGCCGTCTTCCACCCAATCGGTGGCCGACACCCGCACAAACACCGGTAACTCTTCAGGCCACACGGCCCGCACCGCTTCGGTGACTTGCAGGACCAGCCGAATCCGATTCTCGAACGAACCGCCGTACTGATCGCGCCGTTGATTGCTCAGAGGCGAAAGAAATTGGTGCAACAGGTAACCGTGGGCTGCATGCACTTCGACCACTTTAAAACCGGCGATCAGTGCCCGTTTGGCCGAATCGACGAAGGCCTGGATAACGTCAGCGATTTCGCCTTCATCGAGTTGCTTCGGTGGTGTGTGCTGGGGGTCAAAAGCGATCGGCGAAGGGCCAACCGGGGTCCAGCCGCCGTCTTCCGGTTTGATGCTGCCATGCTTGCCGAGCCACGGCCGATGCGTGCTGGCCTTGCGCCCGGCGTGGGCCAACTGAATACCGGCAACGGCGCCCTGAGCGGCGATGAAGCGCGTAATACGTTGCAAGGATTCGATCTGTTGATCATTCCAGAGGCCGAGATCCTGGGCGGTAATGCGCCCATCGGCGGTGACCGCCGTGGCTTCGGTGAATACCAGACCGGCGCCGCCGATAGCGCGGCTACCGAGATGGACCAGATGCCAGTCATTGGCCAGTCCATCGACGCTGGAGTACTGGCACATCGGTGACACCGCAATGCGGTTAAGCAGGGTCAATTGACGAAGGGTATAGGGTTCAAGCAGCAGACTCATGGGGCACCTCTCGAATCAGTGGGCAGGCTCCAGGGTTCTGTTTGAATAGTCGACGAGTGACAGGAAAAGGTGCAGCACCCGCCCCCGCGGGCAAAAAATTCGACAAGACGTCACAAGGATAATCAAGCAGTGCTTAGAGCCTAGTCGACATCGGGGGATGAAGGAGGGTTCCGAGAGATTGGGTGTCAGAAAGTTTGCTTTCGCGGGCAAGCCTCACTCCTACAGGTTATGCACAGTCTGTAGGAGCGAGGCTTGCCCGCGAAGGACTTAACGCGGTTCGATATGGGCAATCATCAACTGAACGGTCTCGTTCCCACGGAACTCATTGAGGTCGAGCTTGTAAGCCAATTCGACCCACTTGATGGTCGGATTTGGCCAGATATCGCGGTCGATACCGAAGGCAATGCCGTCCAGCTTTACCGAACCGCATTCACTCTTCAGCACCACTTTGAGGTGTCGTTCACCCACGACGCGTTGCTCGACCAACTGGAACACCCCGTGAAACAGCGGCTCCGGGAAGTGTTGTCCCCAAGGCCCGGCATGGCGCAGGGCACGGGCCAGTTCCAGGTGGAACTCCTCAACCGCCAAAGTGCCGTCCGACAGCAGCCGCCCGGTCAAATCCTCTTCGCGCAGTTGCCGACGCACTTCAGCGTCAAAGGCTTCAGCGAACAACGGAAAATTCGCTTCCGGCAACGTCAGGCCGGCCGCCATGGCGTGGCCGCCGTATTTACTGATCAGGTTGGGATGCTGCGCCGCGACCACGCTCAAGGCATCACGAATATGAAAGCCCTGAACCGAACGCCCCGAGCCCTTGAGCAGGCCATCACCGGCATCGGCAAAGGCAATGGTCGGACGGAAATAGCGCTCTTTCATACGGGACGCGAGGATACCGATGACGCCCTGGTGCCACTCGGGATCGAACAGGCACAGGCCGAACGGCATCGACTCCACCGGCAAATCCTTGAGCTGGGCCAGCGCCTCACGCTGCATGCCCTGCTCGATGGATTTGCGGTCCTGGTTCATGCCATCCAGCTGAGCGGCCATTTCACGGGCAGCGCCCGCGTCTTCGGTGAGCAGGCATTCGATGCCCAGGCTCATGTCGTCCAGACGCCCCGCCGCGTTCAGACGCGGGCCGAGGATGAAGCCCAAGTCGGTGGAGGTGATGCGCGAATGGTCGCGCTTGGCCACTTCAAGGATCGCCTTGAGCCCCGGTCGCGCTCGCCCGGCGCGAATCCGCTCCAGCCCCTGATGCACCAGAATCCGGTTGTTGGCATCCAGCGGCACCACGTCGGCGACGCTGCCCAGCGCCACCAGGTCCAGCAGTTCGCCAATGTTCGGCTGCGGCTTGCTTTCGTACCAACCCAGGCTGCGCAGACGCGCGCGCAGGGCCATCAGCACATAGAAAATCACCCCGACACCGGCCAGGGCTTTGCTCGGAAACTCGCAACCCGGCTGATTCGGGTTGACGATGGCATCGGCCAACGGCAGTTCATCGCCGGGCAAGTGGTGATCGGTGACCAGCACCTTGAGCCCGGCCTTTTTCGCCGCCGCCACGCCTTCGACGCTGGAGATGCCGTTGTCCACGGTGATCAGCAGTTGCGGCTCGCGGGTCAACGCCACTTCAACGATCTCCGGCGTCAGGCCATAGCCGTACTCGAACCGGTTCGGCACCAGATAATCGACATGCGCCGCGCCCAACAGGCGCAACCCCAGCATGCCCACGGTACTGGCCGTCGCACCATCGGCGTCGAAGTCGCCGACGATCAGAATCCGCTGACGTTGCTCCAGGGCCGTCACCAGCAAATCCACCGCCGCATCGATGCCTTTGAGCTGCTGATACGGAATCAGCCGCGCCAGACTCTTGTCCAGTTCAGCCTCGGACTGCACGCCCCGCGCTGCGTAAAGGCGGGTCAGCAGTGGTGGAATATCACCGAGGAATGGCAGGATTTCGGGCAACAGGCGAGGTTCGATGCGCATGGGGTGACAGGTGCTTCTCTTGAATACGTAGGATAAAACCGGGTAACGCGGTTCAGCGGCGAATAATCAGCCGCGTTCGCCGCTCAGCCACTGCAACTGAACTTCATGCTGACCACGGTCGTCGGTGACGAAAATCGTTCCTTCGCTGATCATCACATCCCACTTGATAACGCGGGGCATGTCCTTGGCCAGGGTTTCCAGCACTTCCTGAGGCACAGCGGCGATGTGAACGTTTTTCAGGTTTTTGATCGCCGGGATCACTTTGGTTTCCCAGACACGCAGGCTGCCGTAAGCCAGCAGGCTGGTGCGTTCGGTGCGGCGCGAGCACCAGGTCAGGCGATCGGCGTCTGGCTGGCCGACTTCGATCCAGTGCAGGACACGATCATCCAGGCTCTTTTCCCACAGCGCTGGCTCATCCACGTCTGACAGACCGCGACCGAAGGACAACTGCTCGTTGTACCAGAAGGCGTAGGCCAGCAGCCGCACGGTCATGCGCTCTTCGGTTTCCGAAGGGTGACGGGCGATGGTCTGCTTCACGCTCTCGTAGACGCTGCGGTCGAGGTCGGTGAGGTTCAGTTCAAACTTGTAGGTCGTGGACGGCTGGGCCATGAACGGGCTTCTTGATACGAGGAAAGGCGGCAAGTCTAACCGATGCAACAGGCAATCAACGAATTGAAGGCGATCAACTTTGGGCTATGGACGTCGGCCTATGTTAAAACTCTGCATCCGCTCAGCCTTTGTCCTACAGGATTCAGCATGCCGTTTTCCAACAAACCGCTCTCCGGTCTGAAAGTCATCGAATTGGGTACGTTGATTGCAGGGCCGTTTGCCTCGCGTATTTGCGGCGAGTTCGGCGCCGAAGTGATCAAGATCGAGTCCCCGGACGGCGGTGATCCATTGCGCAAATGGCGCAAGTTGTATGAAGGCACTTCGCTGTGGTGGTTCGTTCAGGCGCGGAACAAGAAGTCTTTGACCCTGAACCTGAAACACCCGGACGGCCTGGCGATTCTGAAACAGCTGCTCAGCGAAGCAGACATCCTGATCGAGAATTTTCGCCCCGGCGTGCTGGAAAAGCTCGGCCTGGGCTGGGAAGTCTTGCACGCACTGAACCCGAAACTGGTGATGGTGCGGCTCTCGGGCTTTGGCCAGACCGGGCCGATGAAAGATCAGCCAGGCTTCGGCGCGGTCGGTGAATCCATGGGCGGCTTGCGCTACATCACCGGGTTCGAGGACCGGCCGCCGGTGCGCACCGGGATTTCCATCGGTGATTCGATTGCCGCGCTCTGGGGCGTGATCGGCGCGCTGATGGCCTTGCGTCATCGCGAGGTCAACGGCGGCTTGGGGCAAGTGGTGGACGTGGCGCTGTACGAAGCGATCTTCGCCATGATGGAAAGCATGGTCCCGGAGTTCGACGTATTCGGCTTCATCCGCGAACGTACCGGCAACATCATGCCGGGCATCACGCCCTCCTCCATTCACACCAGCGCCGACGGCAAACACGTGCAGATCGGCGCCAACGGCGATGCGATCTTCAAGCGTTTCATGCTGATCATCGGTCGCGAAGACCTGGCCAATGATCCTGTGCTGGCCAGCAACGACGGACGCGACAGCCGTCGCGATGAGATATACGGGGTGATCGATCGCTGGGTCAACTCACTGTCGCTGGACGCGGTGATCGAGCAACTGAACCAGGCTGACGTTCCCGCCAGCCGGATCTTCAGTGCCGAAGACATGTTCAGTGATCCGCAGTACCTGGCCCGGGAAATGTTCTTGCAGGCCAAGCTGCCCGACGGCAAGGACTTCAAGATGCCCGGCATTGTGCCAAAACTCTCTGAGACGCCCGGCAGCTCCGAATGGGTCGGGCCGCAGCTGGGTGAACACAATGCGCAAGTACTCCACGACCTTGGCTACGACCCGGCACAGATCGCACGGCTACGTGAAGACGGGGCCATCTAAGCTGAAGCGCCTGCTTTCATCAGTCATCGGTTACGTCGGCGTCGGGCGTGTGCTGGCGGTGCTCGGGTTGTTGGCGGGGCTGATGTCCCCGGCCCTGGCGCAACCTAAAGAGCATTTGCTCTGGCTGCTGCGCGATCTGCCACCCGTGACGATCTTCGAAGGCCCGAAAAAAGGCCAGGGGGTTGTCGATCAACTGATGCCGCTGTTGATCGCCGGCATGCCGCAGTACGAACACACCCTGATGCGGGTCAATCGCGCCCGTGGCATGCAAATGCTCCATGAAAAATCCTTTACCTGCGACCCTTCGCTGATCTGGAGCGAGGAGCGCGAACACTGGATTGCGTTTTCCATACCGGTCTTCCGGGCGGTCAGCAATGGGCTGGTGATCCGGCGTGAAGATCGGTCGGTGCTGGAGCCCTTTCTCATTGGCGATGAAGTCGATCTGGCAGCACTGTTGGCCAGCCGTCGAGAGAAAGTCGGTGTGGTCGCCGAGCGTCGTTACGGTCAGTTCCTCGACACGCTGCTGCAACAGGCGCCGCCCGGCGTGCTGACGCCTCATTACGGCAACGACGCCCTCGGCAGTCTGTTGCAGATGCAGCGCCTGGGTCGTTTGCAGGTGGTCTTGGGTTACTGGCCAGAAATCCGCTATCAGGCTCGTCAGGAACATATTGCCGATGATCAGTTGGAATTTTATTCGGTCAAAGGCACGGGCAAGTACCTGTCCGGGTACATCGGTTGCTCGAATACGCCCCAGGGGCGACAGGCAATCAGTGAAATCAATCAGCTATTGCGCGCCCTGCCCCGCGAACGCCTGGACCCGCTGTACGCCGACTGGCTCGATCCACAAAGACGCAAGGACTACCTGGAAGAAACCAGGGCCTTTTTCGAACGTCAGGCCGCGCAATGACAAATCGCAGGCAAAAAGAAACCCCGGGAAGTGGGGAGACGACTCGGGGTTAAACGTGGCCTACATAAAGACCAGTAGCAACAAGCTACAAGCACCGGAGCACAATGCTTGATCCTGCTGTTACATGGTCTGACTGACCTTGGCGCAGGAAGGTTCCCACAAAAAACAATTCAATTTCGGCTGGCCAGGATCTTGTCCTGAGCAGCATTGCGCAACGCCGCGATAACACAGGGCTCCAGACGTCCTTCAGCGATCAGCACGTCGCGGTGCAGCCCGTCGACGACATCCGTCAGCAGACGTTTATCGGTTAACTGGGCCTGATTGAACGTCCGTTCGACCACGATAGCGCCGCTCGTACTCTTCAGTGTCACCAGGCATTCGCCATGGGCACCCGATGGAGTCAACTTGACCTGATACGGGCTCAGAGCCTCACCGAGCAATAGACTGATACTTTCCATCTCGATCACCACTCAATAGTCCGAAAACAAAGTGCCTGGGGCGTGTCCACAGTAAATGACCACAGGCCCGAGAAGAAAGTTCTGGATTCCAACGGCAGGCGCACCGGCGCCTCTGGTAGTTAGAGCATGCACGGTAAAGATGACAGTAAAAAAACAGCTGATTCGTGCTAATGCCAGTCAGTGAAGAAAGGATGCCACAGGTCTTGGCCTTCACTTAACTGACTGGCATCACCCTTCACACCTGCCTTGTACGCTTGCCGATATCGCTCCATCCACCCAGCAGTCCTCGCAATTGACCGTCCGCACTGTAGAACGGCACCGTCCACTGGTAGATATCCCTGACGCCATCCTTGAATATCAACTGACGTTCGCTGAAACGGGTCTTGCGAGTACCGAGCTGAGCCATGAACTCAGCGTGCAGCTGCTCGGCGGTTGCTTTGGGCAAGACATCAAGCTCGATCAGTTGTCGCCCCTGAACCTGGTCGAAACGGATCGACAAGCACTCCTCATAACTTTTGTTGCACATGATCAAACGCCCTTGCAGATCGCGCACGAACATCGGGTCGGGCATGGCGTCAATCAACGCGTGCTGGAATGCGAGCTGATCATTGAGGTCTTTTTCGGCGTCTCGTCGTTGCTCGATCAGTGTCGCAAGCCGACGGTTCCAAAGTAATGAAAGCAGGCCGAACAGGCTGACGATGAACACACCCCAGCAGCCCCATCGGGTTATCCGCTGCCAGGCCGAGGGCGCATATACCGGCGCAACTCCACTCAGCCATTTGAGCCGCATGGCACGTAACTCGGCGGGAGGAAATGCTTCGAGCGCCTTGTTGAGGATGCTCAATAATTGCGGCTGTCCTTTGCGGACTGCCAAATGATCAGCCTCCCATTTGCCTTCCACCGCATGCCCGACCTTGAGCCGGCCCGAGGGATAGAGCTGCGCTCCGATTTCGTTTTCAATGGTGGCATAGGCCTCGCCACTTTCCACCAGTGCCCGGGCTTCGGCGTAGGTTTTGACCGAGCGCAGCTCGATCGCCGGGTAGTCACGACGAATCGTGCCCTCCAGGGCGTGCCGGGTCGGCAATACCAGGACCCTCTTCGAAAGTTGCTCCAAAGACTGTAACGCTGAGGTGCCGGTCAGCCCTACAAGCACCCAACCCGCGCCACCGAAGGCATGACTGAAATCCAGAAACACCTTGCGCTCGTCGTTTACTGCCAGCGTCGTGCTCATGTCCGCCGCGCCGCTTTCCAGCCGCTCCAGCAATTGGTCGGTGGAAAACGACTCTTCATGGACGAACCGCAACCCTGTCATGGCGCTGATGCGGTTGAGCACATCGTTGTTCAAACCGCTCCAGTGACCGTGCTCATCCTTGAACAGATACAGCGGGTACTGCGCCGATGCGACGATAACCACCGGATGTTCAGCAATCCATTGCCGCTCCTGAGCATCCAGCTCAATGCGCGCGATGGCAGCTGACTTCATGGATTCATGTGTCGCCAATTGTGCAGCCTTTACCCATTGCCCAAAACCCAGGGCGCCCAGCA
The DNA here is from genome assembly GCF_031570575.1 of Pseudomonas sp. JL3. NCBI lineage: Bacteria > Pseudomonadati > Pseudomonadota > Gammaproteobacteria > Pseudomonadales > Pseudomonadaceae > Pseudomonas > Pseudomonas sp. JL3. The sequence continues at coordinate 149,290 of NZ_JAKWJK010000013.1, forward strand.
AAAACATCCAGCACACGGCTGGTTTAAACCCTCTAAAAAACAGCATTGCCACTTCCTTGGTAATCGTCTCGCCCGTCCTTCATGGGCGGCTCTTCTTTTACGAAACCCGACAAGTGTGGCATGCAGAAATGAGAAAGCCCGTCAGGAGACGGGCTTCAAAATGTGACAGCTTTTGCCGGTTACAATGGCTTACCGCGGTTGCCATGCTGACTGACAAAGGCCTGCACGGCTTTCAGGTCGTTCGGCAATACGGTGCAACGTTCATCTCGCTCAAACAAATCAGAAAGATGTGCAGGTAGTTCGAGCGCTTTTCCTACACCGGCTTTTTCCACTGCATCCGGGAATTTGACCGGATGGGCCGTGCCCAGGATCACCATCGGGATATCCAGGCTGCGACGGCATTCGCGTGCGGCCTTCACGCCGATGGCAGTGTGCGGGTCCAACAGCTCTCCGGTTTGCTCAAAGACTTCAGCAATGGTTTCGCACGTTTGGGCGTCGTCCACGGCCAGCGAGTCGAACAGTTTGCGTGCTTCGGTCCAGCGTTCCTCTTCGACGCTGAAACCGCCGCCCTGCTTGAAGGTGTCCATCAAACCGGCAATCGCCGCACCGTTGCGGCCGTGCAGGTCGAACAGCAGGCGTTCGAAGTTCGACGAGACCATGATGTCCATGGATGGCGACAGCGTGGCGTGCAGGGTTTCCTTGACGTACTGATTGCCGCTCATGAAGCGGTGCAGGATGTCGTTGCGATTGGTGGCGACGATCAACTGGTTGATCGGCAGGCCCATGTTGCGCGCCAGGTAACCGGCGAAGATATCGCCGAAGTTGCCGGTCGGTACCGAGAACGATACCGAACGCGCCGGGCCGCCCAGTTGCAGGGCTGCGTGGAAGTAGTAAACGATCTGGGCCATGATCCGCGCCCAGTTGATCGAGTTCACCGCCACCAGGCGCGTGCCCTTGAGGAAGCTCTGGTCGGCGAAGCTGGCCTTGACCATTTCCTGGCAGTCATCGAAGTTGCCTTCGATGGCGATGTTGTGGATGTTCTCGCCGAAAATGGTGGTCATCTGGCGACGCTGCACTTCGGACACACGGTTGTGCGGGTGCAGAATGAAGATGTCGACGTTTTCGCAATGCTTGCAACCTTCGATCGCCGCCGAACCGGTGTCGCCGGAGGTAGCGCCAACAATCACCACGCGCTCGCCGCGCTTTTCCAGCACGTAGTCGAGCAGACGACCCAGCAGTTGCAGGGCAAAGTCCTTGAACGCCAGGGTCGGGCCGTGGAACAGCTCCATTACCCATTCGTTGCCATTGAGCTGACGCAGTGGTGCCACGGCGTTGTGGGAAAACACGCCGTACGTTTCTTCAAGAATCTTTTTGAAATCGGCATCAGGGATGCTGCCGGTCACGAACGGGCGCATCACCCGGAAGGCCAGCTCGTGATACGGCAGGCCGGCCCAGGAAGCGATCTCTTCCTGGGTGAAACGTGGCAGGTTTTCCGGCACGTACAGGCCGCCGTCCGTGGCCAAACCTGCCAGCAAGACGTCTTCGAAATTCAGGGCCGGTGCCTGGCCGCGGGTACTGATATAACGCATGACTGGCTCCAATAGACAGTGTTCGCAATGCCGGGCCCGCGTGCGAGCCCGGTGAACGATAACGGCTTAGTTCAGGTGCTCGACGCGGATCCGTACGACCGGGCCGACCACGCCTTCCAAGGCCTCCAGGGCGGTGATCGCGTCGTTCATGTGCTGTTCCAGCACACGGTGCGTCAGCAGGATCATTGGCACCAGACCGTCGTGTTCCTCGACTTCCTTCTGCATGATCGATTCGATGTTGATGCCGCGCTCCGACAGGATACTCGCCACCTGAGCCAGTACGCCCGGATGGTCCTTGGCCTGGATGCGCAGGTAATAGGAGCTTTCGCAGGCCTCGATCGGCAGGATCGGGTGGGCCGACAGCGAATCCGGCTGGAAGGCCAGGTGCGGCACGCGATTTTCCGGGTCGGAGGTCATGGCGCGAACCACGTCCACCAAGTCGGCGATCACCGACGAAGCGGTCGGTTCCATGCCGGCACCAGCACCGTAGAACAGGGTCGAACCCGCGGCGTCACCGTTGACCATCACCGCGTTCATCACGCCGTTGACGTTGGCGATCAAACGATCAGCCGGGATCAACGTCGGGTGCACACGCAGCTCGATGCCGGCCGCGGTGCTGCGCGCCACGCCCAGGTGCTTGATGCGATAGCCCAGCGCTTCGGCGTAGTTCACGTCGGCGGTGGTCAGCTTGGTGATGCCTTCGGTGTAGGCCTTGTCGAATTGCAGCGGAATGCCGAACGCGATGGATGCCAGGATCGTCAGCTTGTGGGCTGCATCGATGCCTTCGACGTCGAAAGTCGGGTCGGCTTCGGCGTAACCCAAAGCTTGCGCCTCGGCGAGGACGTCTTCGAAGGTGCGGCCCTTCTCACGCATTTCGGTGAGGATGAAGTTGCCGGTTCCGTTGATGATCCCGGCCACCCAGTTGATGCGGTTGGCGGAAAGGCCTTCACGGATCGCCTTGATCACCGGAATGCCGCCGGCCACGGCCGCTTCGAACGCCACAATCACGCCCTTCTCGCGAGCCTTGGCGAAAATTTCATTACCGTGAACGGCAATCAGTGCCTTGTTCGCGGTGACCACATGCTTGCCATTCTCGATGGCCTTGAGTACCAGCTCGCGGGCAACGGTGTAGCCGCCCATCAGCTCTATAACGATGTCGATCTCAGGGTTCGTGGCCACTTCGAACACATCGTTGGTAATCGCAATACCGGTCGTCTGGAACTGAGGCTTTGGCGTGCGCATGGCAATTTGTGCCACTTCGATTCCACGCCCGGCACGACGAGCAATTTCCTCGGCGTTGCGCTGAAGTACGTTGAAGGTACCGCCACCGACGGTCCCTAACCCACAGATGCCTACTTTGACCGGTTTCACTGTGAACTCCCCATAAAACGGCCGACTCAAGGCCGGCCGTGAAAACAACCGCATACTCGCGGCTCTCTATTAATGGCCCGACAATGTTGCCGCCAGACCATGATCGTCAAGGCTGACCGTGACGATGCGAAACTATTTCGCGCCCAGTGCCAGTTTGGCGACTTGTGGCGCAGGCTGGTAGCCCGGAATGACCTGTCCGTCGGCCAAAACGATGGCCGGCGTACCGTTCACACCGATCGACTGACCGAGGGCGAACTGTTTGGAAACCGGGTTCTCGCACTTGGCGGCCTTGATTTCCTTGCCATCGACCATCTTGTCCATGGCGGCTTTCTTGTCCTTGGAGCACCACACGGCTTGCAGTTGTTCGTCACCCGGCGAGCCAAGGCCCTGGCGCGGGAATGCAACATAACGCACTTCGATACCCAGCTTGTTCAGCTCCGGCACTTCGGCGTGCAGCTTGTGGCAGTATGGGCAGGTGGTGTCGGTGAAGACAGTGATGTGCGACTTGGTTTCGCCGATAGCCGGGTAGACCACGGTTTCAGCCACTGGAATGTTGTTGATCAGTTTGGAAATGCCCAGGCGCTCGGTCTTCTCGGTCAGGTTGACCGGTTTGCCGTCCTTGAGCTGGAACATATAGCCCTGAACAACGTACTGGCCGTCGGCGCTGGCGTAAAGCACGCGGCTGCCCTTGAGTTTGACTTCGTACAGACCTGGCAGCGGGCTGGCGGTGATGGTTTCGACCGGCACGTCGAGCTTGAGGTTTTCCAGGCTTTTACGAATGGCTTTGTCGGCCGCGTCGTCGGCGACGGCAAAGGTGCTGACCAACGCAATGGCTGCGGCGGCGAAAATCTGGGTCAGACGCATGAGAACTCCTGAAGGCGGACAAATGGGACGATCAGAACACCCGTGCCGAAACACCGGGTCATAACCGCCCATCGTACAAACCGGCAAAGCCTACCACATAAGGCCCGTGTGGCCGACTCCGGCAGACGCAAGACATCGAGGGAGACATAGACCCCTTGTGGGAGCGGGCTTGCCCACGATAGCGGTGTCTCGATCAACACAAATGCTGAATGTACCGGCCTATTCGCGGGCAAGCCCGCTCCCACACAAAGCTGATCTCACAATATTCAACCCCGTGGGTGATGCTTGGCGTGCAGGTCCTGCAAGCGTGCGCGGGCGACGTGAGTATAGATCTGAGTGGTGGAGAGATCGCTGTGGCCGAGCAGCATTTGCACCACTCGAAGGTCGGCACCGTGATTGAGCAAGTGCGTGGCAAAGGCATGACGCAGGGTGTGCGGCGACAACGACTTGCCGATCCCCGCGACCTTGGCCTGGTGCTTGATGCGATGCCAGAAGGTCTGGCGGGTCATCTGCTCGCCACGAAGGCTGGGGAACAGCACATCGCTGGGACGCCCGCCCAGCAGCTCGCCACGGGCATCGCGCATGTAGCGCTCGACCCAGACAATCGCCTCCTCGCCCATCGGCACCAGCCGCTCCTTGCTGCCCTTACCCATCACTCGCAGCACGCCCTGGCGCAGGTTGACCTGCTCCAGCGTCAAGCTGATCAGCTCCGTGACTCGCAAACCACAGGCATAAAGCACCTCAAGCATGGCGCGGTCACGCTGACCGATGGCTTCGCCCAAGTCTGGCGCGGCCAGTAACGCTTCCACGTCGGCTTCCGACAAGGATTTAGGCAACGGCCTACCCAATTGCGGCATATCGACGCGCAAGGTCGGATCGACAGCGATCAGCTTTTCCCGCAGCAAATAGCGATAAAAGCCACGCACACCAGAGAGAAATCGCGCAGTAGAACGGGGTTTGTAGTTTTGCTCCAGGCGCCAGGCCAAGTGATCGAGGATCAACTCGCGACCGGCGTTGATCAGTTCCAGACCTTTCTCCTGCAACCAACCGTTGAACAGGGCCAGGTCACTGCGATAGGCATCGCGGGTGTTATCGGAAAGGCCTTTTTCCAGCCACAGGGCGTCAAGGAACTGGTCTATCAGGGGATGATCAATGGCAGGCATGGGGTCTCATACAGGCAGGCGTAAGGTCACGAAAAATGAAGAGTCTTTCATAGCACGTTGGCGGTGACACATAAAATTCAGGCACAAAAAAAGCATCCCCTGCGGGATGCTTCTTTTTGCGTGAGGCGCTCAGCTTATTGTTGAGCCGGTTCGTTCTGCCCCAAGATCAACTTGCCTTCCTTGTCGACCGGAATCTGGTTGCCCGGATCGCGATCCATCCGCACTTTGCCTTCCTTGCCGTCCAGCGAATAACGAACGTCGTAGCCTACAACCTTGTCGCTGATGTCATTCACGGTGTTACAGCGGGTTTGAGTGGTGGTGTAGGTATCACGCTCCTGCATGCCTTCCTGCACCTTGTTGCCCGCATAACCGCCGCCGACCGCACCGGCCACTGTGGCGATTTTCTTGCCTGTACCACCGCCGATCTGGTTGCCTAACAGGCCACCTGCCAGCGCGCCGACCACCGTACCGGCGATCTGATGTTGATCTTTTACCGGCGCTTGCCGGGTAACCGTAACGTCCTTGCACACTTCACGTGGAGTCTTGATTTGTGTCTTGACCGGTTCAACGGCTAGAACTTGCGCATACTCAGGGCCGCTTTTTTTGACCAGGCTGTAGGTGGCAACAGCCCCCCCGGCCGTCACACCAACAGCACCCAATACTGCACCAACCAGCATCGACTTGTTCACATGAACCTCCTGACCATCACATGCGGGACATGCCCGCGCTTCTCCCAGCCTTGGAGCATAAAAAAAGGCGCGAGTTCAATACTCGCGCCTTCTCGGGCTACAGCTGGAAAAGCGCTAACCGTTATGGACGGTCGTCGACTTCCGTCTCGGCCACCGCAGTAGGAATCAGGTCCTCGCTGCTCAAGCTCAGCCAGATCAGCACCACGTTAGCGATGTAGATCGACGAGTAAGTACCCGCCAGAACACCGATGAACAATGCAGTGGAGAAGCCGAACAGGTTGTCGCCACCGAAGAACAACAGGGCCCCGATCGCCAGCAAGGTGGAGATCGACGTCGCCATGGTCCGCAGCAGGGTTTGCGTGGTCGAGATGTTGATGTTCTCGATCAGGCTGGCCTTGCGCAGTACCCTGAAGTTCTCACGAACCCGGTCGAATACCACGATGGTGTCGTTGAGCGAGTAACCGATGATCGCCAGCACCGCCGCCAGTACCGTCAGGTCGAAGGTGATCTGGAAGAACGACAGGATACCGATGGTCACGATCACGTCGTGGATCAAGGACACGATCGCACCGACCGCAAACTTCCACTGAAAGCGGAAAGCCAGGTAGATCAAAATACCGCCCAGCGCCATCAGCATGCCGAGGCCGCCCTGATCGCGCAGCTCTTCACCGACCTGCGGGCCGACATACTCGACGCGCTTGACCACCGCAGGGTTGTCGCCACCGACCTTCTGCAAGGCCTCGGCCACCTGGTGACCCAGCTGCGGGTCTTCACCTGGCATACGCACCAGCAAATCGGTAGTCGCACCGAAGCTCTGTACGATCGCCTCGTTATAACCCGATGCAACCAACTGCTCACGCACTTTGGTGACGTCGGCCGGACGCTCGTAGGTCAGCTCGATGAGCGTACCGCCGGTGAAGTCCAGCCCCCAGTTCATGCCCTTGGTGGCGACACTGAACAGAGCCAGAACGGTAAGGAACAATGTGACGCCGAACGCAACGTTGCGAACGCCCATGAAGTTGATTGTACGTAACATGGCAGCCCCTTAAATCCACAACTTCTTGAAGTCACGACCGCCGAAGATCAGGTTGACCATCGCGCGGGTCACCATGATGGCCGTGAACATCGAGGTAAAGATCCCGAGGGACATGGTCACTGCGAAGCCTTTGACCGGGCCGGTGCCCATGGCAAAGAGAATCCCGCCGACCAACAAGGTTGTCAGGTTGGCGTCGAGAATCGCGGTAAATGCCCGGCCGAAGCCTTCGTTGATTGCCCGCTGCACGCTCATGCCGGCCGCAATCTCTTCACGTATCCGCGAGAAAATCAGTACGTTGGCGTCGACCGCCATACCCATGGTCAACACGATACCGGCGATACCCGGCAGGGTCAGCGTGGCACCCAGCAGCGACATCAAGGCCAGCAGCATCACCATGTTCACCGTCAGCGCGACGGTGGCGATGAGGCCGAAGAAGCGGTAGATGGCCATGATGAACAGCGAGACAAACAGCATCCCCCACAGCGATGCATCGATACCTTTGGTGATGTTGTCAGCACCCAGGCTTGGGCCGATGGTACGTTCTTCAGCGAAGTACATCGGTGCCGCCAGACCACCGGCACGCAATAGCAGCGCCAGTTCGGACGATTCGCCCTGGCCGTTCAGGCCAGTGATGCGGAACTGGGCACCCAGCGGCGACTGGATGGTCGCTAGGCTGATGATCTTCTTCTCTTCTTTAAACGTCTGAACCGGTACGTCTTTCTCGACGCCGTTGACCACTTGCCTGGTGTAAGTGGTGACAGGACGTTGTTCGATAAAGATCACCGCCATGCTGCGACCGACATTGTTGCGAGTCGCACGACTCATCAGCTCGCCACCGTGGCCATCCAGACGGATGTTCACTTCTGGCGTGCCTTGCTCGCCGAAGCCAGCCTTGGCGTCAGTTACCTGGTCACCGGTGATGATCAGGCCACGTTCGATCAGCGCCGGAGGACGATTGCCTTCACGGAACTCGAACGATTCGGAAGTGGCTTTCGAAGCGCCAGGCTCAGCCGCCAGACGGAACTCAAGGTTGGCCGTCTTGCCGAGGATACGCTTGGCTTCTGCAGTGTCTTGCACGCCCGGCAGCTCAACCACGATGCGGTTGGCGCCTTGGCGCTGAACGATAGGTTCGGCAACACCCAGCTCGTTGACGCGGTTACGTACCGTGGTCAAGTTCTGCTTGATGGAGTATTCGCGGATTTCCGCCAGCTTGGCCGGGGTCATCGCCAGACGCAGTACCGGTTGGCCATTGAGGTCGGCCGGAACAATGTCGAAATCGTTGAAGTTCTTGCGAATCAGCGCACGCGCTTCTTCACGGGCTGCTTCATCAGTGAAGCCCAACTGAATGGCACCGCCCAGTTGCGGCAGGCTGCGATAGCGCAGACGCTCTTTACGCAACAGGCTCTTGACGTCGCCTTCGTAGACTTTCAGGCGTGCATCGAGGGCTTTGTCCATGTCCACTTCCAGCAGGAAGTGCACACCACCGGACAAGTCCAGACCCAGCTTCATCGGGTGCGCGCCAAGGTTGCGCAGCCATTGCGGAGTGGTTTGTGCCAGGTTCAGTGCAACGACGTAGTCATCACCCAATGCCTTGCGCACGACGTCTTTGGCTGGCAGCTGATCTTCAGCCTTGGTCAGACGGATCAGACCGCCCTTGCCGCCCGCAGCCAAGGTGGCCGCCTTGACGTTGATCCCGGATTCCTTGAGCGCGGTGCTCACACGATCCAGATCAGCCTGAGTGACCTGCAGTGCAGTGCTTGCACCGCTGACCTGAATGGCCGGGTCATCAGGGTATAGATTGGGAGCGGAATAAATCAGACCGATCGCCAGCACCGCCAGGATCAGAATGTATTTCCACAGAGGGTATTTGTTCAGCATCACGCCGCCCGCTTATGACGCGGGGCGCCTTGCGCGCCCCGTCGATTGAGTAGAAGTTGAAACTTAGATCGCTTTGAGCGTGCCTTTTGGCAGCGTGGCGGCGATGGCGCCTTTCTGGAACTTCATTTCAACAGTGTCGGAAACTTCCAGAACCACGAAGTCGTCGGACACTTTGGTGATCTTGCCGGCGATACCACCGGTGGTCACAACTTCGTCACCTTTTTGCAGGCTGCTCAGCAGGTTCTTCTGCTCTTTGGCGCGCTTGGCCTGTGGACGCCAGATCATCAGGTAGAAGATGACCAGGAAACCGACCAGGAAAATCCACTCAAAGCCGCCGCCCATTGGGCCAGCAGCAGGTGCAGCGGCGTCAGCCATGGCATTAGAGATAAAAAAGCTCATTTAGCACTCCAGTTGCAAATGTTGAATCTTGGGGTCAGAAAACTCAGTCCAAAGGCGGAACAGGTAGCCCGCGTTTGGCGTAGAAGGCATCGACAAAGGCGGCCAATGTACCCTGTTGAATAGCCTCGCGCAAACCAGCCATAAGCACCTGGTAATGGCGCAAATTGTGGATGGTATTCAACATGCTACCCAGCATTTCGCCGCACTTGTCCAGATGATGCAGATAAGCACGGGAGAAGTTCTGGCAGGTGTAGCAATCGCAGGTTGGATCCAGCGGCGAATCATCATGGCGATGGAACGCGTTACGGATCTTCAGCACGCCTGTATCAATGAACAGATGCCCGTTGCGGGCATTACGGGTTGGCATCACGCAATCGAACATGTCCACACCGCGGCGCACACCCTCAACCAGATCTTCCGGTTTGCCAACGCCCATAAGGTAACGAGGTTTGTCAGCCGGCATCTGGCCCGGCAGGTAATCCAGCACCTTGATCATCTCGTGCTTCGGCTCGCCCACCGACAGACCGCCGATGGCCAGGCCATCGAAGCCGATCTTGTCGAGGCCTTCCAGGGAGCGCATGCGCAAATCCTGGTGCATGCCGCCCTGAACGATGCCGAACAGCGCTGCCGTGTTGTCGCCATGGGCTTCTTTCGAACGCTTGGCCCAACGCAATGACAGCTCCATCGATACGCGAGCGACGTCTTCATCGGCCGGGTACGGGGTGCATTCGTCAAAGATCATCACGATGTCCGAGCCCAGGTCACGCTGGACCTGCATCGACTCTTCCGGGCCCATGAACACTTTGGCGCCGTCGACCGGAGAAGCGAAGGTCACGCCCTCCTCCTTGATCTTGCGCATCGCGCCCAGGCTGAACACCTGAAAACCACCGGAGTCGGTCAGAATCGGGCCTTTCCACTGCATGAAATCGTGCAGGTCGCCGTGCTTCTTGATCACTTCGGTGCCAGGACGCAGCCACAAGTGGAAGGTGTTACCCAGAATGATTTCCGCGCCGGTGGCGACGATATCCCGCGGCAGCATGCCCTTGACCGTGCCATACGTGCCCACTGGCATGAACGCCGGGGTCTCGACGGTACCGCGCGGGAAGGTCAAACGACCGCGACGCGCCTTGCCGTCAGTAGCAAGCAACTCAAACGACATACGACTTTGGCGACTCATTCTTTGTCCTCAGGGCCACGTGGTGCGGGATTACGGGTGATAAACATCGCATCACCGTAGCTGAAAAAGCGGTATTCGTTGTCGACGGCGGCTTTATAAGCGGCCATGGTCTCCGGATAACCGGCAAACGCCGAAACCAGCATCAACAGCGTGGATTCGGGCAAATGGAAATTGGTGACCAGGGCATCGACCACATGAAACGGCCGGCCTGGGTAGATAAAGATGTCGGTATCGCCACTGAACGGCTTGAGCACGCCATCGCGCGCGGCGCTTTCCAGGGAACGCACGCTGGTGGTCCCCACGGCCACCACGCGACCACCGCGAGCGCGGCAGGCTGCGACGGCATCGACCACGTCCTGACCGACTTCCAGCCACTCACTGTGCATGTGGTGATCTTCAATCTTCTCCACGCGCACCGGCTGGAAGGTGCCGGCGCCGACGTGCAAGGTCACGAACGCAGTCTCGATGCCCTTGGCGGCAATCGCCTCCATCAGCGGCTGATCGAAATGCAGCCCCGCCGTCGGCGCCGCCACCGCGCCCAGGCGCTCGGCGTACACCGTCTGATAACGCTCGCGGTCCGAGCCTTCATCCGGGCGGTCTATATAAGGAGGCAACGGCATGTGCCCGACACGGTCGAGCAGCGGCAACACCTCTTCGGCAAACCCCAGCTCGAACAACGCATCGTGACGCGCCAGCATCTCGGCCTCGCCACCGCCGTCGATCAAGATCTTCGAACCCGGCTTCGGCGACTTGCTGGAACGCACATGCGCCAGCACGCGATGACTGTCGAGCACCCGCTCCACCAGGATTTCCAGCTTGCCGCCGGAAGCCTTCTGGCCAAACAGCCGCGCCGGAATCACCCGGGTATTGTTGAACACCATCAAATCGCCTGGGCGCAAATGCTCAAGCAAATCAGTGAATTGACGGTGTGCCAGGGCGCCGCTGACCCCGTCCAGGGTCAACAGGCGACTACCGCGACGCTCGGCCAAAGGATGGCGGGCGATCAGCGAATCAGGGAGCTCAAAAGTAAAGTCAGCAACGCGCATGATGGGGTTCGTCTAGCAGGGCCGGGAAGTCTAGCGGAAATATCAAAAATTCTCCATGTACCTGATTGACCGACGGTTATCTCATCTCTATACTTCGCCGCCATTGAGCCCTGATGGCGGAATTGGTAGACGCGGCGGATTCAAAATCCGTTTTCGAAAGGAGTGGGAGTTCGAGTCTCCCTCGGGGCACCATTTGCAGTACATAGACGACTACCAGCGTCTACGCAACATCCCTAGAGCCCGCTAACTGCGGGCTTTTTGGTCTCTGGGGTTCCATCCCCGTCCCTTGCAAGCCAGCCTCTTTTTGGTACATTTTCTGTACAGATTCCAGTTCGAGAACCGGAGGTGTACAGCCATGCCCCTCACTGCCTTGCAAGTCAAAGCGTCCAAGCCTGCCGACAAGCAATACACGCTGAGTGATAGTTCGGGTCTTGCCCTTCTAGTCCAGCCGAACGGCCACTAGTACTGGCATTTCCGATACTCGTATCATGGTCGCCCGGCGCGCATGTCATTGGGCGTCTACCCGAGCATCTCCTTGCAGGAAGCTCGCGAACGGGCTGCCGAATGCCGCAAGCTGCTCAAGGAAGGGACCAATCCTGGAGCCAAACGCCGGGATGACAAGCAGCAGCAACGGGAGGCTGGGCTCAACACCTTCAGACGAGCTACGGAGTACTGGTATCAGTTCAAGGCCGACTCCGGCCGCAGCCATGCGACGCTAAAGAAGATTCGCGACTACCTCGACAAGGATCTGCTACCGGCACTCGGCGAGATGCAGCTGGAACACATTACTCGTGCCGACTGCGCGAAGTTGCAGGCCAGCGCGGGGCGTTCAATGTGGCAGACAAGGCGCGGACCTGGCTCAAGCAGATTTTCAGTCAGGCGATTGCGCGGGGGTTGTGCGAACACAATCCGGCCTCAGAACTTCATGCCATCGCGTTGGCGCCGCCTTCCCCTGAGCACTATCCGCATTTACGTGAAAGCGAGCTGCCGGAATTTCTTCAGGCGCTGAGCAAGACCACCAGCCGGTTGCCGTCGAGGATGGCTTCGTGGATGGCAATACTGACGGCGAGCCGACCCGGCATGGTTCGGTATGCGACGTGGGATGAAATCGATTTTGAAGAAGGGACGTGGACCATACCGGCTGAACGCATGAAGATGCGCCGGGACTATGTCAGCCCCCTGCCCCATCAACTGATCGCGATGCTGATCAAGCTGCACCAATGCACTGGACGCAGCCGCTACCTGTTTCCGGGTAGTGGCGAGAAACGGCCCGTCATCAGCGAGAACACGATCAATCTGGTGTTTGCCAAGATTGGCTATAAAGGGCGGATGGTGAGCCATGGCGTTCGCCACACCGCGAGCACGCTGCTGCGCGAACATGGGTGGCTGAAGGATCATGTTGAAAGTCAACTGGCTCATGTCGAGGGTGGCATTGCTGGGGAGTACAACCAGGCGCTGTACCTTACGCAACGGCGGATCATGATGCAGTGGTATGCCGATTATCTCGATGCGCTCAGGGTTGGAATTACGGCGAGCCTGCGGGATCAGTTTGATACGCGGGTTAATCAGTTTCTGTCGCGTAAGTCTTCGGAGCTTCTCGGGGTCAACGCGGTCGGTGACGGCATCAGCGCCTTGGAAGATGAGCGTGGCGCATTCCAGCGCTAACACGTCAGTGAAATCTCCACAGCTTTGCCTTCCACGCGGGCCCTTCCAAGCAGGGCTGCAAAGCCGCCCTGCTTGGAAGGGCCTCACTTGAAAGATCTAAAAATCAGCGTAACTGTCTTCTAGAAACCAAGGATTTCCATAGACAGCTTATGCCATTCGCAGCAGCAGAATTCTCAAAAAATCGAGCCTTGACCCTGTCTATCAGCGAGCGTAGAAAAGATCGGGCAAAGCGCTGTCGTCGACAGCAACCCAGGTAGCCAGAACCTTTAAGGCTACGCCACACGGTGGTGGTTCTCCCCAAGTGCGATAAGCGTCCGGCGGCTCGCACGGTCACAGCGATGTGATGGATGCCTACTTTTACCAGTGTGCCCACTGCGGCAACTTCCCCCTTTCATAGCTGCCCTGCAGCAACCTATCCGCTTGGCCATTTCCTTGCGCCAACCTGCGCCCGTCTCTTTCTCCCGGAAAGAGACGGGCGCTCCTACCGCTGCTGCAGTCCACCTCGTACAAGGCTTTGCGGCATTCCCCCTCGTGACAATCGGCGTGACAAACACCGAAGTCACCAGCAGCAGCGATGCAGATGATGGTGCCGCAGCCCACGGAATGGACTGCACCTGACTGACAGTCAGGCATGCTCCGGTCATCGCCTCACTGCCTTCCCCCGACTCAGGATCTCGCGGCATTGGTCTCGTCAGCCAGTGCAGCCTCCACCCGCCCACTTCTTCGGAAGTGTTCAGGAGGTCAGATCAAGAGATGCCCAAGCTCCCGGTCGTAAGGAGCCGCCAGTCCCGCGTTAGTGGACAACCCTCACCGGTCGCAGGGGCCTTGATCCCTGATAACACTCAACATTCTTGGCGGGATGACGTGGGGAAAATTTTAAAAGTTTTGGCTTTGAGAGGAGTTCGATCATGGCACTGGTGGGCAGGCGAGATGGACGCAATTTTGGCTATGGTCGGCAGTTGAGCTATGCCGGGCCGCAGGTGTTGCGCGATCTGTTTAGCGGCGGGCATTACGGCACGGTCAGAGCGCACAGTGATCGCTGGCAGGCATTTGTACGCTGGTGTCGGTCGGAGGATGGGCCAGGGTTCAACGATGCGCGGCAGATTGATCGGCAGACCTTGTTGGTCTATGCCGAACATCTGCGTCAGCAAGTTGATCGATTGTGAGAAGAGGTTGAGGTTACGGCAGCGAACTACGAATTGCCGGCAGATGCTGCGGACGGCTTTGCCGTTGTCCTTGCGAAAGTCAGCAATGGTTTTGAAGTCCGGAGCCAAGCGCCCAGTTAGCCACATCAACTCGGCATTGCGCTGTCTTTCAGATGCTCCGCAACGCGTTTCTGTGAGGATGGCGATAAAACCGGTCATGGTGGAGAGCAGCAGCCCGACGTAAGGCAATTTCTCGGTGATAGCGGCACGTTTTATCAGCCGAGGTTCGGCGGTGACAGGGCGGCCATCACAGTTGCAGCCCCTTTCGGTCAATTGCGCTGGCGATTGTACAAAAGCCGCACCACTTCACCAGTCTCATTGCACCGGCTAGAAATTTTAAAAACTGCTGAGTTCATTCAATCGATGGAGACCAATCCCGCTACCGCATGTGTCATTGCTATTTGTGCGTGGAGCGCACAAGTCTTTTGTGATCAATGTTTAAAGTAACTTGGCAACACTTCACAGAGATATAAATACGCAACAATATTAAGCCAGTAAATATTGGTTTGACATTGACTCTATGACCTGCCAAAACTTATAGGTGTTGCGCAACAAACTTTCTTAAACGCAATACTACGGACAGGACTAAGAATATGGACTCTCTAGTTAATGATGTAACCTTCGAGCTTGAACTGGACACAGAAACTGCGGAGAAATTCTCCGTCATTCTGAACGATGAAAGCCTGATGCACGCAGGTTTTGTGGCACATCAGTCAAACAACAACGTGTTGACGCTGGCTCTGGCTGAAGACGTAAAAATCGCAGCCTGAAAAAACGGGAGGGAATTAAATTCCCTCCCGTTTTTTATTGTGTCGAACATGATGCTTATTTTAAATATTTCATCACTCAAAGGTGACCAAATATGCAAAGGCTTAGTTCGAGCCTTCGTCGCCGCAGTGCCGAAGAAACATTGAAAATTATTGTCAATGATATTGCCCCGCGTTTGGGCATTACCCGAGTGACCGATACAACCTGGCTGGACCGCATCGGCATTCCGGTGTTTGCCAGTATACGACCCGATGCATTGAAGGGTTCGCTGTGTGTAAATGCTGGTAAAGGCCTCAGATCAGCAGAAGCCAAGATAGGCGCGTACATGGAAGCCATTGAGTTCAGCCTTGCGCAATACAACACGGCGCAACTGAAACTGTTAAAAACCACGCCGAGAAAACTCATTGAAAGCCACGAAGGACGAATAGCGTTCAATCAGTTCTGCATGTTGTATGGCTTCTCTGCCGACGCCGATTCGCTCATCATGGCCATCGAAGCTGAAGATGTATTGCGCCAGCAAAAGGTGCTTGCACCGGCCGAATTGGTGTTCATTCCATACCCCGAAAACCCCGGGCAACAACTCTTTGGGGAAAGCTCCAGTGGCCTGGCGTCAGGCAATGACTTGGTCGAAGCCTCGGTACACGCTGTTTGCGAACTCATGGAGCGCGATGTTCAAGCCTTTAATCACCTGCATGACCGCTCCTGCCTCATCAATCTGGACCGCTACAGTGCAGAAATCGACGCCCTGATCAATAAAATCAATGACGCGGGGTTGAGCCTGTCGGTTCGTTACACCGAGAACTGTTTTGGCCTGGCCTACTTTCAGGCTTTTATCATGGAAGAGTCCTCCCAGGCGCCTATCTCTGTGGCCACCGGTTCAGGGTTGCATCCCATCAAGGAAATCGCCTTGATCCGGGCCATCTGCGAGGCGGCCCAAAGCCGTTTAAGCCACATACACGGCGGCCGGGACGACATCATCGAGCGCGTCAAATATTTCGAGAAAAAGGGCCGTTCGGCCGAACTTCAGGCCATCTCTCGCTTGCGTACCGTGGCGGTCTCCCGGGACCAGATGATCGATTATTCCTCCATCGACTGCCAGGAAGCCGCAATCCCCACGATCGAATCGGCCTGGGAGTTGCTGATCGAGCGGTTGCAGCGCGTCGGGCTCAGTACCGTGCTAAGGATCTTGCTCAGCAAAACGACGGACGACATCACTGTGGTCAGAATTATTATTCCGGGGCTTGAAGCCTTTGAACCCGGCTTGAAAAGGGTCGGTCCGAGGTTAAGTACGTATGTCAAACAAAGCGCTTGAGATTTGCACACTGTTTGCTGGCCCCTCCCTGCAAGGAATAGACAGTCAATTGCTGGGCGGTGTGGTGATACACCCACCCGTCAAACGCGGCGATATCGAACGGTTGGTGGCGCAAAATCCCCCTTCAAACCTCGCCATTGTCGATGGTGTATTCCATGCACATCCCGCCGTCGGCCATGCCGAGATACTCGACGCCCTGGGCGCGGGCTGGCGCATTTGGGGATTGTCATCCATGGGCGCCATTCGCGCCTGTGAAATGGATACGTTGGGAGTGACAGGTTTTGGTGAAGTGTATCGACAATTCGCCAGCGACCCGGACATGTCCGACGACGAAGTGACCCTGATACATCAAGCACAAGAGCCTTTTCTTTCACTTAGCGAACCACTTATTCATATCAGGACGTTTTTGAGTACGTGGGCGTCTGAACAGATCATTACGCCAGCACAAGAACAACACGTACTTCACTATCTGAAAAACATGTGGTACGGAAATCGAACACTAAGTTGTTTGAAAGAGGCCTTGCTGGCACTCCCTATCGCGGTAGAAAAAATAGACAGCGCCTTGGCCAACTTTTCTGCCTACAGAATAAAGAGCCTGGACTTGATCGACTTTCTCAAACTGAAACCATGGACGAGGACGGTAAAACAGAATGTCGCCATCAGAGATACTGTGTGAAATAAACGGTTTGCCCTTTGTGCACCCGATGTTCAACAGCATAAAACTTTTAACGCTTGTTGCTGTTGTGCGTAAAAATATCGAGGGCGGCGAGTTGCCTTTAACCGCCTATTTGCAACCGGACTTTGCCACCGCCCTGTATAACCGGCATGTCGAAGGCGCACCCGAGTTTCCACCCCATCAAACGCTCGGTAACGCCGAGCAGGTCATGTTGGCCGAAGCGAAGAGCAACCTCAAAGCCTTGCTGCCGGAATGGACCGGGCTATTGGACCTGCCGGTTAAAATATATAAGTTGCTGACTCAACAAGTCAGCCTGACCAATCCCGTGCTGCCGCAACAAATGTTTCTGGGCGAAGATGCGTTTACCAGCATTACGGACCTTGAAGAGTTACTGGTGCATGAACTGTCCCATATCTGGTCCAGTTTGATCGCCGAGATTTACGACTTCCAGCTCAAGGACAGTTCGAACAGTTACATACTGCCCTCAGGCACCGGCGGCAAGAACCCCAGGGGTGTTTTGCTGGCGTGTCTTTTTGCGGTCAGCGCCGTTAACTACCACCAGCGGTTGCTGGCCAGCGGTTCGGTGCGAGCTCGTCCCGAACGACTCGATTTCTTGCACCAGTATTTTCTCAAAAGCCTGGCCACTCTCCAGGCTTCGGCCGAACTGTCCGAAATCGGAAAACTAATTACCTCCAGGCTGGATGCGTTTTCCAGCGACCTGACCACTGACACCGTTCAAGGATGACCCATGGCAGTCGTACACTTTCCCCGGCAATTCATGTCGTACACCGATCAGCATAAAACACACGCCACCGAGGGCCTGTGTGTCAGCGATGTACTCAACAACCTGACTGCACGGTTTCCCGACCTGATTGGCCCGGTCTTCTCTGAGGACCTGTACCCGCTGCCGTTCGTGGGGTTGTTCGTCGACGGCATGCCCGTGACCAGTGAGCATGACCGCCGTTGTCCCCTGGACAGAAACGCGCAATTGATTCTGATCAACGCCGTGGCAGGTGGCTGACATGCAATGCAACCTGAAGACGGACACCTCCCGTTACGCCCGCCAGATAATCCTCAGCGAGGTCGGCGCTGAGGGGCAGCAGCGCCTCAAAGACAGCAAGGTGCTGGTGGTCGGTGCCGGGGGGCTGGGTTGCCCGGTACTCCTGTACCTGGCAGGTGCTGGCGTCGGGACGATCGGCATCATTGATAACGACATCGTCGACGTGAGCAATCTGCACCGACAAATACTCTATTCGATTGCCGATGTAGGCGACCTGAAAGTGTTGGCAGCCTTGCGCCGCATCAACCAGTTGAACCCCGACATCGTCGTCCACACCGTTGCCACGACGCTGAACCCGGACAATGTCCTGTCGCTGCTGGCGGAATACGACATCGTCGTCGACGCCACTGATAACTTCGACGCCAAATACCTCATCAGTGACGCTTGTATCGAGTGCGAAAAACCGATGGTTTATGCTTCGATCAGTCAGTTCGAGGGGCAGGTATCGGTATTTAATTATTACAACCGACACACCCAACAACGGGGGCCGTGCTTCCGGGATCTGTTCGAAACACCGCCGCCACCGCACTTGACACAAAACTGCTCGGAGGCGGGAGTTCTTGGCGTCATACCTGGCTTGCTCGGTTGCTTTCAGGCTAATGAAGTACTCAAGCTCATCCTCCGTGCCGGGGAGCCATTGAGCGGGCAATTGTTGTCTATCGACGGCCTGGACAACACTTTCCACCTGTTGAGCATCAACAAGAAAACACGGAGCCGGCCCCCTGTTGGAACGCTTGGCGCCGCGACCACACCTGAGTGGCGCGACAGCGACTGGCTGTCACCCCATACACTGCATGACTGGATAGCGACACAAGCGCCATTTCAATTGGTCGATGTGCGTGATGTCCGTGAGCATCAGCAAGGTTCGCTGGGCGGTGGACTGATTCCGCTCAAAGACATCATCAAGCGCCAGGAAGAGCTCGATACCACCCGCCGTATCGTTTTCTATTGCAAATCCGGCGTCAGAAGCAAGGCAGCCCTACTAGCCGTTCGCAGCGTCAACCAGGATGCGGAACTCTATAGCCTTGAGGGTGGGATCGAGCAATATCTGGCGATCTACCCTGATGACCGTCACCCGTCGTTTCTTGAACGCCCCCGGCTTGCGCAGTAGCCCTATCTGGATCAAAGGTACGTCAATGAGTGCAGATTTTTCAGGCATTACGTGGGGCTTTCCCGGCATCGATCGACGTCTGCTGAAAGTGCAATTCAGCTTTTTGCTTATGGTTCTGGGTGGACGGTGCAATCAACTGGCGGTGGCCTGGTGGGCCTTGCAGGAAACCGGCTCTGCGCTGTACTTCGCCAACATGATTGCCTGTTCCATTGCGGCGGAGGTGTTAGCCAAACCCCTGTTGGGATGGCTGGGGGACAAGTACAACAAAATCCTGATCATCAAGCTGGCCTCGTGGATCAGCCTGCTGACAGCGCTGTTGATGGGGGTGCTGTCCGCCACGGGGTCGTTCAATCCCTGGACGGTGGGCGCGTTGATGATGATCAGCAGTGCGATTGTCGGTGTGCGCGACCCTCTCCAGGCGTCGATCATTCCTTTGTTCGCAGACGACGATAAAGTCTCCCTGGCCTTTCGGACCAAAAGCGTGATGTCGTCCTTTTCTATTCTGCTGGGGCCGGTACTGGCTAGCGGGTTGATTTACGGGTTCGGTATCACGTTCGCCTTTGCTGCCGATTTTTTTGCGATTCTCATCGCCGGAGCGTTGATCGCGACCATCCCGAGCCACATCGGTGCCACCGGTCAAGGCGAAAAAGCCCCGGGTGCCAGCGGCTTCAGCATGATTTATTCCGGTTTCAAAGTGGTTTACGGAGTGAAAGTCGAGTTTTACCTGGCCATCATTGCAATGCTGATCAACTTTGCCCTGTTTCCTTTCTTCACCATTCTGATTCCACTGTACGTAAAGGACGTCATCCAGTACCCGGTCACATACATCGGTCTGCTGGATTCATGCTTCGGGCTGGGCATTCTGGCGGGCAGTTACAAGATCATCGGCTGGTTATCCGACCGGGTTCCCCGTGACATGTGTGTGTCCGCAGGTTTTGCATTACTGGGGTGCAATCTGGTGGTGGTCGGCACCGTTTCATCGTCTTTCATCGTACCCGCGGCCTTTTTCTGCGGCGGTGTAGGCCTGATGTTGATCAACATCCCCACCTCCGCAGTGAGGCTGCTGGCGACGCCCAAGCTCCATCGCAACCGGATTTTTGCCACGGTTTCATTTCTGTCTGCGGCGGCCAGCCCCTTGGGCAGTTTTGCGATGAACACCCTGATCGCCGATCTGGGGGTTGCACTGACAATCACGCTGCTGGGTGTCATGGTGCTGCTGTTGTCTCTGCTGGTCTTTCTGGTACCCGATTTCAAAACTTTCATGCGTTCCCCGGATACGCAGCTCAATGATGCCTACCTGGAAAAATACCCTGAAGCGTTTGCGCGCTGACGTGCCTCGCCGCCCCCCCGCCTCTTACAAATGGAGTTGCCTTTCACCATGCCGGACTTCAAGGATCGACCTGAATCTGCTCGACATGAACAGATCTTCTGCGGCCAATATTATGATGATATGGGCTGTACCGGTTTCCTGGGGGACCCGTCCAAGGATCGAATCTCGGTTCTGATGCTGGGGCTTTCAGACGGTGTGGCGCTGGCGCCGATCGCAGCCAGCACCAGAGTGGCCCATCTGTTGGCCGTTGATCTGGACGAGACCGCACTCGTGCGCAGCCTCGATAACCGGAACCGACTTGCAGCGCATATCGACTTTGACAGCGTGGTCGCTGATGCCGCGCACTTCCTGGACGTCACCCCCGACCGGTACGACGTCATTATTGTCGACCTCTACACCCAGAGCGGTTATGCCCCGATAGTGTTTGATCACGGGTTCCACCAACTATTGAAGAGCCGCCTCAACCCCCTCGGTCATGTGGTGTTCAACGGTTTTGGCGTCCCCATGAATCTGGACCCGTTCAGCGGCTCTGCGCCCCAGGCTTGGCTCGCCCACTGTCTGAACGACAGTTGGGGCGACATTCATTACCTGCCTCACCGACGCAATGCGACGTTCATTATCGGCCCACCTCCATCAGCCACACCACGCACCGCAGCTGCCCTAGAGTCTTTATGTGCCAGTGACCGGCTCTTCATGGACATCATGAGCCTTCGCCTGCTCTATCTGACACCCACGGTTATCCGTCACGCGCCGCTTGAGCCTCCGGCCCTGGACTTCGTCGGAATTGATCTCGAGGTGCACAAACGCTGGAAGGAGTCGTTACCGGCCTTATCGGCACTGCTTCCAGCCTCGCTGAAGCTGAGCAAACCCAACGATCTTCGCGTGTTACTGGATGACCCGGACGCTTGCCAAGCGCTGCAAGAACGATTGTTGAAGGACAAGTCTTCGCTGCGTACCACGCTGGCGTTGCTGATCGCAGGCGAAGTCAACTTCTCGGACCGCGATATGTCATGGCTTCCCGACTGGGTCCTCGCGACACTGGAGAATAGCGCCGAGATCCACCCACGAGACTGGCTGGAGGGTTTACTTCCTTATGCCTATGGCGTCATTACCCACAGAACCCGGGGGGATGTGACCAAAGTGGAAGGCTTTCGACGGGCGCTAGCCCGATTGTCACCGAGCACATGGAGGTCCGACGTTTTACCGAGCCGAGCGCCAAGCGCGTAGCCGCGGTAATACGAGGTGGGAGTATGGTAAGCGTGAATCGGGGCAGTGCTTATAGCGGCAGGCCAGACTCCACCGAACCCGATTGTTTTGTTAACAACAATGACTCACAGAGAATACATCTCGTCGGAAATCAGATAGGCGAAATCGGGAATCTTTCATCCACCTAGCTCCATTGATGCAAATCACTCAAATTTACAGTTTCCCGTATATTAAAAAATGTACATGTGCTTTTATAAATATTAATCAAAGACTTATCTTATTTTTCGAGTCCCCCTCGGCACCAAAATTAAGAAAGGTCTTGCTTTGCAAGGCCTTTTTTTCGTCTATCGAAAAGTGACCTCACCCACCGCCGTCCTGTAGGAGCTGGCTTGCCAGCGATCTTT
Source organism: Pseudomonas sp. JL3 (assembly GCF_031570575.1). Classification (NCBI taxonomy): domain Bacteria; kingdom Pseudomonadati; phylum Pseudomonadota; class Gammaproteobacteria; order Pseudomonadales; family Pseudomonadaceae; genus Pseudomonas; species Pseudomonas sp. JL3. The sequence goes on from NZ_JAKWJK010000013.1 coordinate 171,239, forward strand.
TGATCTTCGTATCCTCGGCCGGCACGACACCACCCAAGGATTCACCCCATGGAACTGCTGCTGGAAACTGTCGCCTTGTTCTGCCTCAAGCTTGCCTATGAGACGGAGGATTCGAGTCCGATTTTGCGGGATGATTTGGTGATGGGGGATTATGAGCGGGAGGTTTTTGGGTTGCTGGTAAGGCGGGGGGATGTTGAGGGGATTCAGAGGAAGGTGGGTGAGTGCCTGAGTTTGGCGCTGAATGCCATTGGTGGTGTTGATACAGTCTTGGGTCGCGAACTGCATAGGTTGTCAGCAAACTTAAACGCTACGCAGACGATGGAGCGCCTTAATGCCCCAATAATCGCGCTAAAGATTTACTTGAAAAACATTCTTTGAATGACGAGCGCGCGCAGGTATGGACTTGACTCATCCAAGCAAAGTAGAGACTGGGACTTCCTCCCAATCCCAGTCCACCACAAAAATTTCTCTCATTTTTGCCGATAATAAAGGTTTTCAGGAGTCAGTCAGCTATAGAGCGAAGAAACGAACTGAACACTCTCCCAACCTCATCCAAAATCTATATTAACGGACATACTTCATCTTCAAGCCCCTCTTATACAATTGCCCGACGCGCCACCATCCAACATACCCCGGACGCTCTTCAAACATACGTACAGCCTTCATACGCTGCAACGACTCCCGAACACTTCGCTCAGTAAATCCAGTGCGTTCTTTTAACTCAGATACAATACTCTGGTGCTGAAACGGCGTACGCATACCCTCGAACGAAGCAACGAATTTTGTAACACGTTCCCTAACATCCTCTTCGTCGAACTCACCATTCTCATAGTCAAGCGACAACAGATAGGAAAGCTCTTGCTTAGTTTCATTAATAAACTCCCCTGACGCTTCATCATAAGCCTGATTCAGAAGAGTTGAGTCGAGCCTTCCGTCCGCGTCAATAGGAGCTTTAGCATTACTTGCTAGGAGATTTAATTTATTCAAAAATGAAAGATATAGTCTTGGATAGAACGTAGCCTTGTTCGTATCGTCTCCTCCAGCATCAGAAAAGTACAACCGAAGAAATGTAGCTGTAGATAGATTATTACGGCGCAATCTAGAAGGGAAGATCTCAAGCAAAATCTCCGTAGCCTCCTGCTCTGACAGTTCCCCTCTCTGAACCTCCGACCATCTTTTTGCTATATCTTCACAAACATCTCTGAAATTTTCACGCATCCACTTCAAAGTAGGGACACGCGAGACAGCAAAGTTCAAAATTGCCTGAGCACTCCACTTGAGCTGCAAGCTACGCCCCTCGACTTGCTGCTCAATATTTTGAATAGTATCTGACGCCAAATCTTCTCGCACAAAAGCTCGAATTACGAGCCGCCCAGCAAGTCCCGAGTCATTTTGAATACCTCCCATTAACTCAAAGAGAGAACTAACAAAACTTTTTATTCTTGTAGCCGCAACAAGTGTTTCAAGTCCATCAATTAAAAATACAAACGTGGCCTCCGACCCCATCAGTTTAGACTTGATATCAATTTTATGTGCTAAATCTCTGGGAGAACTCCCCTCAGTGATTTTTTTCGACAATGCCTGAACCAGCGACTCCCCCTCCTCGCGCTCAATAGCCACTCTTATCAATGACCACCAGAAAACATTTGCATCGAACTCACATTTCTCCAACCAGTCATTTACCTCAACCGATTGACTCTGCAGGCCCGTGGTGGATTCCTCATCAGCGGCGACCAACAAGGGATTGCCTAAATTTCTTGCGCTAAGCTCACGCAAAAGGCGCGTTTTCCCTGTGCCTTTACGTCCCCAAATGTAAGTGTAAGGGTTACCAGGTACAAACATTTTTTCAACGCCTGAAATATGGATGAACGCTCCCATATCTTTGGCGCCTGACACTGAAGTACCAGTAGCAGCTATTTTGTCCAAATTACCAATTTGTGGAACTTCTCGCTTTCTGGAGACGGGTAGAAGTAGCACTTCCCTTAAGCGAATTAAGGAATTTTGATTATCACTCTGCAATCGGGAGACATCAGGCAACGACGGTTCCAACAGGGCACGATCTAGATACCAATCAACCCAATTCAAAATCAATTCTGATGGAGACACTTGCATCGAATCTTCATTAGAGAATTCTATGGATTCCGCGAGCGCTGTAAGAAGAACCTCCTGAATACGAGCATCATGTTCAGACTTCGAACCGCCAGTTTTGTTAGGATCAAGGGAGAAACTCACAAAGGCTGCTGTAGACTCCGAGGATAGATTTGAAAAAATAGCTCTTACTACATTCAACATATCACTTGGGACAGTTGATAGGTTTGAATCACTACGAGCAAAGACAACAGCCGCGCCGGGCAACTTTGACATGATCGGCAATACGGAAGAAGCAATACCAGTACGATGATCAATTAACACAACATCGTATTTTTCCTCGCCTATGGGAAGTGAGAGCCTCAACTTTTCAGCTGCGCGTTCGTAAATCCTAGTATCGAGCGGTGCGGTGGCTGCTAAGAGCGCAAAATCCAAATCAGCGCCTTCTTGACGAGGACGACATGGCAAAATATCGATACGACCATCTGCACGCCCGCTATAGGCCCCCGCAATAGGCCTACACTTACTTGACCAACCACACAACCCCATAAGTGTTTGGTCATACGAGTCAGCAGATATACCAAAAACCATATCCATTGAAGGAGCTTCAATATCGGCATCAACGACTAGAACTTTATAGCCGTCATCAGCCAAAGCTTTAGCCAATAACCCGAGTACAGTAGAACGTCCTTGCCCACCTTTATAGCCATAGAAGTGAACAAATTTTTCCTCTGTTACAAGTTGGCTTTTTTGACCACCTCCATTCTTTAAAAATGACGAAACCCAAGAGGAACCGCCACTTTCTCCAACCCAACGAAGTTTATCAATATATTCAGAATTTGAGAGAGGACTGACGACTACAGGAAGCCTAGCCATTACATCGGAAAGGTTTAGGGGCGTTTCATCACCATCATTCTCTAGCCACTTTTGTAATTGCCAAAATCTTGTTTCATCTCCCATATCCGAGAAATGATCACTCACAACATCCACATGCAGTGTTGGCGCAAAGTAATTCACGCTGACTTCTGAAATCAAACCTTGATCGAGCGCAGCCAAACTCCTAAGCCGCACGATAATTTCAGAAACCGAACTCATAAAATAACTCCAACACTAGATTCGTTAGCCTTCAGAAAACTACACACTGACTCGCACATAGCATACAAGTCCTTAAGAACTTTTTGAGGTGTCTCATCCACGCCCCCCCAGTCACCGTCCATCCTAGCGTAGCGCATGTAAGGATAATTATCCGCCGGGACGAATTGACTCGCCGTTTTAAGCCCTACACATGTAATGAGCTGTAACTGGTTTCGTAACGTGGCTGCATACCCTATGAGCTGAGCCGCGATGGCGCCAGAAGGGGCTATGGCAGCGGACTGCAAAAGGCCGGGCACATCATGCCCCGACCTACCAGTTGACGTAAGCCCCTGATTTTTCAAAGCTAACTCAAGAGCCACGAGCAATCGATACGCACCTACCAAATCATCTGACTCAGAACATTTTTTAAAAGACTGGATGTTTTTTTTAAGCGCCATAAGCCAGGTCCGTTTCCGATCGCGGAATACTACTAATTTTCAACTCATCTGAGTAGCAAAATCTCAAGAAGAAAACTTCTCTCAAGTGAGGCTATTGTTAAAAAAACGCTCCATCCAACCCAGATACCCGGATACACAGTCAATTGCTCTAAAACTCAAGAACATAATCAATACAAATATTTACTTGTAAGGTACTTAAGCCCCAACAGAAGTCGAAGGCAGAAAGCTTTCGTAAGCCTATGAAACGGATAACTTTAAAAAAGGAAGAGATAGGCCGCGCACTAATAGAGTTCACAATGTGAACCTCCCTACCCTACCCTACCCGAAGGGCGAATTTGTTTCAAAACTCTTGAAGGTTGCAGGAACAGAGCCTGCACGATACTCTCCCACCGTCGCTGCCTAATCAGCGACCGGGTGTGGAAACCCGTGTAATTCAAGGCGCAACAGCGCCCCCATCACGTCTGCCGGCGCTTTTTTTGTGTCTGCGGCGTGAGTTATGGCGGCTGTGCGTGGGACGTCTTCGGGCGTGCCGGTTTCCTTGATTCCCGGTTTTCCACCCCGCGCACAGCTGTCACCCATTCGTGTGGAAACGGACGTGGCAGCTCCCCATACCAAGGAGTCTGATAATGCGCAGCATCAATCCGTACGAAATTTGGCTTTTCCCTCTACGCGACTCCCAGTTTCGTAACGCCCCACAATCCACCCTCTCCCACCGCCTCTCCGTCATCGGAGGTGGCCAATGACCGATCAACCAGAACTCAAAACCATCGGCTTAACCCCCGCCATCTACTGCTCCGATCAACCACTCTTCCACGTCACTCGCGGCGTTCCCCTCGACGATGCGTTAGCCATGGCCTCTGACTTTCTGTTTCTCGCCAAGAAGTTGAACGAAGATGCCGCCTACGCCACAGACACCGACCGCCACGCCTGGGCCGCGCATTATTTGACGGCGATGAGTAAGGCGGTGGTTGATGATGCGGTGAAGGTGCTTAGGCGGGATGGTTCTGATGCCAGTCGGTAAGGCATAAGGCCTGTGGGAGCCAAATGCTTGCGATGGCGGCAGTGCATTCAGCANGATGAGTAAGGCGGTGGTTGATGATGCGGTGAAGGTGCTTAGGCGGGATGGTTCTGATGCCAGTCGGTAAGGCATAAGGCCTGTGGGAGCCAAATGCTTGCGATGGCGGCAGTGCATTCAGCATCGATGTTGGCTGACCTGACGCTTTCGCGGGCAAGCCCGCTCCCACAGGGATTGCGCTTAACGGACAGGCATTATTAGCCCCGAGATTGTCGGGGCTTTCGATCACTCAGCTCACAGTAAATGCTGAGAAATCAGCGTCGAAATCTCCACCCTCGAAGTCCTGCCGGTGAATTCAAACTTCACCTTCCCCAACGATGAAAAACAAATCTCCAACTCGGAATCCACCCACATCAAACCAACAACGCCCTTCAGCCCAAAGCCACCAGTTTGATATCGTGCCTCCATCGCCTCATCTCATCAAAGAAGCCAAAGACGGTTTCAGGGGCATTGTTAACAAGGACAAGGATTGAATGCAGCTAATCGGCGTGTTGGTGTTCTTCGCTGCGACAGTGGGGATGTGGATTGGGATGGTGAGGAACCGTGGCACCGTGAATCTGTGGCTCGCTAATCTGGCGGGTGCCGTGGGTAGTTTTATTGTCGGGATTGCGGTGCTGATTCTGTTCAATAGATGGTTTGTCCCCGGAGGAAACTCGGCACGGGGCGTTGTATTCATTTTTTATACGATGATGGCGGTTTTAGGGGCCTTTGTCGGAACCTGGCTTCTGGTGATCGCCAGGTTCAATCAGTCTGAATCCCCCGTCGTCCGTCATTTGATCGCCGGAGCGTGCAGTGTGTTGGCGGCACTAACCACGGCGGTGTTGTGGGTGATGATCCTTTTCGCCAAGTGAGTGTTTTGACACTCCGCTCATCGCGCTCAAGGATTCCCTGAAAGATACTCAGTGAGCGAACGCCTTTGGCTGCGCTCTTCTAGACTTAATAGGTAGTCGTAGACAGAATCGAACACGTCGCTTTGGTGCAGATGAATCAAAGGCAGCATGGCAAGCTGCCGGTTATGCCCTGAAGAGGTGCGGCAAAGACCGTACCGGGCCCAACAAGATGCCCGCTCAGGGTGCCTGGCCAACGGCCTGAAAATGCCACGATGCCGTGACGTGGTGTGACTGCCGCAGCCGACACTTTCGGACAACTGACAACCGCCTGGTTTGTCCGTGATCGTGAGGAATGCTGTATGCCTGATGAGATGTTGCACCTGCCTATGGTCAACAGCCTGTTGGAGCGCCACAAACGCTCCCCCGGTGCACTGTTGCCCATCCTTCATGAAATTCAGGAGGGCATCGGTTACATCCCCGATGCCGCCATTCCCGAGATTGCCCACGCCCTCAACCTGAGTCAGGCCGAGGTTCGCGGGGTGATCAGCTTCTACCATGACTTCCGCACCGCGCCTCCCGCCCGGCATATCCTGCGTCTGTGCCGAGCCGAGTCCTGCCAGAGCCGCGGCGCCGAGCAGCTTGCGGCGCAATTGCGCGAACGCCTGCAACTGGACGACCACGGCAGCAGCGCCGACGGCAACATCAGTCTGCGCCCGGTGTATTGCCTCGGCGCCTGCGCCTGCTCGCCAGCCCTGGAGCTGGATGGTCAGCTGCATGCGCGGCTCAGTCCCGAGCGTCTGGATGCCCTGCTCGATGCTTGCCGGGAGGACGCATGATGCCGCGCCTCTATCTGCCCTGTGATTCCCTCGCCCGCGCCGTGGGCGCCGATGAGGTGGCCGTGGCCCTTGCCACTCAGGCCCAGGAACGCAGTTTGCCGCTGGACCTGCAACGCACCAGCTCGCGCGGCCTGTATTGGCTGGAACCACTGCTGGAAGTGGACTCCCCGCAAGGCCGTATCGGCTTCGGTCCGCTGACCGCTGCCGATGTGCCGTCCGTGCTCGATGCGCTGCAAGGCGAGCCGTCCGACCATCCGCTGGCCTTGGGTCTGGTGGAAGAATTGCCGTATCTGAAGACGCAACAACGCCTGCTGTTTGCCCGCGCCGGCATTACCCGGCCGCTGTCTCTGGACGATTACCGGGATCATGGCGGTTTCGAGGGCTTGACCCGGGCCGTCGCCATTGGCGGTGAGGAGACCGCGACTGCGGTGTTCGATTCAGGCCTGCGTGGTCGTGGCGGCGCGGCCTTCCCGGCCGGGATCAAATGGCGCACGGTGCGCGCCACCCAGGCGGCGCAGAAATACATTGTGTGCAACGCTGACGAAGGCGACTCCGGCACTTTTGCCGACCGCATGTTGATGGAAGGCGACCCCTTCCTGCTGATCGAAGGCATGGCCATTGCCGGCATCACCGTCGGCGCCACATATGGCTACATCTATGTGCGCTCGGAATATCCACAGGCCGTGGCCACCCTGCGTGCGGCGCTGGAGATTGCCCGGTCCAACGGTTATCTCGGCGCCAATGTCGGTGGCAGCGGCCTGGCCTTCGATATGGAAGTGCGGGTCGGTGCCGGCGCTTACATCTGCGGCGAGGAAACCGCGCTGCTGGACTCCCTCGAGGGCAAGCGCGGGATCGTCCGCGCCAAGCCGCCGATTCCGGCGTTGCAGGGGCTGTTCGGCCAGCCAACGCTGGTGCACAACGTGCTGACCCTGGCCTCGGTGCCGCTGATTCTGGCCAAGGGCGCGCAGTTCTATCGCGATTACGGCATGGGCCGTTCCCTGGGCACCATGCCCTTCCAGCTGGCGGGCAATATTCGTCACGGCGGTCTGGTGGAACGGGCCTTTGGCTTGACCCTGCGGGAACTGGTGGAAGACTACGGCGGCGGCACCGCCAGTGGCCGACCGCTGAAGGCCGCGCAGGTGGGCGGCCCGCTCGGCGCCTGGGTTCCGCCTTCGCAATTCGACACGCCGCTGGATTACGAAGCGTTCGCCGCCATCGGCGCGATGCTCGGTCACGGCGGTGTAGTGGTGGCTGACGACAGTCTGGACATGGCCCGCATGGCGCGCTTCGCGATGCAGTTCTGCGCCGAGGAATCCTGTGGCAAATGCACGCCGTGCCGCATCGGCTCGACCCGGGGCGTGGAGGTGATTGACCGCCTGCTGGCCGCGCCTGACCAGAACGGTCGTGATGAGCAGGTGATCATCCTCAAGGACCTGTGCGACACCCTGCAATACGGTTCGCTGTGCGCGTTGGGCGGCATGACCTCCTATCCGGTCGTCAGCGCCCTCAAGTACTTCCCCGCCGACTTCGGTCTGCAGTCCTCGGAGGCCGACCAATGATCACTCTCTTCGACCCGAAAACCGATATCGATTTGGGAACCCCGGCCCGCGAAAGTCAGGTGCAGGTCACCCTGAACATCGACGGCCAAAGCATCACCGTGCCCGAAGGCACCTCAGTGATGCGCGCCGCCGCGCTGCTGGGCACCACCATTCCCAAACTGTGTGCCACCGACAGCCTGGAAGCCTTCGGCTCCTGCCGCATGTGCCTGGTGGAGATCGACGGCATGCGCGGCTACCCGGCGTCCTGCACCACGCCGGTCAGCGAAGGCATGAGCGTACACACCCAAACGCCGAAGCTCGCCACCCTGCGCCGCAACGTCATGGAGCTGTACATCTCCGATCACCCGCTGGACTGCCTGACCTGCTCGGCCAACGGCAACTGCGAGCTGCAAACCGTGGCCGGCCAAGTCGGCCTGCGGGAAGTGCGTTACGGCTATGAAGGTGAAAACCATCTGGCCGATCAGAAGGACACCTCCAACCCCTACTTCGACTACGACCCGAGCAAGTGCATCGTCTGCAACCGCTGCGTGCGCGCCTGCGAAGAAACCCAGGGCACGTTTGCCCTGACGATTACCGGGCGCGGTTTCGAATCCCGGGTCGCGGCCGCTGGTGGCGATAACTTCCTCGACTCCGAATGCGTGTCCTGCGGCGCCTGTGTGCAAGCCTGCCCCACCGCGACCCTGATGGAAAAAAGCGTGGTCGAACTGGGTCAACCCGAACACAGCGTGATCACTACCTGTGCCTATTGCGGCGTGGGCTGCTCGTTCCGCGCCGAGATGAAAGGCGACCAGGTCGTACGCATGGTTCCAGACAAGAACGGCCAGGCCAACCACGGCCACTCTTGCGTCAAAGGGCGCTTTGCCTGGGGCTACGCCACTCACCCGGATCGCATTACCAAGCCAATGATCCGCAAACACATCAATGACCCTTGGCAGGAAGTCAGCTGGGATGAAGCGGTGACCTACGCCGCCAGCGAATTCCGGCGGTTGCAGCAAAAATACGGCCGCGACTCCATTGGTGGCATCACCTCCAGCCGCTGCACCAACGAAGAAACCTACCTGGTGCAAAAACTGGTGCGCGCCGCGTTCGGCAACAACAACGTCGACACCTGTGCGCGGGTCTGCCACTCGCCGACCGGTTATGGTTTGAAACAAACCCTGGGCGAGTCCGCCGGCACCCAGAGTTTTGACTCGGTGATGCAGGCCGACGTGATCCTGGTGATGGGCGCCAACCCCAGCGACGCCCACCCGGTGTTCGCCTCCCAGCTCAAGCGCCGCTTGCGTGAAGGCGCGCGGCTGATCGTCATCGACCCGCGACGCATTGATCTGGTGGACTCGGTGCATGCCCGCGCCGAACTGCACCTGGCCCTGCGCCCGGGCACCAACGTCGCCATGCTCAACGCCTTGGCCCACGTCATCGTCACCGAAGGCTTGCTCAACCAGGCCTTTATCGACGCCCGTTGCGAGGGCAGTGATTTCGCCCGCTGGAGCGAGTTCGTCAGCCGCGCGGAAAATTCGCCGGAAGCCCTTGGCGCTATCTGCGGCGTCGCCGCTGCCGACATCCGTGCCGCCGCCCGTCTGTATGCCACCGGCGGCAATGCGGCGATCTACTACGGCCTGGGCGTTACCGAGCACAGCCAGGGCAGCACCGCAGTCATGGGCATCGCCAACCTGGCCATGGCCACCGGCAACATCGGCCGCGAAGGCGTGGGCGTGAACCCGCTGCGTGGGCAGAACAACGTTCAGGGTTCCTGCGACATGGGCTCCTTCCCCCACGAGTTGCCTGGCTACCGGCACATCTCCAACGAGGTGGTACGGGCGCAGTTCGAACAGGCCTGGAACGTCACCCTGCAACCCGACCCGGGCCTGCGCATTCCCAACATGTTCGAGGCAGCCCTGGGCGGCAGCTTTAAGGGCTTGTATTGCCAGGGCGAAGACATTGCCCAAAGCGATCCCAATACCCAGCACGTCACCGCGGCGTTGTCGGCGATGGAATGCGTGGTGGTGCAGGACATTTTCCTCAACGAAACCGCGAAGTTCGCTCATGTGTTCCTGCCGGGCAGCTCGTTCCTGGAAAAAGACGGCACCTTCACCAACGCCGAGCGGCGCATCTCCCGGGTACGCAAAGTCATGGAGCCGCTGGGCGGCAAGGCCGACTGGGAAGGCACGGTGGCCCTGGCCAACGCCCTGGGTTACCCGATGCACTACCAGCACCCATCAGAAATCATGGATGAAATCGCCAGCCTGACGCCGACTTTCAGCAACGTCAGTTACACCGAACTGGATCGCCACGGCAGCCTGCAATGGCCGTGCAACGCCGCGGCACCGGACGGCACGCCGACCATGCACATCGACGAGTTCGTGCGCGGCAAGGGGCGCTTCATGCTCACCGGTTATGTGCCCACCGAGGAAAAGGTCAACAGTCGTTATCCCCTTCTGCTGACCACCGGGCGCATCCTCAGCCAGTACAACGTCGGCGCCCAGACTCGGCGCACCGACAACGTCGCCTGGCACCACGAAGACCGCCTGGAAATCCACCCGACCGACGCCGAGAGCCGTGGTATCAACGAAGGTGACTGGGTCGGCATCGGCAGCCGCGCCGGACAGACCGTACTGCGTGCACGGATCACCGAACGGGTAGCCCCAGGCGTGGTGTACACCACCTTCCACTTCCCTGAATCGGGGGCCAACGTCATCACCACCGACAACTCCGACTGGGCCACCAACTGTCCGGAGTACAAGGTTACCGCCGTGGAAGTCAGCCGCGTCTACCACCCTTCCGAGTGGCAAAAACGCTATCAGGAATTCAGCGACGAACAACAACGTCTGCTCGACGAACGCCGCCAGGCACGCACCGCCGGAAAAGCCGAGGTACGCCGATGAGCACTGACAACCTGATCAAAATGGCCAACCAGATCGCCCAGTACTTCGCCAGCGAACCAGACCAGCAACAAGCCGTGCTCGGCGTGCGTAATCACCTGCAGATGTACTGGACGCCCGGCATGCGCAAGGAGTTGCTGGCCTGGCAGACCGAGCATCAGGGGGCAGACTTGCACCCGCTGGCGCAGGCGGCGGTCAGTGGGGCGGGCTGGGAGGCTTAGGTTCACATGATCGCCTGGATTGCCCCTTGGTCTGTGAAAACAGGCCAAGGGGCAATCCATTTCTTCACGCCACCGGATGCACCGGCAACACCACCAACGCCTCCAACCCGCCCATCGACCGATTACGCAGTGTCAGTTCGCCTCCGTGTTCCAGCACAATCGCCCGCGCCGCCGATAACCCCAAACCAACACCCCCAGTGCTTTTGTTACGCGAGCCTTCCATCCGGAAGAACGGCACAAATACTTGTTTAAGGCTCGTATCCGGAATACCCGGCCCACGATCCAGTATTTTGATCCGCACCTGTCCATCACCGGGGATCAGTTCAACCGTCGGCTCACTACCGTACTTGATAGCGTTATCGAGCAAGTTGGTAATTACCCGTTTAAGCCCCAACGGACGCCCGAAATACACCAGCCGCAACGGCCCGCTAAAGGCAATCCCGATTCCCTGATCGCGGCAATCATCAAGTAACGTTTGCAGCAGTTCCGCCAGATCAAACTGGGTCGCCGGTTCAAGCCGCGCATCATCACGAAAGAACTCCAGCGCCGAGTTGATCATTGCCTGCATTTCATCCACGTCACGAAACAGTCGCTGCTGTTGCTCGCTGTCTTCGATGAATTCGCCTCGCAAGCGCATCCGCGTCAGAGGAGCGCGCAGGTCGTGGGAGATGGCGGCGAGCATTTGCGTGCGGTCGCGGATGAAGTGTTGTAGCTGGGCCTGCATGGCGTTGAACGCGAGAATGGCCTGGCGGATTTCGTGGGGGCCGAGCGGTTCGATGGGTGGGGCGCGGAAGTCCGTGCCGAAGCGGCGAGCGCCTTCGGCGAAGCGCTGCAAAGGGGTGGCGAGGCGGCGGGTGGCGATCAGCGCGACCAATGCGGTGGAGATTAGCACCAGAAGAATCACGATCAGGTAGCGTGGCGCTTCGTCGAGGCCCCAACTGCGTGAGGGTGCGGAGAACATCAGCCAGGATGAATCCGATAGCTCGATCAGCAGCGCGTAATGCGCGTCTTCCGTGTGCTGCGTCCAGTCGGCCGGTTCATAGGCTTCGATGCGCCGGTCTGGGGCTCTGAGCATCGGCTGCAGGATGGTCGAGCCGATGTCAGACTTCGGATCGTCCACTGTCGGCAGATTGAGATCGTGCCGATCAGGGTGCCAGGTGATAGTGAAGCCCCTCTCGTTGGCGGCTTGCGCCAATGAGTGGCGCAGGGGCGCCGGAGCGGCCTCGATGACGCGAGTGATGGCGGCGGCTTTTTCCAGCAGGCCGATTTCGGTCAACGGCGGGCGGGCCCAAACCCCGGCCAGCTGGATAAACAACCCGTTGAGCGCCAGTGAGATGAGCATGGCCAGGATGATCGTCAAAGCGATCCAGCGCGCAACCGTATCTTTCGGCCAGTCTCGGGCGCGAATCCGCTTCAGCCAGCTCATCGCCGCGTCACGCTGGGGGTGAACAGGTAACCGCCGTTGCGCACAGTGCGAATCATCGCCGGGCGCTTGGTGTCGGATTCGAGTTTGCGCCGCAGGCGGCTGACTTGAACGTCAATGCTGCGATCGAACGCCTCATGACAATGCCCGCGCGCCAGATCCAACAACTGCTCGCGGGTGAGAATGCGCTGCGGGTGTTCGACAAAAACCAGCAGCAGGTCAAACTCACCGGCCGACAGCGGGATCATCACGTTGTCCGGCGAGCGCAACTCACGGCGCGTGACGTCCAGGTGCCAGTCAGCGAAATCAATCAGCGGCCGTGGCCGTTCCTGCGATACCGGACGGCGCTCGTCCACTCGGCGCAGCACGGCGCGCACTCGGGCCAGCAGTTCACGAGCGTCGAAGGGCTTGGTCAGATAATCATCGGCGCCCAGTTCCAGCCCGATCACCCGATCACTGAGTTCACCCATGGCCGTCAGCATGATCACCGGTATTGCGTGTCGAATCCGCAGTTGCTGACACAGAATCAGCCCGCTGTCGCCGGGCAACATCACGTCAAGAATGATCAGGTCCGGCGCCTGGCGCTCTATGGCCGACCACAGCGACGCACCGTCTGTGGCGACCTCGACGCTGTAGCCGTGCTGCACGAAGAATTTTTTCAGTAGATCGAGGACTTCAAGGTCGTCATCCACAATTAAAAGGCTGTTCACCGAAGGTCACTTAAGGGGCGAATGGAACCGCCATCTAAAACCATTCACGGCAGCACGTCATATATTTCAACTCTGCAATAAAACGTCAGCACCGCAATAAACCAGACATCTTTGCGCAAGGCTTGGAGCTCAGCATCACGGCGAATTCCTCCTGAGATTTGCTTCCATGTTGCCTTTCAAGTGTGCTCCCTGGTTGGCCCGTAACACCTCGATTGCCGTATTGGCTGCAGGGCTGACGGGGTGCAGTAGCCAGCCGCCGTCCACCACCAACGTGGCCTGCGCCGACATCACCTATTCGGTGTACGACCCGGCGGAACCGTTCAATCGTGGAGTCTTCGCGTTCAACCGGGTGGTCGATGACTACGCCCTGGCACCGGTCGCTCGCGGATATCGCTATTTGCCGGGCTTCTTCCAGACCGGTGTGCATAACTTTGTGGCGAACTTCGGAGAGCCCAAGGTCTTTATCAATGACCTGCTGCAAGGTAACCCGATGCGCTCGGTCAATACCCTGGGGCGTTTCGCGCTCAACACCACTGTAGGGGTGGTGGGCTTGATCGACGTTTCCGGCATGGCCGGTATTCCGCGCCACGACGCGGACTTCGGCCAGACCTTCGGCGTGTGGGGCATCGGCAACGGTCCGATCGTCGAGCTACCATTGCTCGGCACCTCTAACAGCCGCGACGCCGCTGGCCGCGCGCTCAGCTTTGTGGTCGATCCATTCGGCAGCAATAGCGATACCGTGGATGCGCTGTCCACTATCAGCACTGTCGGTGGCATCGTCGATGGTCGGGCAGAAGCCTTACCGCTGACCGACAGCCTGCAAAAACTGCCGGACTATTACAGCGCGTTGCGTAGTGTGGTGGCCGAGCATCGTGCAGCTTACGTGGCCGATGGCAAACAAGGCTCGCCAAAGAACACCATTCCTCAATGCATAGGAGCACCGGCTGATGGTTTCTGAAAGCAATAGCCTGGTTCTGCAGCAACGGGTGACCCGGGACGACCCGGCCAATCTGCACTGTCGGGAAATTACTCTGCGTTTGTCAGCGGACTGTCGCCAACTGGTACTCAGTCGGTACACCGAACACTATGGCCCGGCACTGGTGCGCTGGATAGAGCGCAGCCATACGGTGTCGGTGGCCGAAATGGTTCGCTGGCTCGTGGCCAATGGTGAGGCAGGTGTCTTGAGAGCGGACAGCCAATCGTTGTCTTGATTTTCAGGGTGACGATACGGAGGATGGAAGTTTTCCGGTCGCGTGCTGCCACCGGAGAATTTTTTCCCTGTGGACAAACAAAACCCCTACCTGCTTACGCAGATAGGGGTTTCGGAATTTAATCTTGACGATGACC
>NZ_JAKWJK010000014.1:0-182006 GCF_031570575.1 Pseudomonas sp. JL3
GCCTTCAAAATAAAGACCATCAAGACAGTTGCTCCCACATTTAATCGGTGTTAATTGATAATCACCGGCTCACTCAACTCCTCCAACGTCTTGCCCCGGGTCTCCATCCCGAACATCCACACCACCCCCGCCGCAATCGCAAAACACATCGCCCCCAGCGCAAACACCCCGCCTTGCCCGGTCATCGGGAACACCAACCCGGTCACCAACGGCCCGAGCAACGACCCCACGCGGCCGATGGCTGAGGCGAACCCCGAGCCCGTGGCGCGTGCCGATGTCGGGTACAACTCAGGGGTGTAGGTGTAGAGCACCGCCCACATGCCGAACAGAAAGAACTGCATCAGCAGCCCCGAGGTAATCAACAGACTGACGTTGCCGCCGAACACCGCACTCTGGCCATAAAGAAACGCCATGACGCCGCCGCCGAGCAATGTCACGACGCACACCGGTTTACGCCCCCAACGCTCCACCAGCCAGGCAGCCATGAGGAAACCGGGGATCCCGCCAAGAGAAATCAGCACCGTGTAATACACCGACTGGGTCACGGCGAAACCCGACTGTTGCAACAACGCGCTGAGCCAGGACGTCAGGCCATAGAAACCCAGCAAAGCGAAGAACCACACGCTCCAGATCATCATCGTGCGCTGACGATACTGCGGCGACCAGATCTCCCCTAGCGCAGAGAAGAAAGTACCCGGTTGACTCGCCATCCGTGGCAGGCGAATGGGTTCAGGCAAATCCGCACGGCCCAGTGAAGCCCGAACCCGGTCTTCGATGCCGAGCAAGACCTTATCCGCCGCGTCATGATGCCCGGCCTGCTCCAGCCAGCGCGGTGACTCGGGAATGAAAAAACGAATCGCCAGGACGAACACCGCCGGCACCGCCAACACCAGAAAGATGTCGCGCCAGCCAATCACCGGCAACAGGAAGTACGACAGCACCCCGGCCGCGACGAAACCGAGCGGCCAAAAACCATCCATCAACGCGATGTAACGCCCACGTCTCTTTGCCGGAATCAGCTCGGACAGCATCGACTGCGCAATCGGAAACTCCATGCCCATGCCGATCCCCAACAGGACTCGGAACAACGTCAGCGTTTCGACGTTCTGCGCCGTGGAGCACAGGTAGCTGGCGATGCCCCACAGCACAATGCTCCACTGGAACACCGGTTTGCGTCCGAAGCGGTCGGCCAACATGCCGGACAGCGATGCGCCCAGAACCATGCCGAAGAAACTCGAACTGGCCAGCAACCCGGCCTGCGCTGTGCTCAGGCCGAACTCGGTTTTGATCGAGCCGAGGAGGAAGGTCATCATCGCCAGGTCCATGGAGTCGAAGAAAAACGCCAAGGCAATGATGATGAAAATAATGCGGTGATAACCGCTGATGGGCAGCCGCTCCAATCGTTCTGCCGCGCTGAAGCTTCGTGTTTCCATGCCACATTCCCCCAATCCTGAAAGTCCCCGGATCGAGTGTGCGCGATAGCGGCTGGGGGTTATTGCTGGATACGACCTGTCCACAGCTCTGAACGACGCCTGAAACAAAGATCCCGGACGTCGCACCTCGATGGCTCTAAAGCGCCATTTCCAGTTCGGTTTCCTTGGCGAAGCGATGAATCTCCCGTTGCCCCGCAGCGGTGATCTGCAACGCTCGCGAATCGTTGGGCAGGCTCAACCAGCCCGATTGCATGAACAGCTGCAACAACGCCGCGCCCAATGATCCGCCCATGTGCGGACGTCTTTCGCTCCAGTCCGGGCAAGCGCAAGCGACTCTGCTGTTGCGATGAGCCAGCGCCTGGATGAACACACCGCGTGTTGCCAATTGTGTGGCGCCCTTGTGAGTGATCATGACCCGCTGATCGAATTGCTCGATCCATCCCGCATCCAGCAGGCGCTGGTAGAGGTCGGCGGCCAGGGTACCGCCCAGATGGTCGTCGCAGAGTCTGGCCCGCAGAAGTGACGAAGGCGCCGCCTGAGGTTTGGCGATAGGGCTGGTGCGTTTGAAAACCTCTGGAATGTCCCGAGGAGCGCTGGCCAGGGTTGCGCTGGCCAAGGCCTCTATCGCGGCGCCGACTTCGGGCGCGGCAAGCCGGAAAAACCGTTTGCGTCCACGGGTTTCGACTTTCAACAGACCTCCGGCGGACAAACGCCCTAAATGCGCACTGGCCGAAGACGGCGACAGGCCGGCCAGCAGCGCCAGTTCCTCGGTTTGCCGCGCCGAGCCGTCCATCAAAGCCCACATCATTGCGCTGCGCTTTGGGTCAGCCAGCAATGTGGCGATCTGGCTGATGCAAGGTGCATGTTCCATGTATTCACTCCCTGTTGAATCGTTTCGTCTACTGCTCAGAGACATCTTGACCAGTAATGTGTCGTCGGCCAAGACGCGAAAACCGCCATAAACCGGGCAAAGTCACCCACTCACCCAGGCCATTGCTTCGCGGGTGCAACGAAGGTCGGTAATGACCATGGGGTCTGACCGAATCGAACCTGAACTCGCCATTGCGAGGTCGACGGTGCGTACATGAGGCGGGCGCTAGTATAAGCGGGTTAACCGCCGGTTCCTGCTCTCGGGGATCTTTTGGTGGTGATAGTTCCTGACAGAAATTTCGCTATTTGCCTGCGACTAATGATCGACATCCGATTTCGTCGGAAATTGACTGCTTATGCGAGCGCATCGGCTGGCAAGCATTTCCCGCAAAAGGTTCACCGGCTTACTCAATTGTGCGCGATGGGCGCACAGCAAATTCAGCGGTGCGCGCTCACAGAGCAACTCCGGCATCAACACGTTCAATCGACCGGCCAGCACATCGGCAGCGACATCGAGCCAGGACTTATACGCAATCCCCGCCCCCGCCATGGCCCACAGACGCACAACATCGGCGTCATCACTGAAGCGATCGCCACTGACCGTCAGGCTTACTTCGCGTTTGCCATCGTGGAAACTCCAATGATCGTGAACCCGGCTACCGAGCATGAACAACAGGCAATTGTGCTGAGCCAGTTGCTCCAGATGCCGAGGTTCGCCATGCCGGGCCAGATAACTCGGCGCTGCACAGAGCACGCGACGGTTCTGCGGGGCGATGGGCAACGCCACCAGGCTCGAGTCTTCCGGCTCGCCATAACGCAGGGCAATGTCCACCGGTTGGCGGAACAGGTCGGCGATGCGGTCGCCCAGCAGCAACCGTACCGTGAGTTTCGGATGCTCGCGCTGAAACTCGTCAAGCCACGGCAACAACAGGTTGCGACCGAAATCCGAAGGCGCCGACAGCTGCAAAATCCCGCTGACCTGATCCTGCCCACTGGCCAGCAAGCGGCGGCCCTCATCGAGATTGCTCAAGGCTGCCCGGGCGTATTCCAGAAAGCCCTCGCCTTCAGCGGTCAGGCGCAGACTGCGGGTAGAACGGGCGAGCAAGCGCGCGCCGAGTTGCTGTTCGATGCGCTTTAACGCCGCACTGGCCACCGCCGCCGACATATCCATCACCCGCGCAGCCGCTGACAGACTGCCCAGGTCCGCGGCCCGGACGAACAACTGCAAGTCATCGAAACGCAACATCGTCAGCCTCGATTATCAAAAAAATATTGAAAGAGACTGCTCTTTTAGCGGGTTTTATCTTGCCGGGAAATAACCAATCATCTGTCCCATCGAAATCATTCCCTCTGAGGAACCCACCATGAAAGCCATTGCCTACTACGCCTCCCTGCCCATCAGCGACGAAAAATCCCTGCAAGACATCGAACTGCCAGAACCGGTCGCCGGTCCGCGCGACCTGTTGGTGGAGGTCAAAGCCATCTCGGTCAACCCGGTGGACACCAAGGTCCGCCAGAACGTCCAGCCTGAAGGTGGCGCGGCAAAGGTGCTGGGCTGGGACGTGGCCGGTGTGGTCAAGGCTGTCGGCAGCGAAGTGACCTTGTTCAAGGCTGGCGACAAGGTGTTCTACGCCGGCTCCATCGCCCGTGCCGGCGGCAATAGCGAGTTGCATGTGGTGGACGAGCGAATCGTCGGCCATATGCCGAAAACCCTCGGTTTCGCCGAAGCCGCCGCCCTGCCGCTGACCGCCATCACCGCGTGGGAACTGCTGTTCGAACGCCTGCAAGTGCGCGAAGGCAAAACCGATGAGGGCCAGAGCCTGCTGATCGTCGGTGCCGCTGGCGGTGTGGGTTCGATCCTCACGCAACTGGCCAGCCAGCTCACCGGGCTGAAGGTCATCGGCACCGCTTCCCGTGCACAAACCCAGAGTTGGGTGCGTGACCTGGGCGCCGATCAGGTGATCGATCATAGCCAGCCGCTGAGTGAAGAACTCAAACGTGCCGGGTTCGAGCATGTGACCCACGTCGCCAGTCTGACCCAGACCGATCAACACCTGGATCAACTGGTAGAGGCGTTGGCGCCGCAAGGCAAACTGGCGTTGATCGATGATCCGAAGTCCCTGGACGTGACCAAGCTCAAGCGCAAGAGCCTGTCGCTGCACTGGGAGTTCATGTACACCCGCTCGCTGTTCGAAACCGCAGACATGATCGAGCAGCACAAACTGCTCAACCGCGTCGCCGGGCTGATCGATGCAGGCACGTTGAAAACCACGGTCGGCGAACACTTCGGGACCATCAACGCGGCCAACCTGCGGCGTGCCCATGAGCTGCTGGAGAGCGGCAAGTCCAAGGGCAAGATTGTGCTTGAAGGATTCTGACCTGAAGATCAAAAGATCGCTGCCTTTGTGGGAGCCGGCGATCTTTTGCCGTCAGTCAGAGAATTGACCGTTGTCACAATTGCGATCGTATTCAGGTCTACAATCGAAATCTCTGCAAACAATCATTTACGTGATGTCTTTTACGAGACGTCTTTTACGATAGGAGCTCAGCAATGAAGATCCTGATAAAAGAAGTGGCAAAATCCCGCTGGCAGGTCCGCCTGGATCAACACGCTGTGATGTTCCGCAGTGAGGCCGAAGCCTTGGCCTTCACTAAAACGCTTGAAGCGCGCTTGCACGCGCCCCATCAGATTCCCGACCGTCAGCAGCGCGCTGCTGGCTGAGTCCGTCCTCAGACCTGGGCCTGCGCCAGCGCCCGGGTATTTTGCAAACGTCGGGTGAGCATCGCTGCGCTCACCACCAGAATCCCGCACAGGCTGATGACCATGGCCATCGGCATGGCGCTGCCATCGTGCAAAACACCCACCAATGCTGCGGCCCCGGCGGCGACGCTGAACTGCAGGCAACCGAGCATCGCCGATGCACTGCCCGCCCGCGCGCCCTGCCCGTTCATGGCGCAGGCCGAGGCGTTGGGCACAATACAACCCAGGCTGGCAATGCAGAGGAAAAGCGGAATCAGCAACGGCCACAACTGCGCGGTGTGCAACGCGCTGACCGCCAACAGAGCCAGACCGCCCGCCAGATAGAGCCAGACAGTACGCGCCAGTAAAAACGCCGGACCGCGCTTGGCCAGCATCCGGGCATTGACCTGGGCCACCAGAATGAAACCCGCCGCATTAATGCCGAACAGCCAGCCGAAATGCTCGGCCGGCACACCATAGAGTTTGATGAAGACGAACGGTGAACCGGCAATGTAGGCAAACATCCCGGCGATGGCGACACCACCGGTCAGGGCATGGCCGAGGAAGATGGGGTCCGCCAACAACCGACCGTACTGACGCAGCGCGCCCGACAACGGTTGGCGCGGCACATGGGCCGGCAGACTTTCCGGCAGCCCGAGGGCCACTGCCAATCCTGCCAGTGCACTGAAACCGGTCAGCACCAGAAAGATCGATTGCCAGCCAGTCGTGTTAACCAGCAACCCGCCCAGCATCGGCGCAAGAATCGGCGCCAGGCCCATCACCAGCATCAACTGCGAAAAGACCTTCGCCGAACCCACCGCATCGCATTTATCGCTGACCACCGCCCGCGAAATCACCATGCCCGCGCAACCGCCCAGCGCCTGGATGAAACGTGCGCCGATCAGCCACTCCAGCGTCGGCGCATAAGCACAGGCCAATGAAGCGGCGGTGAACAAGCCGAGCCCTGTCAGCAAGGGAATCCGTCGCCCAAAGCGATCAGCCACCGGGCCGTACGCCAGTTGGCCAATGGACAGGCCGAGGAAATAGGCCGCCAGGGTCAGTTGAACGTGTTTTTCGTCGGTACCGAAAGCGAGCGCCATCGCCGGGAATGCCGGCAGGTAGAAATCGATCGCCAACGGACCGAAAGCGCTCAAGGCGCCGAGAATCAGGATTGTACGGAGGTTCATCAGGCGTCCAGGTTAGGCATGCAGGTTGGCCATGGATCGGCAGGCCAACAGTCTAGCCGGGCGTGGACGCCTTGAACATTCCGTTAGGTCGCTAACTATTAAAAAACTCAGGCCAATTTGACGCCATAACCTTCTTCGCTGATCGCGGCGATCACTTGATCGGCCGTCAGCGCACTTTCAACGCCGACTTCTTTTGCCGCCAGATCAATGCGCACGCTGGCCGCGGGATCCTTGGCTTGCAGCGCCTGAGTAATGGCCTTTACGCAATGACCGCAGGACATGCCTTCAACATTGAACACTTGCATGGGACGTCTCCTTAATGGGGCCCGTTAATCGGGTTAAGGGCAGTCTCGAGCTTGCCACCATGGCAAGGTCAAGTTCTGAAGCAAGCTGCCGGGCTGGCAATCGGCGTCGTGCTCGGCCAAGCTGCGTCCATCTATGACTCGACATCAGGAGATTCAGCCATGCGCTGGTCAGTTCTCAGCCTGTTTGGCTTCCTCAGCCTATTTGCCGCGACACCATCGGTTCAAGCCGCCGGGGAGGATTATGGCGTGCTGATCATTTCCCGCGAGCGCCTGGAAGTGTCGACTTCCTGCGAAATCGGTGTGTACATCCAGGATCAGCTATCGGCGCGACTGTTCCAGGAACAGAGCACCTCGTTCAACCTGCCGCCGGGCAATGTGTCTCTGCGCCTCAAACTGCTGCCGGGCCAGGCCCTGGGTTGCAACCCTGGCATGCTCGCACCGGGTTCGCAGAACATCACGCTCAAGGCCGGGGATGTGTTGAAGTTCCGGATTGCGATGACGCAGGAAGGGATGTACCTCAAGCCTGCGGCTTTGGAATACTGAGTCGGCTGCGATCTTTTGATCTGAGACATGGCACTTGACCTTGCCAGCATGGCAAGGTTGATCCTGTAGGCAATCTCTACAGGGAGCGTGACCGATGTCCGAATCCACCACCTTCGATCTGCCGATTGCCGGCATGACCTGCGCCAGTTGCGCCGGGCGTGTCGAGCGTGCCTTGAGCAAAGTCATCGGCGCCACAGCCGTCAGCGTCAACCTGGCCACCGAACTGGCCCGGGTTCAAGCGCCCAGTGACAGCCTGCCGGCGTTGATGGAGGCGGTGCAGCAGGCCGGTTACAGCGTGCCACAGCAGACCCTGGAATTGAGCATCGAAGGCATGACCTGCGCGTCCTGCGTCGGTCGCGTCGAACGGGCGCTGACCAAGGTGCCGGGGGTCAAAAGTGTCAGCGTCAACCTGGCCAACGAGCGTGCACACCTCGAGCTGCTCGGCCAGGTCGACCCGCAAACCCTGATCGGCGCAGTGACCAAGGCCGGTTACTCCGCCAGCGTCTGGGAAGTTGAACACCCGCAAACCGACAATCAACAACAACGATTGCACCGCGAACGCTGGGCTTTGCTGGCGGCTATCGCCCTCGCCTTGCCGCTGGTGCTGCCAATGGTGCTGCAACCTTTCGGCGTGCACTGGATGCTCCCGGCGTGGGTGCAGTTCGCGTTGGCGACGCCGGTGCAATTCATCTTCGGCGCGCGCTTCTATGTCGCTGCGTGGAAAGCCGTGCGTGCTGGTGCCGGCAACATGGATTTGCTGGTAGCCCTGGGCACCAGCGCCGGCTACGGCTTGAGCGTTTACGAGTGGGCCACCGCCGCCGGCCGCCTGCCGCACCTGTATTTCGAAGCCTCGGCGGTGGTGATCGCTTTGGTATTGCTAGGCAAATACCTGGAAAGCCGCGCCAAGCGCCAGACCGCCAGCGCCATTCGCGCCCTTGAAGCCCTGCGTCCGGAGCGAGCCATTCAGGTTATCGATGGCCGCGAACAGGAGGTTGCGATCAGCGCTTTGCGCCTCAACGATCTGGTTATGGTCAAACCCGGTGAACGCTTCCCGGTGGATGGCGAAGTGGTGGAAGGCCAGAGCCACGCCGATGAAGCACTGATCAGCGGCGAGAGCCTGCCGGTGCCAAAACAGCCGGGTGACAAGGTCACCGGCGGCGCGATCAATGGCGAAGGTCGGCTGCTGGTTCGGACCTTGGCGCTCGGCGCAGAAACCGTGCTGGCGCGGATCATCCGCCTGGTGGAAGACGCGCAAGCGGCAAAAGCACCGATCCAGAAACTGGTGGATAAAGTCAGCCAGGTGTTCGTGCCGGCGGTGCTGCTGATCGCGCTAGCGACCTTGATCGGTTGGTGGCTGTACGGCGCGCCACTGGAAACTGCGTTGATCAATGCGGTCGCGGTATTGGTAATCGCCTGCCCTTGTGCACTCGGGCTGGCCACGCCGACGGCAATCATGGCCGGCACCGGTGTGGCGGCGCGCTACGGGATTTTGATCAAGGACGCCGAAGCTTTGGAGCGTGCCCATGAAGTCAGCGCCGTGGTGTTCGACAAGACCGGCACGCTGACTTCGGGTACGCCGCGCATCGCGCATTTGAGTGCCATCGAGGGTGATGAAGCTGCCCTGCTGCAAATGGCTGGTGCGCTGCAACGCGGCAGTGAACACCCGCTGGCCAAGGCTGTGCTGGATGCCTGCACCGAGCGCGGCCTGACCGTGGCGGATGTCAGCGACAGTCAATCGCTGACCGGGCGCGGTATTGCCGGCAATCTCGATGGTCGGCGATTGGCTTTGGGCAATCGGCGTCTGCTGGAAGAAAGCGGACTGAGCGCCGAACCATTGGCCGACTCCGCAACCGCTTGGGAAACCGAAGGCCGGACCCTGTCCTGGCTGATCGAACAAAGCCCTGAACCACGGGTGCTCGGCCTGTTCGCCTTCGGTGACACGCTCAAACCCGGCGCCTTGCAAGCAGTGCAACAGCTGAATGCACGGAACATCAGCAGCCACCTGCTGACCGGCGATAACCGCGGCAGCGCCAAGGTGGTCGCCGAGGCACTGGGCATCAGCGATGTCCACGCTGAAGTATTACCGGCGGACAAAGCCGCCACCGTCGCCGCACTGAAAAAAACCGGCGTGGTGGCAATGGTCGGCGATGGCATCAACGACGCACCGGCCCTTGCCGCGGCAGACATTGGCATCGCCATGGGCGGCGGCACCGACGTCGCCATGCACGCTGCCGGGATCACCTTGATGCGCGGCGATCCACGGCTGGTGCCGGCGGCGCTGGAAATCAGCCGCAAGACCTACGCGAAGATTCGCCAAAACCTGTTCTGGGCCTTCGTTTATAACCTGATCGGCCTGCCACTGGCGGCGTTCGGCTTCCTCAACCCGGTGCTGGCCGGTGCGGCCATGGCGCTGTCGAGCGTCAGCGTGGTGAGCAATGCGTTACTGTTGAAAACCTGGAAACCCAAAGACCTGGAGGACAACCGATGAACATTGGCCAAGCGGCCCGCCAGAGCGGCCTGAGCGCGAAGATGATTCGTTACTACGAGTCCATCGGCCTGCTCAAGGCGGCCCATCGCACCGACAGCGGCTACCGGGTCTATGGCGATGACGATCTGCATACTCTGGCGTTCATCAAGCGCTCTCGGGATCTGGGTTTCTCGCTGGAAGAGGTCGGCAAACTGCTGACCCTCTGGCAAGACCGTCAGCGAGCCAGTGCCGATGTGAAGGCGCTGGCCCGTCAGCACATCGACGAGCTGAACCAGAAGATTCGCGAACTCGGGCAACTGCGCGACACCCTGCAAGACCTGGTAGAACATTGCCACGGTGACCACCGCCCGGACTGCCCGATCCTCAAGGAGCTGGCGTCGGGCTGCTGCGCCGAACCCGCCCATTCCTGAACGCCAACCCCTTCGCCACCAGCAACGTGGTGAGGAGAATGCCTTGGAACAACACCACTGCGCCGGGCGTCCACCAGGAATAGAACGGCGCGGCGATCAACATGCCGATACCGAACCCGGTCATTTGCAGCAGCGTCAGGAAACTGAAAATCGGCAGGCGCAGGTTTTCCCACAGGTCAGGTATCGATCATAGAATCCGGGGGCAACACAACACTTGTGGGAGCGGGCTTGCCCGCGATGCAGACGACACGGCTCCAAAAAAGCATCTACAAAAAACCCGGCCGAAGCCGGGTTTTGGGTCAACCGATTACTGCATCCAAGGTGGAGGCGGCTCTTCGGTCTTGCTCGGTGGCGCGTCGTCCGCAGTGCGGATCGCTTGCTTGCGCTCTTCATCAAGACGGGCCGCCTCGATCTCGCGCATGATTCCGCCAACGTCCGCCAGTTCTTCCGGCTCGTCGAACTCGCCGGTCAACACACTGGCCGGGTGCAAAGTGCCGGCTTCGTACAACGCCCACATTTCCTTGGCGTACTTAGTGCGTTTCAGCTCCGGTGCAAAACGACCGAAGTAAGACGCCATGTTGCCCACGTCCCGCTCCAGCATGTTGAACGCGTGGTTGTTGCCCGCCGCATCCACCGCTTGCGGCAGGTCGATGATGACCGGGCCGGTCGGCGTCAGCAGTACGTTGAACTCGGACAGGTCACCGTGCACCAAACCGGTACACAACATCAGCACGATTTGCGAAATCAGAAACGCGTGATATTCGCGCGCCTGGTCCGGCTCCAGCACCACATCGTTCAGACGCGGTGCGGCATCGCCGTACTCGTCGGCCACCAGCTCCATCAGCAGCACGCCTTCGAGGAAGTCATACGGCTTGGGTACCCGCACACCGGCACCGGCCAGCCGGAACAACGCCGCCACTTCGGCATTCTGCCAGGCGTCTTCGGTTTCTTTCTTGCCGAACTTGGAGCCCTTGGCCATCGCTCGAGCCTGCCGGCTGTTGCGCACCTTACGGCCTTCCTGATACTCGGCCGCCTGACGAAAACTGCGTTTATTCGCCTCCTTGTAGACCTTGGCACAACGCAGCTCGTTGCCGCAGCGCACCACATAAACAGCTGCTTCTTTACCACTCATGAGTGGGCGCAGCACCTCGTCGACCAGACCGTCCTCGATCAGGGGTTCAATGCGTTTTGGAGTCTTCATCAGCTTTTATTGTGGGTCCTTTATTACCAAACACGCGAAAGTCATTCGTTATACGGCAATCCTCTCATTCGCGGGAGGGGTTGCCGACCTATGAACGTTCCCATGAACATCAAGAAGCACACAATGTGCCGGATTAATCGGACACAACCCATTGACCGCTCAGGATCATAGCTGAGCCTGCGCCACTTGTTGACGAAGGGCTACAAGGGCATTTGCGACAGAATCTGACACGTAGATCCCTACCCTTCGCCGGATTTCTCTCAACAGACCTCAATTTCCTCGCTCATCAGCCGAAGGCATTAGAGGGAACAGAAATTGTCCGACGATCGTAAACGTTTACAGCTGCCAATAATCCGCGAGTCATCTGCACTGCGTGGGCCTACAAGAAAAAACTGGAGCGCGGATGAACATCAAACAGAAGTTGACCTGGGCGTTTGCAATCATCGCCTGCTTGCCCGTGGTGCTGGTCGCCACCCTCGTGGTGCTGAACTTGCGCAGCGATGCCAAGGATAATTTTGTCGACGGCAGCGGCCGCGAGATTCGTCAGGTCAGCAATGCCATGCAGCTGTTCTTTGACGGCATCAGCCAGAACGTCGATTACCTGGCCACCCAACCGCTGATCAAGAACTCCGACGACAGCCTCAAGACCTACATGAGCGCCAACGCCGAGAGTATTCCCCAAGGCGAGTCGGACAAAAAAATCTTCGCCCTCCTCCAGGACCTGGGCAACAGCCACCCGGCCTATGCTTATGCCATCCTTGGCACCGCAGCGGGCGGTTACGTGTCCTGGCCAGACGATGCGAAGCTGAGCAATTACGACCCGCGCCAGCGCCCTTGGTATAAAGCCGCGCAGGCCAAACCCGGCAAGCCATTTCGCACCGAAGCCTATTACTGGGCTCAGGATGACGCGACTTACGTCAGCACCGTGCGCACCATCGATAACAAACTGGGCAGCAATGGCGGCGTGGTCAGCATCGACGTGACACTCAAGCAGCTCACCGAAATCGTCAAACAGATCAAACTCGGCGAAACCGGCTACCTGATGCTGGTGGAAAACACCGGCACAATACTGGTCGATCCGAAGCAACCAGCACACAACTTCAAGGCCCTCAACAGTCTCGGCGATGGCTACGCGCAACTGGCCAAGGCCGGCAAAGGGCTGGTGGAAATCGAGCTCAATGGCGAGCGCTACATGGCCAACGTCTGGCCGTCGGAACAACTGGGCTGGACCTTTATCGGCCTGATCAAGCAGACCGACGTGATGAGCTCGGCCACTCAACTGACCTGGCTGATCGCGATCATCGCCGCCGTGCTGGCGGTGTTCTTCGCCATCGTCGGCGCCAGTTTCGCCAGCCTGATCGTACGGCCGATCCGCAGCGTGGCCAGTGGTCTGGAAGGCATCGCCCAAGGTGAAGGCGACCTGACCAAGAACCTGCAAATCCGTGGCAGCGATGAAACTGCGCAACTGGCCAACTGGTTCAACCAGTTTCTGGCGGCGATTCGCAACCTGATCCAAAGCATCGGCGGCGCCGCGACCAAAATCCTCGCCACCTCCCAGAGCTCGACCCAAGTGTCCAGCGACATGGCCGAAGCCGCCGGGCGCCAGCGTGAAGCGGTGGACATGGTGTCCACGGCGTTCCACGAAATGGTCGCCACCGCCAACGAAGTTGCACGCTCCTGCAGTCAGGCCGCCGAGTCGGCCGACAGCGGCCAGCGCCAGGCGCGTGAAGGTCAGCAGCAGATCGATGCCGCAGTGAGCAGTGTTGATCGCTTGAGCCAGGAAATCGAACAGTCGGCGCAATCGATGCAACAGCTTGAGCGCGATAGCAACGACATTCAGTCGATCCTCGGGACCATTCGTTCCATTGCCGAACAGACCAACCTGCTGGCGCTGAACGCCGCCATCGAAGCGGCCCGAGCCGGTGAGCAGGGTCGTGGTTTTGCGGTGGTGGCGGATGAAGTTCGCGCCCTGGCCAAACGCACTGCCGACTCCACGGCGGAAATCGACGGGTTGCTGGGCAACCTGGCCAAGCGCACCAGCCAGGTGACGCAGCAGATGCATGCGAGCCTGGAAGTGTCGCAGCAATCGGTGACGCGGATCGGTGAAGCGCGCAGCAGCTTCGGGCAGATTCGTGAGTCGGTGGATGTGATTCGCGACATGAACACTCAGATCGCCACGGCGGCGGAGGAACAGCATCAAGTGGCGGAAGACATCAATCGCCACATCAGCCAGATTCATGGCGACGCGCAGTTGGTGGCGGAACTGGCGAACTCGGCGCGGCTGGATTCTCAGAGCCTGGCGGGGTTGTCGAATGAGCTGGATGGGTTGGTCCGGCGGTTCAGAACCTGAGTAGGCATGATCGTTCCCACGCTCTGCGTGGGAATGCCTCAATGGACGCTCCGCGTCCGCTTCGGCAGGGACGCGGAGCGTCCCGGGCTGCATTCCTTTGCTGCGCGTGGGAACGATCATTCAACTACTGTTTGAACAACTCCCCGGGGGTAAACCCGAACAACCCCTTGAACGCCGCAATAAACGCCGACGTCGAGTCATACCCGCAAGACAGCGCGGCATGGGTCACGCTGTTCCCCTCCTCCAGCAAACTCAACGATGACAGCAGTCGCATGCGTTGACGCCAGCCGCGGAAGCTCAAGCCGGTTTCACGCTGAAACAAGCGCATCAAGGTTTTCTCCGACGTGCCCAAACGCTCGGCCCACTCCTGCAAGGTCGCATTGCGCTCAGGGCTGTCGATCAGCTCGTTGCATAAGCCCAGCAAACGTTCATGCCTGGGTAGCGGCAAGGAAAACCCCACCTCCGGCAGACTCGCCAACTGATCCAGCAACACGCCCACCAACCGCGCCTCCTGGCTGTCGCCCTGTGGATATTCCACCGGCAACAAGCAAAAACGCTTGATCAACTCCCGCGCCAATGGCGTGACTTCCAGCACCCGGCAACGCCCGTCCGCCCATGGGCAATCCTCGCGGCGCACGTACAGGCTGCGCATCTCGGCACGCATTGAGGTCACGACCTGATGCTCGAGATCCGCCGGAATCCAGATGCCCCATTGCGGCGGCGCAAAGAAACTGCCCTCGGCGGTATGCACACCGAGAACGCCGCTGATGGCGTAGGAAAACTGCACCCAATCGTGACGATGGGGCGGTGTCCACGAACCGGCGTTCAGACTTTCCGCCCGCGCATACAACGGTCGCGGCAACACGGTGAGCGTAGGAATGATTCGTTCGAGGGAAAGTTGTCCGTTAGTCGGCATTGATTGGCCTTATGTCGCAAGACGGCTGATGAGGCCGACGTTAGGCTAAGTCATCAATTCTTACAAATGGATTCGGTGCCGGTCATGCATGCCTTCAAACACCTCAAACGCGTGGTCACCGACTGGTTCTTGTGCGGCATGCTGATCGCCACGCTGCTGGCGTATGTCTTCCCGACCTTCGGCGCCACCGGCGGCGGGATGCACGCGGAGTACGTGATCAACATCGGCGTGTTTCTGGTGTTCTTCCTCCATGGGGTCAACCTCTCCAGCGAGCAGATCCGCCATGGGCTGAAAAACTGGAAGCTGCACGTGATGGTTCAAACCTTCACCTTTGCGGTGTTTCCGTTGATCTGGCTGCTGAGCGACAAACTGCTGGGTTCGCACATTCCCTCACTGCTGATGCTCGGTTTCCTCTACCTCTGCGCCCTGCCTTCGACCATTTCCTCGTCCGTGGCCCTGACCGGTAGCGCCGGCGGCAACGTACCGGCAGCGATTCTCAACGCAAGCCTGTCCAGCGTGCTGGGGATTTTTCTGACACCGTTGCTGGTGAGTTTCGTGGTCGGTAGCGGCGCGGGGGGTATCGAACTCGGTGCAACCCTGCTCGACTTGTGCGCCATGCTGCTATTGCCACTGGTGCTCGGGCAATTGCTGCGGCCGTGGCTGGGCAAATTTTTCGCTCGGCACAAGCGCTACACCAACATCGCCGACAAACTGGTGATCCTGCTGCTGGTGTACTCGGCGTTTTGCAATTCGATGGTGTCGGGGATGTGGCAACAACAGGGCAACAGCGTGATTCTCACCGCGTTGATTGGCAGTGCGATTCTGCTGGCGATCATTCTGTGGATGACCACCCGCACCGCTCGCGCGCTCAAGTTCAGCCCTGCCGATGAGATTGCCGCGGTGTTCTGCGCCAGCAAGAAATCCCTGGCGGCCGGTGCGCCGATGGCGGCACTGATCTTCGGTGCCAACCCCGGCCTTGGCTTGATCCTGCTGCCGATCATGATCTATCACCCGTTGCAGTTGATCGTCTGCTCGGTGATGGCCGAGGGTTACGCCAACCGCAACCGGGAACTGGCCGCGCAGCAACGCGCGACACTACTCAACCCCCAGTAATCAGGAATCAGTAATCAGCGCTCGATAATCGCCGTCACGCCCTGACCGCCTGCGGCGCAGATCGAAATCAAACCTCGCCCCTTGCCCGCCGCACTCAGCAGCTTCGCCAGGTTAGCGACGATACGTGCACCGGTGGCCGCAAACGGATGCCCGGCGGCCAGTGAACTGCCCTTGACGTTCAAGCGGCTGCGGTCGATGGAGCCCAGCGGCGCGTCGAGGCCGAGACGGGTTTTGCAGAACTGCGGATCTTCCCAGGCCTTGAGTGTGCAGAGCACCTGCGCGGCGAACGCTTCGTGGATTTCGTAGTAATCGAAGTCCTGCAAGGTCAGGCCATTGCGCGCCAGTAAACGCGGCACCGCATAAGCCGGCGCCATCAGCAGGCCTTCGGCACCGTTGACGAAATCCACCGCCGCCGCTTCGCCGTCACGCCAATAGGCGAGGATCGGCAGGCCGCGCTCTTTCGCCCAGTCCTCACTCCCCAGCAACACCACCGACGCGCCATCGGTGAGTGGCGTGGAATTGCCCGCGGTCAGGGTGCCCTTGGCGCTTTTCTCGAAGGCCGGTTTTAGTGAGGCGAGTTTTTCCAGGGTCAGATCCGGGCGCAGGTTGTTGTCCCGGGTCAGGCCGAGGAACGGCGTCATCAAATCGTTGTGCCAGCCTTCGGCATAGGACGCGGCCAGTTTCTGATGGCTTTGCTGGGTCAACTGATCCTGCTCGTCACGCGGGATGCTCCAGGTCTGGGCCATCAGCTCACAGTGTTCGCCCATCGACCGGCCGGTGCGTGGCTCGCCGATGCTTGGAAAGTCGGGCATCAAGTGGCGGGGACGCAGTTGCAGGAAAGTTTTCAGTTTGTCGGCGGTGCTTCGGGCGCGGTTGGCCTGCAAGAGGATCTTGCGCAGGCTTTCGTTGACGCCGATCGGCACGTCCGAGGCGGTGTCGACACCGCCGGCAATGCCACATTCGATCTGACCCAGGGCGATTTTGTTCGCCACCAACAACGTAGCCTCCAGGCCCGTACCGCAGGCTTGCTGGATGTCGTAGGCCGGCGTCATCGGCGACAACCGCGAGCCCAGCACGCATTCGCGGGTCAGGCCGTAGTCCCGCAAATACTTGAGCAGTGCACCTGCCGCCACTTCACCCATGCGCACACCGTGCAGGTTATAGCGCTCGATCAGGCCTTCCAGCGCTGCGGTGAACATCGCCTGGTTACTGGCAGTGGCGTACGGCCCGTTGGACCGGGCAAAGGGGATACGGTTACCACCGATAATCGCGACGCGACGCAGCTGAGTCATGAAAAGCTCCCTATTCTGGTGAAGACTACAATCCTCAAGCGTAGGCCGTATCTCGTGGATCGAACGACTAATTGCCATTCCTGGTCCACACTTTTAACCCCAGCTGCTGGAGCGTGATCCATGTCTGACCGCTATATCGACTTCGCCAATTCGTCCATAGGCCATCGTGTGGTCGGTGCCCTGGGTCTGCCGTCGCCGGTACGACTGGAACGCTGGCAAGCAGGCCGGCTACGGCCAATCGAGGGGGCGCTGTTGATTGGCGGCGGCCCGCTGACAGAAAAAGTCGGCAGCCTCGCCAACCGCCTGACCGACACGATTTACAGCTACGGCACCGATCCGACCCTGGCCACCGCGTGGATTCCCGGCCATGGTCAGAAACTCAAAGCCGTGGTGTACGACGCCAGTGATCTGGTGCAGGTCGATCAGCTGAAACAGCTGCGCGAGTTCTTCCAGCCGCTGATGAAAAACCTCGATCACCATGCGCATCTGGTGATTCTTGGCCGGGCGCCAGAGACTTTGAGCGACCCGTTCGCCGCCAGCGCCCAACGCGCCCTGGAGGGTTTCAGCCGTTCGCTGGCCAAGGAACTGCGTAGCGGCGGTACTTTGCAGCTGATCTATGTCGGCGAAGGTGCCGAAGATCAACTGGAAGGCCCATTGCGGTTTTTCCTCTCGCCCAAAAGCGCGTTCATTTCCGGACAAGTCATTCGCTTGAAGGCGTGTGAGGCGCAGGTGATGGACTGGAGTCGCCCCTTGTCGGGACGCAAGGCATTGGTGACGGGCGCGGCTCGCGGCATCGGCGCCTCGATCGCCGAAACCCTGGCCCGCGACGGCGCCGAGGTGATCCTGCTCGACGTGCCACCGGCCAAGAGCGATCTCGAGGCCCTGGCTGCACGCCTCGGCGGACGCGGCATCACCCTGGACATCTGCGCCGAAGACGCCGCCGCACAATTGATCGAGCACTTGCCGGACGGTGTCGACATCGTGGTCCACAACGCAGGCATCACCCGGGACAAAACCCTGGCCAACATGACCCCGGAATTCTGGGACGCGGTGTTGGCGGTCAATCTCAACGCGCCGCAAGTGCTGACCAAGGCTTTGCTCGACAGCGGCACTCTGCGCGACGACGGCCGAGTGATCCTGCTGGCGTCCATCAGCGGCATCGCCGGCAATCGCGGGCAAACCAATTACGCGGCGAGCAAGGCCGGGTTGATCGGCCTGGCCCAGGCCTGGGCGCCGCTGCTGAGTGAACGTGGCATCAGCATCAATGCCGTGGCGCCAGGGTTCATCGAAACCCAAATGACCGCGCACCTGCCCTTCGGCCTGCGGGAAGCCGGGCGGCGTATGAGTTCGTTGGGCCAGGGCGGCCTGCCGCAAGACGTCGCCGAAGCCGTGGCCTGGCTGGCACAACCGGGCACCGGAGCGTTTACCGGGCAGGCGTTGCGCGTGTGTGGGCAAAGCGTTTTGGGAGCCTGACCATGACCACCGACTGGCAAACACTCAATAGCGAACCGGGCCTGCAAACGCTGTATGTGAAGGCGGCAACGCGACGCAAAATCACCGGCACCACCCTGCCTGACCTGGGTTATCACTGCTGGGTCAATGTCGATCCGAAACGCCTGGAGGCTTATCGCAAGGTCTGTGGTTTCGCCGACAACGGGCTGCTACCACCGACGTATCCACACATCCTGGCGTTTGCCTTGCAGATGCAATTGCTCACGGCCAAGGCGTTTCCATTCCCGCTCCTGGGGCTGATTCACTTGAGCAATCGCATCCGCATCTTGCGCCCCATGGGTGGTGTGCACCGGGTGCGGGTCAGCGTGAAAGTGCAGAACCTGCAACCCCATGCCAAGGGTGCGACGTTCGAGTTGGTGACGACGCTCGACGATCAGTTGGGGCCGCTGTGGGAGGCTGAAAGCCAGATGCTTTGTCGCGGCGTCAAACTGGAAGGCGAGCCCGTCGAAGAAGCTTTTGCGTCGACGCTGTCGCTGGCCGAAGTCGCCCACTGGAAAGCGCCGGCGGACATTGGCCGTCGATACGCCAAGGTGTCTGGAGACTACAACCCGATCCACCTGAGTGCGATCAGCGCGAAGCTCTTCGGTTTTCCCAGCGCCATCGCCCATGGTCTATGGAACAAGGCCCGTACGCTGGCAGCCCTGACCGATCATTTACCAACGGCCAACGTCGAGATTGCGGTGCAGTTCAGGAAACCGGTGCGCCTTCCCAGTGAAGTGACGCTGATGTCCAGCGCGGCGGGGTCCAGCGGGGATTTTCAGTTGATGGGCGCGGGGGATCTGGAACACATGGTTGGGCAGTGGCGGCCGGTTGCCTGATGGTTCGGTCTGATCGTTCCCACGCTCTGCGTGGGAATGCAGCCCGGGACGCTCCGCGTCCCAAGAGCCGAACGCAGAGCGTCCGTAGAGGCGTTCCCACGCAGAGCGTGGGAACGATCAAAACAGTGGGGCAGCGTACATCCGGGAGAGACTGGTTGGCTGTCAGGCCGCCAAGATCAGGAACTAACCACCCCAGGAAACAAATTGTTCAACGTCTCCAACAACCGCACGTGATAAATCGGCTTGCGAAACAAATCCAGCACCTGCAACCGCAACATATCACTCACATCCTCCATATCCGCATGCCCCGACGTCACAATCACCGGCAAATGCTGACGAGCCGTATGCTCACGCAATCGCTTGATCAACGACATGCCACTCTCCTCCGGCATCCGCAAATCAGTAATCACCAGCGCAATATCAGGATGACAAGTCAAATGATGAAGGGCGAGTTTGACCGACGTTGCGGTAAAACAAGTAAAGCCCTCGCCCTCCAGCAACTCCGCCAGTTCCAGTAACGCATCCTCCTCATCGTCGACCAGAAGAAGCTGTTGCCGAGGAATCGCTGGAGCGTTCATGGGTAACACCTGCAATGGACTAAGCCTTGACGTTAGAAGCCCTTTGCGGGATTGGCAAATGAATGCCTGTTGCCAACCTTCAAATCAAAGCGCGGCTGAAATTGTGGTGAACATTGCGGTGACACTCGCGGCGATGGGTGTCGCAAATGCTGCCAGCGCAACGGCCACCATACCCGCAATAATCGCGTACTCGATACCCGAAGCACCTTCAGTATCTTTGGCCAGACCTCTGTAAAAAACGAATTCGGATTTGATCTTCTGAACAACTTTAATAAAGGACATGACGTGTCTCCTATGACAGCGGATGTTGCACGGCCGCAACATGATTCCCCTATGCCAGCATCAGCATTGTCGGCAAACCCAAGACCAACAACTGTAAGAACCTATTAATACTTAAGTAGTAACCGGTTCATTGACGTCATAAAACAGCGTTTTTGGCTTCGAGCCGTTACTTTTGTCAGATATTTACCGCCCTGTAATGGCGTTTTGCTCTACCTGCGCTACCGTCAAATAGCGAAATAGTTCCATGTTCATAGCTGCCTGATTGCGAAGTCATCTCATTGAAGCTCCTGGGGGGCGTTAACGCAGCAGGAAAGGGAGAGCCTTCATGAACAGTCGCGTCACCATGGGCCTGGCCGGGCTGTTTCTGGTAGGCGCCATCATTGCCGGTTACTGGGGGCTGGCGTTGAGTCGCCAACCGGCACCCGAATCCGTCGCGCAACCCGGCACATCATCGGCCCCAATACTGGCGCCGGCGGACGACCCGACCCGCCAGCCGGTGGTTGTGCTGCTGCGTGACATCGCGCCGTTCGAGCAAATCACCGCCGCCGACGTGACCGTGGAAAAACTCCGTACCGCCCCGGCCGGCAGCCTGTCCCGTCTCGATCAAGCCATTGGCCGTATGCCTTGGCGCACGCTGACTGCCGGCAGTTGGCTCAATGATGAAAGTTTCGAAACCGGCGGGGCGCTGGCGCGAATGATCCGCCCCGATGAGCGTGCCCTCGCCGTGGCGGCGGATGACGTGGTCAATGTCGGCGGTCAACTGAGCCCCGGCGACTATGTCGACGTCCTGCTGTTTCTGCGCATGGACACCAACAACCTCCAGCAATCGGCCCAGGTCGTAGTCCCGGCATTGCGGGTGCTGGGTGTCGGCGACCAGTTGGGGCTGATGAACGATGGGCAGCCTGCCAACCCGGCGCGCAGTCACGAAGAGCGACTCAAGCAGGAACAACTGCGCGCCAACGCCCGCACCGTTTTGCTCGCGGTCCCCGAAGCCCTCTTGAGTCGCCTGATGCTCGCGGCTCAGGTCGGGGTTTTACGCCTGGCCGTGCGCAGTGCCGAAGAAAAACGTCTGAACCAATACTGGGCCGGCAACCGTGATTCAAAGGCGAGCCTGGCCAGTGCCAACCGCGAACTGGTGCAGTTCAGTCAACTGGCCCTGGCCGGCACACCCAAACCTGCCACCGGCGGCGCAGCACCGCGCAAGACGAGCGTGGAAGTCATCCGCGGCAATGAAGTCACCCAACAAACGCCCTGAATCGAGCGAGGACGCTTCTCCATGCGCAGACGTTTCACGCAGTACTTGCTCGACAACGGCTGTTTCGATAAATGCAGCGGATTATCGCTATGAGCCAACCCCAGAACCTGAGTCAGACGTTCCTCGCGATCACGCGCAACAGCACCGACTTCGAGTGGCTGCAAGGTGCCCTTGCCCCTTTGGGCCGAGTGATCAGCGCCGGTGGCGGCAACCTCGATGAACTCTTGACGCTGGTGGACGTGACCTTTGCCAGCCTGGTGTTCGTGGGTCTGGACCGTGAGCATGTGGTGGCCCAGAGCGCGTTGATCGAGGGTGCCCTGGAAGCCAAACCAATGCTGGCGATCGTTGCCTTGGGCGACGGCATGGACAACCAACTCGTGCTCAATGCCATGCGTGCCGGCGCGCGGGATTTCGTCTCTTACGGCTCGCGCTCCAGTGAAGTTGCCGGGCTGGTGCGACGCCTGAGCAAACGCCTGCCGACCGTGGCGCCAAACCTGCAACAGAGTCAACAGGGTGGCCTGACCGTGCTTTACGGTGCGCAGAGCAATGCCGACGGAGCGTTGCTCGCCAACCACCTGGCGCACGTGGTGCAAAAGAGCGGCCAGCAGACACTGTTGCTGGATCTGGGCCTGCCGCGTGGCGACAGCCTTGCGTTGCTGGGGCTGGAGAGCTCGTTTCATTTCGGCGATGCGTTGCGCCATCTGAGGCGCCTCGACGCGACGCTGATCGACAGCGCCTTCACCACCTGTGACGCCGGGCTGCGGATTCTTGCCTATGCCAGCAACGACGAACCGCTGGAACAGACCAGTGCCGCCGAGCTGTACATGTTGCTCAGCGCCTTGCGTCAACATTTCCAACACATCGTGGTGAACCTCACCGGCCAGTCGGACAGCGAAGCCTTGCGCACCTTCGTCAGCCATTGCGACAAGTTGCTGTGGTACACCGATCAGAATGTGCTCGACTGCCGACGCAACCTTGAGGTGCTCGGCCGCTGGCGCGAAAAAGGCCTCAAGCTCGATCACGCCAGGTTGCTGGTAGACCGCTATCTGCGCAACGTCGCGCCAGACTCCGACACCTTGAGCAAAAGCTTCGGCATGGAGGTTATGGCGGTCCTTGCCTACAGCCCTGAAGTACGGCTCAACGCAAAAAATCAGGGGGTGAGCCTGTTCGAACTGGCTCCGCGCGAAGGCCTGACCCAAAGCCTGCGCGCCCTCGGCGAACGTCTGGCTAAACGCTCCGAAGACCTGGATAAACCCAAGGCTGGCTGGTTTGACCGATTGAGGGGCGCGCAATGAGCGGGGAAAGACTCTTCGGCGCGCCCTCCCACGGGTCGGCCGGCAATACCGACCACGAGGGCCTGAAACTGGTGCTGCACCGCTACATCATCGACGCCATCGAAGAGTCCGGAAAAAACCTGCTGGAAGGTTCGCGGCCAATGCTGTCGCAGTTCGTCATCGACAAAGTCGCCGAGTACATCGCCCGTCTGCACTTGGCGATTTCCCGTTATGAGATGGAGCGGCTGGCTGAGGAAATCGTCGACGAGCTCACCGGTTTCGGTCCGCTAGAGGTGTTGCTGCGTGACTCGACGGTGACCGAAATTCTGGTCAACGGCCCGCACCGGGTGTTCGTCGAACGCGACGGTGTGTTGCACCTGAGTGACCTGCGATTCATCGACGACCACCACGTCGAGCGGGTGATGCAACGAATTCTCGCGCCTCTGGGCCGACGGCTCGACGAGTCTTCGCCGATGGTCGATGCGCGCCTGCCCGATGGCAGCCGGGTCAACGCGATCATCCCGCCCATTGCCCTCGATGGCCCGTGCCTGTCGATTCGAAAATTCCGCAAGGACATGCTCAAAAGCTCCGACCTGATGGCGATGCAAACCATCGATCAGGCGATCTTTGAATTTATTCAGGAGGCCGTGGGCAAGCGTTGCAACATCCTTGTCAGCGGCGGTACCGGCACCGGCAAGACCACGCTGCTGAACATTCTCAGCCAGTTGATCGCCCCTCACGAACGCCTGGTCACCATCGAAGACGTCGCCGAATTGCAACTGGGCCATCCTCATGTGGTGCGCCTGGAAACCCGACCGCCGAATGCCGAAGGCCACGGCGAAGTGAAGGCCAGCGATCTGATTCGCAACGCACTGCGGATGCGCCCGGACCGGATCATCCTCGGCGAGATTCGCGGCGTCGAAGTGGTTGACGTGCTTACCGCGATGAACACCGGGCACGACGGTTCCATGAGCACCGTACACGCCAACAATGCCCAGGATGCGCTGTTGCGCCTCGAGACCCTGGTGGGCCTGACCGGACGCGCCATCGCCGAACGCACCCTGCGGCAAATGATCTGTGCGGCGCTGGACGTGGTGATCCAACTGACGCGCCTGCCCGATGGTCGCCGCTGCGTCAGCGAAGTGGTGGAGGTCGTCGGTATTCGTGATGATATCTATGTGACCAATACGCTGTTCCGCTTCGACCGACGCACCGGTTTCGGTTTTCTGCGCGAGGCGGTCAACCCCGCTGGCGATAAACTGCGTCGTGAGTCGGCGCTCTCTCCCTTATCGCACTGAAGGGTCATGGCATGCTCAAACCGACGCTGCTCATCCTGATTTGCCTGACGTTGCTGGGCCTGTCGATCCGTTTGTTCTACAACGGTTTGCGCCAGAGCGGCATCGATCGAACCCTCGGTCGCTTGATGCAGGGGCAACCGCAACTGGCGGTGGCGAAATCATCCTGGGCTGGCCTGGAACGAGCCTTTCTACGCGCCGGCCTCGGTCGGCCCACCGAGCGCTTGGGGTTGTGGCTGTTGCTCTGGGCCTTGGGCATCTTGCTGGGCGTTGCCCTCGCGGGCTGGATCGGTTTGCTGGCGTTGTTGCTGATGCCGCCGCTGGCTTTGCGGCTGTACATCAGTTGGTGCTATCAGCGCCGGCTCAAGCGCATGATCGAACAACTACCACCGTTGCTCGATCACACGGTGCGCAGCCTGAAATCCGGACGCACCCTGGCCGATGCGGTACTGGTCGCCATCGACGCCGCCGAAGACCCACTGAAAAACGCCATGGGCCGGGTTCAGCGCAACGTGCAACTGGGCGTCAGCCTGCCTGATGCTGTCACGGACTTCGCCGAACTGTACGAGAAAGACGAGTTTCGCTTGTTCGCGCTGGGCCTGAAGGTCAATCACCGCTACGGCGGTAATGCCAGTGAGCTGTTTGAGAACCTGATCAAAATGATCCGCGAACGAGACCAGGCTGCGCGCCAATTGCGCGCCATGACGGGCGAAACCCGCATCACCGCGGTGGTGCTGGCCCTGATGCCGGTGGGGCTCGCCGCTTATTTCTTGCTGTCCAATCCGAAATACCTGCTCGCCATGTGGAACAGCAGCTCGGGGCAAATGATGCTCGCGACCGCGTTCGGCCTGCAGGTCGTGGGTTGCCTGGCGCTGTGGCGCATGTTGCGTAGCGTATGAAAATAGCCCTGCTGATCAGCGCATTGTTGTTTCTGGCGGCCACGCTGTTGCTGCTCAGTGGGCTGCTGGACCAACATCGGCGTGCTCGCCAAGTGGCTCAACGACTGGACGGCAAACCACTGAGCGACCATCGCGTCCGTCACTGGTTGCAAGTGCTGGGCGACAGCCGCATCGGTCAGCGCTCGGTCAAACTGGACAACGAAACCCAAATGCTGCTCAACCGCCTCGGCTGGCGCAGCGCTCGGCAACGCTCGCTGTTCGCTGCCTGCCAGATCGGCATACCGGTGCTTGCGTTGGTCCTGAGTCTATTGATCCAGAGTGTGTTCTTTGCGCAGGTTAACAACCCTTGGATCACCCCGGCCTTCGCCACTGCCCTCGGTTACTTACTGCCCAAACGCTTGCTGGCCGCTGCCGCACACCGTCGACAAAAACAACTGGCGATCGAGATTTCCACCTTCATTCCGCTGCTGCGCATCCTGTTCGAATCCGGCATGGCGGTGGAGCAGTCGCTGCGCGTGCTGAGCATCGAAGGCAAACAATTACTTCCAGCCCTGACCCATGAACTGCGCCTGATACTGACGCGGGTCGACTCCGGTCTGGAACTGGGCGAAGAACTGAACAAGGCCACCCAGTTACTGGCGGTGGACGAATTCACCGACACCTGCGTGATTCTTCAGCAATTGATCCACCAGGGCGGCGGCGCCATGAAATCACTGCTGGGGCTCAAGCTACTGCTCGATGACCGACGCCTGACACGCTTGCAGGAATACATCTCCAAGATGTCCGCGAAAATGTCCGTCGTGATGATGTTGTTTCTCTTCCCGGCATTGCTGATCGTACTGGCCGGCCCCAGCTTCACCGCTTTGGCCCGGGCCTTTGTTCGTTGAAAGGCCAACGGCGATCCCGTAGAAGCGAGGCTTGCCCGCCAAGGCGACCTGACAGCCAACCAATCCCTCGCAGATGCACACGATTCAATTGCGGGAGCGAGCCTGCTCGCGATGGCGGCGTGTCAGACGACATCCATGTTGAATGTGAAATCGCCTTCGCGGGCAAGCCTCGCTCCTACAGGGGGTCAGCTGTGTGGCGCGTTTTTTGGTATGGCAACGTTATCCAGCATCCGGTTCACCGCCAGTTCTGCCAGCATGACGATCTGTTGAATCGCCATCGCCGTGTGCCGGTGCGGCCCTTCCAGATACCCTGCAAAATCACTCGCCATCACACTGGCCTGGGCCAACGATTCACAGGTGTGGGCCAACAGGTCTTCGTCTTTGATATCCGGCGCAACCATATACATCGTGCTCGGCTTGCGGGCCACGGGGGATTTGAGGGCGGATGGGTTGAGATAGTGATCGAGCGCGCGGTTAGCGGCGTCGTGGAATTTTTTTGAATCAGCAGATTCGTAAGGGGAAACGTTGTCGGTTTCTGGGGGATTTGGGGTTGCTTTGAACATGGTTACACCTCCGGGATGAAATGGAGCCACTTCCAAATTGCCGCGACGCAATTTGGGGTGGCAGCTGTACGCGGGTTCGCGGACCGATCCCTGAGGCTTGCTCGGCATACCCGAAGGTATCCCGCGCACAGTCGCCATGACACGAAACGACAGACACCCAAAAGTGTTGTAGTTCGGTGGAGCGATTATGCCTCAAGA
Source organism: Pseudomonas sp. JL3 (assembly GCF_031570575.1). Lineage (NCBI taxonomy): Bacteria > Pseudomonadati > Pseudomonadota > Gammaproteobacteria > Pseudomonadales > Pseudomonadaceae > Pseudomonas > Pseudomonas sp. JL3. Next base: position 26,410 of record NZ_JAKWJK010000014.1, read on the forward strand.
ATCGAGCCGCGACGCCCGGTCGCTGAATTGTCAGCGACGGACAAAGGCTAGAGACGCAGCGTCCGACGGGCAACCTGAAAAACATGTGGGAAGGTTCTGATGTTTTTACTGATCAATAAACATCATTGCCTGTAAGCCCGCCATCGCGAGCAGGCTCGCTCCCACAGTGGAGCGGCGTACGCCCGCCCCTCACCACTCAATAGGCCGAGCGTTAGCTCGCCTGCAGCTTTTGATCTGGCTTTTGATTTTGATCCACCCGCCCCTTCGGGAGGCTGAGTGGAGGTGTTCATCTGGGGATTGGCGCGCAGCGCCGTTCGACGCAGTCGAACCCATCGCATGTAGGTCGTAGCGAAGCAGACCGTAGGGCGATGCCCCCAGATGGATACCGGAGCGAAGGAACGCCGAGCCTTAGCGAGGGGCCGTACGCTTGGGGCGAGACCTTTTGGTTCCTTTTGGGGCGTTTGCCAAAAGGGACTCGCCGTAAGGGCGAAACCGTAAGCCGCCGTTACCGCAGAAATGGATATGTACACCATGAAACAGCGTACACCCGAAAAACTCAGTGCGCAGTAAGCCGCCGCACACCAGCATTACCAGGCGACAACGCCAACGCCACTTGCGTGCGGTTATGCATATGCGTCAACCGCAACACCTGCGACACATAAAGCTTCACCGTGTTCTCGGTAATCCCCAACTCACAGGCAATCTGATAATTGGTCTGCCCCTTGCCCACCAACTGCGCCACTTCCAACTGCCGCGGTGACAGCTGATTGAAAACCGCTGGCATCTCCACCCGCTCAACCTCACTGAATGCACCGTCAGCCGAATCAGACGAAGACACCGAAGACGGTCCCCGACGAACCTTGTCCAGATCCTGATACAACTCGTCGATCGACTCACAAAGGTACTGCAACTTCTGACTCAAATGCCCCAACTGCAGGTTTTTCTGCCGCTCCTGCAAGACCTCTTCCTGGCGCTGCAAACCTTCAAGCAACTCAGCCAGATCTATCGGTTTCTGATAGTAGTCAGCGAACCCGGCGCGCAACGCCTTGATCACATCCTGCTTGTCTGCGCGACCGGTGAGCATGATCGCCTCGAACGCCCGGTGCTTGCCGGACAGCTGTTGCAACGCCTGGACGAGTTGAATGCCATCCATGTCAGGCATCCGCAAATCACAGAGCACCAGGCCGATATCCTCATACTCATTGAAACGCTCGATCGCCTGCTTGCCGGACTGACAAGGAACACAGCGATAACCATTGCGCTCGATGAACTCGCAAAGTTCTTCGACAATCAATGGTTCGTCATCGACCACAAGGACTTTTATTGCCGAGATACGCTTGTTCACGTGTCACTCCATGCCAAGTCTGGCTTGACCGTTCCTGTACCCACTTCCAAAGGCTGTACAACAACTGTTTTGAAAGTAGACGCACTTTCCAACGATGTACATAGAACGAGTGGCGCCCGGCGACTAATGCATCCAGACCAGGGTGAGCAACATGCCTACCAGTACGAACGGGGCAAAGGGCTGCTTTTTTGACGTTCCTGGTCCCAGGTAACGAAGACGATCCCTAAGCCCCTGCCCCATATACAGCCAGAGTCTTGGCGCCAACAGCAGCCAGAACGCACTGGCCAATCCAGCGCCGATGAAGCCACCGAGCAGGTGCATACCGTCCGTCGCAAGACCCAGCGTCGCCATCAGTTTCACGTCGCCCGCCCCCAGACGTTTCAATGCATAACCGGGCAAGGTGAAAGCCAGAGCCAACAACAAAGCCCAGCCGCCCTGCGCAGCCTCGGCCCCCAACCATGTGGTGCCCGTCCACAACAGATACGTCAGCGCCAATACGCCCACGCCAAGGGTCAGGCCATTGGCGATGTGCCGCTCCCGGACATCCTGAGCTGCGCAAAGCGTCAGCCAGATCAGTAGGACAAAGTTCTGCATCCGGTAAAAACCGTCCGTTTTGGCTGAATGATTCTATGCTGATACTACGTCGTGATGGTCAGGGTAGACGCACTCATGAAAACAGGCCTCCCCCGCAAACAAAAAGGTGCCGTGGCGATTGAATTCGCTTTGGTGTTCATCATCTTTTTCGCCGTGTTTTATGGGCTGGTCAGTTACAGCCTGCCGCTGTTGCTGATGCAATCGTTCAATCAATCGACGGCCGAAGCGGTGCGCCGCAGTGTGGCGCTGGACCCGAGCACCGCCAATTACGACACCGCCGTCAGAAACATAGCGACCACCGAACTGACCCGGCAGCTGGCCTGGATTCCCGCCGCGCTGAACTTCAATGTGGCCACCGACGCCAGTGCCACCTACACCGGTGGCGTACTGACGGTCACCATCAATTACCCCACCAGCAAACTGAATCAAGTCCTGCCGTTTTTGGTGCTACCGGGGATCGGCTCGGTGCCCAATCTGCCGGCAACCCTTACCGCCCAATCGAGCCTGCAATTTTGAGTTCCGGAGACAAGCTCTTCGGGCGCCTGCTCAATCGCCAACCTCCACAGCCCTCCAACAGTGCGGACACTGCGAGCGTGCAACGTGTGGGTTTGCAGTTGCATCTGAATGACGAGGGCCGGGTGATTCAGCTGAGCGGCCCGCTGCGGCATCTGCTGGCGCAACAAATGCCCGGCGCACAGACACCGCATCTGCTCGATTACCTCATGCCCCACAGCAGCCTGTCAGTCGAAGGCACGCCTGCCGAGTGGCAGGGACAGAGTCTGGACCTGGATTTTTTCAGCCTCGGCGAACAACCGCTGCATCTGCGTGGCTGGGTGCAGCCGTTGGGCGAAAACTGGCTGTTGCAGTTGATCGACATCGGCGACCTGTTGCTCGAACGACGACAAGCGCGCAGCCGCGAACAATGCCAATTACTCTCCGCGCAGATCAGCGAACAGTTGCGCCTGTGCAGTTTGACGCGCTTGCCCGAGGTGCTGGCGGAGCAACTGCAAGGCTTGGCTCAGCGTTTTCAGATCCCGTGCATCGCCATGGCCTTGCTCGATGAACAGGCCGAGGGTTGGCTGATCCACCAGCATTACGCGGCCTTCGATGCACCCGGGTTGTGGAAAATCGATCAACGCCTGGGTACCGGCCTCGACAGTTTGAATGGCTCCGTCCCCCAGCAACTGAGCCCCAGCGAACACCCGCGCCTGCAAGGCATCTTCGGCAATGCCGAAGGGTTCGCGGTGCCGTACCACAATGCCCAAGGCGTGGTGGCCTGGTTACTTTGTGGTCTCTACCCGGTGCAAGAACGTGCCCCCGACCTGAGCGAGCGCGACTGGCTGCAACTCACCGCCGCGCTAGCCGGCCCGCTGCTGGAGCGCTTGCGCGAGCATCAGCACCATCTGCAACTGGAGCGGCTGGAGTCTCTGCAAGCTTTGCTCGGTACCGGCTGGTGGGAGGTCTTCAGCGATAGTGCCGAGGTGCAATTGGCGCCATCGCTGGCCGGTATGCTCAACCTTGCGAGCACTCGTTTGCCGCTGCACGACTGGCTCGAACAGATCCACCCCGCCGACCGTGAAGAGCTGACGATGCGCCTGCAAACCTTGCAGGACGAAGGTGCGCCATTGCTGCTGTGCGTGCGCCTGCATCGCCCCGACGTGGCGCAAACGCCGATCTGGTATCGACTGCAAGGGCAAGCCCTGGGCATCGGTAGAAACCGGCGGCTGGTGGGCTTCATGCTCGACATCAGTGACATCAAAAATCAGCAGCAGAACGCCGCTGCCGCCCATGCCCGGCTGGACAATCTGATCGCCAGTTCACCGGCGGTGATCTACGTGCAGCGCTATGTCGAAGGTGCGCTGCAACCGACATTTTTCAGCGACAGCCTGTTGCCGCTGCTCGGTTGGTCGCTCGCCGATTGTGCCGCCGGCGCGCTGGTGGAACGGGTCCACCCCGAGGACCGTGACTGCTATTTTGAGCGCACCCGGCAACTGCTGCGCGAAGGCTCCGTGCGTGCCCGTTATCGGCTGCGCGACAGTCGCGGCGATTATCACTGGCTGCTCGACGAAGCCAAACTGCTGCGCGACGACCTTGGGCTGCCGGTGGAAGCCGTGGGGCTGTGGCTGGATGTCACCGAAGCGACCCTGGCCGCCGAGCAAGTAAAACAGAGTGAAGAGCGCTATCGGATCCTGGTGGAAGATTCCCCGGCGATGATCTGCCGCTACCTTCCAGATCTGACACTGACCTTCGGCAACCGCCCGCTGGCGACCTACCTGGAATGCCAGCCCGAGAAGCTGCCGGGAGTGAACCTGGGCAGCTGGATGTCGCCGGAGCAGCGCGAAGCGTTCCTCCAGCGGCTCAGTCACCTGAGCCCGGAGTTCCCGGTCAGCACCGCGGAAATCAACCTGCAACTGCCAGGACGGGAACACGCCTGGTGGGTCTGGTCGGATCGCGGAGTGTTCGACGAACAGGGGCAGTTGCTTGAAATACAGGCGGTGGGCCGCGACAACACCGAAGTCCGGCGCGCCCAACAGCAGCTCACCCAGAGCGCGAAAATGGCCACCCTCGGCGAAATGGCCACCGGGCTGGCCCATGAAATCAATCAGCCGCTGAACGTGATGCGCATGGCCATCGTCAATGTACTCAAGCGCCTGAGCAATGGCGACGCGCAAATCGATTACCTGACAGACAAGCTCAACCGCATCGACGCGCAAGTCCAGCGTGCGGCGCGGGTGGTGGATCACATGCGGGTATTCGGTCGGCGTTCAGAGATCGAGCAGCACCCGTTCAATCCGGCTCAAGCCATTGAAGGCACGCTGTCACTGCTGTCCGAAGGCATGCGCGGCAAAGGCGTCGAGCTGCGGGTCAGCGAGACCGGATTCGAAGTGCAAGTGCGCGGTTACGTCGATCAGCTGGAACAGGTGCTGATCAATCTGATGGTCAATGCGCGGGATGCGCTGCTGAGCAAACGCGAGGCCGACCGGGAGTTCAAACCGTGGATTTCGGTGTACGCCGAACGCGATGAACACTGGGTGCGACTGTGGGTTGAGGACAACGGTGGCGGTATCGATCCACGGCTGCTGGAGCGGATTTTCGAACCCTTCTTCACCACCAAACCGGTGGGCATCGGCACCGGGCTCGGGTTGTCGGTGAGTTACGGCATCGTCGCAAACATGGGCGGACGTTTAAGTGTAAGAAACTCGACCGAGGGCGCGCGGTTTTGTATCGAGTTGCCGATTGTCACGGGCGATCAGATCACCAGCGTCGCCCGCCCCGAGTGACAGCTGAGGTTGGCGCCGACGTCGACCTTGTTCAAATCAATCCCAAGGCTTAACAGCAAGGTGTTGGTCAAGCTGTCGAGCAACGGGCTGAGCACGCTGTTGATCGCGCTGATCAGCAAGGTGGTGACGTTGCTCAGGATGGCTCCCAGACCGCTGACAAGACTGCCCGACGGGCCATACATGTCCACATGAATGTTAACCGGCGTGTTGAGCAGGTTGCTGACAATACTGCTGGTGGTGAACGAGTAGTAGAACGGTGGCTGGTTGATTTCCGGCAGGCTGCTGGCAGGCGGTGCGGAGTAGACGTGGGAAATGTTGGCGTTCGCCGCCACACTGGTGTCGGCGATGATATCGATGCCACCACCGACGCCGGGCACACGCGGATCGCAGGTGATGGGCAAGAACAGAAGCCTGTGACAGGTTTTGATCCCGATATCGATCACCTTCAACGGCTGCACCGTGACCGTTGGTGGCGTGGTGTTGCTGCCGAACATGCTGGCCGCATCGATCCGGCCAATTTTCAGGTTCACCAGCGACGTAGTGGTGTTGGTGGTCAGGGTCTTATTGGTGTTGCTGATGCAGCTGTAGGCCGTGACGTAACTGCTGGCACTGGCGACGTCCAGCGCAACGTCGAGCCGTATCGGCCCCGGCAACACCATAATGTCAGGCGTCTGGCAGGGCACGCCGATGGCACAGGTCAGTGAATTGAGCACCGCCACCAGGTCGAGATTGAGCAACGCATTGAGGGTGTTGGTCAACGGTCCTGCCAGATCCGCCGCCGCATTGACCAGCGCCGCGATGGCGTCCAGCGCTGGCAAGTCGATCGACAGCAATGTGCGAACCTGCGCGGTTCTCACGTAGATCCGATTGGGTCCCAATGGATCCAGCACCGCGTTTTTCGGATTGCCGATCGCCGAGAGTTGCGGCGGTTCCAGCACCTGCACCCGAGCCGTGATTTGCGCCAGCCCCGCCAGATTGATCGGCAGTGTCGCCACCAGGCCGTTCTTCTTGTTGGCCAGTTGCACGATGCCTTCGATCAGGTCGAACACGCTCACGTTAATCGTCGACGCCGACAGGTTGCTGCCATTCTCGACGTGCAACAAGTTGCCCAGCACCACGGTCGTCGAGCCAGCGGCAACCTTGAGTGCTTGCAGGCCGACAATGGTCGCCGTCGCGCCGAGTGTGCCACCGGGGTCCAGCACATTGACGGCGGTCTGGATCAACTGGCTGACGGCTACCGAAGTGCCCAACACCTGGCTATACCCGGCGGCGTTGACGCCAAGGTCGACCTTCAGTCGATCGAGGTAACCGAGCAGGCTGATGTTGGTGTTCAGCAACCCTTCCCAACCTGCCACGGAGAGGTTCAGATTGCCGCCCAACAAACCACCGAACAGCGCATTGAGGGTGGCCGACTTGCTGGTATCGACACTCAACACCGTAGTGCGAATGGTCAGCGATGCCAGCGGTGGCGGCAACGTGGCGACGGCGGTTGCGGTCAGGTTGAGGGTCTCACCGGCCGGAGCACCGCCGAACACGGCACCAATACCACCGGCGACACTCTGCAGAATCGAATGGCTGACGGTCACCCGAATGGCTTCGCTGCTGCTCGGATCAGCCATAAAAACCCGAAGATTGTTGGCGTCCAGGGTCAAGGCGCCACAGGCCACCGTCAGGTTGCGCGTGGGGTCAGGCAGGGTGAAATTGTTGCGGTTTGCGCTGGCGGTGGCATAGGCCGTAGCGGTGGCACCTGCGGCGCAATCACCGTTGCGCGTGGCAGCCTCCAGCGCGGCCATATCCGCCACCCGTTGCAAGCTGCGTTTTTCCAGGTACAGGCGACCGCTGTCGACCACCAGCAGCAGGAACACCAAGGCCATGCCCAGAGCCAGCACCGCCATCAATCCGATCGCTCCCCGTTGCCGGGCCGGGCTACGAAACTGCAAGCAGGGAGACATGGCTCACTCCTTTGCCGGCGCACTGCCGAGGGCTACCTCCAACGATGTGAAGCAGTGTAGACAAGGGTCCGCCAGATTGCTGGCAACATGCTACTGCCGATGACAAAGAAACCATGAGGAGCGAGCCTGCTCGCGATGACGGCGGCACATCTGAAGTTGATGTGACTGACAGACCGCTATCGCGAGCAGGCTCGCCCCCACAGTGGATCGGTGGTGTTGGTTTAGTGTGGTGGATAGTTAGCCAATATCCGCGCGACCGTCTCGCGGATCGTATTGCTGCGGTCCTGTGGATTCGGAGTACGGCTGAGCGTCTGCTCGTCGCTGCCGCGCCACACCAGCTTGCCGTCCTTGCCATCGAGCAGGTCGACCTGGATGGTCGCCACCTTGTAGCTGATGTTGCGGGTTTCGTTGTACATCGGCCCGCCCCAGTAGCCGTACCATGGGCCACCATAACCGCCGCCATAGTAGGTGGTCACTTGTTGCTGGCGATCTTCGACGATCAAATAGGCCTGTACCTTCAGGTCCGAGCTGGCACCGGCGGCGGCCGGGCGCAAGCCGCGTTGATCCAGCTGATCGGCAACGGACTGGCGGATGCGTTGTTCGGTCAGGTCACTTTTGATCCGTGGATCATCGGGACGGTATTGCACGGCGGGCTCTTTCCAGCTCCAGCTACGATAGGCGGCAAAGTCGCGGCTGGCATCGAAATCATGATTGACCTGATTGGCGGTGCAGGCAGAGAGCAGCGCGGCCATGGTCAGTAAAGCGAGACGGCGGAACATGATTTTTCTCCGGTAGAAGACATGCACCTGCGGGAGACTTCCTGTAAAGGAAGCTAACTAGGAGGATACGCCGACATGGCCTTTTCGACAGCTTCGCGTATGGCATCGGTACGCTCGCTCTGGCTGCCCTGACTGCTGGTTTCGGCACTGGCACTCCATACCGGCTCGCCAGTGCTCGCGTCGAACAGATCGACGCGCACCACCACGACTTGTACCTGATAGGTACGGATGACCGGCACCGTGTTGTACATGCCGTAACCGCTACCGTAGCGGTTGTAACCGCCATAACCACCGCCGTAGTAGCCCCCGCCATAACCATAGTCATCCCGAACCTGACGCAAGCGGGTTTCCAGACGCAGTTCGGCGCTGACCAACAGGTCCGCCGGGCGGTTGCCGTGCAGTGGGCGCAAGCCGCGTTGATCAAGGGCATTACTGACCGCTTCGGCCACCTGCGCCGAGTCGGCCCAGGCCGTGCCCGGTGGCAGGCGTCCGTTAAGCCAGGCCCAGCTGCGATAGCGTCCGTAGTCGCGTGGCGGTGCCGGGTAGGCGCTGCGGTCAAAGGAGGTGGCGGCCTGGGGCGGTGCCGGCGGCAGGGGATTGGAGGTCGCGACATAAGGGTTGCTGCCCTGACAGGCCGCCAACCCGAGACAGATCACCAGTAACCCTGAACGACTTTTCATTTCGCGCTCCGGTCAGATCGGCCGACAGATCCAGTGCAGGTAACGCCCAAGCCCGGCGAAGCTTGGGTGACGGCGGTGGGCCAGTTCCATTTCGAGCAAGTCCGGCAGTTCGACGCGAGCCTGAAATTCCACCGGCATGTAGTCGTAAAAAACCCGCACCCCACTCTGGGTTTCGACCTGCCACATGCTCTCAAGTTGCGCCGCCAGTTCCCGTGGATCCAGTGGTTGCTGCGGTGTCAGGCTCTGCTTTTCACCGGCCATGTCGTTCTTGCGCATCTTGCGGAAATGGCCCTTGAGCAGGTTGCGATAGATCAACGCATCGCGGTTGTAGAACGCCAGGGACAACCAGCCGTCCGGCTTCGTCAACTGATGCAGCACCGGCAGAATCGCATGGGGTTCTGCCAGCCATTCCAGCACGGCGTGGCACAGCACCAGGTCATAAGGTTCGGTGAGCTGTCCGAGCAGGTCCTGCCATGGCGCCTGGATGAATGTCGCCGCTTGCCCCGCTTCGGCGAAGCGCTGACGGGCGCCTTCAAGCATTGGTTCGGCGGGCTCGGCGAGGGTCACCTGATGACCGCGCTCGGCCAGCCACAACGACATGTGGCCCAGGCCGGCGCCGATATCCAGCACGCGCAACGGGCGGTCTGGCAGGGTTTCGGCCAGATCGGCCTGCAGCACCGCGAGCCGGATCGCACCTTTGGCGCCACCGTAGATTTTTTCGGCGAAGCGAGTCGCCAGTTGATCGAAATGACGGTCGCTCATCAGCTGAACCGCCGTTCGCTGTCCGCGAGTTTGCCGCGCACCACTTCATTCATGTCCAACCCCAACTCGCTGCACAGCAGCAGTAGATACAGCACGATGTCGCCCACTTCCTGCCCGACATGGGCAAGCTTGTCCGCCGGCAACTGGCGCGACTGGTCTTCGGTCAGCCACTGGAAAATTTCCACCAGTTCGGACATTTCCACGCTTGCGGCCATGGCCAGGTTTTTCGGGCTGTGAAATTGCCGCCAGTCATTGCGGTCGCGAATGGCGTGCAGGCGTTCGGTCAGTTCAACAAGGTTCATCGGGCTCTCCTGAAGGCGTATAGCTTCGGGGGGATGGAGGGTGAAGGCAAGTAGCAGCGTTGTGCCTGCGCACTTTGCGCCATACTCCAAAAGATCGAAGCCTTCGGCAGCTCGGGAACTCAACAGCACGATCAATAGCCCAAGGCTCGGATCCGGCAACCACGCCACCACTCCATCAGGACGTACACATGCAGGTAGAAAGCTTTTTCGAATGGCTCGGCCAGATAATCGGTTCGGCCATCCGGTTCATCATCGATGCCCTCAGTGGTCTGTTCAACCTGTTGAGCAACGCCGGCAGCAATTTTGTCGAAGGGTTGGCCCAGGCGCTGGGCATGGACACTTCGATCGTCAGCATCATCACGCTGATCATCGGGTTGATGCTGCTGTGGGCGGCGATCCGCGCCTTCATGAACGCCTCGATCATCATGGGGATTATCTGGTTGTTGCTGGGGTTGTGGTTGCTGAGCTGGATTATTCACTAACACCCTTCCCTCCTGCCCTGATCGTTCCCACACTCTTCGTGGGAATGCAGCCCGGGACGCTCCGCGTCCTTGACAGCGTGACGCAGAGCGTCACAGGAGTCATTCCCACGCAGAGCATGAGAACGATCATGCAAAACAATCTGCCGCTACAATGCAGGCGCCCCCAAGGAGCCTGCATGCCCAACCTGATTGCCGACTGGCGCGACCGTCCGACCCATCGTCGAGTCTGGGCGCTCGCCGCCCCGATGATTCTCTCGAACATTTCCGTACCGCTGGTGGCGCTGGTCGACAGTACCGTCGTCGGCCACCTGCCCCATGCTCACCAGCTCGGTGCTGTCGCGGTGGGCGCCAGTCTGTATACCTTTCTTGCCTGGGCCATGGGCTTTCTGCGCATGGGCTCCACCGGGTTCGCCGCCCAGGCTGCCGGGCGCGGGGATGGCGCAGCGTTGCGGCAGATTTTGCTTCAAGGTCTGTTGTTGGCCATGGGTCTGGCCATTTTGTTGGGCGCATTGGGCGTGCCGTTGAGCGGGGTCGCGTTGCACTTCATGCAACCGTCGGCGGAGCTGGATCAGCTGACCCGCGAGTTCTTCCACACACGGCTGTTCGGCCTCCCTGCGGCGCTGGCCAGTTACGCGCTGGTGGGCTGGTTTCTCGGCACTCAGAACGCCCGGGCGCCGCTGGCGATTTTGCTGAGCACCAACCTGGTCAATATCGCACTGAATCTGTGGTTCGTGCTCGGCCTGGAGTGGGGTGTGGTCGGCGCGGCCCGGGCCTCGGTGATCGCCGAGTGGACCGGCGCACTGATCGGCCTGTTCATGACCCGCAACGCCCTGCGCGCCTATCCCGGCCATATCGCCTGGGCAGCGCTGGCGTTGTGGCAGAGCTGGCGCCCATTGCTGGCGGTCAATCGCGACATTTTCATTCGCAGCCTGGCGTTGCAGTCCGTGTTTTTCCTGATCACCGTGCAGGGTGCGCGGCTGGGCGATGCCACGGTCGCCGCCAATGCGTTGCTGCTCAACGGCCTGCTGCTGACCGCCCACGCGCTGGACGGTTTGGCCCACGCGGTCGAAGCACTGTGCGGACACGCCATCGGTGCTCGCGACCGAGAGGCCCTGCGCCGCTCATTGGTGGTGGCGTGCGGTTGGTCGTTGCTGGCGAGTGTGGGGTTTGCCTTGCTGTTTCTGTTCGCCGGGCACCTGTTCATCGAGATGCAGACCGACATCCAGAGCGTGCGCGACACCGCATTCGTCTATCTGCCTTACCTCGCCACGCTGCCGCTGATTGCCGTCTGGAGTTACCTGCTCGACGGCCTGTTCATCGGCGCCACCCGCGCCCGGGAAATGCGCAACGGCATGCTGCTGACGGTGATCCTGTTGTTGCCCTTCGCCTGGGCGCTGCAAGGTTTGGGCAACCATGGACTGTGGATAACCTTCCTGTTGTTCATGTTGCTGCGCAGCCTGACCCTCGGCGCGTTCGCCTGGTACTTGCGCAAACAAGACAGCTGGCTCAACGGATGACGAGGGTTAGCTTCAGGGTTGATCGTTCTGCCACAGGTTGCGCAGGCTATCGAGACGCTCCTGCTGGGTGATTCCCGACAACGACTGCCCAGGCACTGCGTCGGGGTGCTGCAAGCGCAACCATAACCAGCCATCGAGCACCGGACGTTCGCTGAAACCCAGCGCCAGCCCTTCCTGCAAGTAAGCCCATACGTTGTTGTAGTCGGTGCCTGTGGATCGGCTCCAGCGCCAGGCGTGTTGTTCCAGCAGGCAGGTTTGCAAGGTGTCTCGCTGACGCGGGCTGAGGTTTTCTTCGATGGCCAGCGGCCGGACCGCAAGCCGCGGATTGAACAACTGCTGCCAGCCCTGACAGCCTATGGCCCGGTCGGCCCAAGTGCCGCCGAACCAGCGCAACTGATCGATTGGACCGAGCCAGCGACTCAGCTCCTGCGCATCGCAGGCATCAAAAAAATAACTCGCCGTGTGTGGGTTGTAGTAATTCAGCAAGGCCCGGTGATGCAGACCCAAAGTGACCGTGAGCATGCGTCGCAAATGCTCCAGCAACCGCGATGGCGATGCTTCACTGGCCAGCAGCAACCCGCTCCAGGTATCTGGCGCACTTTGGCACAACTCGGCCAGCGCCGGGCATTCGCGAAGGTTGACCAATACCGGCCCATACTCACGCAATGGGTGAAACTCGGTGCCTTCGAAAAGCCGGAACCATCGGACATGAGCAAACTGTTGTCGCAAACCCGCGTCGGCCTGAAGCACGTCCGGCACATCGAACAACAGCCATTGCGGGGTCGAGTCGGCCGCCTGAACGGCGATCATGCCGCACCGCTCTGGCCGAGCTGCGTCGCCGCCCGGCAGGTGCAAAAGGATTGTGCGCAATGACTGAAACTGCCGCCGCCGGGTAACAGGCACAGGAGCACCAAGGGTTCGCTGGATTGCAGCAAGCCCTGCAAGCCCTCGAGCACCGGGCTGACATCGGTCGTCAAGGTGGGTTGCAGGTCGGGTATGACTGGCTCTGCACTGGAGGCTGCGCCGGGAAGAAATCCGCTGATCAAGGGTTGATCCGGATCGCCTTCGATAAAGCTCACCAGCACCTGCGCCCCTTCACTCAACGGCAGGGTGCCCGCGCCTTCCAGCTCGGGAGCCAACGGCAACCAGCAGTGGCTGGGCGCTGCGCCCTCTCCCTGGTAAAGCCAGTCAAACTGCACGGCAACCGGTCTGGACGGATCCGGTTGAAATTCATCGACCTCGACCACCCACGCCCGCTGCAGGCTGTGCATCCTGGGTTTCACGCCCGAATGAGGTGCCACGAAAGGCATTTCCTGCACAACGGCCCGTAGTTGGTTGCTATAAGGAAGCTCTGGTTGCTGCCCTCCCTGATGCTCGACATGGGTCAATAGCCAGAGACGATTCCAGTCCACACACGGATGGCCGGACAGCGGCATCAGTTGGCCGCTGCGCAGGGTCGCCAGATTGGTCTGGCCTTCGGCGATTTGCCCGCAGCCGTGCAGCTTGAACTGACGCACACCTGGTTGTTCGTTCTCACCCTTGAAGACGCTCTCTTCGCCACGGCTAAACTGCCCCAGGCCATCACCGAAAACCAGACAGTGTCCGCGTGAGCGGTGTTCGAAGTAGTAATGAAGCCGTTCCTGGGCGCACAGGCGCTGGAGAAATTGCAGGTCTGATTCCCGGTACTGCGTGCAGAAATCACGGGACGGGTACTCGCCGCTCAGGTCGAAGCGCCGATCCTTGCCGGCAATGCCGTGCTCCTTGAGTACTTGAGCGAGAATATCCGGCACCGAGCGCTGGCTGAAGATTCGCTGATTGAAGCGCTGGGCCAGACACGCCAGCCTGGGCCCCAGACGCACACGGCAAAGCCCGGGTTCGCCACCATGGCCAAGCTGAACGAGGCCAAGCAACTGCCCGTGAATACCCTGCCCCCGGGGCCCGAAGTGTAAAAAGGCCGAGCGGTACAGCAGGTTCGCAAGGTCCAGCGTCGGGTCATCGTTCAGCAGATCCACCTCGAACACAAAAGGCTCGCTGATGGCTTCACTACCGGTAAAGGCCAAAACCTCAAAGGGATCGGGAAGACCCGCTATATCCAGACGAAATGACGGCTCGTTGACTGGATCGAACATCGGCGATTCTCTACAGGAGGGGCGGCTGGGGATTCTCGCTGAGAGACATGGCCGAGTAGAGTGCCGAAGTACAACTTAGGAAATGACCTACGTGAAAAGAAGACCACATCCCTTGGATAGCCCGGTGCGTGGGTCATTTCGCTTGAAAAAAGAGAAGTCCCGCACCAGGCCATCTGAAATTTCCCTCAACGAATGGAGAATTTTCAGACAACCCGATGAGAACGGAGCGTTACCTCAAGAAGACAGGTAAGACGAACGGGTCAGGCCCAGACGCAAGGCATCGAGGAACTGGGTGCGCTCGGCGGCGCTGATGCGGGCACTGGCGCACTTGTCGCGGTAGTGGGTCATCAGCTCTTCCGGCGACAAGTGCACGTAACGCAGCATGTCTTCGATGGTGTCGTGGGTTTCGATACCGGCGTGGTACACGCTGCCGTCGGCATTCTGATAGATGTTCACCGAGTCGGTGTCACCGAACAGGTTGTGCATGTCACCGAGAATTTCCTGATAAGCACCCACGAGGAAGATCCCCAGCAGATAGTCTTCACCTTCGTTCAGACCGTGTACCGGCAAGCTGGTCTCGATGCTCTGCTCGTCGACGTATTGCTTGATCTTGCCGTCGGAATCGCAGGTCAGGTCTTGCAGCACCGCACGGCGCAGTGGCTCTTCGTCGAGACGGTGCAGCGGCAAAATCGGCAGGACCTGGCCGATGGCCCAGGTGTCCGGCAGGCTCTGGAATACCGAGAAGTTGCAGATGTACTTGTCGGCCAGCTTGTCGTTGAGTTCGTCGAGCACCTGACGGTGGGAACGCTGACGGGCCTTCAACGAGTTGTGCAAGCGGCGGCAAACGGCGAAGTAGCATTGCTCGGCCAGGGCTTTTTGCGCCAGGGTCAGTTTGCCATCGGCGTATTGAGTGGCCACGTCGCTCATGTAGTGCGTGGCGCGCCAGTAGGTCTCGGTGACCATTTCGATGTCGGTCGGGCCAAGCAGGTCAACCAGCCACTGCACGGTTTCCGGCAGCTCTTCCTTGTTTTCGATCTTCGGCACGTCGTCGTTGTGTTTCTCGACGTCGGTCACCTGCACCACCAGCATGGCGTGGTGAGCAGTCAGGGAGCGACCGCTTTCAGAGAAGATGTTCGGGTGCGGCAGGCTCTGCGCGTCGCAGAACTCCTTGAGCATCCCGACCACGACACCGGCGTAATCGTCCATGTCGTAGTTGATCGAACTGGCGTTACGCGAGTGAGTACCGTCGTAGTCCACGCCCAAGCCGCCGCCGACATCGATGTGATCCACCGGCAGGCCAAGGTTGCGCAACTCGCCGTAGTAACGGATCGCTTCCTTGAAACCGTGCTGGTAGTCCGCCAGGTTGGCGATCTGCGAGCCCATGTGGAAGTGCAGCAGGCGAATGCCCTGATCCAGACCGGCAGCGCGGAAACGCTCGACCACCGACAGCAGTTGCGCCGCCGACAAGCCGAACTTGGATTTTTCGCCACCGGTGTCTGCCCACTTGCTCGACGCCAGGGACGACAGACGCACGCGCAGGCCGACCTGCGGCTTGACCTTGAGCGACGCCGCTTCTTCGATCACCAGACCGACTTCGGACTCTTTCTCGATCACGATGAACACGTTGTGACCGAGCTTCTGGCCCATCAGCGCCAGACGGATGAACTCGCGGTCCTTGTAACCGTTGCAGACGATGGTGCCGCCCTTCGGCGCCAGCGCCAGTACCGCCAGCAGCTCAGGCTTGGAGCCGGCTTCCAGACCGATCGATACGTTCTGGGTGGCGATGATGTTTTCAATCACCGCTTCCTGCTGGTTGACCTTGATCGGGTACAGCGCGGTGTACTTGCTCTGGTATTCCAGGCGCTCGATGTTGGCGTCGAATGCACCGGTCAGCTGACGTACACGGTCTTGCAGGATGTCAGGGAAACGCACCAGCAACGGCAAGGACAAACCGCTTTTGCGCAGTTGATCGACTTGCTCGAAGAGGTCGATAGGCGAACTGGTCGGACCGTTCGGACGAACTTCGACGCGACCGGCGTCATTGATCGCGAAATACCCGGCCCCCCAATGGCGAATCCCGTAAACACTGCGGCTGTCCGCAACTGTCCATTGGCTGCCATCGTCTTTGCGTGTGCGTCGTACGGACATTGAAGTCCCCTATAAAGAAGTCATAGAGCGTCGCCTGGGTTCAGGCCGGCGCAGTCTAAAGAATGAAAATGACGGTTCGTCAACGAGGGGGTAGACCTCGCTGACCGCAGTGAGTTTAGAAACCGGTCATGAACAGGCTCTGTGAAAACCATGGAGACGACGCCAGGCCGAAATGAAATCAGGGCTGGATCAAGCCGCGGGTGGTTTTCACAGAGGCTGCTAGCCGCCGGACTTCTTCGCCTTGAAACCGTGTTTGATCAGCTCGGCCAAGAGTAGCTCGACATGATCGCCCTGGATTTCGATGATCCCGTCTTTCAACGCCCCACCGGTCCCACAACGTTTCTTCAACGTGGTGGCCAGTTCCTTGAGCGCGTCTTCGGCCAGCGGCACGCCGGTGATGGTGGTCACCGTCTTGCCGCCACGGCCCTTGCTTTCGCGACGCACGCGAGCGATGCCGTCGCCGGCCGGGATAACGGTTTGTTTGCAGATGCAGGCATCCACCGGTTGACTGCAATCCGGGCAATGACGACCTGCGTCGGTGGAAAATACCAGGCCACCAAGGGCGGCGAAGGATGCGGCTTTTTTGGCCACCGGCAATCCTCTTGGGAGGACAAAGACTGGTCGTGGCAGGGCCATCGACCGCGAAGCCCCACTCAGGCAGGGGCAGCGCTACTGACCGGACGCCCTTACAAAAGGAGTACCGGTTCAGCTTGAAAAGGTCGCGCAGTGTAACGGCAAAAAGCCGACTTGCTAAGAGCCAATCGGCGCCAATTTATAGCTCTTTTGCGACGCCATCCCCTTGGGCGCGAAGATAGCGCTGCAAGGCCGCCAGAGAGTCCGGGCAATAAGGCTTCTGCGTGATTTCCAGCAGGACCTGATCGATCGGGATGAAGCGCGCTTCTAGCACTTCTTCCGGTTGCAGGATCAACGGACCGTCCCACACCGCCGAAAACGCCGAACACCAGAGTCGGTTGCCGGTGTCCTCGAAGAAAAAGTGATCATGGGCAGTCAGTTCCACACCGCTCACGCCCAGCTCTTCTTCCAGCTCACGGGCCGCCGATTCGGCGTAAGTCTCGGTGGCCAACACCATGCCGCCGGCCGCCACGTCCCAGTAACCGGGGTATATCGCTTTGCTCAGGGTGCGCCGGTGCACGCACAGCTCACCGGCAGAATTGAACAGCATGATGTAGGTGCCGCGGCCGATCAGCTCGCGTTCGCGCAGCTCGGAACGGACCAGAGCGCCGAGCAGGTTGTCCTGCTCGTCGACCCAGGCGATCTGTTCGGCATCGGAGGCCGCGCGATGGGCGGCCTCCCGCATGCTATCGACCAAGCTATCGGCCATGACTCAGCCCTGATTGAGCAGTTGACGCAAATCGATCACCGCGGCGTTGGCCCGGGAGATGTAGTTGGCCATGACCAGCGAGTGGTTGGCCAGCACACCGAAGCCGCTGCCGTTGAGGATCATCGGGCTCCAGACCGGCTCTTGCGAGGCTTCCAGCTCACGAATGATCTGGCGCACGCTGACCGTGGCGTTCTTCTTCGCCAGCACATCGGCGAAATCGACTTCGATGGCACGCAGCAGGTGAGACAACGCCCAGGCCTGACCGCGGGCTTCGTAGAACACGTTATCGATCTGCAGCCACGGGGTTTCGATGACTTCTTCGTCAACCTGCGGCACCTGCCCCAGCGCCGGGACTTCGGTTTTCAGCGCGGTGTTGAGCTTGACCCGGCCAACACTGGCCGACAGCCGTTGCGACAGCGAACCCAGACGGGTTCCGACATCACCCAGCCAGTTGTTCAGGTTGTCGGCGCGGGCATAGAACAGCGCACTTTTCTGGTCAGGCCCCGACAGACGTGCCTGATAGCGGCTCAGGGAATTGATGCCTTCCAGGTACTCGGATTCACTGGATGGCAGCACCCAGCTTTTGTTGTCAAAGTTGAAACGCGGCTCGGCCTTGGCCAGGTCGGCGTCTTCGGCGGACTGCGACTGGGAACGGGCGAAGTCTTTACGCAGCGCACGACTCAGGTCGCGGACCTGGACCAGCACGCCATATTCCCAGCTCGGCATGTTGTCCATCCACAGGCCCGGCGGGAAACGGTCGTTGGAAATATAGCCGCCCGGTTTGGTCAGCAAAGTGCCGGCAACGGTCTTGAGGGTTTCCACCGTGGTGTACCCGACAACCATTTGCTTGCCATCTTTCTCGGCCGCCACCTGAGCATTCTGCTGAACCGGAAACAGCGCAGGCTCCTGGCTCCAGTACCAGCCCAGCGCGATCGCCACCAACAGGTAAAGAACAATCAGAGTAGCCAGCGCCCGGCTGAACAACAGGCCGCCAAAATAACTGCGGGTGGCCGATTTCGGTTCAGCGGCACGTTCAGGCGCGCTGCCTGTGCGGTTCTTCCAGTCCAGCATGGCGGTATCCTTTCAATCACTTGAGTTCATCGGTTCGACCACAACCCTACGCCATCGTGCGTCATTTGCCCGCATTAAATCCGGCGGGACACAGCGAACCACACAATGACTGCAGCCGAGTCGCCACTATAAATGAAGCACAGCGTTGAGCCTATGCGACCAGTCGGTCAGAAACTGAATGAAGTCGCTTTGCAGATTATTGACCTACGACACTCATGCAATCGAAAAGAGGTGCTAGCATAGAGCCACCAGTCGATCTCAGCATGCACCCTAACTAGTAGTCAGGATATGACCGAGCCAGAAGACCCCAGCCGTGAGCGCCTCAAGCACCACTTTGCCCAGCGGGTAATTCATCAGGCACGTCAGATTCTTGAGATATGGCAACGCCTGCAACGCAACGAATGGTCCACCACCGACTTGTCGGAGCTGAGTGAGGCCAATCTGCGCTTGCTGCGCTTTGCCGAACGTTTCGAACAACCGGAACACACCCAGCTGGCGCGCCACATCGGCCAGTCGCTGGAAGCGGTCGATGCCAACCGCGGACGCCTGAGCAGCGGACTGATCACTGACCTCAATCGCCTGATGCAGCGCCTGTCCCGCACCGGCCTGCGCCATGGCGACCAGCTCGAACAAACCTTCCTGCCGCCGCTGCGCAAACCGATCTACGTGATGTTGCAGGATCACGACCGGGCTGAGCGGCTGGCCAAGCAACTTGAATTCTTCGGGCTCAGCGCTCAATCCCTCGACAGTGTCGCCGCGTTCCGCTCCTCGATGGTCGAGCGGTTGCCGGCGGCGATTGTCATGGACGTCGACTTCAGTGGCACCGGCATCGGCCTGAAACTGGCGGCCGAAGCCCAGGAAGGCCTCGATCAACCCCTGCCGCTGTTGTTTTTCAGCCTGCACGAAACCGATACCCCGACCCGCCTCGCCGCCGTGCGCGCCGGTGGCCAGGAGTTCCTCACCGGCACCCTCGAAGCCTCGAGCCTGCTGGAAAAGATCGAAGTCCTGACCTGCGTCGCCCAGTACGAACCTTATAAAGTGCTGATCATCGACGACTCCCGCGCCCAGGCCTTGCACACCGAACGCCTGCTCAATAGCGCAGGGATTGTCACGCGGACCTTGATCGAACCGATCCAGGCCATGGCCGAACTGGCGGACTTCCAGCCGGACCTGATCATCCTCGACATGTACATGCCGGCCTGCACCGGTACTGAGTTGGCCAAGGTGATCCGGCATAACGACCGCTATGTCAGCGTGCCGATCATTTATTTGTCGGCCGAAGACGACCTGGACAAGCAGCTCGACGCCATGAGCGAAGGCGGCGACGATTTCCTGACCAAACCGATCAAGCCACGGCACCTGATCACCACCGTGCGCAACCGCGCGGCGCGGGCGCGCAATCTGAAAGCGCGGATGGTGCGCGACAGCCTGACCGGCTTGTACAACCACACCCACATTCTGCAATTGCTCGAAGACTGTTCATTCCGCGCCCGGCGCGAAAACAAGCCGCTGAGCTTTGCGATGCTCGATATCGACCACTTCAAACGGGTCAACGACAGCCACGGCCATCCCATGGGCGACCGGGTGATCAAGAGCCTGGCGCTGTTCCTCAAGCAACGGTTGCGCAAGACCGACTTCATTGGCCGTTACGGCGGTGAAGAGTTCGCCATCGTCATGCCGGACACGGATATCGAATCGGCCTACAAGGTGCTCGATGAAATCCGCCAGCGCTTTGCCGAAATTCATTACCCGGCTCAGCCGCAGGATCTCTGGTGCACCTTCAGCGCCGGCGTCGTTGAACTGCGCGAAGACTCTGACAGCCTTCTGATGGCCAGTCAGGCAGACGAGGCGCTGTACCGCGCCAAAGACGCCGGACGCAACCGCGTGCAAGCCGCGCGGGAATCAAAGCAAAGTGCCACTTTTTCATCGGAATCGACCCATTCGGTCATAACTCTGTAATAGAAACGCAATAACTTCAGGCACTTACCATTCTGCCGTTGGTAGACCATGATGCGCCTGAAGCTGTTGACCAATCTCAATACCCTCCTTCTGGTCGCCGTGTGCGTGGCCCTTGGCGCCACACTCTGGTGGTCGCAAAAAGCCCTGGAACGCCCTTATCTGTTGATGGAGCGTTACTTGGGTCTGTCTCAGCAGTTCCAAAATGAAGTGGCGCGCAACGTCGAGGATTACCTGACCAGCGGCGATGCCCTGCGTCTGAGCAATGCCAGCCTGGCCATCAGTAGCCTGCAAAAGGAACTCGGTGAGTTGCCGCCGGTATTGGCTGACACCTTGCGTCCGAGCCTGACGAATCTGGATGAATTCAGCAAAACTGATCTGTTGGCCGCTGGCAAACTCGCTGGCGACCCGCAAGCACTGCTGCTGCAAGCCGAACGCGAACTCGGTGCCAGTCTTGATCAGATCAGCCAATACGCCAGCGGCAACGCGGCGTACCTGACGCCCTTGCTGATTGCCTCCCAGCACTTGGGCAAATTGTCCTTGGCTCGGGACAAACTGGTCAGCAGTGGTCGCAGCGAACTGGCCGCTGATGTCGAACGCGAAGTCGCTAACATCCGCACTCAAGCCGAGCAACTGGACGCTTTACCGCTGCTGGGTGTGACCGCCAGCACCGAATCGAACACCGATGATTTCGCCGCGATGATGGGGCTGGATAACACCGAGAAAACCGTCGCCGAAGATGCCGGCGTCGGCCTCAAGCGTGAACTCAACAGCCTGCTCACCCGCTACCCTTCGGAACTGGCGCGCACTCGCGAACAGATCCAGAAACGTACCGACCTCAGCACCGCGACGCACTTGAAAATCGCCGCCGTGCAGCAGTCCATCGCCGGGCTGGAACCGGTGGTGCGTGCCCAGCACGGGCAGATCCAGAGCGAAGTGCGGTTGATGCAAGGGGTGATGATCGGGCTGATTTTGCTGATCGCATTGCTCATCGATACCTTGCAGCGACGCCTGGCCCGAACCCTGACCAACCTCGCCCCGGCGCTGTCGACCTGGGCCGAAGGTGACTTCAGCCGCGACATTCAACTGGGCGCGACCAACCGCGAACTGCATGACATTCAAGCCTCGCTCAATCGCTTGCGCGCCTATCTGGTCGACCTGGTGGGCACCATTCGCCTCAACGCCGAGCAAGTCGCCGGCAGCAGCCGAACGTTGGCCGAATTAAGCAATGACCTGCACAGCGGCGCCGAGCATCAGGCCGGCGACACTGCGTTGATCCGCGATTCTCTCGGTGAACTCGAGGCGACAATTCAACAAGTCGCCGGTGACGCCAGCCAGGCTGCCGATGCCAGTCGTCATGCGGGACTGGCGGTGGAACACGGTCAGAAAGTGATCGGCCTGAGCCTCACTGGGCTGCATGCGCTGGTGGGCGAAGTGCAAGGCAACGCGCAGATGATCGAACATCTGGCTGAAGAGTCGGCGACCATCGGCGGCGTGCTGACGGTGATCCGCTCGATTGCCGACCAGACAAACCTGCTGGCCCTGAACGCCGCCATCGAAGCGGCCCGCGCCGGAGAAATGGGCCGAGGGTTTGCGGTAGTGGCCGAAGAGGTTCGCTCACTGGCACAACGCACCGCCGGGGCCACCGCCGAGATCCAGACCCTGATCGCCGGCCTGCAAACCGCCGCGCGGCAATCGGTCGAAGGCATGCGCGCCCAGGTCGAACACGCCGAAGCCACGGCCAATCAGGCCCAGGCGGCTGACGGTGCGCTGGATAAAATCGTCGGGGCGATCCAGACCATTTCCGACACCGCCGTGCGCATCGCCGATGTCACCGCCCAGCAAAGCGGCGCTGTCAGCGAAATCCGCGATCACAGTGAGCGGATTCACCAATTGGGTGGGGATAACCTGCTGCGCATCGGCGAGGGGCGTGAGCAAGGGGAGAATTTGTTGGTGCTGGGCGGGCGGTTGCATACAGCCGTTCAGGCCTTTCGGGTCTGACAGTTTCTCTTCCCAATGATCGTTCCCACGCTCTGCGTGGGAATGCCTCAATAGATGCTCTGCGTCCGCTGTTGGGACGCAGAGCGTCCCGGGCTGCATTCCCACGCAGAGCGTGGGAACGATCATGCCTCCTGCATACCCTTCCGACGTCCGCTATCATGCCCACACTTTCGATACGCGAGATTGTCATGCGCCGTTTGCTCTGCCTGTTGTTTTTAGTGCTCGCCCTGCCGGCCTTTGCCGCCGGGTTGCTGGACAGTCGGCCCAGTTCCACGCTGGGTTCGATCAACAACAGCGCCGACTTCCTGCCGGTGCGCGAAGCCTTTAAGTTGAGCCTGGTAGAAAGCACGCCGCAATCAATCAAGCTGCGCTTCGTCGCCACCGAAGGTTATTACCTCTATCGCCATCGCTTCCAGTTTCGCGCCGACCCGGCCGACATTGGCCTCGGTGCGACGCAACTGCCCAAGGGCGAACAAAAACACGATGAGTACTTCGGCGATGTCGAGGTTTATCACGGCATTCTCGACATAGAACTGCCGCGCACGGATTCCCGCGCCTTTACGCTGGTCGTGAGCTATCAGGGCTGCGCCGACAAAGGCCTGTGCTACCCACCCGAGACCGAACGCCTGAGTATTGAGGGCAGCGGCGCCACGACCACAACCTGGGACTGGCGCGAACTGGCGCTGTTTTTCCTCGCCGGTGTTGGCCTGACCTTCACCCCCTGCGTGCTGCCGATGCTGCCAATCCTCTCCGGGGTGGTCCTGCGCGGGCAGGTCGGTGGTTTACGCGGCTTCAACCTGTCGTTGGCTTATGTGCTGCCGATGGCCGTGTGTTTCGCCCTGCTCGGTGCCTTGATGGGAATGTTCGGCGCGCAGCTCAATCTTCAGGCGCGCTTGCAGTCGGCCTGGGTGCTGGTGCCATTCGCGATGTTTTTCGCGGTATTTGCATTGGCCATGTTTGGCGTCTTCGAACTGAAACTCCCCCACGCCATCAGTAGCCGCCTGGACCGGATTGCCGGGCGTACCGAAGGCGGCTCACTGTGGGGCGCGGCGGTGCTGGGCGTGGTGTCGAGCCTGCTGGTTTCGCCTTGTGTATCGGCACCGTTGGCCGGCGCGCTGCTGTACATCAGCGCCAGTGGCGACGCTCTGGGCGGCGGCTTGAAATTGTTCATGCTCGGCCTGGGCATGGGCGCGCCGCTGTTGCTGGTGGCGACCGGTGGCGCGGCCTGGTTGCCGAAAAGCGGCCCGTGGCTGATCTACGTGAAAAACGCGATTGGGGTGCTACTGCTGGGGCTGGCGATTGCTTTGCTCAGTCGGGTATTGCCGGGCCAGATCACCTTGCTGTTGATCGGCTTGCTCGCCGGCGGCGTCGGGTTATTTATGGGCGCGCTGGAATTTGTCTATAAACCGCCGAGAAAACGCCTGGGACAATTGCTCGGGATGCTCCTGCTGTTTTATGCCCTGGCCTGTTGGTACGGCGCGTTCAGTGGCCAGACCGACCCGCTCAACCCCATCGGCCAACCGCGCATTGTCGTGGACAACAGTCAACCGCAAATCGTCGGCAACTGGCAAACCATCACCACTCCAGCGGAACTGGACCGCGTCCTCGCCGAAGCCAAATCCTCCGGCACGCCGCTGCTGCTCGACTGGTACGCCGACTGGTGCATCAGTTGCAAAGTCATCGAACACGAAGTTCTCAACGATGCCAAGGTCATCGAAAGCCTCAAAGGCTATCGATTGATCCGTTTCGACATCACCGCCAGCAATGTCGAACAACGCGCCCTACTCGACCGCTACACGCTATTCGGCCCTCCGGCGCTGATGTTTTTTGGTAAAGATGGCGTCGAACGTGCCGATGTGCGGGTGATCGGTGAGATCAGCGCGAAGAACTTCGCCGAACGTGTTGCGAAAGCAAATGACCGGAATTAATTACCTGGTCATATATTTCGCGTAAACATCGGCCATCGTGCCGGCTATTGCATAGAACTGGACAGTCACAAAGGCTTTGCGGCATAGTCGCCTGGTTCTGACAATTGCACACAGATGACAAAGGAGCAGCAGATGGCGACCCTATTGGTTTTACACGGCCCCAACCTGAACTTGCTCGGCACCCGGGAACCGGGCGTCTACGGTGCAACAACGCTGGCGCAGATCAATCAGGATCTGGAACAGCGAGCACGCAATGCCGGCCACCATTTGCTCTACCTGCAAAGCAACGCCGAGTACGAATTGATCGATCGCATCCACGCTGCTCGCGGCGAAGGTGTGGACTTCATTCTGATCAATCCAGCAGCTTTTACGCATACAAGTGTCGCATTACGTGACGCGCTGCTGGCCGTGAGCATCCCATTCATCGAAGTGCATTTGTCTAACGTGCACAAACGCGAACCTTTCCGCCATCACTCTTACTTCTCCGACGTTGCGGTGGGAGTGATCTGCGGCCTTGGCGCCAGCGGTTATCGACTGGCCCTGGAGGCCGCACTAGAGCAGCTTGAAAGACAGGCAACGGCTTGAACAACAAGCGTTAAACGCCCCTGACCGACCCTTGGGAGTTGATGATTCATGGATATCCGTAAAGTTAAGAAACTGATCGAATTGCTGGAAGAGTCCGGTATCGACGAACTCGAGATCAAGGAAGGCGAAGAGTCCGTACGCATCAGCCGTCACAGCAAGACGCCGGCTCAGCAGTACTACGCTCCCGCTCCTATGCATGCTCCGGCGCCTGCGCCTGTTGCTGCTGCTCCGGTTGCCGCCGCAGCTGCTGCTCCGGCTGCTCCGGCTGCCCCAACGCTGAACGGCAACGTTGCCCGTTCGCCGATGGTCGGCACGTTCTATCGCAAATCTTCGCCGTCCTCGCCGTCCTTCGTTGAAGTCGGCCAGACCGTGAAGAAAGGCGACACCCTGTGCATCGTCGAAGCCATGAAGATGATGAACCACATCGAAGCTGAAGCCAGCGGTGTGATCGAATCCATCCTCGTCGAAGACGGCCAGCCGGTTGAGTACGACCAACCGCTGTTCACCATCGTTTGAACCGCGGAGAAACTTTGATGACTGCGAAGTTGGAAAAAGTTCTGATCGCCAACCGCGGTGAGATTGCCCTGCGGATTCTACGTGCCTGCAAAGAGATGGGCATCAAGACTGTCGCCGTTTATTCCAAGGCCGACAAAGAGCTGATGCACCTGGGACTGGCAGACGAATCCGTCTGCATCGGTCCGGCCTCGGCCGCGCACTCTTACCTGCACATTCCGGCCATCATCGCCGCTGCTGAAGTGACTGGCGCTACCGCCATCCACCCAGGCTACGGCTTCCTTGCGGAAA
Source organism: Pseudomonas sp. JL3 (assembly GCF_031570575.1). NCBI lineage: Bacteria > Pseudomonadati > Pseudomonadota > Gammaproteobacteria > Pseudomonadales > Pseudomonadaceae > Pseudomonas > Pseudomonas sp. JL3. Next base: position 52,068 of record NZ_JAKWJK010000014.1, read on the forward strand.
ACGCCGACTTTGCCGAACAGGTCGAGAACTCCGGGTTCGCGTTCATTGGCCCGAAAGCCGAGACCATCCGCCTGATGGGCGACAAGGTATCGGCCAAGCACGCCATGATCGCTGCCGGCGTGCCGACCGTTCCGGGTTCCGACGGCCCACTGCCTGAAGACGAAGAAACCGCTCTGCGCATCGGTCGCGAAGTCGGTTACCCAGTGATCATCAAAGCCGCTGGCGGCGGTGGTGGTCGCGGGATGCGCGTAGTTCACAAGGAAGAAGACCTGATCTCCTCGGCGAAACTGACCCGCTCCGAAGCGGGCGCAGCGTTCGGCAACCCGATGGTCTATCTGGAAAAATTCCTGACCAACCCACGCCACGTGGAAGTTCAGGTGCTTTCCGATGGCCAGGGCCATGCGATTCATCTGGGTGACCGCGATTGCTCGCTGCAACGTCGCCACCAGAAGGTTCTCGAAGAAGCACCGGCACCGGGCATCGACGAGAACGCGCGCGAAGAAGTCCTCGCACGCTGCGTCAGGGCTTGTATCGACATTGGCTATCGTGGCGCCGGCACCTTCGAGTTCCTGTACGAAAACGGCCACTTCTACTTCATCGAGATGAATACTCGTGTCCAGGTAGAGCACCCGGTTTCGGAAATGGTCACCGGCATCGACATCGTCAAGGAGATGCTCAGCATCGCCGCTGGCAACAAGTTGTCGTACACCCAGAATGACGTCGTTATCCGCGGTCACGCGCTGGAATGCCGGATCAACGCCGAAGACCCGAAAACGTTCATGCCTAGCCCAGGCACGGTCAAGCATTTCCACGCTCCAGGCGGCAACGGCGTCCGCGTCGATTCGCACCTGTACAGTGGCTATGCCGTTCCGCCGAACTACGATTCGTTGATCGGCAAGCTGATCACCTACGGCGCAACCCGTGATGAAGCCATGGCGCGCATGCGCAATGCGCTGGACGAAATCGTTGTCGACGGGATCAAGACCAACATCCCGCTGCACCGCGATCTGGTCCGTGATGCTGGCTTCTGCGAAGGCGGAGTCAACATCCACTATCTGGAACACAAGCTGGCTGGCGAAAAGCATTAAGCAGTGATCCATACCAACAAAGCCGCTCTCGAGCGGCTTTGTTGTTTCTGGACATTGCCCGGCCCTACAAAAAAGCATGCACGTATCGGCCTTGTCGTCTTCTGCCTCGCGCTCGCGTAAACTTGCGCGCTTCTCGCAGCCCGCTAGGCTGCAATCTATATTTTTCAAAGGTGCCCGCCATGCCTTGGCTGCAAGTCCGTCTCGCCATCAGCCCAGAACAAGCCGAAACCTACGAAGACGCTTTCCTGGAAGTGGGCGCCGTATCGGTGACTTTCATGGACGCCGAAGATCAGCCGATTTTCGAGCCGGAACTCAATACCACCCCGCTGTGGTCGCACACGCACCTGCTGGCGCTGTTCGAAGGTGGCACCGAAGCCTCCAGCGTGCTGGCCCATCTCGAGTTGCTGACCGGCAGCCCGTTGCCGGAGCATCACAGCGAAGTGATCGAAGACCAGGACTGGGAACGCAGCTGGATGGACGGTTTCCAGCCGATGCGTTTCGGCCAGCGCCTGTGGATCGTGCCGAGCTGGCACGCCGCGCCAGAGCCTGACGCGGTGAACCTGTTGCTAGACCCGGGGCTGGCGTTCGGCACTGGCACTCACCCGACCACTGCGCTGTGCCTGGAATGGCTCGACGGTCAGGACCTGAAAGGTTGCAACGTGCTCGATTTCGGTTGCGGCTCGGGGATTCTGGCGATTGCCGCGCTGTTGCTGGGTGCCAAGCAAGCCGTCGGCACCGATATCGACGTGCAGGCACTGGAAGCCTCCCGCGACAATGCCGGTCGCAACAACATTGCTGACGAACTCTTCCCGCTGTATTTGCCGCAAGACCTGCCACAGGTTCAGGCCGACGTGCTGGTGGCCAACATTCTTGCCGGCCCGCTGGTTTCGCTGGCGCCGCAACTGTCTAGCCTGGTCAAGCCGGGCGGTCGCTTGGCGCTGTCGGGCATCCTCGCCGAACAAGGTGAAGAAGTCGCCGCCGCCTACGCTCAGGACTTTGATCTGGACCCGATTGCCAATCGCGACGGCTGGGTACGCATTACTGGCCGTCGGCGCTAGAATGAGCGCCTGCATAAACCGGATTGCCGCATGACCGACAGCTTCGTCACTCAGTGCCCGCATTGCCAAACCAGCTTCCGCGTCAGCCATGCTCAGTTGAGCGTGGCCCGTGGAGTGGTTCGTTGCGGCTCGTGCTTGCAGGTGTTCAACGCCGCCAAGCAGTTGCTCGAGCAGCGGGCCGGCAAGGAGACGGTCAAACCGGTTGCACCGGCGCCCGTCGAACCGCCCGTACAGCGAGCCATCAGCCAAAAGCAATGGACCGCTGCGGAAATGGATCTGGACAGCCTGGATCTCGACGAAGAGCTCGCCCGGCTCGAACAGCGGGAAATCCAGCCAACTACGGAATTCACTCGGCCCCGCGAAGACAGCCTCAGCGCTCGCCGCGATACCACCGAGCACGACCAGGCCCCATGGTCCGACAGTCTCTTCAGTGAATCGGCCGCCGATCGTGCAAAAACCGCCGACGCACCCACGCCAGAACCGACGATCGAGCCGAGCAAACACTCGCGCACCGAGCCTTCGCTGTCGCTGGAGCCCGCGGATCTGGACGACGAACCCGAGATCCAACAGCTGCGCCTGCACGACCCGCTCGACGCCCCGATCCCCTTTGGCAGCCTGTCGGCGACTCCCGATGAAGTCGACGACGACCTGCCCTCGGTCGAGCCCCTGCGCAAGCGACGCGAACGCAGCGGGCCGGCTCTGCGCGCGGAAGAGCTGGAGGATCTGACCGACGACCCGTTGCAACTGGACTGGCAAAAACGTCGCTCACCCTGGGGCCGGCGCTTTTTCTGGCTGCTGCTGATCCTGCTCGGCGCCGCCGGCCTCGCCGGTCAATACGTCGCCTACCACTTCGACGAACTGGCGCGCCAGGACCAGTACCGTCCGTGGTTCCAGCAACTGTGCCCGCAGATCGGCTGCACCGTGCCATCCAAAGTCGACATCGCGAAGGTCAAAAGCAGCAATCTGGTGGTCCGCAGCCACCCGGACTTCAACGGCGCCCTGGTGGTCGATGCCATCATCTACAACCGTGCGCCCTTCTCCCAGCCCTTTCCGCTGCTGGAGCTGCGCTTTGCCGACCTCAACGGCCACCTGATCGCCAGCCGTCGCTTCAAGCCCGGTGAGTACCTCAACGGCGACCTCGAAGGCCAGGCGGAAATGCCGCCGCAAACGCCGATCCACATCGCGCTGGACATTCTCGACCCAGGCCCCAAAGCGGTGAACTACAGCCTGAGCTTCCATTCGCCCGAGTGAAACACTCAAGCGTTGCAGGCTTGACGGCGGTTTCCTGACTTTGGCCGTTCAAACCAAACCGCTGGCGATAACGAATTAGTTGTTCAGATTTTGTTCAATTCAGCCTTTATCCAGTCATCGAGAGCGGGTATCATGCCAACCCTTTTTCGAACTCTCATGATCCGGCCCCACAACAGGGAAGTCCTATGTCGGCGGTACGCATCGGTCCATATACATTGCACAACGGCTTGATCCTCGCCCCCATGGCGGGCGTCACCGACCAGCCCTTTCGTCAGCTGTGCAAACGACTGGGCGCGGGCCTTGTAGTCTCGGAAATGGTCACCAGCGACATGAGCTTGTGGAACACCCGCAAATCTCGGATGCGCATGATCCACGAAGGCGATCCCGAGCCCCGCTCGGTACAGATCGCTGGCGGAGATGCGCAGATGCTGGCGGATGCAGCCCGGGCCAACGTTGAACTGGGCGCACAGATTATTGATATCAACATGGGCTGTCCGGCCAAGAAGGTCTGCAACAAGGCCGCCGGCTCCGCCCTGTTGAAAGATGAAGCGTTGGTGACCGAGATCCTGCAGGCCGTGGTGGCCGCAGTCGATGTGCCGGTCACCCTGAAGATCCGCACCGGCTGGGACCGGGCGAACAAGAACGGCCTGACCGTGGCGAAGATCGCCGAACAGGCAGGCATTACGGCGTTGGCGGTGCATGGCCGCACCCGTGCAGATCTGTACACCGGTGAAGCCGAGTACGACACCATTGCCGCGATCAAGCAGGCGGTGTCGATCCCGGTCTTCGCCAATGGCGATATCGATTCGCCCGAGAAGGCCCGGTACGTCCTCGACGCGACCGGTGCCGATGGCCTGTTGGTAGGTCGGGCTGCCCAGGGGCAGCCATGGATTTTTCGTGAAATCGACCATTATCTGCGTACCGGCGAAAAACTCCCGGCACCGGAACTGATCGAGGTGGAACGTATTCTGCTTGAGCATCTGGCTGCGCTGCATGCCTTCTATGGCGACGTCATGGGCGTGCGCATAGCTCGCAAGCATGTGGGCTGGTATCTCGCAACCTTGCCGGGCGCCAGGGAGTTCCGCGCCCACTTCAATCGTTTGGAAGATACGGAAGCACAATGCGCCTACGTTCGGGCCTTCTTCGCCGAACGCTACAAGAGCCTGACAGGGGACGGAGAAGGGGTGGCTGCATGACGATGATGACCGAGACTTTAGTGAGTGGAACAACACCCGTGAGCGACAACGTGAATTTGAAACAGCACCTCAACACGCCGAGCGAAGAAGGTCAGACCCTTCGCGGGAGTGTCGAGAAGGCGCTGCACAATTATTTCGCCCACCTTGAGGGCGCTGCCGTCACGGATGTGTACAACCTGGTGCTTTCCGAAGTCGAGGCTCCCCTGCTCGAATGCGTGATGAACTACGTCAAGGGCAACCAGACCAAGGCCAGTGAGCTGCTCGGGCTGAACCGGGGCACCCTGCGCAAGAAACTCAAGCAGTACGATTTGCTGTAAGCATTCAATCAAACCAGAAAGGCGCCCGCGTAAAACCGGTCGCCTTTTTTGCTGACTCCTTTGCTTTTGATGGAAATTGAAATGACCGACCAGACTACCCGCCTGCCGATCCGCCGCGCCTTGATCAGCGTTTCCGACAAGACCGGGATCCTTGAATTCGCCAAGGAGCTCGAAGCCCTGGGCGTCGAGATCCTTTCCACCGGCGGGACGTTCAAGCTGCTGCGTGACAACGGTGTTGCCGCAGTGGAAGTCGCGGATTACACCGGTTTCGCAGAAATGATGGACGGTCGGGTGAAAACCCTGCACCCGAAAATCCACGGCGGGATCCTCGGTCGTCGCGGTATCGACGACGCCATCATGAACGAGCACGGCATCAAGCCGATCGATCTGGTTGCGGTCAACCTGTACCCGTTCGAAGCCACCATCAACAAGCCAGGCTGCGACCTGCCGACCGCCATCGAAAACATCGACATCGGCGGCCCGACCATGGTCCGTTCGGCAGCCAAGAACCACAAAGACGTAGCTATCGTGGTGAATGCCAGCGATTACGCCAACGTCCTGGAAAGCCTCAAGGCCGGCGGCCTGACCTACGCTCAGCGTTTCGACCTGATGCTCAAGGCCTTCGAACACACCGCCGCCTATGACGGCATGATCGCCAACTACATGGGCACCGTGAACCAGGCGGCTGAAACACTCAGCACCGAAGGTCGCAGCGAATTTCCGCGCACCTTCAACAGCCAGTTCATCAAGGCCCAGGAAATGCGCTACGGCGAGAACCCGCACCAGAGCGCGGCGTTCTACGTTGAAGCCAAGCCTGCGGAAGTCGGCATCGCCACCGCGACCCAACTGCAAGGCAAAGAGCTGTCGTTCAACAATGTGGCCGACACCGACGCCGCGCTGGAATGTGTGAAGAGCTTCGTCAAACCGGCCTGCGTGATCGTCAAGCACGCCAACCCGTGCGGCGTGGCCGTGAGCCCGGACGCTGAAGGCGGCATCCGTCAGGCTTACGAACTGGCCTACGCCACCGACACCGAATCGGCGTTTGGCGGCATCATCGCGTTCAACCGCGAGCTGGATGCTGAAACCGCCAAGGCCATCGTCGAGCGTCAGTTCGTCGAAGTGATCATCGCCCCTAGCGTCAGCGAAGAAGCTCGCGCCATCGTTGCTGCCAAAGCCAACGTACGCCTGCTGGCCTGCGGCGAGTGGTCAGCTGATCGCGCTCCGGCCTGGGACTACAAACGCGTCAATGGCGGTTTGCTGGTGCAGAGCCGCGACATCGGCATGATCAGCAGCGAAGACCTGAAAGTGGTGACCAAGCGCGCACCAACCGAACAGGAAATCAACGACCTGATCTTCGCCTGGAAAGTCGCCAAGTACGTTAAATCCAACGCCATCGTCTACGCCAAGAACCGTCAGACCATCGGTGTCGGCGCTGGCCAGATGAGCCGCGTGAACTCCGCGCGTATTGCCGCGATCAAGGCTGAACACGCCGGGTTGCAGGTAGCAGGCTCGGTGATGGCCTCCGACGCCTTTTTCCCGTTCCGTGATGGTCTGGACAACGCGGCCAAGGTCGGCATCACTGCGGTGATCCAGCCGGGCGGCTCGATGCGTGATAACGAAGTGATTGCTGCTGCCGATGAAGCCGGTATCGCCATGGTCTTCACCGGCATGCGCCACTTCCGTCACTAACTAGACGACGGCCGCACTGAAGCCGGCATCTGCTGCGTTGGAGCCGACCTCGATGATGCTCATTGCCAAAAGGCAACTCCGCTCATCGAGATCGACTCCGCCTTGCATCTACCGACTTCATTGCGACCTCCTACAGCGTGAAGCGCTTTAGGTTCTAAAAACAGAATTAGCGTCATCCGAGGTTTTTGAAATGAATGTTTTGATCATTGGCAGCGGTGGCCGTGAACACGCCCTGGCCTGGAAAGTGGCTCAGGATCCGCGCGTGCAGAAAGTTTTCGTTGCCCCGGGCAACGCCGGCACCGCCATTGAAGCCAAGTGCGAGAACGTCGCTATCGACGTGCTCGCCCTCGAGCAGCTTGCAGATTTCGCGGAGAAAAACGTTTCCCTCACCATCGTCGGCCCGGAAGTGCCGCTGGTCGCCGGTGTCGTCGATCTGTTCCGCTCCCGTGGCCTGGATTGCTTCGGCCCGACCGCTGGCGCTGCTCAGCTGGAAGGTTCGAAAGCCTTCACCAAAGACTTCCTGGCACGCCACAAGATTCCGACTGCCGATTACCAGAACTTCACCGAGATCGAGCCGGCCCTGGCTTATCTGCGTGAAAAAGGCGCACCGATCGTGATCAAGGCCGATGGCCTGGCCGCCGGTAAAGGCGTGATCGTGGCCATGACCCTGGGCGAAGCCGAAGACGCGGTGCGCGACATGCTCGCCGGCAACGCGTTTGGCGACGCCGGCTCCCGCGTGGTGATCGAAGAGTTCCTGGACGGCGAAGAAGCCAGCTTCATCGTCATGGTCGACGGCAAGAACGTATTGCCGATGGCCACCAGCCAGGACCACAAACGCGTCGGCGACGGCGATACCGGCCCGAACACCGGCGGCATGGGCGCTTACTCCCCGGCACCGGTCGTCACGGCCGAAGTCCATCAGCGGGTCATGGACCTTGTGATCTGGCCGACCGTGCGTGGCATGGCCGAGGAAGGTAACGTTTATACCGGCTTCCTCTATGCGGGCTTGATGATCGACAAGGCTGGTAATCCAAAAGTTATCGAGTTCAACTGCCGTTTCGGCGATCCTGAGACCCAACCGGTGATGCTGCGCTTGCAGTCGAGCCTGGTGTTGCTGGTCGAAGCGGCTCTGGCGCAAGCGCTGGACAAGGTCGAAGCGCAATGGGATCCACGTCCGAGCGTCGGCATTGTATTGGCCGCGGGCGGGTATCCGGGTGACTACGCCAAAGGCGCTGCCATCAACGGCCTGGACGCAGCCGCGACACTGGAAGGCAAAGTCTTTCATGCCGGCACTGCGCTCAAGAGCGGTCAAGTGGTGACCGCCGGTGGTCGAGTGCTGTGCGCTACCGCCATGGGCACCAGCGTCGATGCAGCCCAGCAGCAGGCTTACAAACTGGCGGCTAAAATCGACTGGGAAGGCTGCTTCTACCGCAAGGACATTGGCTACCGCGCCATTGCCCGCGAGCGTGGCGAAAATCAGGAATAAGCTATCCATCCGGCCAGGCAAGGGCTTGCGGCCCTTGCCTGACTATTCCGGCGCCGCGCATAGTTATACTCTGGCATCAACCTATGAAGGGATTTCGCCGTGCGCTGGCTCAGGATTGCCATAGGCTTCACCGTCACTCTGCTGACCTTGCTCTGCATGCTCCCGGCCCAAGCCGCGCAAGGCAGTGGCTGGGCGGTATTGCTCGACGAACAGGGCGACCTGCAGCTGAGCGACATCCGCTCCAGCCGCTACACCAATCAATTCAGCCCCATTGAACTCGAGCGCCTCACCGCGGCCGCGCCCGAGGGTGCGCTATGGCTGCGTTTCAGGCTCGCGCCCGGCAAGCATGAACAGTTGCTGCGAGTGTTCGCGCCGGACCTGTCGCACCTCAATCTGTATGTGCTCGACGGCGACCAGTTGATCGATCAACTGAATACCGGTGCCGGGCAGCTCCAGGCTACCCGCCCCCTCCCCAGCAGCGACTTCATGTTGCCACTGCCACAAAGCGACAAAACCCTCGATGTCTACCTGCGGTTGGTCTCCGAACACCAGTTGCGGCCTTACATCACCCTGCAATCGGCGGTCATGAGCGCAGCCACTCAGAACCTGACGCTGATCTACGGCCTGCTCTTTGGCTGCCTCGGGATGCTGATCCTGCATAACCTGACCCGTTACATCTACACCCGCTCGCGCAGCAGCCTTTGGCTGGCAGCGTGCGAAGGGCTGCTGATGCTCAGCCTGGTGTTGCTGCTGAACCTGGCCCGGCCATGGTTGCCGAACTGGTCCGCCGTGCAAACACCCGGCGCCTACCTCGCCTTGCTGATGACCGCACCTTGCGGCCTGATGTTCGCCTACCGTTTCTTCGCTCCGCTCGGCCCCCACCCGCTGAACAAGCTGCTGCTGGGGGACATCCTGTTCATCGTGGTCTGCGGTTTGCTATTGCTGTTCGTCAACACACTGCCACTGAACCTGATCACCTACGGGCTGGTTGCTCTGGCGGGCCTGAGTATGTTGTTCGCCGGTGCCCATCACTGGCAAAAAGGTTATCGCCCGGCGCGCCTGTTCGTGGCGGCCATGGTGGTATTCAACCTCGGCACATTGATTATCCTGCCCGCGCTGCAGGGGCTGACCCTGGTCGCTCCGCAAGGCCTGATCATCATTCTGCTGGTGTTTATCTGTATCAGTGGCCTGTTGATGAGTATTGCCTTGGGCGAGCGACAGCGCAGCATCACCGAAGACCGTTTCAGCGTCAGTCGCGATCTGGCCGCGAGCAACGCCGAAATCAACGCAAAAGCCGAATTTCTGGCGAAGATCAGCCACGAAATCCGCACCCCGATGAATGGCGTGCTGGGCATGACCGAACTTCTGCTGGGCACACCGTTGTCGGTCAAGCAGCGTGATTACGTGCAGACCATCCACAGCGCCGGCAACGAACTGCTGACCCTGATCAACGAGATTCTCGACATTTCCAAACTCGAGTCCGGGCAGATCGAACTGGACGACGTGCAGTTCGACCTCAACGCGCTGATCGAAGACTGCCTGAGCATCTTCCGCGCCAAGGCCGAGCAACAGAACGTCGAGCTGATCAGCTTTATCCAGCCACAGGTGCCACGTGTCATCAGCGGAGATCCGACGCGCCTGCGCCAGACCCTGCTGAGCCTGCTGGAAAACGCTCTGAAGAAGACCGACGAAGGCGAGATCCTGATCGTCGTCGCTCTGGATGAACGCAACGCCAAACCGCGACTGCGCATCGCCGTGCAGGACAGCGGCCAGCCCATGGAGGCGGAAGAACGCGACGCGCTGATGCATGCCGAACTGCACAGCAAACACTTTCTCTCGGCCACCAGCCTGGGGGGCAATCTTGGACTGGTCATCGCCCGTCAGCTGATCCGTTTGATGCAGGGTGAATTCGGCATCAAGAGCGGCGCCAACCAGGGCAGCACTTTGTGGCTGACCCTGCCACTGGACCCGGACCGTCTCGAACATCCGACGTCGGACCTGGACAGCCCGCTGCAAGGCGCACGCGTACTGGTCGTGGACGACAACGACACCTGTCGCAAGGTGCTGGTGCAGCAGTGCAGCGCCTGGGGTCTGAATGTCAGCGCGGTGCCGTCCGGCAAGGAAGCCCTGGCGCTGCTGCGCACCAAGGCCCACCTGCGCGATTACTTCGACGTGGTCCTGCTGGACCAGAACATGCCCGGCATGACCGGCATGCAACTGGCTGCCAAGATCAAGGAAGACCCGAGCCTGAATCATGACATTCTGCTGATCATGCTCACCGGCATCAGCAACGCCCCGAGCAAGATCATCGCGCGCAATTCCGGGATCAAGCGAATTCTCGCCAAACCGGTGGCCGGCTACACCCTCAAGACCACGCTGGCGGACGAACTGAACCAGCGCAACAAAGGCCTGTCCGTCTCCCAGCAACTGCCCACCGGCCCTACCCTTCCGGTCAAGGTGCCTAGCGATTTCCGCATTCTGGTGGCCGAAGACAACAGCATCTCGACCAAGGTCATACGCGGCATGCTGGGCAAACTCAATCTGCAACCGGACACCGCCTGCAATGGCGAAGAAGCCCTGGCGGCGATGAAAGCCCAGCGCTACGACCTGGTGCTGATGGACTGTGAAATGCCGATCCTCGACGGTTTCTCCGCCACCCAGCAACTGCGTGCCTGGGAAGTCGGCAACCAACGGATACGCACCCCCGTGGTGGCGTTGACCGCACACATCCTCGCCGAACACAAAGAGCGCGCGCGCCAGGCGGGCATGGACGGGCACATGGCCAAACCGGTCGAGCTGTCGCAACTGCGCGATCTGATCGAGCATTGGGTTGCACAGCGCGATCATCAGAGTCGGGCGACGGCTCAAACCTCCTGAGCAGCCTTTTGCGATTCGATCAGATCCGGAGCGTCGTCAGTCAGGCGTAACATCATAACCTGGCCCTCACGCTTTTCCCTGATCTTGAAGGCAACAGCCTCACGTGCAGGACCGTAGAGGACTTCTGAAAGATTGGCCCGGGCGTAACGCATGCTGACAACGCCAGGCACATCCTCGGCCCGATACAGTTGGGTCAAAGGGTTGGGGTTTATCTCCAGAGACGTCTTGAACTCAAGGTACATGCTTGTGATTGCGGTCGGTGCTCTCGCCAGAATCACCAGCAGACGCACAGCCTTGGTAGGCGCAGTCACTTCGGTCGATTCATCGACGGACACCTTTTGCATGTGGCTGCGCAGCAAGCTCATACCAGGGTCTGCGCCCGACACACCCGCCACCCGTGCCAATGTTGCGGCAGTAGCTTGCCCTTCGCCTGAATCACCTTTGGACATTGCCGCGATCACCCATTCGATCGCAGACTCGACGCTGTTCTCGGTGATTAGCCTTTCCTCTCGCGCCTTTGTTTGCCGCAACCAGAAATCATCTAAAACCTCCACATAAGCGTTATACCAATCAGCCTTTGGATCTTTTTCAACCTTTTTATTGGCAACCAATTGCGCCAGAAGCACCGAATTGACTAAATCATCATGAGCTGCCAACCCATCAGATTCAGGAACAATCACGATAGCCCTACCAACGACCGACACAGAATAATCGCAACTCATATCAGCTCCTCGTTCATAAAGAAGGGCAGCCGATACTCGACTGCCTTTCCCAGATCAATTAGATGTCATAGTCAACAATTTTGCCGGCATGGGCGATAAGTTTGTTTTCAATAGTTGCACGAGTGCCTTTGGCGACCGTATCATTCTTTTCAAACATTGTCTCACCGCGATACAGTTTCACACTGCGAGTATCCACATCCACAAACAGCACTTTGGTCGACGTGTTCCTGCGGAGAAAGCGCACCGCACCGACGGCCATAATGGCTACGCCATTATGTTCAGTGCATGCACCGGCCGATATTCCGCCGACACCATGCGCCAACAGATTTCGCTCATAAACTGTCAGTGCCGTATCGCGTTTTTGCAGGGCTGCAATCGCATCCCCCGCCACTTTCAGCATCAATGCAGTCGTCGGACCAGGCAGCGCGAGGCCAGCGACCACAGAGCCAAGAATTTCCAATACCAGTTTGTCCATGCGGACACTGGTTCCGCTGATGTGCAAGTCGTTGTAGTACTTGGCCGTAGGCGTCCAGCCCGAGTCTTGCATGACTTTCCGAAACAGCTGATACCACTCTACACCCTGGGATTCCTCTGGATATTTTTTGTTCGCTACAAGGCTCGCAAAGAGGAAAGAATTCTGCGCATCCGACCGGTTCTCAGCACTGAGGCCACTACTGAAAGACAATACACCTTCGCCGACGATAGAGGCTTTCGACGGTTCTTCAACGGTATCACCCACTGTAAACATACTACGAGGGCGAATAGCCATCCCATCATCCAGCTCATACTCCTGCAGACTTTTAACACAAGCGGCAATATATTGCTCACTAACTACTTTGCTATTCATAATAAATTCCTTATTTATATTCAAGCAAGCTCCTCATGAACTTGCCAGAGAACAATAACCAAACAAGCGAACACCAACAAACCAAAATATGTAACTTCATATCCCGCCACCACATAACAACCAACACCATATACTTAGTTCAGAACACGCAAGCAAAGATAAATAACAATCAGGTCGTTGAAACCCGATCCCCACACGCCACTGATCGACTGATAGACTTCGCCTCACCACTCTCTTGCTGCGAGCCGAAACCATGCTCCACGTGTTATTCAGCGTTTACCTGAAGATGCTGGTGCTCTACAGCCCGTTCTTCGTGTTGTCCTGTTTCATCAGTCTGAGCCGCGGTTATTCGCGCAAGGAACAACGTCGCCTGGCCTGGAAAGTGGCGATTGCCACACTGGTTTCCAGTGTCTTGCTTTACCTGTTCGGGAGGGTGATATTTGACGTGTTCGGCATTACCGTGGATGCATTTCGCATCGGCGCCGGCAGCGTACTGTTCATCTCGGCGCTGGGCATGGCTCAGGGCAAGTCGGTGGTGCAGACCGACAATGTGCAGCAGGACGTGACCATCGTTCCGCTGACCATCCCCCTGACCGTCGGCCCGGGCACCATCGGTGCGTTGTTGGTGATGGGTGTCAGCCAACCGCACTGGGACGACAAACTCACCGCGATCCTCAGTATTGCCCTGGCCAGTTTCACGGTGGGGGTGGTGCTTTACTTGTCGAACCGCATCGAGCGGCTTCTTGGTGACCAAGGCTTGCAGATCGTCAGCCGATTGATGGGACTGTTTGTTTGCGCATTGGCAGCGCAGATTATTTTTACCGGGGTTAAAGGATACCTGGTTCCCTGATACCGGAATGCTCTGGGCCGCGAGTTCGAAAACCCGCGGCCCCCTTCGTCGTAACGCAAGGCCGCATCATACTCCGGCATGGCTTTGAAACCATTCAACCCCCACTCCAAATCGCGGCGCCCTAACAACGTCGAAAAGAAATCAGTCTGCTTTAGCGTTACAGAAGTTTTACTGTTCATTATCATTTCCTTATGAAAACAAACCGACAGCCATTCACACACTGAACAGATCCAATGTGTGAATGGCTTACAGAATTAACTTTCTACTGCTTCAACTTTTTCGACCGATACAAGCTTATTGAGCAATACGTTATTGGAGGTGTCCTTTCTGGCGAGCAGGGCACTCACCAGTGTCGATACCGCAAAGGATTGATAGTCGTCCAATGCCAGAAACACATCTCCGCGCAAGGCTGGGTCCACCGCAAATACCTGACGAAAGATCAAACTGTGTCCGCTGTCGGAATCAACAATCACCAAGTGCTCATCGACCCGGTTAACCCACAACTGATCAACAGCTACGCTTTCCCAGATCAGCTTTCCTGGAACCGTAGGCGGGTGATCGAGTGAATAGCGGCAATCGACGATGACCGATTCAAGTTTCAACCACGCCGCCCTGGTAAGCCGGCTGGTTATCGAACCTTGACCCATTTTCAGAACCAGGATGCGGACATCATCGGCAATCAACGGGAGTAGGTTCTTGCCCATCTTCGCCCCTTCAACCGTTAGAACTTCGTCATTGCGCTGAATATAGACAAAAGGCCCGACCTTGTTTTCTTGCGGATAGGTGTGCACGAAACCATCCGCTTGTTCGTGCAGCATCACATTGGTTTGCTTCTGAGTGCCCACCAGCGAGTATTGCGCGTCGGTGGCAATTGTCGGAATCCGGATCAACCGTCCGGTCCGAACCACGTACCATTGCAAGTAGTCGGCGTCTTTGACGCAAAGAAAGTCAGCGCATCGATGTTCGTTCGCCAGCGCCGCCAATCCGTCACGCAATTCACCTTCCAATGCAGCGACCCAACGGCTGTCAACGCCCGTAATCCGTGCCGGTTCGTTGTGCTGTAAATCCAGTTCCACGCCTTCACGAGTCGTTGCCCTCAGGCCAGCGCCTTCCACCGTCACGTCGACAAAGGTCCAGGACGCCCACTCCTGCTGGGGGGCCGGCAATGCCTCAGCCTGTAACAGCGTCGTTCCCTGGGCAAATGCCGCGTCCAAGCGGTCCGGATCGATAAAACCCTGGCGGACAATCTTGCCGGTTGAAAGATCGAACAGCCAAACGGTCTGGTTGTCCGGAGTAATACTCAGCAACCGTACTTCTTTCCCCTGCCCCAGCTCCGCGAGTAGCAGTCGATCGTCAAGGTACCAGGCACACAAACCGGCATCGCCCTGTAAGCCTGTCAAACCCAGGATGGCAAAGCTGGACACCGGGTACTGTGTCACCACCGTGGCGAGTGCGGACCACCATTGGGGTCGATCTTTGAGCCAGGCCTCAGTCACCCCGCCCAATCGCAGATGCCCGTCCGGCATCACATTAAAGAACAGGCCGGAGTCGGTCAGCGCAAGATAGCCCTGCTCAACGGCGACAACATTTTTCACCTCCAGAGGGCCAAATCCGCTGGAGGTCCATTGCGCGCGACCATCCACTATCGACCTTTGCTGTCGCACGAGTCTTCGGTCAGTTTTGTCGAAGGTGACAAACACTTCACCCTGGACCCCAGCAGGAGCGATGAGCAGAAGGTCGGCCAAAGCCTTGATCGAGTCGTTCCATCCCCGCGAATGGTGACGCCTGGCGGGTGCACGGATGATCAAGCCGTCACTGTCCCGGACCCAGATCAGATCTCGAAACTTGTCATCCAGTTGCCAACAAATCGATACCAGCGCACCGGGGCGCCAGTTCACGGTATTCGTTGACTCTCTCGGCAACACATAGTCGCCCAGCACCTGCTTCCAGTCAGTCAGCATGTCCGCGTCCAGAGCTGGCTGGAGTGCGGGAACCAGACCCAGGGTGATCGAACTTAGCCACACCGCACGGTCATGGATCATGTAGGTCAGTTCATCATGCTGACCGTCCTTTCGAAGGACCTGTTGCACGACCTGAACGGCACCATGAGCCGTCACCTCGCATCGGATAATGGTCGCTTTGCCCTGCGGTATGAGCAGACGATAGCGCTGAACCAGCGTGCCAGTGGTCGCGTCGACCTGCCAGACATCAAAACTCTCGGGGTGATAGAAGTAGGCAAAATCCTCCACCACTGCTCCCAATACGGACTCATCGGCCAATATCACTTCCGGATCGCGTACATACAGAAAGCGATCCCGAGCCGAGTCGTAATACGCGGCCACCGTCCTGGGCTCATCCGGCTTTTCGAATGGAACGACAAACCCATGAACGGGGGTATATGGCATGGCCAGTCGATGTTCACGGGCCAGTGATTTGAAATGATCCAGCAACGCTTGCTCCCCGAGCGCCAGATCCGCATCTTCTTCGACCACCTCCAACCGCAGGGCAACAAGATCAACGCGCATGATCTTGTTGCCAGCCAGCTTGAGCAATACGTCGTGAGCGCCATTGCCACTGAATTTCACACCCAAGGTGTTTAAAACAAGTCGACCGGCGGCTTCTATCCGGATGTCTGCCTCCCCCAGCCACGGAGCCAGCAGCACCCAGCGCATTGCAATGTGGCTCGGTGCGTCGAGTTCGAGGCTCACGCCTGGGTTGAGCAACACGGAACATTGAGCGCCTGCCCCTTCTATCCGGTAGGAAACCATGCCGTGCCACGCCTTCGGCAGCGCAGGCACTACCAGAGAGCGTTCGATGTTGTCGAGACGAACGTTGAAAACCGTTGGCTTGTATACGGGGTACAACCGGTTGACCACGTACTCACCGGGAAACGAGTAGAACGAAAACAGAAACTGCCATTGCCCCTGTTCGTTCTTTTTCTCCAGCCGGCGTGCCGTGTCGAATCCACCGGCATGACGAAACGTGACAAACGGCATCAACTTGTATTCGTAGCCGAACCACGTCTTGGGTGTGCAAGGCAGAACGATCGTTTGCCCTGCCTGCGGTGAGAAAGGTGCCGAACCGGGCAATTCAAGTCCCTGCCGAATATCGGTGGCACGAGCGTAATCCACATCGTAATCCGGGACCCCAAAATGGTCCCGAAGCGGAAACAGCTTCGGGCTGTCGAAATGGACAGTGGATTCGTGCAGATCCAGATCGGCGAATACCAGCGATGGATGTGCAATCCAGGCATTCGACGCCTTATCCAGGTGATAGCCGCCTTGCAAATAAGCCTTTTGCAGCCCATCAAAAAACAGCGCCACCTCCTTGGCCTCCTCCGCAATGGTGGCAAAACCTTCGGCCAGCGCAGCAACGCCCACCGTCAGCCCGCCCAGAATCACCCCGCCGCCTCCCAATACCGCAGCCACCGTACTCGCACCTGCCAGTGCGGCGCCCAGGCCGGCAGCGGCCAATGCCACGCTGGCGGAGTCGAACGCCAACTGCGTCCCGAACTGCGCCTTTTCAATGTCATTGGTTGCGTGGCTCAATTGGTAAATATCAAAGCCGACATTCACCAGTCCCAACACCGTACCCACCCCTTCGTTGGCAATATGCCCCAAGGCTCGTTGCACGAGCGGCGCGCTGGTTCGGGCGATCAGTTTTTCATCATCCAGTGCCTGGCGAACCAGTTTTACAATGCCAATGACATCCACGACATTGCCATGGGCAAGCTGGGCATAGTTCACATAAGCATGCAGGCGAATAGCGGTGGTCAGCGCATTGTCACCACCGCTTGCCGCGCCTTCATGATGTCGCAGCGCGTTCATTAAAGCCTGTATGGTGAAACCGGCAGTGAGCGTATGGACACTGCCTGCGTCAGTCGGATCGAACTCGGAGACTGGCGACCGTTGTGTGCTGACCAACGTCTCGAAAAGCCCGGAGAGAAACTCCTTTATCCTCAGAATCCGGTGATCATCAGTCGTGACATGCGCCATGGTCTGCCCAGCCTTGGGATCGACCAGACTGATCTTGTATTCCCCGCCTGGAGTAACCTCCAACGTCTCGAACAACGGGACGGCATCCGCCGATAATTGGTGTCGGGTCTGCAATTGCCTTGTCGCCTGGGCGATCTGCTCTCCCCACCAATGACTGTCCAGCCTCAACAGGCTCCTGCCCAAATGTGAATTGTCGACCAATGATCGTCCATGGGCGTTATTCAGGCGCTGGCGAAGCGATCGCGCGGCTTGTCCCGACAATGGATCCGGCGTCAGTATTCTCGCTACATCAAACCCGGCGGACAGTGGCAAGGCAGACACCCGCTCCCCCTGCAGTTCGATCAGATCGAACATGGGCCGAACTTCGGCACCGTAAGCGGCATAAAATCTGGCCATGCCCATTTTGAGGAAAAAGTGCTCCATCGCCCGCCTGAACATGGCCGCATTCTCGAATTCGAACAGACCGAAGTTGGGATCATAAAAATGATAGAGGACGTGTTCACCAAAGACCGTTTTCGCCACCAGCATCGAGTGATTGTCAGAGTTGAGCATCAGCGTACGGGTGTTGCCATGGTTCTCCAGTGCAGCAGTGACCTGCTCCAGATCGGCGCGGCTCAGCAGCGTCCCCACTTCACTCAATTGAGTACCCCGCAGTTCCTCCAGCGCCTGCACAAAGGCTACCGACTCACTTTGCCCCGGTTCGATGGCGGTCAGGTAGAAGCGTTCGCGCAGACGATGGGAGGCCATCTCACCCTGCGCAAGGGCCGCACTCATCATCAGCGCCAACGGGTAGCAGCGCCCACCGATCGTCTCTCCGTCGCCGTTGAGCAACAGATCCTGGGGAACCAGTTTTACGCTGCTGGCTTCGAATTGGCCGAGCACTTGATCCAGCCGTTCACTTATCTGCAGGCGATGCTCAAGGGTGGCCACCTGCTGGATCCGCGCCACATAGCGGCCCCATTGATGCAGGGTCTGCGCCTTCATCAATGCTGCTTTTTTCAGATCCAGTGCACTACCGGAGAATGCCGACGGCTCATCGTCATCGCTGGCCAGGCCGCCCATGAATGCCGGGGCCTTGCGCTTGTACAGATACCGTTCAATGACAGCGTAACGACTGGAGGTGCCCAATTCACGAACGCTGTTGGCCAGATTGTCCAATTCGTCGGTGAAATTCGCGAAGTTCTGGCTATGCAGTGAGTCCATCCCCAACAACATGCCCAACGACAGCCTTTGCAGCGGGTTTGTCTCAACGAGATGAAGTTCGCCATGGGCCATCCCGCTCAGCACCTCATCCAGTCCCAGGGTCTGGATCCGCGCATTGCTGAGGAAGGCCGAAGGCCGCGCGCCGGCAGCCTGATTCTTGATGGCCTGACGGTCAGCAAAGCTCAGCGGTAACGACTCCTCGAAGACAATCGCGCCATCATGCCCCTGTCTCATCGCCTGGATGAACGGCTCGCCAAGCCCGTCGACCAGACGCTGCAAAACGTCGGTCAATAGCACCGCTCGCCCTTCGATCAATGGCCAGCCTTGTTCGAACTCAATCGTCGAGCCCTTGAGCAGTTGTGCGATATCGCCTTGATAGCGGGTTTTGTATTGGCCCTCTTGCCAACGCTTCTGCTCATCTTTGACCCAGTCCACAGGATCGGTTGCGTTGTCTTTCCAGGAATGATCCAGCTCCTCTTCGGTGGCGCGGTTAACCGATGCGTAGCGCGCAATGGCCGCCTCCTCGCGTACGGTCTCAGCCACCGAGGGGGTCAAGTGCGCTTTGGCGTAATCGGCCATGCCATCACGCATGGCACCTGGACCGGTCAGGTAGATGGTTCCTTCGCTTTGAAGGCGGATGCCGTCGCTGAAGTAGCTCGCGGCAGCACTTGCCAGAAATCCCGCGAAGATCTCTTCTTGATTTGGCAGCTCGATCAGCGGCCCATACGTTCTTTCCAGCACTTCCTGAGCTAGCGGCAACATCTCTGCAAAGTCGTTCAATGCAACACTGCGCTGCGCAGCCAAGCGAGTCGTGGCATCGATCAAGTCATAGTTGAACCGCATACGTTCAATCACGGTTTGCAGCGTCGCCGAACGGGAATGTGCCATCAGGAACGCATTCGTAATCGAATTGCCTTCAGCCACGGCACGCAGCATAAAAGGTCGAGCCAGCCGATCCGTCGGCGGCTGGAAAACCTGGCTCAGGGCCGGCCGGCTTTTGGCAAAGGCCTCCAGTGCCGGCAGGTGTTCTGAAGGAATGAAGGTGGAATAGTCGGTGGATGCTGCCTGACGCCCCGGCATCCATTCTGGATTGTGATTGAGCAACAACTGCAAAATCCCCAGGCGGGCATCGCTGGCCAAAACACTGACGTCGACGCCGCCCAGGGTTTTCAGCAATGGCGGCAGGTTATCGACATCGGCATAACTGCCGCCTTCGTCATACAGGACTTCGGCGCGCACAACATCGGACGCCGCTGCCAGATTGCCGCGCAAACGGGTTTCCCGTTCGTAGATGTCCTGCAATTGCAACGGCACTGCGGCACCGTCAAGGTCGCGCAACTGCAAGTCACCCTCAGCCATCTCGAGCACACTGCGACGATTTCGTTGCAGCAGCGCTTCCAGTTCCGCCGCATCCTGACCATAGGCGCGGGTCAGCAAATCCATTCGGGCCTCATCGGCCGACTCGCCTTTTGCCACCGCGGCATTGATGTGCGCATGCATCTGTTGCTTCAGAACAATGGCGCGTTCCTCGTACAGTCTGGCCAGTTCATCTTCAGCGATAACCTTGTCACCCACCTGCGACAGGGCATCGGCCTTGGCGGCCTCAACAATCAGCTTGTTGGTTTGATAGGCCAGCAGCGCATCGCTGTCGTACCAGAGATTGAGTGTGTAGCCATGCCCGGCCAGCACTTGTTTCCACACGTTGAGGTAATCACGCTGAATGGCGCCGACACCACCGCCCAGCCAGACAAAGTGCAACGTCTTTGAAACTTCCGTAGCCGCTATTTTCATCTGCTCGACGCCGAACTGAACACGCGACTCGAACCCTTCGACCTTGTCGTATATCTGCGACAGATTCGGGGGATGCTTTTCACTCGCCGCAGCAGGCGTTTGCACTTCCAGATCACGCCTCACTCGAGGGTCGCCCAGCAATGGCTCCAGTGTCTGTTTGAATAGTCGCAACGGCTCGAGCAACCTTGGCGAATCCATTACCCCCACGCAGGCAAAGTAATAACGCAACAGCGCCTCGTAAAACTCGCCGTCCTTATGCGGCAACAATACCTGTTCAAGATCCGCCAGTTTGAAAAGCTCGACAAAATTAACGTAAGTGTCTGTATTTCCGACTTCCCAATCTTTCATAAAATATAACCCAGTACATTTCCATCATTGAATGAATAAGCAGCATTACTCGGCAGGCGTGCACAACTATCTGCATGCCTGCAAATCGAGGTGCGCCCTGTTACAAGTTAAAATCAGTCAGTGGCACGTTAAGTCCCGGGCAAACTATTGTGTAAAGACGGTGAATTCAAACTTCAATAAATTCAAACAATGTCAAAAGAAACATCGAAAAACACTCAATCCGGCCAGCCGAATTCATCAGCGACAAAGTCGCTTACTGGAATAAGCGACCTATAACGCACAAGGCCGCGAACCCAATGGTTCGCGGCCTTGTTTTTAAACCTGATATTTAAAATCGTCAGAGCTTACTAAAATTCACAAACAATCGAAGCTGCTTACAACTCCCCTTTTGTGGCGAAAAGAAGCGATGTCAGGAAACAGGCTTTTCTCCGTACCAGCGTGGCGTGTATACCCATTCGCCGCCCCCGGCGCGGGGAAAGGTGCAGGTGGTGGAGGAACCGATCAGCACCATGGTGCGCATGTCCACTTGTTCCGGCGTGAGCGCACCGAGTGTGGTGACTCGTAGCGTCTGGCCGGGCCGGCCGATATCACGCCCCAGAACCACCGGGGTTTCAGGCGTACGGTGCTGTGCGACGATTTCCAGAGCACGGCCCAACTGCCACGGCCGAGAACGGGATATCGGGTTATAGAAAGCCAGCGCCAGATCGGCTTCGGCGGCCAGGTCCAGGCGCTTCTCAATGATCGACCACGGCTTGAGGTTGTCCGACAGCGACATCACACAGAAGTCATGCCCCAGCGGCGCACCGGCCTGAGCGGCCGTCGCCAGCGAAGCAGAAACCCCCGGCAGAATCTCCAGATCGACGCTGTGCCAGGCCGGCTCACTCGACTCGTGCAATGCTTCGAGCACCGCGGCGGCCATGGCGAACACGCCGGGATCACCGGACGAGACCACAATCACCGACCGCCCTTGGGCCGCCAGTTCGAAGGCGTGACGGGCACGCTGCATCTCCTCGCGGTTGTCGGTGCAATGCAGCACTTGATCCGCTCGAAACGGCCCGGCCATGCGCACATAGGTTTCATAACCGAGCACATCGGTGGCTCTGGCCAGTTCAGCCTTCACCGCAGGCACCATCAATTCGGCAGCACCCGGGCCCAGGCCGATCACGGCCAGCCGACCACGAGGGCGGCCAATCTGCGCGATGTCCAGCGGTTGTTCAGCGATCGCCAGCGCCAGGTTCGCGTCGATCGGGATAATCGTGGCACCCGGAACAGCCCCGCGAGCCAACTCGCTGGCATCGCTGGCAGCCGACGCAAAACGCAGCGGCACCCCCAACTCAAGCGCCGCTTCGCGCAACGTCGGGTTGGCCATTTCCGTGGCAGGCGCCAGCAGGCACGCCAGCGATTGCCCGGCGACTTGGGCCTGACGCAGCGCCGCGCGAATCGCCTGGGGCAAATCCGCCACACTGGCGCTGACCGCCAACAACACACTGCGCGGGTAGATCAACAATTCATTGGCCGCCGGCGTCCGTTCGGCGCTGCCGACATGGATCGACAAATGAGCCTCGGGATCCTGCGGTAATTGTACTTGCGCCAACCAGGGGGCAGCGCCTTCGATGCGCACGTGTTCGCCGGCCAGCAAGTCCGAGACGAAGCGCTTGCCCAGCTCCAGATCGCCCAAGGCATAGCCGCTGGGTGGATTGAGCAGGCAAGTGCCGAAACGCAATTCGCCGCTGGTGGTGATCGCCGCCGCGACATCAAGGCCGGCGGCAATCTCGCGCGCCATGACATTCACTCCGCCGAGACCGCCGAGCAGTGGCACCACCGCGCTACCGTCTTCGGCCACGGCCAGCACCGGTGGCTCGGCGCCCTTTTCCAGCAGCAACGGCGCCAGGGTGCGGATCACAATCCCGGCGGCGCATAGCGCGATGATCGGCGTGTCCTGTTGATAAAGTTCGCGCAGGGTTGCGCCGAACTCGTGATAGACACGGTCCGCGCCCTCGACCCGTTCGGCCAGTCCATGGATCAGTGCGCCGGGGTATAGCTGCGCAATCTTGCGCGCGGTCGCGAGGCTGCCATTGCCGAGAATGACAATCGCCGGAGCGGAATGGGCCATCAGCCTTGCCACCTTTCACCGGGAACGATGATCAGCGAAAAATAAGGCGAGGACATCGGCTCGACCTGATCCAGCGGCACGATTTTCTGATTGGCCATGGTCGCGCGCTCCACGTACAGCGCACGCTCCGCCAGACCGAGTTCTTCGAGCACCTGACGGACCTTGGGAAAGTTGCGCCCCAGTTTCATGATCACCGCCGCATCGGCATCGGCCAGGCGACGCTTGAGGTCTTCGTGGGGCAGTACACCCGACAACACCGACAGGCTCTGATTGCGATACACCAACGGTGCGCCGAGTACCGAGGCACCGCCGAGCATCGAGCAGACACCCGGCACCACTTCGGCTTCATAACGTTCGGCCAGTCGATCGTGCAGGTACATGTAGGAGCCGTAGAAGAACGGATCGCCTTCGCAGATCACCGCCACGTCACGGCCAGCGTCCAGATGCGCGGCGAGTTGTTCGCCGGCAGCATCGTAGAAATCGCTAATCACTTGTTCGTACGACAACGGCGCCGGCAGCGTTTCGGTGGTTACCGGGTAAACCAGCGGCAGCAGAGTTTGTGCGTCCTGCAGATGTGCTTCGATGATGCCGAAGGCGTTGCCTTTCTTGCCCTTGGCGACGAAGTACGCCACCACCGGCGATTCGCGCAGCAGGCGCAAGGCTTTGACAGTAATCAGTTCCGGATCACCGGGGCCGACGCCCAGGCCAATCAAACGTCCAGGTTGCTGCATCATTCGATCTCCGTGGCGAGGGCGTTGACGGCGGCGGCGGCCATGGCACTACCGCCCAGCCGGCCTTGCATGATGACGAAAGGCACGCCACGGCTGTCCGCCGCGAGCATCGCCTTGGATTCGGCGGCGCCGACGAAGCCCACCGGGAAGCCGAGGATCAGCGCCGGTTTCGGCGCGCCGGCGTCGAGCATTTCCAGCAGATAAAACAGCGCGGTCGGCGCATTGCCGATCACCACCACGCTGCCTTCCAGGTGCGGTCGCCACAACTCCAGCGCGGCAGCGGAACGGGTGTTGCCCAACTCGCGGGCAAGCTCCGGAACGCTCTCGTCGCGCAGGGTGCAGATCACTGGGTTATTGGCTGGCAAACGCGCACGGGTCACGCCTTCGCTGACCATCCGCGCGTCGCACAGAATCGGCGCACCAGCCGCCAGTGCATCGCGCCCGGCCTTGCCGGCGCCTTCGGAAAATTGCAGCCCGTCGATGGCCTCGACCATGCCGCAGGCGTGGATCACCCGCACCGCGAGTTTCTCCAGATCGGCCGGAATGCGCGCAAGGTTGGCCTCGGCGCGAATGATCGCGAAGGAGTTGCGATAGATCTCCTGACCGTCGCGGATGTAATCAAGCATCAAGGGGGCTCCGTGAGCGGGCGTCGAGCAAGGCTGCGACCGCTTCAATAGTAAGGTTGTGTGCGTGCAGGACACCGAAACCCGGCTGCGCTGCGTCGCGAAAATAGAGGTTGTAGTGACCGGGAGAAACCGCCAGCAAGGTCACTGGAGCAACGTGCGCGGCCGCGCAGGAACGCGGGCAACCGGACAGGTGCACGTTCGGTGTCTGGCCGTGACGTTGCAACAGCACCGCCAGTTGTCTGGCATCGCCCTTGGTGTCGGCCAAGCCCTTTGCGCAGCCGTTCGAGCCGGTGCAGGCGATGAGATGCGCCAGAGCATCATCGGCTGAGCAGCGCAGGCCGAGGTGTTCGAGGTTGTGGATAACGTGAGGCGCGTCGTCGCCATGGACGCCGGGCAATATCAGGCTTTGCCAAGGCGTGAAACGCAAAGAGCCGTCACCCTGCTCGCGCGCCAGTCGTGCGGCGCCTTTGAGCATCGCCGGATTCAGGCGACCCAGCAGCGGCACCGCGCCGATGTACACACGCCCGGCTTCACGCTGTGGATGAGCGCCGATGTGCAAGGCACTTGGACTGACCTCGCGCTGCGAACCCTCAATGGACATCAACGGCACACGTTCGGAGAGGCGCGCGACAAACCCGTCGAGCGTGCATTCGGCGAGCAGATGTCGCATACGGGTCTGCTCGGGGCGCGCCCATTCCAGGAACAACTCCAGCACCGCGACCACCAACGCATGACCCCGCTCCAGCGACACCGCGCCTACGGGCGGGTCGACAAGGCAGCCCGCCAGGCCGAACACAAACACTCGCTCACCGTCTCGTTCAGCAGCGGACAGCCATACATCATGAGGGTGTTCGAGCATTGCCAGACCTTCGCCGCCATCCAGCTGCACCGCGAACTTGGCGCTGAGGTCGTGGAAGCGTTCATCGCTTTGCAGCGTGGCGAGGATCTGCTCGGCCAATGGGCGCGTATCGATCAGCATCTGCCGATCAATGCCGGCGCCGGGGCTGAGCATCAGATTGCGCACGTCATCGCCCGCCGCGCTGGTCGGGCCGAGCCCGGCTGCCATCAGGCTGGCGATCAAGGCGCCGTGTTCGCTGCCGATCCCGCGAATTTGCAGGTTGGCGCGGTTGGTTGCCTCGATCACCCCGCCAGCGAAACGCTCGGCAGCATCGGCCACGGCTTCGGCCTGATCGGCCGAGATCGCCCCCCCATTGAGTTTGATCCGGCAGATGCCGCCGTCCAGCGCCTGGACGATACGCAGCAACCCCGGGCAAGCCGAGGGGCGTAAAGCGGTGGACATCGGACGTTCGTTCAATGAGTGACCGGCTGACTGGAGGCACGTGAAGGGTGAAGGGCTGCCATTATGCCTGCTTTGCCCGAGCGCATGAAAAGTCTGCCGGTCGGAAACGCTGCCGAAGTATCAATCAAGCAAAAGAAGGCTTCGGCCTGCGTGGAATCAGAGTTCGTACTCGCTGAACTTGAGTGCAAGGGCTCGAGTGGCTTCTTCCACGCGCTGTCGAATAGCGTCCATGTCTCGCCGCTTGATCTCCAAACGCCGAATCCGGATATCCAGTTGAGACTGACTCTGATCTATCGTCCAGAACAGGTAGGGTGTAGTGATACCCAGCTTGATCAACCTGATATGGCTGACCACCATTTCCAGATCTCCGTTAGGCTTATAACTGACCGGGACGATGTTGAATCCGAATACTTTCCCGCTCAAGCCCGCGATCTTCGCCAGCAATTCGGCGTCATTCTCTAGCTTTCCAAGTACTGACTCAATCTGTGCTATTTGTGCGCTCGTGAGGTAGGGACGCGCCACTTTCAACCAGGCCTGTTTCAAACTCCCTGAGAACTGCGGCTTGATGTACTCGACCGGTTCGGCAAGCGTCCAGTCCATTGACCAGAACATACCGGCGTAATGGTCGAACCAGGGCCCCGGCTGCG
The DNA here is from genome assembly GCF_031570575.1 of Pseudomonas sp. JL3. Classification (NCBI taxonomy): domain Bacteria; kingdom Pseudomonadati; phylum Pseudomonadota; class Gammaproteobacteria; order Pseudomonadales; family Pseudomonadaceae; genus Pseudomonas; species Pseudomonas sp. JL3. The sequence continues at coordinate 78,203 of NZ_JAKWJK010000014.1, forward strand.
TCTCGCTCCTTGCGACTTTATCCGCGCCATGCTGGGCCAGAAAAATGCAGTTTTTGACAAAGCCATTGTCGGCGAGGGCCTGGCCAGCCGTGCCGGTCAGCAGCACATTATTCATCATCAGCGCATCATGTTCGATGACGCCTTCAGCTAACACGTTATCCATATAAGTTTCTTTTCATCCTTGATAGTGTCGCGACCAACATCAACTACTGGCAGCTATTTAATACATATAAGGTTGCGCAACCTGAACAAAAACAAAACTACCAAAACCATCATTACAACAGGCATTTTTTCGTCAACATTAAGTGTCTGAAAACTGAAGTACGCTTTCCCCGCCATAGACCCGCGTCAGATGACAGAAGCCGCGCTATCATGTCGCCTTTGACGATGAACATTGGATTAAGGAACAACATGGCCTCCTGGCTGACAGTAGTGGGCATTGGCGAAGACGGCTTCAAGGGCTTGGGGAAAAATGCCCGACACGCCCTGTTGCGCGCTACGCGGATCGTTGGCGGCCAGCGACAACTGGATTTGCTGCCGGCCTGCATCCGTGGCGAGCGGCAGTTGTGGCCCAGTCCTTTCTCCCTTGAACCCGTTCTGGCGCAGCGTGGCGAACCGATCTGTGTACTGGCCAGCGGTGATCCGATGTTCTTTGGCGTCGGCGCCAGCCTTGCCCGGCAAGTGCCCAACGCTGAAATGCTGATCCTGCCAGCGCCCTCCTCCTGCTCGATTGCTGCCGCGCGAATGGGCTGGCCGTTGCAGGAGGTGGTGACACTTTCAGTGGTTGCCCGGCCCCTCGCCGCACTCAACGCGCAGTTGTTCAGCGGCGTGCGCTTGCTGGTGTTGAGCAACGACGGCCAGAGTCCGGCGGCCATCGCGGCGTTACTGCGCGAGCGCGGTTTCGGGCCGAGTCGCCTCACCGTGCTGGAACATCTGGGCGGCGAAGCCGAACGACGCATCGAGGGTGTCGCCAACGACTGGAGCGAGCCGCAGATCGCCGACCTGAACCTGATCGCCATAGAATGCATCGCTGAACCGAACACGCCACGCCTGTCACGCCTGGCCGGTCTACCGGACTCTGCCTTCCAGCACGACGGCCAACTGACCAAACGCGACGTGCGCGCCATCACCCTCGCCCGCCTCGCACCGACACCCGGCGAACTGCTGTGGGACGTCGGCGCTGGCAGTGGTTCGATCGGCATCGAATGGATGCGTGCTCACCCGAGTTGCCGGGCGCTGGCCATCGAAGCGGATGAAGGGCGGCAGTTGTTGATCGAACACAACCGCGATGCCCTCGGCGTCCCCGGTCTGCAATTGATTCGCGGCAAGGCACCACACGCCTTGGCCGGACTCGAACGCCCGGACGCGATTTTCATCGGCGGCGGCGTCACCCGCGAAGGCGTGCTCGACACGTGCTGGGCGCAACTCAAACCCGGTGGCCGGCTGATTGCCAATGCCGTCACCCTGCAAAGCGAAGTGACCTTGATGGCCTGGCGCGAACGCCACGGCGGTGAACTGACCCGCATTCATGTCGCCCAAGCGCAACCGCTGGGCGAGTTCGACACTTGGCGTCAAGCGCTGCCGATCACCTTGCTGGACGTGACGAAACCCCTCGATGCGTGACGAAACCGCCGAACAACCCGCCCCGCTGCGCAGCGGCCTGACCACCGGCAGTTGCGCCACCGCCACCAGCCTCGCGGCGGCACGCCTGCTGCTCAGTGGCATCGAAGCGGACGCCGTCGAGATCATTCTGCCCAAAGGCAAACGGGTGCAGATGCGCCTGGAATTCTGTCGGCTGATGAACGACGGCGCCGAAGCCGGAACCATCAAGGACGCCGGCGACGACCCGGACGTGACCCACGGCGCCCTGCTCTTTTCCCAAGTGCGCCTGCACAGTGAGCCAGGCATCCGCTTCAGCGCCGGCCGTGGCGTGGGCACTGTCACTCGGCCCGGGCTGGTACTGAACGTCGGCGAGCCGGCGATCAACCCGGTGCCGCGCAAGATGATCACTGATCACCTGACGTTGCTGGCCGAGGAACTGAATTACCAGGGCGGCTTCGAGGTCACGGTGAACGTCGAGGACGGTGAAGCCTTGGCGCTGAAAACCATGAACCCGCGACTGGGGATTCTCGGTGGCTTGTCGATCCTCGGCACCAGCGGCATCGTCCGGCCGTTCTCCTGCGCGGCCTACATCGCCTCGATCCACCAGGGCATCGACGTCGCCAAAACCAACGGATACCTGCACATCGCCGCATGCACCGGCAACGCCAGCGAAGACACCATGCGCCGAGTCTACGATTTGCCGGAAATCGCCCTGATCGAAATGGGCGACTTCGTCGGCGCGGTGCTCAAGCACTTGCGCAAAGTGCCTGTGGATAAACTCAGTCTGTGCGGTGGCTTCGGCAAGATCAGCAAACTGGCGGCCGGGCACATGGATTTGCACAGTCGGCATTCAAGCATCGACCTGCCGCAACTGGCCGAATGGGCTGCGGCGGTCGGCGCGGATGAAGCGTTGCAACAGGCGATCCGCGATGCCAATACCAGTCAACAAGCCTTAGCGATGGCCAGCGCGGCCGGGATCGCCCTTGGCGACGCGGTGTGCCAGCACGCCCTGGACTTTGCCCGCAGCGTGGTGCCGGCGCAGGTTCAGGTCGAAGTGTTCGCCATCGATCGCCAGGGCGGGATTGTCGGCCATGCGGGAGTTCTTCAATGAAGCGCGTGTTGTTGCTCGGCGGCGTGACTGAAGCGTTGGCCATTGCTCGAACCCTGGGGCCGGAACACATCTATAGCCTGGCCGGCGTCGGTCGTGTGCCGACGGATCTGAACTGCCAGGTCCGCGTTGGCGGCTATGGCGGCGCTGAAGGTCTGGCGCAGTTCATCCGGGATGAAGGCATCGACCTGCTGCTGGATGCGACCCATCCCTACGCAGCGCAAATCAGCCACAACGCCGCGACCGCCGCGCGATTGTGCGACATTGCGTGCTGGGCTTTGCGACGTCCGGCCTGGCAACCACACGCCGGAGATGACTGGCGTGAAGTCAGCGACTGGGCCGAGCTGATCGAAGCACTGAAACCCTTCCGGCGACCGCTGTTCACCCTCGGTCGCGAGCCATTGCAGCACCTGCACGAAATCCCGCCGGAGCAATTCTGGACGTTACGTGCGCTGGACGTTTATCCCGGGAATGAGCGCTGCGAAGTGATCGGCGCGCGTGGGCCGTTTCTGATCGAGGATGAACGCGAGCTGTTCGAACGTCGGCAGATCGATGTGCTGATCAGCAAGAACAGCGGCAGCACCGCCACGGAACCGAAACTGGAAGTGGCGCGGGAGCGTGAAGTGCCGGTGCTAGTGTTGAAGCGGCCGGTGTTGCCGGGGGTTGAGCGGGAGTTTGGGTCGGTGGATGAGATACTGGCAGAACTGAGCGCAATCTAACGGACGCGTAAGTAATTGTGGCGAGAGAGCTTGCTCCCTCGCCACAGGATTGTGAATTAGCCTCAACTCATCCGGCATTTCCAATCGATACCGCTACACTCGTTTGAAAGTCTGCTGCGACACCACACCGCACGCGGCTTTTTTACTTATCGCCCCTGATCAGGCTAAATAGCCGCGCCTGATTGCCCACTCAACCGGATCTGCCCTCATGTCCCGACAACGGCTCGCATTTGCCTGGATCGCCTGCTTTGCAGTGCTGTTCAACATGCTCGCCATGCCGATGTCCGGAGCGATGGCGCAAACGGCGAAATCGCCGGCCGAACAGTTGCTGTGGGGCAGCTTCTGCTCTTCCAGCGGCACGAAGCTGGTGGCGATTTCCCTAGGCGACATCGAGCAGAAAGCCCCACAAAGCGACGATCATTCCAACATGCAGCATTGCTGGTGTTGCTCGGGCTCCGCGCCGTTGGTGGCGTTGCCGGGGCATGCTCCGCAGTTGTATTTCGCTCGTTTCGAGGCCAATCGAAGCCTGCCGCCTGCCACGCTCGACATACCGACACCGCGCGAGCAATGGCCGAGTCTTAACCCCCGCGCGTCCCCTCTGGTGTGATTCCTTCTCGCAATTGACCTGCGTTTTGAATCGTTCTGGAGAACTGCCATGTTGAACAAACTCATCGTTCTGGCTGTATTGCTGCTGCCTGCCTGTTTTGCCAATGCTCACGAATACAAGTCTGGCGAACTTGAGATCGCCCATCCGTGGTCGCAAGAATTGCCGCCCAACGCGCCCACCGTCGCCGCGTATTTCGTGATTCACAACAGCGGCAAAACCGCCGACCGATTGCTGAGCGTCGACTCGCCAATCGCAGGCGTTGCCCAGTTGCACGAGCATGTGATGCAAAACGGTCTGATGAAAATGCAGCAAGTGCCCAGCGTCGAGATTCCGGCGGGCGGCGAAACCACCTTCGCACCGATGGCGTATCACGTGATGCTGCTGGAGCTGAAAGACCGCAGCCTGTTGAGCGACGGCAAGCGCTTCCCGCTGACGATGCACTTCGAAAAATCCGGCGATGTGACGGTCGAAGTCGCGGTGCAGAAAAAGGCGCCGGACAGCATGCAAGCGCACATGCACGCCCAGTAATCGCCCCTGTTGAAAACGCCTATGCGCCCGTATAGCGCCAGGCCATCCGTGCACCGCCGTCAGCCAATGAGCCTGACGCGCGGCAGCTGGATCAGCCTGTTCGCCATGCTGATGATCTTTATCGGCCCGCTGATTTCTCAGTCGATGCCGATGGATCAACGCGCCTCGATGTCGATGGACATGCCCATGGACATGTCGGCCATGGCGCATGGCGCGCAACCCGCCGCCGAGCATTGCCCACCCAAAGCCGACCATCACGCACTCTGGGAAAAATGCGGCTATTGCAGCCTGCTGTTCAATTGCCCGGCGCTCACCGGTGGCGCTTCATTCGCCGCTTTCGACGCCCCTCCCGCCACCACCTTCACCACACCCGCCACCCGCCTGGGCCACGCCCGGCAAACCTTCTTCCCCGGTGCCCGCACTCGCGCACCGCCCATCGTCGCGTAAACACCCACCTCCGATCTCACACGGTTTAGAAGACAGCCGCAGGCTGCCGGCCGTGTCGTTTACGACTGTTCGATGGAAATTGTCATGTCCAGGTTTTCTGCTGACACACGTTTGGGCGCTGCCCAGGCTTCTTTTGCCCTGAACGAATCTCGCGTTCGTTTCAGGCACGCCACAGCCGTTCTTTGCGGCTTGCTGCTGACACCGATGGCGCTGGCCGATGAACACGCCGACCACACCGAGGAACTGAGCCCGACGGTGATCACCGCCATTGCGCCTAGTTCGCCGCTGACCATCGTCACCAACCCCAAGGACCCGCGCCAACCGGTGCCGGCCAGCGACGGTGGCGATTATCTGAAGACCATCCCTGGCTTCGCGCTGGTGCGCAACGGTGGCACCAACGGCGATCCGGTATTGCGCGGCATGTTCGGCTCGCGACTGAATATCCTCACCAACGGCAGCATGATGCTGGGCGCCTGCCCTGGCCGCATGGACGCGCCGACTTCGTATATTTCACCGGAAACCTACGACAAACTCACCGTCATCAAAGGCCCGCAAACCGTGCTCTGGGGCCCCGGCGCATCGGCCGGCACCGTCCTGTTCGAGCGTGAGCCGGAAAGCTTCGGCGAACTCGGCACCCGGGTGAATGCCAGCGTGCTGGCCGGCTCCAACGGGCGTTTCGACAAGGTGGTGGACGCTGCTGCCGGCGGACCACTGGGTTACGTGCGAGTGATCGGCAACACCGCGCATTCCGACGATTACAAGGACGGCAACAACGACACCGTGCCCTCGCGCTATGACAAGTGGAACGGCGACGTCGCGGTCGGCTGGACCCCGAACGCCGACACGCTGCTGGAACTGACCGCTGGCAAGGGTGACGGCGAAGCCCGTTACGCCGGGCGTGGCATGGACGGTTCGCAGTTCTTGCGCGAAAGCCTGGGCCTGCGCTTCGAACAGTCAAACATCGGTGAGGTACTGGATAAGATCGAGGCGCAGGTCTACTACAACTACGCCGACCACGTGATGGACAACTACACCCTGCGCACACCGTCCGGTACCGGGATGATGGCCGGCCCCATGGCCTCCAACGTCGACCGTCGAACCCTCGGCGCGCGAATCAAAGCCACCTGGCGCTGGGCCGATGTGCAACTGATCAGTGGCCTGGATGCGCAAACCAACGAACACCGCCAACGCAGCGCCATGGGCGTCGACACCTACAAGGACGTGCCGCGCAACAAGGACGCCGACTTCCACAACTACGGTGTGTTCAGCGAACTGACCTGGTACGCCGCCGACCGTGATCGGCTGATCACCGGTGCGAGACTGGATCGTGCGTCGGCCAAGGATTATCGGCAAACCATCGGCTCCGGGATGATGGCCCGCCCAAACCCGACGGCCGACGACACCCGCGCCGACACACTGCCCAGCGGTTTCGTGCGTTACGAGCATGACCTGGCCGACAGCCCCACCACGCTGTATGCGGGCCTCGGTCACGCCCAGCGTTTCCCGGATTACTGGGAGCTGTTTTCGCCTAAATCCGGTCCCGCCGGTTCGGTGAATGCCTTCGACTCGATCAAGCCGGAAAAAACCACCCAGCTCGACTTCGGCCTGCAATACAAGACCGAAGACCTCGAAGCCTGGGCCTCGGGTTACGTCGGCCAAGTACGTGACTACATCCTGTTCAACTACACGCCGGGGATGATGGGCATGACCTCGCAAGCCGAGAACATCGACGCGCGAATCATGGGCGGCGAACTCGGCGCGGCCTACAAGCTGACGGCCAACTGGAAAGCCGACGCGACCCTGGCTTACGCCTGGGGCAAGAACAGCAGCGACGGCAGCGCGCTACCGCAGATGCCACCGCTGGATGCGCGTTTCGGCCTGACCTACAGCGAAGACAACTGGAGCGCCGGCGCCTTGTGGCGGGTGGTTGCGGCGCAGAACCGCATCGACCAGAACAAGGGCAACGTGGTCGGCAAAGACTTCGACACGAGTTCGGGCTTTGGGGTGTTCTCGCTCAACGGCGCGTACCGGATCAACAAGAACTGGAAGGTCAGCAGCGGCGTCGACAACTTGTTTGGCAAGGCCTACGCCGAACACTTGAACCTGGCGGGCAACGCCGGTTTCGGCTTCCCGGCCAATGATCCGCAAGCCATCAACGAACCGGGGCGCACGCTCTGGACCAAGGTGGATATGAGCTTCTAAAAGCATCGCGAGCAGGCTCGCTCCCACATGGACAGTGTTGAACCTGTGGGAGCGAGCCTGCTCGCGATCGGTTGCGCAGCAACCGCAACAAACAACTAAAAGATCCAAGCCTAGCGGAGCGTTCCTGATGAAACAGCCCAAACCGAATTTCTACAACCTGGCCTGGCGCTGGCATTTCTATGCCGGCCTGTTCGTCGCGCCATTCATGGTGATGCTGGCCCTGACCGGCATCATCTACCTGTTCAAGCCGCAACTCGATCCGTTGATGTACGGCAGCCTGCTGAACGTCCCTGCGGCCCATCACAAAGTCTCCGCCGACGACCTGCTCAAGCGCGTAAAAGAGGCGTACCCACAAGGCCAGATCAAACAGTACCTGCCGCCAATCAACGCCGAACGCAGTGCGCAGTTTGTGGTGATCAACGAAGGTCATGAACTGAACGTGTTCATCGATCCGTACCACGGCGACATCCTTGGCGAGCAAGACGCGAAGCAGAATCTGCAAGCGATGGCGCGCTCGATTCACGGCGAGTTGATGATCGGCACCGTCGGTGATCGGCTGGTAGAACTGGCCGCCGGTTGGGGCGTCGTGCTGGTGGTTTCCGGGGTATTTCTGTGGTGGCCGCGCGGCCAGTCCGCCGGGATTCTCTGGCCACGCTTGAACAGTCGTGGCCGAGTGCTCTGGCGTGACCTGCACGCCGTAACCGGGTTCTGGGGCGCGGCATTGCTGCTGGTGATGCTGCTCAGCGGCATGACCTGGACCGGGTTCTGGGGCAAGCAATACGCCGACCTCTGGAACCGCTTCCCGGTCGCCATGTGGAATGACGTGCCGAAGTCCGATGTCGAGGCCCGCAGCCTCAACAGCGCCACGCGCCAGACCGTGCCTTGGGCCATGGAAAACACGCCGATGCCGATGTCCGGCGACCATGCCGAACACATGGCTCACACCAGCACGCAAGCCGGTCCGGCGGCGCCGACCATCAGCCTGCAAGACGTGCAAAACATCGCCGTGCAGCGCAAGGTCGAGCCCGGCTACAGCATCACCTTCCCGACTACAGCCACCGGCGTGTTCACCATCGCCGTGTTCGCCGACGACCCGCGCAACGACGCCACCCTGCATGTCGACCAGTACACCGGCGACGTCCTCGCCGACGTGCGCTGGCAGCATTACAGTAACGTCGCCCGGGCCACGGAAGTCGGCGTGATGCTGCACGAAGGCAAGATGTTCGGCCCGTTCAATCAGGTCATCGTGCTGCTGATCTGCCTGATGATTCTGCTCAGCGCCGTGAGCGGCGTGGTGATCTGGTGGAAGCGCCGGCCACAGGGCAAACTCGGGGTGCCGCCGTTGCGTCACGACCTGCCGAAATGGAAAACCGCGATAGTCATTATGTTCGGGTTGGCGGTGATGTTTCCGTTGGTGGGGGCTTCGTTGATTGTCGTGTGGGTATTGGATTGGGCGCTGCTGTCGCGCTTGGGCCGGCAAACTGAATCCACCTCACCTTCATTATGAAAACAGGCGAGATACGCGTACGCGCAAAGCCAATACAATGCGGGCCGCGATCTTTCTTCGTCACCGCCGATTGATCGTTCCCACGCGCAGCAAAGGAATGCAGCCCGGGACGCTCCGCGTCCTCTCCAGAGCCGAACGCGGAGCGTCCGTTGAGGCATTCCCACGCAGAGCGTGGGAACGATCGTTAACGCCAAGAGAAATGCATGACCTCGCTGAACCTCTCGAACCTCGCCTGGACACCCCTGGGCCACGGCCACTGTCATCACCAGTTCCAGCTGCGTGACGCATCGCTGCACGTGGCCGCCGGTGAGTTCGTCGGGTTGATCGGCCCCAACGGCAGCGGCAAAACCAGCCTGTTGCGGTGCGCCTATCGTTTCAGCAAACCGGAAAGCGGTGAGGTCAAACTCGACCACCACAACGTCTGGAAGCAATCCTCACGCTGGTGCGCGCAACGCATCGCGGTGGTGTTGCAGGAGTTCCCCGACGCCTTCGGCCTGACCGTCGAGGAAGTGGTCGCCATGGGCCGCACGCCGCACAAAGGCCTGTTTGATGGCGACACCCTTGAAGACCGAAAACTCGCGACCCACGCCCTCGAATCGGTCGGCCTCAAGGGCTTCGAAGACCACGCTTTTGCCACCCTTTCCGGTGGTGAAAAACAGCGCGTGATCCTCGCCCGCGCCCTAGCCCAACAGCCGCAATTGCTGATCCTCGACGAGCCGACCAACCACCTCGACCCGCGCTATCAGCTGGAACTGTTGCAACTGGTCAAACGCCTGCAGATCGGCACGCTGGCGAGTATTCATGACCTCAATCTGGCGGCGGCCTTCTGCGATCGGCTGTACGTGATCCATCACGGTCGCATCGTCGCCAGTGGCACCCCCAAAGAAGTTCTGACCACACACCTTTTGCACAACGTGTTCGGCGTCGACGCCCTGATCGATGACCATCCCTTGCACGGCTACCCACGAATCACCTGGATAACCCAACCATGACTTTGCGTTCCCTGCTTTGCATCGCGCTGTTGCTGGGCAGTGCCCAAGCCTTCGCCGAGGCCACGAAATACCCGCTGACTGTCCAGAGCTGCAACCGCGAAGTGACCTTCAAGCAAGCGCCGAAACACGCGGTCAGCCACGATATCAACATGACCCAGATGATGCTCGCCCTCGGTCTCAAACCCAGGATGGTCGGCTACAGCGGCGTGTCCGGCTGGAAATCGGTGACGCCCCAGATGCAGACCCTCCTCGACGGTTTGCCGGAGCTGGCGGCCAAGTACCCGTCAGTGGAAACCCTGCTCAACGCCAACGTCGATTTCTTCTTTGCCGGTTGGGACTACGGTATGCGCGTCGGCGGTGATCTCACGCCGCAAACCCTGCAACCGCTGGGTATCAACGTCTATGAGTTGACCGAGTCCTGCGCCTTCGTGATGAAGCGCCCGCCGGCCAGCCTGGAAGACACCTACAACGACCTGCGCAACCTCGGAAAAATCTTCGACGTGCAGGACCGCGCCAACGCCGTGATCGCCCGGATGCAGGCGCAAGTCGCCGAGGTGCGCCAGGACCTGCCGGCGGACAAGCCTCGGGTATTTCTGTACGACAGCGGTGAAGACCGGGCCATGACCTCCGGGCGTCTGGGCATGCCACAGGCGCTGATCGACGCGGCCGGCGGGCGCAACATTCTCGACGACGTCGAGGCGAGCTGGACCCGGGTGAATTGGGAGAACGTGGTCGAGCGCAATCCGCAGGTGATCGTGATCGTTGATTACGGCGAAGTCACCGCCGAGCAGAAGGAGCAATTTTTGCTGAACAACCAGGCCCTGCAATCGGTGGACGCGATCAAGAACCAGCGCTTCATCGTCATTCCGTACGTGCAGGCCACGCCCGGGATCGACAACGTGCTGGCGGTCGAAACCCTGGCCAAGGGTTTCCACGGCGAATGATCGACCGTCGTTATGCCTTGTTGCTGATGGCCCTCGGCGCGCTGTTGCTGGTGTCGTGCGTGGTGTCGCTGGGCTTCGGCCCGGCGCGGGTGCCGGTGGAGGTGGTCTGGCGAATATTGCTGCACAAGATTTTTGGTTTCGGTGCTGCGGACTGGACTGCCGGCCAGGAACACATCGTCTGGCTGATCCGCGTGCCGCGCATGTTGCTCGGTGCGCTGGTGGGCGCCGGTCTGGCGTTGATTGGCGCGGTGCTGCAAGCGGTGACGCGCAATCCGTTGGCTGATCCGCACTTGTTGGGCGTGACCTCCGGCGCGACCCTCGGCGCGGTGATCGTGGTGCTGCATGTCGGTGAGATTGTCGGGTTGCTGACCTTGCCCATCGCGGCGTTCATCGGTGCGTTGTTGAGCATGTTGATCGTGCTGATGATCGCCAATCGCAATGGGCGGCTGGACAGTGATCGGCTGCTGTTGTGCGGCGTGGCGGTGTCGTTCGTGATGATGGCGGTTGCCAATCTGCTGTTGTTTCTCGGTGATCACCGCGCCAGTTCGGCGGTGATGTTCTGGATGCTTGGCGGGCTTGGGTTGGCGCGTTGGGAACTGCTCGCCGTACCCGCCGCCAGTGTGTTGCTTGGGTTGGTGTTGCTGCTGGGCATGGCCCGGCCGTTGAACGCGTTGATGGCGGGTGAACAGACCGCCGTCACCTTGGGCCTTAATGCCCGCACCGTGCGCTTGCGGGTGTTTTTGATTGCCTCATTGATGACCGGGGTGCTGGTGTCCATCAGCGGCTCGATTGGTTTTGTCGGGCTGATGGTGCCGCACATTGCCCGGCGGTTGGTGGGCGCCGAGCATCGTCGGTTGCTGCCCGTCTGCGTGTTACTGGGCAGCCTGTTCCTGGTCTGGGTCGACGTGGCCGCGCGCACCCTGATCGCCCCGGAAGACCTGCCCATCGGCGTCGCCACCGCCGCCATCGGCGGGCTGTTCTTCATCGGCCTGATGCGCCGCCGCTAATTTCCAAAAGAACCACTGCACCTGTGGGAGCTGGCTTGCCTGCGATGACGGCGGCACATTCAACATCACCGTGACTGACCCTCCGCTATCGCGGGCAAGCCCGCTCCCACAGGATTTGTGTCGTACACAAATTTGGGGATTGATCGTTCCCACGCTCCCGCGTGGGAATGCCGCCAGGGACGCTCCGCGTTCCGCTGTTGAATGTTTAACGGATGTGTCAAAACACGGAACTTTCCCACGCTTTTTTCAGGTTGTTCGTCGGACGCGAGCCCTCTAGTCTTGGGCTGTCGCTGAAAACTCAGCGATCGGGTGTGAGAACCCGGTAACAGAGATGTATGAATCTACCGTCAGTATCACCATAATTGCCGCCAGCTATTCGCTGTCTGCAATGCTCTATGGCGGCTGTGTGCGGGCGGACTTCGGTCCGGCCGGTTCTCTGTTCCCGGTTTTCTCACCCTGCACATAGCTGCCACCACTTTCCGTGTGAGAAACGGCAAGTGATGGCCCCTGCATGAACAGAGAACTTAAATGAAGAAATCAGTCCCCGATCCCCCGGATCAATACACCGAAAAACCCCGCCGCCCCAGCACCATGTTCATGGTCGCCCCCAATATGGATACCGAAAGCCTCCTGGCCCACGCCTGTGAATCGTTGGCCACAGCGAGTGTCCTGGCCAGCGACTTTGCCAACGACCTAACCGGCCCACAGCGCTACACGGTGTTGGCGATTCAACAGAGCATCATGCTGGCGGAACTGGCGGTGAACCGGGCGCTGGATAACGTCGACCCGGCGTAGACCGCGTTATCGACCATCGCGGGCTTGCCCGCGATGGCTGCGTCGCCCCAATGTGGCGCACCTTCTCGCACCAACGCGCCAGCCCCGTCCCTTCATGGTGCGTCACCCAAACCCCGCAACCGCTCTAATACGACATTTCCTTGCCCTTCCCCGACCGGGCACAGCCCTTGCTAAAGACCCTTCAGTCGTCCGCATCTGCCAACCATAAAAAACTTTAACGTTCATGGAGATCGCACAATGAAGCGTCGCAGTTTGATCAAGGCTTTCACACTATCGGCAAGCATTGCCGCGATGGGCATGGCCTGGACGGTCCAGGCCGCCGAGACCATCAAGGTCGGTATTCTGCATTCGTTGTCCGGCACCATGGCGATCTCCGAAACCTCGCTCAAAGACATGGCGTTGATGACCATCGACGAAATCAACGCCAAGGGCGGTGTGAACGGCAAAATGCTGGAGCCTGTGGTCGTGGACCCGGCATCGAACTGGCCGCTGTTCGCCGAAAAGGGCCGGCAGTTACTGACCCAGGACAAGGTGGCGGTGGTGTTCGGTTGCTGGACCTCGGTGTCGCGTAAATCGGTGCTGCCGGTGTTCGAAGAGCTCAACGGCCTGCTGTTCTACCCGGTGCAATACGAAGGCGAAGAGATGTCGCCGAACGTGTTCTACACCGGCGCGGCACCGAACCAGCAAGCGATCCCAGCGGTGGAATATTTGATGAGCGAAGAAGGCGGCGGCGCCAAGCGTTACTTCCTGCTCGGCACCGACTACGTTTACCCGCGCACCACCAACAAGATTCTGCGCTCGTTCCTGCACTCCAAAGGTGTGGCGGACAAGGACATCGAAGAGGTCTACACCCCATTCGGCCACAGCGACTATCAAACCATCGTGGCCAACATCAAAAAATTCTCCGCCGGTGGCAAGACAGCAGTCATCTCCACGGTCAACGGCGACTCCAACGTGCCGTTCTATAAAGAGCTGGCTAACCAGGGCCTGAAAGCCACCGACGTTCCGGTCGTGGCGTTCTCCGTGGGCGAAGAAGAACTGCGTGGCATCGACACCAAACCGCTGGTGGGCAACCTCGCGGCGTGGAACTACTTTGAGTCGGTCGAGAACCCGCAGAACAAGAAATTCGTCGCAGACTGGAAAGCCTACGCCAAGAAACACAACCTGCCGGGCGCCGACAAAGCGGTGACCAACGACCCGATGGAAGCCACTTACGTCGGCATCCACATGTGGGCGCAAGCGGCCGAGAAAGCCAAGTCCACCGACGTCGACAAAGTCCGCGAAGCCCTGGCCGGCCAGACCTTCGCCGCGCCGTCCGGCTACACCTTGACCATGGACAAGACCAACCATCACCTGCACAAGCCAGTGATGATCGGCGAGATTCAGGCCGACGGTCAGTTCAACGTGGTGTGGCAGACCGAAGGGCCGATCCGCGCTCAACCATGGAGCCCGTTTATCTCGGGTAACGACAAGAAGCCGGACTATGCGGTGAAGAGCAACTGATTCACCCCGCTTAGCCTGATCGTTCCCACGCTCTGCGTGGGAATGCCTCAACGGACGCTCTGCGTCCGCTTTGGGACGCGGAGCGTCCCGGGCTGCATTCCCACGCGGAGCGTGGGAACGATCATCATAGGACACCTGCTATGCCCACCGCCCTTTACCGTCTCATCCTCGCCATCGCGCTGTTATTGCCGATGGTCGCCCACGCCGGCGACGCCGAAGACTTCGTCGCAGCCAATCCCGTGCAACAAGCAAAACTTCTGGAAGCCTGGGCCGTGCAGCCCGATCCGGCCCGTATCGAACTGATCAACGCCCTGCAACAAGGCGAGTTGACCGTCGACGGCCAACCGAAAACCCTGCGCCTGAACAACCGTCTGCGCGGTCTGATCGACACTGCGCTGGCCAGCCACCAATTACTCGCCGCCGACGCCAAAACCCGTCTGACCGCCGCGCAGCAATTACAGAAAAGCGCCAAACCGGCGCAGCTGAAATTCCTCGACCAGCAATTGGCTGGCGAAAAAGACGAAAGCGTTCACGCCGCCCTGAGCCTGGCACTGGCCAACCTGCAACTGGTCGACAGCGACCCGGCCGTGCGCCTCGCCGCCGTACGTTTGCTCGGTGAAACCGGCGACCCACTGGCCCGCACTCGCCTCGAAGGTTTGCTCGAACCCGGCGTCGAAGCCGATGCCAATGTGCGCACCGCCGCCGAAACCAGCCTCGCCCAGGTCAAACGCAAACTGCTGATCGGCGAAATGCTTGGGCAGGCCTTCAGCGGCATGTCCCTGGGTTCGATTCTGCTGCTGGCGGCGTTGGGGCTGGCGATCACTTTCGGCCTGCTCGGCGTGATCAACATGGCCCACGGCGAGATGCTGATGCTCGGCGCTTACTCGACGTACGTGGTGCAGTTGATGTTTCAGCGCTTCGCCCCGCAGGCCATTGAGTTCTACCCGCTGATTGCCCTGCCGGTAGCGTTTTTCGTCACTGCCGGGATCGGTATGGCGCTGGAGCGCACGGTGATTCGGCACCTCTACGGTCGCCCATTGGAAACCCTGCTCGCCACCTGGGGCATCAGCCTGATGCTGATTCAGTTGGTGCGGCTGGTGTTCGGCGCGCAGAACGTCGAAGTGGCCAACCCGGCCTGGCTCTCAGGCGGGATTCAGGTGTTGCCGAACCTGGTGCTGCCGTACAACCGCATCGTGATCATCGCGTTCGCCTTGTTTGTGGTGGTGCTGACCTGGCTGCTGCTGAACAAGACGCGACTAGGCCTTAACGTGCGCGCCGTCACCCAGAACCGCAACATGGCCGCGTGCTGCGGCGTACCGACCGGGCGCGTCGACATGCTCGCCTTCGGCCTCGGCTCGGGCATCGCCGGGCTCGGTGGCGTGGCGCTCAGCCAGATCGGCAACGTCGGCCCGGACCTCGGCCAGAGCTACATCATCGACTCGTTCCTGGTGGTAGTGCTCGGCGGTGTTGGTCAATTGGCCGGCAGCGTGCTGGCCGCCTTCGGCCTGGGCATCGCCAACAAGATTCTCGAACCGCAGATCGGTGCGGTGCTGGGCAAAATCCTGATCCTCGCGCTGATCATTCTGTTCATCCAGAAACGTCCGCAAGGCCTCTTCGCACTGAAAGGACGGGTGATCGACTGATGAATCAGCCCCTGATGCTCACGGCCACACAAAAGGCCGGCCCCAAGGTCACGATTGCCGTTGGCGCAGTGATCCTTGTTTTACTGCTGGCGCTGCCATTGCTGTCGTTGTTGTCGCCGGACAGTGCGTTTCATATCTCAGCCTACACACTGACACTGGTGGGCAAAATCCTGTGCTACGCCATCGTCGCCCTAGCGTTGGACCTGGTCTGGGGTTACGCCGGCCTGCTGTCCTTGGGCCACGGTCTGTTCTTCGCCCTCGGCGGTTACGCGATGGGCATGTACCTGATGCGCCAGGCCTCGGGCGATGGCCTGCCAGCGTTCATGACGTTCCTGTCGTGGACCGAATTGCCCTGGTACTGGACCGGCACCAGCAGCTTCCTCTGGGCCCTGTGCCTGGTGGTGTTGGCGCCGGGATTACTGGCGCTGGTGTTCGGTTTTTTCGCCTTCCGCTCGCGGATCAAGGGCGTGTATTTCTCGATCATGACCCAGGCCCTGACCTTCGCCGGGATGCTGCTGTTTTTCCGCAACGAAACCGGGTTTGGTGGCAACAATGGCTTCACCAACTTCCGCACCATTCTCGGGTTTGGCATCACTGAACCGGGGACTCGTGCGGTGCTGTTTTTCGCCACGGTGCTGTTGCTGGTGGCGAGCCTGTTCATTGGCTGGCGTCTGGCGCAGAGCAAGTTCGGCCGGGTGCTGACTGCGTTGCGCGATGCGGAAAACCGCTTGATGTTCTGCGGCTACGACCCGCGCGGTTTCAAACTGTTTGTCTGGGTGTTGAGCGCGGTGTTGTGTGGCTTGGCGGGCGCGTTGTATGTGCCGCAAGTCGGGATTATCAACCCGAGTGAAATGTCGCCAACTAACTCTATTGAGGCCGCCGTTTGGGTGGCTCTCGGTGGGCGCGGCACGCTGATCGGCCCGCTGCTCGGCGCGGGGGTGGTCAACGGCATGAAGAGCTGGTTCACCGTGGCGTTCCCGGAATACTGGCTGTTCTTCCTTGGCGCGCTGTTTATCGTCGTGACGTTGTATCTGCCTAAAGGTGTGATCGGTGTGCTGAAGAAAAGGGGCGAACAATGAGGATCACTGCAACGGCTGAATTCATGCTCGAACCGGCCTTCTTCCCCGTGGAGCCCAACAAGGACGCCGGCAGCAGCCGCGACGCCATTGGCCTCGGGCAACGCGTAGGCCCCGGCTTGAATACGCGCCACGGCACCATCCTGACCCTGGAAGACATCAGCGTCAGCTTCGATGGTTTCAAGGCGCTGAACGATCTGAACCTGTACATCGGCGTCGGCGAATTGCGCTGCATCATCGGCCCCAACGGCGCGGGCAAGACCACGCTGATGGACGTGATCACCGGCAAGACCCGTCCCAGTCACGGCAAGGCCTGGTTCGGTGAAACCCTGGACCTGACGCAGATGAGCGAAGTGCAAATCGCCCAGGCCGGTATCGGTCGCAAGTTCCAGAAACCAACCGTGTTCGAAGCCCTGAGCGTGTTCGAGAACCTGGAACTGGCGCAGAAGACCGACAAGTCGGTATGGGCCAGCCTGCGGGCTCGTCTCAGTGGTGAGCAGAAAGATCGCATCAGCGAGGTGCTGGAAACCATTCGCCTGACCGCCTCGGTCAATCGCCCGGCGGGTCTGTTGTCCCACGGTCAGAAACAGTTTCTGGAAATCGGCATGCTGCTGATGCAGGACCCGCAACTGCTGCTGCTCGATGAGCCGGTGGCGGGGATGACCGACGCCGAAACCGAATTCACCGCCGAGCTGTTCAAGCGCCTGGCGGGCAAGCATTCGCTGATGGTGGTGGAACACGACATGGGCTTCGTCGGCTCGATCGCCGACCACGTCACCGTGTTGCACCAGGGCAGCGTATTGGCCGAAGGGTCGCTGGAACAGGTGCAGGACAATGAGCGGGTGATCGAGGTGTACCTCGGTCGCTGATGAGCAATTGATCGTTCCCACGCTCTGCGTGGGAACGCCGCCTGGGACGCTCCGCGTCCCGCTGACAATGCAGGGCTCAAGTCCTGTGCATAGGTGACGCGGAGCGTCACGAGATGCATTTCCACGCAGAGCGTGGGAACGATCACAGGGGGAAATTTGAACATGCTGCAAGTCGACAAGCTGCACCAGTACTACGGCGGTAGTCACATCCTGCGGGGCCTGACGTTTGAGGTGAAGGTCGGCGAGGTCACCTGCCTGCTCGGACGCAATGGCGTGGGCAAGACCACCCTGCTCAAATGCCTGATGGGTTTGCTGCCGGCCAAAGAAGGTGCGGTGAATTGGGAAGGCCAACCGATCACCACGTTCAAGCCGCACCAACGGGTGCATGCCGGCATCGCTTACGTGCCCCAGGGCCGGGAAATCTTTGGCCGACTGACCGTGGAAGAAAACCTGCTGATGGGCCTGTCACGGTTTCCCGGCTCTGAAGCGAAGGAAGTCCCGGGGTTCATTTACGAACTGTTCCCGGTGCTGCTGCAAATGAAGCAACGGCGTGGCGGTGATTTGTCCGGCGGCCAGCAACAGCAACTGGCAATTGGCAGAGCACTGGCCAGTCGTCCACGGCTGCTGATTCTCGACGAACCCACCGAAGGTATTCAGCCGTCGGTGATCAAGGAAATCGGCGCGGTGATCAAGCAGCTTGCAGCGCGCGGCGACATGGCGATTTTGCTGGTGGAGCAGTTCTACGATTTCGCCGCCGAACTGGCCGATCAGTACCTGGTAATGTCCCGGGGCGAGATCGTGCAACAGGGCCGCGGCGAAAATATGGAAACCGAAGGTGTCCGTGGACTGGTTACGATCTAACCTGCTGCCTCCTGACGATAATCAGAAATCATGAATTTACCTGCCCCTATCACGCTGTTCACCCCCTGCTGGCATGCCGAACTGGAACTCGGCTACGCCCGTTTTGGCGAGAGCACACGCCCGGTACAGCGCCGCCACAAAGGCCCGCTGCGAGTGCAGAAGCATTTGTACGCCGAAGGCCCCGAGGTGTGTCAGCACATCATCGTCCACCCGCCCGGCGGGATTGCTGGTGGTGATCGGCTGGACATCTCGGCCAGCGTCGGTACGGGCGCCTGGGCGCAAATCACCAGCCCCGGCGCCGCCAAGTGGTATCGCGCGGCGGGGCCGGCTTATCAGAAACTCGACCTGCGCGTGGCCGCTGGTGCTACGTTGGAGTGGCTGCCGCAAGAGACGATCATCTTCAGCGACGCTCAGGCGGAACTCAGCACCCGCATCGACCTTGAGGGCGATGCGCGACTGTTCTACTGGGATGTGGTGGCGCTGGGCCGTCCGGCCAGTGGCGAGCGTTTCGACCTCGGGCATTTTCAGGCGCACCTGGATATCCGCCGTGACGGCCAGTTGCTCTGGCACGAACGTCAGCGCATTGTCGGGGGTGATGGTTTGCTGGATTCGCCGATCGGGCTGGATGGCCAACCGGTGTTTGCGACGTTGCTGGTGACGGGTGAAATCGATAGCGAACTGCTGGAGAAGTGCCGCTCGCTGGCCAATGACGTGCGCGGAGATTTGACGCAGTTGCCGGGGCTTTTGGTCGCCCGGTGTCTGGCCAGTGAAGCGCTGTTGGCACGTGGTTGGCTGATTGATTTGTGGCGATTGCTCAGGCCTGCGTTGCTGGGCCGAGAAGCTATCCCCCCAAGAATATGGAACACCTGAAATGCTTTTCTGTGGGAGCGGGCTTGCCCGCGATGGCGGTCTTACAGCCAACATCTCTATTGGATGTGATGGCCCCATCGCGGGCAAGCCCGCTCCCACAGGGGATCTGTGCAAGCAGATCCAACTCTTTTTAATCTGCCCAGATGGATTTTTACGATGGACCTGACCCCACGCGAAAAAGACAAGCTGCTGATCTTCACCGCCGGCCTCGTAGCCGAGCGGCGTTTGGCGCGCGGCGTGAAGCTCAATTACCCGGAGGCCATGGCCTATATTTCCGCGGCGCTGCTCGAAGGTGCGCGTGACGGCCAGACCGTGGCCGAACTGATGCACTACGGCACCACCCTGCTCAGCCGCGAACAAGTGATGGAAGGCATCCCGGAAATGATCCCGGAGATCCAGGTCGAAGCGACGTTTCCCGACGGCACCAAACTGGTCACCGTTCACCAACCGATCGCCTGAGGCCGCGCTATGACTTACCACATCCGCGATGCGCTGCTCGCCGACCTGCCGGCGATCCGCGACATCTACAACGACGCAGTGCTCAATACCACGGCGATCTGGAACGAACAGGCCGTGGACCTGGACAACCGCCAGGCCTGGTTCAGCGCCCGACAGGCCCAGGGTTATCCGGTGCTGGTGATCGTCGACGGTGACAACAACGTACTCGGCTACGCTTCATTCGGTGACTGGCGCCCGTTCGACGGGTTCCGCCACACGGTCGAGCACTCGGTGTACGTGCGCAACGACCAACGTGGCAACGGCCTCGGGCCGCAACTGATGGAAGCGCTGATCGAACGCGCCAAAGGCTGTAACAAACACGTGATGGTCGCCGCCATCGAAAGCGGTAACGGCGCCTCGATCCGGCTGCACGACCGGGCCGGTTTCGTCGTCACCGGCCAAATGCCGCAGGTGGGTACCAAGTTCGGCCGCTGGCTGGACCTGACCTTCATGCAACTGATCCTCGACCCGGGCGTTATGCCGCCCGGTTCCCACAAGGAGTGATACCCCATGAACGCCGCCCAACTGCGCCGCGTCAATGTTGAAAGCTTTGCGCACTATCGTCAGGGTTTGATTGATTTGCTGCTCGATGCCGTCGGCTATGGCGCCAGTGTCGGGTTCATGGCGGATCTGGATGCGACCCAGGCCCGAGCCTATTTCGATGAAGTCCAGGAGAACCTGAACAAAGGCAACGTGCTGCTCTGGGTGGTGGTCAAGGACGAACAGGTACAGGCCAGCGTGCAACTGACGTTGTGCCAGAAAGCCAATGGGTTGAACCGCGCCGAAGTGCAGAAACTGCTGGTGCGTGAACACGCCCGTCGTCGCGGTCTGGGCCAACAAATGATGCATGCAGTTGAACTCGCCGCCCGCCAGCACAAACGCGGCATGCTCTACCTCGACACCGAGGCCGGCTCCCCCGCCGAAGACTTCTACAAGGCGATGGGCTACACCCGCGCCGGCGAAATTCCCGACTACGCCTGCGACCCGAACGGCCAGTACAAACCGACTGCCCTTTACTACAAGATTCTCCAAGGAGCCCATTGATGATTCCCGGTGAATACCAGATCCAGCCCGGCGACATCGAACTCAACGTTGGCCGCCGCACCCTCAGTTTGAAGGTAGCCAACAGCGGTGACCGGCCGATCCAGGTCGGCTCGCATTATCACTTCTTCGAAACCAACGACGCTCTGACCTTCGACCGCGCCGCCAGCCGCGGCATGCGCCTGAACATCCCCGCCGGCACCGCCGTGCGCTTCGAACCGGGGCAGAGCCGCGAGGTCGAGCTGGTGGACCTGGCCGGGCATCGCCGGGTGTTCGGGTTTGCCGGCAGGATCATGGGCGACCTCGACTGACTGATCGTTCCCACGCTCTGCGTGGGAATGCATCCCGTGACGCTCCGCGTCACATAACGGCGGACGCAGAGCGTCCATGGCGGCATTCCCACGCAGCGCGTGGGAACGATCAATGAAGGAACTGCAATGAAGATTTCCCGTCAGGCCTACGCCGACATGTTCGGCCCCACCGTCGGTGACAAGGTCCGTCTGGCCGACACCGAACTGTGGATCGAAGTGGAAAAGGACTTCACCACCTATGGCGAAGAAGTGAAATTCGGCGGCGGCAAAGTCATTCGCGACGGCCAGGGCCAAAGCCAATTGCTAGCCGCGGAAGTGGTCGACACGTTGATCACCAACGCCCTGATCATCGACCACTGGGGCATCGTCAAGGCGGACGTCGGCCTCAAGGACGGGCGCATCGCAGCCATCGGCAAGGCCGGCAACCCGGACATCCAGCCCAACATCACCATCGCGGTCGGCGCCAGCACTGAAGTGATCGCCGGTGAGGGCATGATCCTCACCGCCGGCGGCATCGACACCCATATCCACTTCATCTGCCCGCAGCAGATCGAAGAAGCGCTGATGAGCGGCGTCACCACCATGATCGGCGGCGGCACCGGGCCGGCCACCGGTACCAACGCCACTACGTGTACCTCCGGGCCATGGCACCTGGCGCGCATGCTCCAGGCCGCCGATGCCTTCCCGATGAACATCGGCTTCACCGGCAAGGGCAACGCCAGCTTGCCGGAGCCGTTGATCGAACAGGTCAAGGCCGGCGCCATCGGCCTCAAGCTGCACGAAGACTGGGGCACTACCCCGGCGAGCATCGACAACTGCCTGAACGTCGCCGATCAATACGACGTGCAGGTGGCGATCCATACCGACACCCTCAACGAGTCGGGCTTCGTCGAAACCACCCTCGCCGCCTTCAAGGGTCGCACCATCCATACCTACCACACCGAAGGCGCCGGCGGCGGTCATGCCCCGGACATCATCAAGGCCTGCGGCTTCGCCAATGTGCTGCCGAGCTCGACCAACCCGACCCGGCCGTTCACCCGCAACACTATCGATGAACACCTCGACATGCTGATGGTCTGCCACCACCTGGACCCGAGCATTGCCGAAGACGTGGCCTTCGCCGAAAGCCGCATCCGCCGCGAAACCATCGCCGCCGAAGACATCCTTCACGACCTCGGCGCGTTCTCGATGATCAGCTCCGACAGCCAGGCCATGGGCCGCGTCGGTGAAGTCATCACGCGCACCTGGCAGACCGCCGACAAAATGAAAAAGCAGCGCGGCCCGCTGCCTCAGGACGGTGAAGGCAACGACAATTTCCGAGCCAAACGCTACATCGCCAAGTACACCATCAACCCGGCGATCACCCACGGCATCAGCCATGAAGTGGGCTCGGTGGAAGTGGGTAAATGGGCCGATCTGGTGCTCTGGCGCCCGGCGTTTTTCGGAGTCAAACCGACGTTGATTCTAAAAGGCGGTGCCATTGCGGCCAGCCTGATGGGCGACGCTAACGCTTCGATCCCGACCCCGCAACCGGTGCACTATCGCCCGATGTTTGCCAGTTACGGCGGTTCGTTGCACGCCACCAGCCTGACGTTTATCAGCCAGGTGGCGCAGGAGGCCGGCTTGCCCGAAGCCTTGGGCCTGAAGAAGAAAATCGCCGTGGTCAAAGGCTGCCGCGACGTGCAGAAAACCGACCTGATCCACAACGATTACCTGCCAGTGATTGACGTCGATCCACAAACCTATCAAGTGAAGGCGGACGGCGTGTTGCTGTGGTGTGAGCCAGCGGAAACCTTGCCGATGACCCAGCGCTATTTCTTGTTCTGAACAATGTAAGAAGCCCCGAACGCCAGACGTTCGGGGCTTGCGGGTTAACTTCCGATTTTAGTGTTCACCTTGTCCAGTCTGGCTCGGTTCAGAGCCTGTTGGGTCAAGGTTTTTTCAAGATCCTTGATGGCCTGGAACACCTCTTCATCCTCAGCGTTTTCCAGCCTCAGCTTGAGGACATCGAATTCCTGACGATAGGTTTTTTCCATGAAGGTTTGCCAGATCGGTTGCTCAAGGATCCGCTCGGTCAGCAAGTCCCCTTCTTCCAGGGCCAGCACGCGTTGATAGGCCGCCTCGATCATCTCTTTGCTCACCTTGGAAATAGTCCGAAACTGCATGCCTCGCGCCTGCCATGGCAGATCCAGACGTTCCGCCAGATCCGTCATGTAAGCCAGATGCACCTCGACTTCATCGATGGTTCCACCTTCAGTGCCGGGGCGATAAAAGGTTTCTCCCGCCCGCAAGCGTTCAGCGACACGCTCACGGGCAATCCTGCCCAGTTCGTCCAGACGCGCCTTGCCCCTCGCCAGTTGCAGCAACTCGGCTTCCACCAGCCCCGGATTGGCTAATCCATGGGCCTCGTGCACTAATACTTCGACGCCCATGGCGTTGAACAACTGAGTACCGCCATCAACACAATTGGTGGTGCTGGTCGCCTCGGCAAAAAGCTTTTCACGCAGTTCAGTGTTCTCGGCCATGGCCTCGAGCATGCGCCACACTTTGGCGGTGAGTTCGGTACGATAACTTTTGTCGCCGGCCCTGAAATCATAGGACTCGGTCAATCGCCGGATTTCATTGAAAAACCGCAACGAGCCATGCTCGTCTTCCACGTAGTCCCAGATTTCCTGCTTCGCATTCCACTGGGCGTTGCTCATCCCTTCTCCCCATTCGGAGCTGTCGAGTACGCCACGTGAGGGATAGGCGCGATCAGGGTCCAGACCGAGCGATTCGATGTACGTGCGCACCTGATCAAGGTTCTCGGGCGAAATCCAGCCCTCCTCCCGAGTAAAGAATGTGCGCGCCAGCAACTCCGCACGGAAGGAGCCAGGCGCCACGTCAGGAATTTGCGTGAGCCTGTTGAACTCAAGGTTCAGATAAATGTTGCGCGGGCGATTCTGGCCAAGATAACCCGTGGGCCAGGTATTAAGCTGGCAATTGTCAAGGGTAATCGCCTGCAAACCGGGCATACGACTGACATCAGGCGGCAAGCGCAACGGGTTGTTATTCAGACGCAACAGGCGCAAGCGAGTCAGTCCTCTGAGGTGGGCGATCCCCTCGCTGTCCAGGGAGATGTTGTTATCGCTGAGCACCAGATGAGTCAGCCAGCGCATGCTGCCGATCTCTTGAGGAAAAGAGGTCAAACCGTTGTGCGTCATGCTCAACTGCCGCAATTGCCGGAATGGTCGCAGGAATCCAACCCGCTGATTACGCAGGCCTGCATTGTTCAGGCTTAATTCGGTGACGTGATCAAAATTGGCCGCCAGTTCAGGCATCGTCGCCAAATGCCTGTCCAGAGGAAAACCATCCAGATTCAGTACCTGCGGTGCCACGATGCCTGGCGCCTCAGCGCCCGCCGGGCCGGTGCGCTGCCAGCAGCGGCGGAGCTTTGCGTAGATGTCGTTCCTGGCGCACCATTCCGAGACGCCTTCGGGTGTAACACGCCAAGCCTGGGTAGGCTGGTTGACCCATTGGCGCATGGAGTCATTGAAGCGGTCGAACTCGGTTTCCAGCGCAGTCAGTCGCTGGTCGGCCCGCTCACCAAAATCGTTCAGCAGCGCCTGTATCTGGCTGTCGTCCAGGCCTGGATAGAGTGTTCTTGTACGAATCCGCAAAATATCCGGATCTTGCGAGCGCGCCCTGTAGGAGCGCATTCCGCCACGCAAACGCATGATCTGCGGATCGTAAGCGGGTTTGCGTATCGGGTGATCCAGCAGAGTTTTCGAGAACGCGTCGTGTGACATCGGCATTTGTTTAACGGCCTGACGCAGCTGTGCCCCCTGATTGATCTCATACCCCAGCGTTTCGCGGTCGGCATCGGGCAAGGCATGCAGCAATGCTCCGTACAGATCGTCCGCTCCATGCAGATGGCCACCCTCATTGTCATAAGTGTCAAAGCGCCCGTCTTCGCGCAAAGCCAACACCTTGCGCACAGAGGCATCGAGCGGACCAACGCTGTCGCGCAGCGTACCTGTGAAAGAGAACCGGCGGACTTCAATGCGCATATCCTTTGGCCATTTCGGCCAGTTTCCCAGGGTATGGAGCGCCAGCCGGTCGGTATCAGCATTGCTCAACTCGTCTAGATAAAGGCCTTCATAGGCTCGACTCAAACGCAAGCCGAACACAGACGATCGCGCCATTTCGCGCAAGCGCAACGGGATCCGTCGGTCTCGGGTCAATTTCAACAACTCGGCTTCAGTGGCATCGTCCAGCAGGGCTTGCGCCGCGGCGTTCGACAGGTCCGGAAAATCCCGCTGCAGGAGGTTAATCCGCGCATCGCTAGTGACTTCCCGGGCCTTGTATAGCGTATCGAACAGCATTTTTTTGCTGTTTTGCGCCTTGTGGGCGAGGCGTTTTTTCAGCTCGACGATACGTGCCGAGCGTTGTTTCGGAACTTCGCTGCCGAACCAGTCCTGCAACTGCGCCTCGTTAAGGGCGTCAACCACCCGTGTCGGCAGGCGACCTTCGCAAACATCAGCCCGGGACAGGTTGAGGGTATTTTCAGGCGTAGCCATGGCCGCACCGAAACTCAGTGACGACTGGCCCGAAGCGGCATCGGCTTCCAGCGCCAGGGCCCTGGATTCAGGCCAGCCGGGTAACTCGGCAACAAACCCGGTCACTTTCTCCGACAGTTCCTGCGGCACCTGGCCGTTCAGGATCTGCGCACTCAGCTTGTCGGCGTCCGCGTAGGCCTTGAAGCGCTTCAGCGTGTCCATGAGCAAGGGGGCCGGTGGATCATTTTCGACATGCATACGACGCAGCACGCCTTCGTCGACACCGCTGACATGTCGGACCTGATCCAGCACTTCGTCACTGATCCCATCCACTGACGGACCGAGACGCCGCAACAGCTTGCCCTTGTCCCATGCCATCGGTTCTTCGAACTCCGTGTGCCAGGCGCCGGCACCGTTGTGTTCGACGTTCAGTTGATAGGCATTCGGGCGCCTGGAATGTTGCAGTCGAGGCTGTCCGGTGAGCGGATCCTCCTTGAGCACGAATTGCTTATCCTCGAGCAACAGCATTTTGCGCCCGTCATGCTCAATGACGCCGAGATCATCGGGCGTTGCGGTTTCGGGCAGCGTCAGACGGTGCTCGTAAGGCCCATGATCGGGTTTGATCAGACGCGTTTTTCCGCTGGGCAGTTCCACCGGTTTAAGGCTGTCTATCAGGGGCGATGGTCTGATCGGTGTAGGGCCGCCGGGCAGCACATGGCCCATGAACATCAGGGCCAATTGCGCACTGTTGATCAAGAAACTGTTGATGTGCGCCGCGCCCTCTTCGACGTCCCCCTTGCTCCAGTCTTCGATACCCTCGACCAGCTCCCCCAACAATTGCGCGGCCATCAGGCCCAGCATGGCCGGCCCCAGCACGGGCACCAACATTGCGCCAACGTTGAATACGTTCCAGGCGATGTCCAGATAACCGCTCAGGCGTTTCCAGCGTGCGTCGGCGTCTTCGTCATCAGTCGGCACCGCGATCAATCGGGCATCGGCAATGGCTTTGTCGCGACGCTCACGAAACAGACGGTCCCACAGTTCGTCGCTGATCAGATGAGTAACAGGGTTCGCATTAGGGTTTTCGACCGGCGTTTCTCGCCACCATGGCCCCATGTCGAGCGGTTCGCGCTGTTGCCAGGTGATGGTCTTGAGCCGTTCATTGACCCGGCTGAAAAAAATTGCCTTGTCTTTCTGTGCGACAAAACGACTGAAAAAACGCTGATAGTCACTTTCACGCAGTTGGCCGATCAGCGTTTTCATGAAGTCGGTGAGCGAGGCATATTCCTTCAGCGGATGATCCGGGTCATCCGGTACCCAGGCGATCAAATGCCCGCTCAGCCGATCCTGACTGTAGATTTCGTCCTTGCGCAGCATCTCTTCCACCACGCCTTTCGGGCCGTTGGCGAAAAAGGCCTTGAGCATGCCAAAGGTATCGAAGCGATTGGGTAGCGATGCAGTTACCCGTTGTGAGAACTCAAGCCAAGGCTTGAGTGCTTCGGGCGCCAGGCCATCAACGGCCTTTTTGACAGCCGCTGGTTCGGCCACCGCGCTGAACAGCACAACGCCGGTCATCCGGCATCCCATTATCGACAAACGATGACTTTGCAGCGGACGGTCATTCCATTGGATGTCAGGCTTGCCATCGATCAGTGCGCCGATCGTTGTGTAACCGTGCAGGCCGATATCGCCCTTGAGATACGCCATCATCGACGCCAGTCTGAGGGCCGCTTTGTCACTGGCGATCGAACGCTCCTTGAGCAGGCGAGCGGCGTTGGCATTTGCGGGAGCGAGCAATGACTTGATGTGGGTCTGGTATTGCCCGCCAATGTCGAGGCGGCGGCACAACGCCGCAATTTTTTGCGGGGTGATGACCTTGATCTCATGCAGGCCGCCACGAAAGTCCTTGCGCAACACCGCGGAGCCGCTGCGAAACGCACCCTCGCGGGTTTCATCCTCTTCGAAGTTGTGCAGCGCCGCTTCGAGCAGCGTGGAGCGACGGATGATGCTGGCCTGGTTATCGATGACACCGGCGATTTTTTTCGGCACATACAAGCGTAATTGCAGGTCGTTCGGATCGCCATGCTCGTTGAAGTTCGAGAGCAGCAGGGTTTTGAGCAATGGCTCGGCAAAGGCCTTGATATCGTGCTGCAAATCGCCGAGCAATTCGTCCAGCGGCCCTTGCAGGCGCCAGCGCTCGTCGACGAGCTGCTTGAGATGGTCACGATCCACCGGTCGGGCTTTCAGATACCAATCAGGAAATACCGGCTGCATCTGCGCCACAGATAGAAGTCTGGTCTGTGGCGCCTCGGTGATTGCCTTGGGGATCAACGGTTTTATTCGCGGGTAGTGCACCCCTTTTTCGTCCTTTTGGGCCGGACTTGATGGCACGTTTGGATTGCTTCCTTGCAATTCAGGCATGTCTTGAACACCTTCAAACCAATGGATGGAGTCCTATGGTTACGCGCTGACCCAGTGAACAAAAGCGCAAAAAGTTGTTGATTCTCCACGCAAAAAAGGCGCCACGCAGTCGAAATCCAGAAGCTGAAAATAACTATCTACCGCACCCCACAATCCAGAATCTGCGTGCACCATCGAAGTGGTGTTCCATCCCAAAGGAGCTACTATGCTTAACGCTGTTTTGCATTTATCGCGCAGGAAAAACGGGTAATGGGACTTTCTGAATTTATCGTGGCAAACGTCGGCCGCGTGGTCGACGAGTGGGAGTCTTTCGCCCGAACCATTGCTCCGGAGCCGGTTGCCATGGATAGAACGCTGCTGCGCGACCATGCCAGGGCGATTCTGCTGGCCGCCGCCCGCGACATGACACTGCCCCAGACCAGCCGTGAGCAGGCCGCCAAGGCCAAGGGCGATGGTCCGGACAAAAATCCGGCGCTGGATCAGGCCAGCGCCAGCCATGGCGAATTGCGCCACAATACCGGCTTCGATCTGGTGCAGATGACCGCCGAATTCCGCCATTTGCGTGCCTGTGTGATTCGTTTGTGGGTCGACAGCCTGACGACACCGGATCTGGCCCAGTTGCAGGAAATGATCCGTTTCAACGAAGCCATCGACGAAGCGCTGGCCGAATCCACGGCGGCCTACGCCGAACAGGTCAATCGCTCGCGGGATATCTTTCTCGCGATCCTCGGCCATGACCTGCGAGCACCGCTGCAAGCGGTGAGCATGTCCACCGAAATACTGATGCGCAAAACGAACCTTGAGGGTGACGCATTGACCTGTGCACTTCACATCAAGCGTGGCACTCGCCACATGGCGGTGATGGTCGGCGATTTGCTGGAGTTGGTCCGCAGTCGCTTGGGCAAGAGCCTGCCGATCGAACCGACGCCCATGGATCTGGCCGATGCGGTGCGTGAAGCGATTGAGCAGGCCTGTGCCGCTCATCCGCTATGCGATCCGACATTGAGCGTCGAAGGCGACACCCAAGGTGTGTGGGATGGCCGAAGGCTCGATCAGATGCTGCAGAACCTGATCGGCAATGCCTTGCAACACGGCTCGAACAACAGCGCGGTCAAACTGACCCTCAAGGGCGAAGCTGACAGTGTTCGGCTTACGGTACACAACGACGGTGCGCCGATTCCAGCCGAGGCGATCGGCGCGATCTTCGACCCACTGGTACGCAGTGCCGACGAAGAACTCGGCGGGCCGACCACCAGTCTTGGCCTGGGACTGTTCATCGTCAAGGAAGTGGTCAAGGCCCATCAAGGGACGATTGAAGTCAGCTCCAATGAGACCGACGGCACGTTGTTTACCGTGGTGTTGCCCAGGAAGGTGTGACCCCCCCTCGCCACAGGTAGTGTTTACAGCTACTCGACCACCAACCGCCCCAACCGCTGCTTGAGCATGCGGTTCTCGGCCCGCAGTTGCTGGACCTCTTCGAGCAGGTCCAGCGCCAGGGCGACGCCTTCCCATTCCAGCTCCAGGTCGCGCCGCAGCTTGGCGGCGCGCTTGGCCAATGTCAGTTCATAGTCGGTGAAACGCCAATCCTTGGGCAGTGCTCCCTGAGGTTCGAGGATGCCGTGTTCGACGATCTCGATCACGTGCACGACCGACAATTCGGTCGCCTCACAGAATTCTGCCAGGTCCAATTGAACGATCACGGGGTCGCTCATGATTGGCTACTCCTTATCTCAAAATCAAAAGTTCTCTCGCGGATCGAAAGCGGCTTTTTTCGCCAGCTCCTCCCACAATTCTTTGACGTCATGGTCGAGTTTTTTCGGCATCACCGCCTTGAGCTGCACGAACAGGTAGCCTCGGTGACCCGCCTTGTGCATCAGGCCGTGGCCCTTGGCGCGCATGCGCTGGCCGTTCTGGCTGCCGGCCGGAATCTTGAGGTTGATCTTGCCGGTCAGGGTCGGTACCGCGACTTCGGTCCCCAGCGCCAGTTCCCACGGTGCCAGCGGCAAGGTGATGATCAGGTTCTCGCCTTCGACGTCGAATTTGGGGTGCGGCGCAAAACGGATGGTCAGGTACAGGTCGCCATTGGCCCCGCCACCGATGCCCGGAGCGCCCTGGCCCTTGAGGCGGATGCGCTCGCCGTCGGTCACGCCGGCAGGAATCTTCACGTTCAGGCTTTTGCTGGTGTTGCTGACATGCTGGCCGGCAGCGTTGTAATGCGGCACCTGGAAGCTGACTTTCTTCGATTCGGTCGAGAGGGTTTCTTCCAGAAAAACCGGTAATTCCATTTCCACGTCTTGCCCTCGACGCCCGGCGCTATGGCTCGACCGTCCACCACCACCGAAACCCGGACCACGGTTGCCGAAGATCGAACTGAAAAAGTCAGAGAAATCGCCCGTGTCCTGGCCACCACCACCGAAACCACCGCGGCTCTGCCAACCTGGCGGGCCCTGAAAAGGCTGACCGTGCTGACCGTATTTGCGCAAGTCGTCGTATTCGGCGCGCTTGTCGGCGCTTTTCAGCGCTTCATAGGCTTCCGACGCGTCCTTGAACTTGGCCTCGGCGTCCTTTTCCTTGCTGACATCGGGGTGGTATTTGCGTGCCAGCTTTCGATAGGCGGCCTTGATCGCCTTATCGTCCGCGGTCGGCTCCACACCGAGAATCTTGTAATAGTCTTTGAAGTCCATCGAGGGAATCACCATCCATTATCGAAATCGCGCAGCCAGGCACAGCATGCTCTTGTTTGCAGCATTTGGATTGACCAATCTCAACTTTGTGACCGGGCAGCGCATCAGAAGTTTATCGGCAGCAGACGTGGTTCTTGCAGTCGCCCTGAGGGCTGCCAAGCCTATGCAGGCAAGTTTGGGGGTAATTGGCCATCTTTCAAGCGCTGATCACTGCGATTTAACGGATAGTCGGCCTTCGAATCTTCGCCGCACTGACATACACTGCGCGGCCGTTTTTTAACCGGAACTTGAAAGACATGAAAAACGCATCTCCAGCCCGTGCCTGTGGTATCGACTTCGGCACGTCCAACTCCACCGTCGGCTGGCTGCGCCCCGGCATGGAAACGCTGATCGCGCTGGAGGACGACAAGATCACCCTGCCCTCGGTGGTCTTCTTCAATATGGAAGAACGCCGCCCGGTGTACGGCCGGCTGGCGCTGCACGAGTATCTGGAAGGCTACGAAGGCCGGCTGATGCGCTCGCTCAAGAGCCTGCTGGGCTCCAAACTGATCAAGCACGACACCAGCGTCCTCGGCACGGCGATGCCGTTCAAGGACCTGCTCGGGCTGTTCATCGGCCAGTTGAAAAAGCGTGCCGAAACCGCCGCCGGTCGGGAGTTCGAAGAAGTGGTGCTGGGCCGTCCGGTGTTTTTCGTCGATGACGATGAAATGGCCGACCAGGAAGCCGAGAACACCCTGGTGGATGTAGCCCGTGCCATCGGCTTCAAGGACGTTTCTTTCCAGTACGAACCGATTGCGGCGGCGTTCGACTATGAGTCGACCATCGAAAAAGAAGAGCTGGTACTGATTGTGGACATCGGCGGTGGTACGTCGGACTTCTCGCTGGTGCGCCTGTCCCCTGAGCGCCGCAATCACGATAACCGTCACGACGATATTCTCGCCACCGGTGGCGTGCACATCGGCGGGACCGATTTCGACAAGCAGCTGAGCCTGCAAGGCCTGATGCCGCTGTTCGGTTACGGTAGCCGGATGAAGAGCGGCGCCTATATGCCGACCAGCCACCACATGAACCTGGCGACCTGGCACACCATCAACTCGGTGTACTCGCAGAAGTCGACCCTGGCCCTGGGCAGCATGCGTTACGACATCGAGGACACCGGCGGCATCGATCGCCTGTTCAAGCTGATCGACCAGCGCGCCGGGCATTGGCTGGCCATGGAAGTGGAAGAAACCAAGATCCAGCTGACCCACGCCGACAGCCGCCATGTGCCGCTGGATCGGATCGAACCGGGTTTGAGCGTGGAACTGAGCCGGGCACTGTTCGAATCGGCCATCGACAACCTGCTGGAGCGGGTGCGCAACAGCGTGACCCAGTTGCTGAACGACGCCAACGTGCGGGTCGATCAGGTGGACACCGTGTTCTTCACCGGCGGTTCGAGCGGGATTCCGGCACTGCGCAATAGCGTCTCGGCGATGCTGCCGAATGCGCAGCACGTGGAAGGCAACATCTTTGGCAGTATCGGCAGCGGGTTGGCGATCGAGGCGATGAAACGCTACGGCACCCTCGCGTAATGATCGTTCCCACGCTCTGCGTGGGAATGCCGCCATGGACGCTCTGCGTCCGCTGTTGAGGCTGTGACGCGGAGCGTCACGGGATGCATTCCCACGCAGAGCGTGGGAATGATCGGGCGGGGTTACACCATCCCCACCTGCTTCAACTCACTCTTCAGATACGCGTAATAAATCGGCCCCGCCACCACCCCCGGCAGGCCGAACGCGGCTTCGAACACCAGCATTGCCAGCAGCAACTCCCACGACTTGGCACTGATCTGCCCGCCGACAATGCGTGCGTTGAGGAAATATTCGAGCTTGTGGATCACAATCAGGTAACCCAGCGCCGCCACCGCCACCCAGATCGATAGCGACAAGCCGACGATGGTGATCAAGGTGTTCGAGATCAGGTTGCCGATCACCGGCAACAAGCCGAGCAGGAAGGTCAGCACGATCAGGGTTTTGGTCAGCGGCAGCTTGATCCCGAACATCGGCAGGACCACCGCGAGGAAGATTCCGGTGAAGAAGGTGTTGAGCAGGGAAATCTTGATCTGGGCGAAAACGATGTTGCGAAACGCCTGGACCAACAGGTGCAAACGGTCGAACAGTGCCGCGGCCAAAGGCTTGCGCTTGGTCACATCCGGCACTCGCTGCAAGGCGATGATCGCCCCCAGCACCATGCCGATCAGCAGCGTCACGAACATGTGCGCTGCGTCCTTGCCCACCAGTTGCAAGTCACTGAGGTGCTTGCTCATCCACTGGCCGATGGCCACGCGAAACTCGGCGGCACTGGCCGGCAAGTAAGCGTCGATGAACGGCGGCAACTGCCCGCGCGCGCGGTCGACCACCACCATGAATTTATCGAGAGAAGCGCCGGGGTTTTCCGCCTCGTGCAGCAGAAAACTGATCGCACCGGCAAAGATCAGCGCCAGCACGCTGACCACTAATGTCCCCAGCAACGCCACCGCCAGCCAGCGCGCACGACGGCCTTCGATCAGCCGCTGCAATTGCGGCGTGAGCATGTTGACCAGTTCGAACACCAACAACCCGGCCAGCAAGCTGGGCAACAATCGCAGAGGGAGCACCAGCAGCAAACCACCAAAAATGATGACCCAGCTGATAAGCAACAAAACCTGACGTTGAGAAAACGCTGACATACAGCCTCAAAACGAACTACGTAAAAGGATTGGCAGTCTGCCAGCGTTCCGGGGCGAGCACTAGGGATTGTGTCGGCCGACCTTACCGGCCACCAAGCTTCCCGAGCTGACCGCGCTGCTTATTTTTTCTTCAGGCATTCGCTCATGAAGGCTTTGCGCGCATCGCCCTTGAGCGCCTGGGTCGTGGCGTCGGCATTACAGGTTTTCATCTTTTCTTGTTGAGGGGTCATGGGCTTGGCGGCATCGGCGGCCGGCGCGGCTTTGAGGCAGGTACTCATGAAGGCTTTGCGCTCGTCGCCCTTGAGGCTTTTTGCGGTAGCGTCGGCATTGCAGGTGGTCATTTTGTTCTGTTGGGCAGTGGCGGCGAAACCCTGGGAGCAGAGCAGCAAACCGATCATCAACAACGGGGCACGCAACATCTTCATGGAGTGTTCTCCTTGTTACCGCACCGATGGATGCGGCCTTGTTTCGGAGTGTAGACAAAGCCTGTTACACGTTCACCTGCTATCGAGGTGGCTGCGTCGATATTGCTCAGGCGTGCACCCGGCCTGACGCTGAAACATCGCGATAAAGGCCGAGCCGGTGCTGTAGCCCATGTCGAAGGCGATTTCCTGAATGCTGCGCTGGCTGTCCAGGGACTCGATCGCCGCCAGAAACCGCAACCGTTGCCGCCACTCACCGAAACTCATGCCCAACTCGCGGACAAACTGCCGGGCCAACGTGCGCTCACTGACGTGAATGTGCGCGGCCCAGTGCGCCAATGGCCGGTTATCTCCAGGCTCGGTCTGCAAGGCTTCAAGAATTGCGAGCAGCCCGGGGCTGCTGGCGTAGGGCAAGTAGCACTCATGCATCGGCGCCTGTTGCAGTTGGTCCACCAGCACTTGAGCCAGTCGCTTGTCTGCATCGTGCTCGGGAATTTTCACATCGCGGGCGGCGAAGTCTTTCAGGATCGCCTTGAGAATGTCGCTGATCGCCAGGGTGCAGGCCTGCTGCGGCAGATCACGACACAGCGTCGGCGCGAGGCAGACCGCGCGATAGTTGATCGGCTGATTGCTATAGAAACTGTGCTCGGACCCGGGCGGCACCCACACCGCGTATTGCGGCGGCGACATGAAGCGGCGGCTGCCGATCTCCATGTGCAAGACCCCATTGGCCGAATACTCGAGGGTGCCCCAAGGATGATGGTGGGCCGAGGCGTATTCATGGGTGTTGAAGTCGGCATAACGGAAATAGACCGGGGCCGGCAGCTCGCTGAAATCCAGCAGATCAATGTGTTTGCTATTCATGCTGTCCGGAATCAGAGGCAGGTTGTCTGGATCGAAGTATAGGCGTTGATCCAGACAAGCGGATAATCACCCTTCATTAACGTTCTGGTTTTCCCCGATGCAATACGCTTATCCCCTGCTGGCCATCTTCATTTGGGCCGGCAACACCGTGATCAACAAACTCGCGGTGGGTGCGATCTTTCCCGCCGAAATCGGTTTCTACCGCTGGCTGCTGGCCGCACTGCTGTTCACACCTTTCATGCTTAAACCGGTGATCGCCCACTGGCCGTTGATCCGCCCGAACCTGGGCAGGATTTTCATCCTCGGGGTGCTTGGCATGGCGGTTTATCAAAGCCTGGCTTACTTCGCTGCGACGCTGACTTCGGCCACCAACATGGGGATCATTTTGTCGCTGATGCCCTTGATGTCGCTGGCCATGGCGATTGTCAGCCTCGGCCAACGCCTGACCGCTGGCGCACTGGCTGGCGCGGTGTTGTCGTTTGCGGGTGTCTTGGTGGTGGTGTCGTCCGGCAGCCTTGGTGCGTTGCTGGAGCACGGGGTTAACCTGGGTGACGCGATGATGCTGATCGCCACGCTGGCGTATGCGATTTACAGCACCCTGCTGAAAAAATGGCAGCTGCGTTTGCCGCCGCTGGTGTTGCTGTATTTGCAGGTGTTGGTCGCGGTGGTGGTGCTGTTTCCGCTGTTCCTCGCCTCACCGAAAATCGGCCCGACCCTGCAGAACATTCCGCTGGTGCTCTATGCCTGCCTGCTGGCCTCGATGCTTGCGCCGCTGGCGTGGATGCAGGCCGTGGTGCGCCTGGGGCCAAGCCGGACCACGCTGTTTTTCAATTTGCTGCCGTTGATTACGGCGCTGATTGCGGCGGTGGTGCTGCATGAGCAGTTGGCGCTGTATCACCTGGTGGGTGGGGTATTGACGTTGGGTGGGGTGATTTTGTCGGAGCGCTGGACCACCGTGCTGGGCCGTAAGATCAGCGCTGCCTGATATGACGCTTTCGCGGGCAAGCCACGCTCCCACAGGTTTGGTGTCGTGCTCATTGCCGACGTCCGACACAAAACCTGTGGGAGCGAGGCTTGCCCGCGAAGAACGATAACGCGGTCTCACTGCCGTTCACACACCGGCGGCCTTCAACCTCGCTGCATGCTCGACAAACAACCGCACCGGCTCTGCGCCCTTGCCCACCAACCCCAGCGATTGGTTGACGATATCAAAGTGATCCATCGGGTATTCATCACCGATCACCGTCCCCAAATGCGAGCTGTAACGCCCGACCATCCCGTCGCAATGCCCCGCCTCACGCACGAAAGTCCTGGCAAACAACCGGCAACTGCGATTGGTCCCGTCGAACAGGTTGCACCCGCGATCGGTCTTGCCCGGCTGTAACGTCCCGGACCAGGAGTAATAACGCACGCCATTGACCACTTCCGGACCATGCCCGCCCCAAGTGTCAGGCAGGCCTTGGGGATAACGCTGATTGAACAGCGCCACGCCCGCCGTGGTCAGGGATTGGTGCGAAGCCGGGATATCCACCGGCAGTCTCGGCCCGCGATAGCCGGTTTCCAGCAGGCACATCAACGCGCTGATCAACCAAAGCAAAAAGCTCAGGAGCCGGCCCTTGGCGCTGTCAGCCGGATAATGGGTGTGCAGATGGTCTGCCAGTTCCGAGCCGTGATTCGGCCCGGCCACCGAGGTCACCGAAGCCACCTGGTCCGGGCGTTTAGCCGCGGCGTAACGGGCGGTCAGCGAGCCCTGGCTGTGGCCGATCAGATTGACTTTCTCGGCCCCGGTTTCGCGCAGAATTTCCTCAATCCGCGCCAGCAATTGCTCGCCGCGTACCTCGGTGGAATTAAGCGGCGAGACCTGCACCGCAATCACGGTCGCCCCATCCCGGCGCAATGCCGAAATGATTCCGAACCAATAGGGATAAAGCAGCAGACGGATAAACCCGAGCATCCCCGGGACCAGCACCAACGGGTAACGCGTGGCGGAGCCTTGCGACATGGATAAACATCCTTGTGGTCGGTGAGATGAAGCAAGGCTGGATGCAAGGCATCAGCCAAGCATCGCCACCCCAGATGACAACTCGACGACCAGTCTATGACATCCTCTACTTCAACCCCACCACACCCGCGACAATCAGCCCGACCGACACCAGCTTGAGCGCAGTCAGGCTTTCGCCCAGCAGTGCGAAGCCGAGAAACACCGTGCCCAGTGAACCGATGGCGGTCCAGATCGGGTAGGCGATGCTTACCGGCAATTCGCGCATGGCCAGGGTCAAGAAGTAAATCCCGCCCACCGCGGCCACCACGGTCATCACCGAGGGCCAGAGCCGGGTGAAGCCTTCGGCGTACTTCATGCCCATGGCGAAGGTGACCTCGAACCCGGCGGCGATCAGCAGGAACACCCAGGCCATCTAGAACTCCCTGGCCAGCGCCAGCAAACGCTGCTCGGCCTCGGCCACGGACACCTGGAAGGTGCGCTCGGCGGACTCTTCGCCCTCGGCGGCGACCACGGTGACGTCGGTGATGCCGATAAACCCCAGTGCCGTACGCAGCAATGGATCGGCATGGTTCATCGCTTCAAGTTCACCGCCGGGGCCGAAACCGAACCCGCCGCGACTGGTGACGATCAATGCCTTCTTGCCCTGCACCAGCGGTTCATACTGAGCGATGCCGTTGTCCAGGGTGTGATTGAACGTCAGCCCGAGCCGCACAATCTGGTCGATCCAGGCCTTCAGGCCGCTGGGCACGCTGAAGTTGTACATCGGCGTGGAAATCACCAACAGATCATGACCGAGCAACTCCCCCACCAATTCATCGCTGAGTGCCAGGTCGGCCTGCATCGACAGCGGTCGCGCTTCAGGTTCTGGATGGAAAGCGGCCGCCACAAACGCTTCGTTAACGGCCGGAATCAACGCCCGACCGACTTCTCGACGGGTCAATTGCGACTGCGGGTTGCGGACCTGCCAGGCGCTAAGAAACACCTCGGCCAAACGCCGCGAATGTGAACGGTCGCCACGGGGGCTGGCGTGAATGGCAAGAATTCTGCTCATCTGAATCTCCTTTAAGGGCTAAACTGAAACGGCTTGTGCATGCAGCTTGAAGCGCGTGACTGCCTCTCTTCAAATGAACAAAAATCAGTCTGGATGAATCCATTTCATCCATGGAGTTCTAAAATGTTTGCCTCGTTGCCGCTGACCGCCCTGCGCGCCTTCGAATCCGCCTCACGCCTGTTGAGTTTCAAGGCCGCCGCCGAAGAGCTCTCCGTAACGCCGACGGCGGTCTCGCACCAGATCCGCTCCCTGGAAAACTGGCTCGGCGTGCCGTTGTTCGAACGACTGCCACGCCAGGTGCGCCTCACCGAGTGCGGCGAACGGTTGTTTCGCAGTCTGCATGGCGCCCTGCTCGAAGTGGCGCAAAGCGTCGATACCTTGCGCCCGCAACGCAGCAGCACGAACCTGACGATTTCCACCACCGCCGCGTTCGCAGCCCTTTGGCTGGTGCCACGGTTGGGACGGTTTTACGCCCGCCATCCGAATATCAGCCTGCGGCTGGACACTCACTGCGAAGTGATCGATTTGCATCAGGACGCCAGCGTCGATCTGGTGGTGCGTTACAGCCTCGACGATTACCCGAACCTTTATGGTTTGTGCCTGTTCGACGAATTCTTCGGGGTCTATGGCTCGCCTGAACAAGTGGCCCTGCCGGCCAGTCGGGTACCGACCCTGATCAGCGTGCGCTGGCACAACTCCAAGCTGTACGCCCATGGCTGGGAGGCCTGGTGCGCGCAGTCCGGCGAAA
Source organism: Pseudomonas sp. JL3 (assembly GCF_031570575.1). Classification (NCBI taxonomy): domain Bacteria; kingdom Pseudomonadati; phylum Pseudomonadota; class Gammaproteobacteria; order Pseudomonadales; family Pseudomonadaceae; genus Pseudomonas; species Pseudomonas sp. JL3. Next base: position 116,770 of record NZ_JAKWJK010000014.1, read on the forward strand.
CCTGGCTGGCTGCGCAACCGGTGGTGCGTGAATACGACGAGGAGCATTACGCCCTGCAAGCCGCCATCGCCGGGCAAGGCCTGGTGCTGGCGAGCAATATTCTGGTGTCGGAGAGTGTGGCCAGCGGCTTGCTGTTGCCTTATCGGGGTGACATTCAAGTCGATGGGGCCGGATACAGCGCGCTGTGCGTACCGGGCCGTGAACGGCATCCGCCGGTGCGGGCGTTTTTTGCGTGGTTGCAGGAAGAAGCCCGGTTGTCTGGTCTATTGCCAAGATCGCAGCCTGCGGCAGCGCCCACAGGCGCGTAGGAGCTGCCGAAGGCTGCGATCTTTTGATCTACCGGTTTGTTACCGGGTGGGCTTAACCGTCACCGGCGCCTTGCCCGCCTTCATCTGCTCCAGCAACGGCGCACACTGATTCGGCTCACCACCGCTCGGCGCTATCAGCGCCAGCAAGCCCGCCGCCGGCGCGGCGATCACACCCAGTGCAACCATTCCGGCCCCACGCAGCATCAACGGCACCGGTTTCACTCCCGCATCCGGCTTGATGAACTTGCCCCGCACATACAGCGGCGAACGCAGCGAAATCAAACGCCAGCCCTTGGATTCCGGGGAAATGGTCAGGTCCAGTTGCTCGGTCGCCATGTTTGCCGTGCCGTCGACATAAACGATCGCGGTCTCGGTATCGAAAACGAACAGCCGCGTGGTCGCCAGACCGGCCTTGATCTCGAAATCGGCCGCCGCGCAGTTGATCTTCACTTCCCTGTCACCAAAGATCTTGCCGACCACATAGTTGCCGACGTTGAGCCCCGCCAACTCCATCAACTCGCGGCTGATCGCGCCGTCATTGATCAACATCTTCAAATTGCCGTCGGCAGTGCCCAGCAGCTTGGCTACCGAGTTGCCCCGACCGACAAGATCGGCGTCGCCATTAAGCTCACCAAAACTGGTTTTCATCCGCTCCAAGGTGGGGAACAACTGCTTGAGCTTGAACTTGCGCGCGGTCAGTTTGGCCCGACCTTCCAAGGGCTCGGTGCGTCCGTCCAGACGAATCTGCGCATCCAGATTGCCACCGGCCACACCGAAACGCAGGGGTTCGAGGCTGAGCACACCATCAGTCAGCACCACATGGGTGTAGAGATCGTTGAACGGCAGTTTTGCGCTGTGGACGATGCGTTTGCCGGTGAACTCCACATCAGCGTCCATGTCGCGCCAACGTTCAGTCCTGAACTCCTCGACCGGCAGCAGCTTGTCCGCCGGCTGCTTGCTTTCACCGCCACGGGCCTCTTGCTTGGCGTTGGAATCGGCACCGATCAATGGGGCCAGGTCGGTAAATAGCAGTTGATTGGACTCCAGTGCCCCACTGAGTTTGGGCCTCGGCTGGCTCGCCATGTAGGTCAGGTTGCCATGGATGTCACTCTGACCAATGGTGCCGTTGAACGCCTCATAACGGTACACCGCCCCGCCCGGCTCTTGCAGCTTGGCAATCAAGTGCCCGTCGGTGGCGTAAGGTGGGGTATCCGGCAGCGTCACGCCGATCAGCGGATAAAGATTACCCAGGCTGGCACCGGCCAGTTTCAGGCGCAAATCCAGGGCGCCGAGGTTCAATGGATCGGTGAGCGTGCCGGCCAGTTCGACGCTGGTGTCGGCGATCTTCATTTGCGCCTGAAGCGGGAACGGCTTGGTGGTGTCCTGTAAAGCCAGCAAGCCGCCGGTCTTGCCCTGACCCGCGAGATTCTGACCGTGGTATTGGCCTTTGACCTTCAATGCGAAGGCGTAATCCTGTGGCGAGCCACCCTTTTCAAGCGCTTTTTTTGCCGCTTTGTCGCCAACAATGTCGCTGAACGGAATCGGTTTGCCCAACGGATCGATGAGCAGATCAAGCTGGGTCTTCAGCTTCTGGTCGTCGAGCGTGACGTGGCCCTTGTCGAAGCCGATGGCACCGATGTCCAGCGCCCAGTTCGAAGGCTCGGCGTCGGGATCTTTGGGATCGAACTTGAACGTCCAGTTGGCGCGGCCGTCCGCCAGACGTTGCAGGTCGGCATTGGGTTCGGTCAGGTCGATGCGCGGGATCACTACCCGCTGCGCCAGCAAGGCCAGCGGCGAAATGCGCAGCTCCACGCGTTTGAGGGTGGCCATCTGCGGCTGCTTCGACCAGTCCGGGTTGCCCAGGCTCAAATCCTCGGCCACCACATGCGGCCACGGCACCCAGGCCCGCCAGCCGCCCTCATCAGGCTCGCGCCGCCAGATCACCGCAAGGTTGCCATTGATGGTGAACGGACGATGCAGTTCTTCGGACACTTTGGCGTTCAGGGGCGGTTTGATCCGGTTCCAATCGAAGAACGCGATGATCAGCACCAGGACGGCCAGCAGGACAACGAGGCTGGCGAAGGTCCAGGCAAGAATTTTACGAGTGCGCGTCATTGCACAGGGCTCCTGAATACGACTGAGCGCCCCGACAGCGACGCACTGATGAAACGTTAGGCCAGAACCGGCCTGCCATGACATTTAGGACTGGGAAATGGCACGCAGGTTTAACCGAATAGGCGCTTAACACTCAAATAATCGGTTGGGGACACCCTGCTCCCTCATCCGGCGTTACCGCACCCGCACTTTTGCGAGGCGAGAGTGGGTCGAAAATACCCACCCCAGTGCAAAAAAACTCGCCGGAAACACCTGTTCTAGAGCACCGCGGCCGAACAATCAATTCTGTTGATTATTACCATTGCCTTTATGAACTTTTATATCGACTTATCGAGAGTAGCATTGACCTCGTACCCACTTTATCGCCCTCCCAAGGAGCAACCCATCATGAAACGCGAATTACTGCTTAGCCTGACCCTCTCGATGTTAGCCAGCACCGCTTTTGCTTTGCCGGCCGCTGATCAGGCCACTCCACAAGCCAAAGACAGCCACTCGGTGTTCAGCCAGACCGTCGCCGCTGATGGTTCCGACCGCACCCCACAAGGTCAGACCCTGGCCGAAGGTGGCAATGATCGCCTGAAAGAAAAAGGCCTGATTACTCAGGACGGCTCGGACCGTACTCCACAAGGCCAGACCCTGGCGGCTGACGGTTCCGATCGCACTCCACAAGGCCAGACCCTGGCGGCTGACGGTTCCGACCGCACCCCACAAGGCCAGACCCTGGCGGCTGACGGTTCCGACCGCACCCCACAAGGCCAGACCCTGGCGGCTGACGGTTCCGACCGCACCCCACAAGGCCAGACCCTGGCGGCTGACGGTTCCGACCGCACCCCACAAGGCCAGACCCTGGCGGCTGACGGTTCCGACCGCACCCCACAAGGCCAGACCCTGGCGGCTGACGGTTCCGACCGCACCCCACAAGGCCAGACCCTGGCGGCTGACGGTTCCGACCGCACCCCACAAGGCCAGACCCTGGCGGCTGACGGTTCCGACCGCACCCCACAAGGCCAGACCCTGGCGGCTGACGGTTCCGACCGCACCCCACAAGGCCAGACCCTGGCGGCTGACGGTTCCGACCGCACCCCACAAGGCCAGACCCTGGCGGCTGACGGTTCCGACCGCACCCCACAAGGCCAGACCCTGGCGGCTGACGGTTCCGACCGCACCCCACAAGGCCAGACCCTGGCGGCTGACGGTTCCGACCGCACCCCACAAGGCCAGACCCTGGCGGCTGACGGTTCCGACCGCACCCCACAAGGCCAGACCCTGGCGGCTGACGGTTCCGACCGCACCCCACAAGGCCAGACCCTGGCGGCTGACGGTTCCGACCGCACCCCACAAGGCCAGACCCTGGCGGCTGACGGTTCCGACCGCACCCCACAAGGCCAGACCCTGGCGGCTGACGGTTCCGACCGCACCCCACAAGGCCAGACCCTGGCGGCTGACGGTTCCGACCGCACCCCACAAGGCCAGACCCTGGCGGCTGACGGTTCCGACCGCACTCCACAAGGCCAGACCCTGGCTGAAGGCGGTGGTGACCGTGTAATCGAACGCAACAGCGCTGTGAGCTGAGCCCATGGCGGCCCCGAAAAAAAGCCCAATCCCCGGATTGGGCTTTTGACTTTATAGAAGCTGCATCTCCCCGCGTGATCTCCCGATAGTCGTTCGACGCCAGCGATGCCGATTTGCTAGAGTGCGCCGCTGTCCCTGTCCAGAAAACACCCTTGCGATGCTGCCCCGCGCCGAACAGAAACAACAGACCCGCAACGCCCTGATGGACGCTGCTCGCCACTTGATGGAAAGCGGCCGAGGATTCGGCAGCCTGAGCCTGCGCGAAGTGACCAGGACCGCCGGGATCGTACCCACCGGTTTCTACCGGCATTTCGCCGACATGGATGAACTGGGCCTGGTGCTGGTGAGCGAAGTCGGTCAGACCTTCCGTGAAACCATCCGGCTGGTGCGCCATAACGAGTTCGTCATGGGCGGCATCATCGACGCCTCGGTACGAATCTTTCTCGACGTGGTCACGGCCAATCGCTCGCAGTTCCTGTTTCTTGCCCGCGAACAGTACGGCGGTTCACTGCCGGTGCGCCAGGCCATTGGCCGCTTGCGCGAAGACATCAGCTCGGATTTGGCGGCTGACTTGTCACTGATGCCGAAACTGCAGCATCTGGACATCGCAGGCTTGAGTGTCATGGCTGATCTGATCGTCAAAAGCGTGTTCGCGACACTGCCCGACATTATTGATCCCCCGGCCGAGGCGCTACCCGAGCATTTGACGCCGCAGGCGAAGATCACGCAGCAATTGCGCTTCATCTTCATCGGCCTAAAACACTGGCAAGGCCTCGGCAGCACCGAGTAACGCACTTCACCCTGTGGGAGCGGGCACTCGCTGCAATTTGGTGCGCAAAAAATCCTCTCGCACCAACTTCAATCAAAACCCTGCAACATCCTGAACCACCCTTCACGCTCCGACAGGCATTTCCTACCTATCACCCGATTGGCAAGCCCCTTGCTCTATCCCTGAGCATTGTCCATTGCTGGAAGCCTTCCGATGCTGGTGATTCATCGCAGAATCGACCCTCAACCCGTCTGGGCCGCCGAGTTGCACCTGACCTTCGAAGCCCGGAGCAAAAGCCGTTTGCGCTGTTTCAGTGCCGAGGGTGAAGACGTCGGGTTGTTTTTGGAGCGCGGTCAGCCGCCGCTGTATGACGGCGAATGCCTGCAAGCCGAAGACGGGCGCGTCGTTCGCGTCTGCGCTCGCCCCGAACAACTGCTGCACGTCACCTGCGCCAACGCCTTTGAACTGACCCGCGCCGCCTATCACCTGGGCAACCGCCATGTGGCCCTGCAAGTCGGTGATGGCTGGTTGCGCCTGCTCGACGATTACGTGCTCAAGGCCATGCTCGAGCAACTGGGCGCCCACGCCGAGAACATCGAAGCGCCATTCCAGCCGGAACACGGTGCCTATGGTGGCGGCCATCACCATTCGCGGCACGGTGACGAGGATTTCAACTACCCGCCGAAACTGCACCAGTTCGGCGTGCGTTTATGAACCCAGCCTGGGCGCTGCTGCGTCTGGCCAGCCCGCAGCTGCCGATTGGCGGCTACAGCTATTCCCAGGGTCTGGAGATGGCTGTGGATAACGGCCGCGTGGACGATCCCGACAGCGCGCGGCGCTGGATCAGCGATCAGTTGCTGCTCAATCTCGCGCGTTTCGAAGCGCCGCTACTGCTCGCCCATTGCATTGCCGCGGCCGAAGAAAACTGGGCCGAACTGCTGCAACGCTGCGAAGAACATCGCGCCAGCCGGGAAACCCGCGAACTGCATCAGGAAAGTCGGCAGATGGGGTATTCGTTGAAGCAACTGCTCAACGGTTTACCGGAACTGGATGCACCCGCCCGGGCCTTTCTCGACCAATGCCCTGAACCGCATCTGGCCCTTGGCTGGGCGCTGGCGGCCCGCGCCTGGCAGATCAGCCCCCAAGATGCGCTGGCCGCCTGGCTCTGGAGCTGGCTGGAAAACCAATTGGCGGTGCTGATGAAGACCTTGCCTCTGGGCCAGCAAGCCGCCCAGCGCTTGACCAGCGAACTGCTGCCGCTGCTGCAACAGGCGCAGCAAAACGCCACCCGAATCAACCCCGAACACACTGGCAGCGCCGCTTTCGGCCTGTCCCTGGCGTGCATGGCACATGAGCGCCAGTACAGCCGTCTGTTCCGTTCCTAGGGCCTTTTATTTTGGAGAATCACATGAACACACAACCTCTGCGCGTCGGTATCGGCGGGCCGGTCGGTTCCGGCAAAACCGCCCTGACCCTGGCTCTGTGCCTGGCCCTGCGTGATCGCTACAACCTGGCCGTCGTGACTAACGACATCTACACCCGCGAAGACGCCGACTTTCTTGTGCGCAACGAAGCCCTGGCGCCCGAGCGGATCATCGGCGTGGAAACCGGCGGCTGCCCGCACACCGCGATCCGCGAAGACGCCTCGATCAACCTCGAAGCCGTGGATCAACTGAATCGGCGTTTCCCGGGGCTGGATCTGATTCTGGTGGAGTCAGGCGGCGACAACCTCTCCGCGACCTTCAGCCCGGAACTGTCCGACCTGACTATCTACGTGATCGACGTTTCGGCCGGCGACAAACTGCCGCGCAAGGGCGGGCCGGGGATCTGCAAATCCGATTTGCTGGTGATCAACAAGATCGACCTCGCGCCGCTGGTAGGCGCCTCGCTAGAGATGATGGACAGCGACACCCAGCGCATGCGCAACGGCAAACCGTTCGTCTTCAGCAACCAGAAAACCGGCCAGGGCCTGGAAGCAATCATCGCCTTCATCGAACGCCAGGGCTTGCTGACTGCGGCCTGATCACACTTATCAACAAGGAAGCTTATCCATGACACTGAAACGCATTCTGGGCACCATGGCCCTGCTGTTGACCCCGGCCATCGCGTTCGCTCACCCGGGCCACGGCGACAATGGTTTGATGGCCGGCATCAGCCACCCGATCGGCGGCCTCGATCACTTGCTGGCAATGGTTGCCGTGGGGTTGTGGGCCGCGCAGCAGAAAGGCGCCGCGCGTTGGGCGCTGCCGTGCTCGTTCGTGGGCACTATGCTGATCGGCGGCCTGCTGGGGTTTGAAGGGCTGAACCTGCCGGCACTGGAAAGCGGGATTGCCGCATCGGTATTGGCATTGGGCCTGGCGGTGGCTTTGGCGGTGCGTCCGCCGTTGAGCCTGGCGGTGACTGCGACCGCATTGTTCGCGCTGTTTCATGGCGTGGCGCATGGTCTGGAGTTGCCGGAGATGTCGAGCCCATGGGCGTATGCCGCGGGGTTTGTGGCAGCGACAGCGGCTTTGCATGCCGCAGGTTATGCGGTGGTTCGCGTCTTGCCTCAGGCCGCGGCACCGTTGATTCGACTGGCGGGTGCGGCTTCAGCCATGACCGGCGCCTGGTTGCTGGCGGGTTGATTGATCGTTCCCACGCTCTGCGTGGGAATACAGCCCGGGACGCTCCGCGTCCCTTTCGAAGCGGACGCGGAGCGTCCAATGAGGCATTCCCACGCGGAGCGTGGGAACGATCGACGCGCTCACTCTGCTACCATGTCGCGCAATCGCCCCTGCCGTGACGACGCCAGCCAATGCCCTCTGTTTCCCGCTCTGCTTCCCAGCCTGAATTGACCGCCCTGTTCGCCTTGGTGCAACAGCACTTCCAGGACGTGATCGTGCCGCTCTGGCAAGGCCCCGGCTGGAACGCCGACATGGCATTGCCGTATGAAGCGCTGGACGCCGAGCATCGACCATTGCCACCTCAGCGCTATCGGGCCATGGCTTGCGCGCGGCAGCTGTACCTGTTTGCCAGCCTGATCGGCCAAGTGCCGCAAGCCGAAGAACGTGCGGCGGCACTGTTCCGATCCTTGCAACAGCATTTCCACGATGCCGAGCATGGCGGCTGGTTCTACAGCATCGACCCGCAAGGTGCGCCGCTGGATCAGCGCAAAGACCTCTACACCCACGCCTTCATCCTGTTCGCCTGCGCCCATTACTGGGACAAGGGGCGCGAACCGCTGGTGGAGTCGGTGCTCAACGCCACCCTGGAAGTGTTGGCGCAACGCTTCGCCACAGGCGACGGCCTGTACGAAGCCAGCCTGGACCGTGATTGGTCCTCGCTCAACTCCGGGCCGCTGCAGAATCCATTGATGCATTTGGCCGAAGCCTTCCTCGCCATCCTTTCAGTGCGCGAGGACGCTGCTGTGCAGAGCGCGCTTATCGAGTTATGCACAGCCATGCAGAAGCGCTTCATCGACCCGCAACACGCGGTATTGATGGAAAAGCCGCTGGGCGCTGTGGATAACTGGTTCGAGCCGGGCCATCAGTTCGAATGGTATTTCCTGCTGGAGTCCTCACCCTTGCTGCGCGGCTCCAAACTGCATGCCTCGCTGGACCGCGCCTTTACGTTTACCGAGCAACTGGGCGTGGATCAACAGACCGGGGCTGTGTGCGCGATGCTGGAGCTGGACGACCATCCTCGTGATGCGACCCAACGCATCTGGGCCCAAGCCGAATACCTGCGTGCCCTGACTTTGCGCCCGGGCAGCGAAGCGTCCGTGCAGCGCCAATTGCAGGCGCTGCAACAGCGCTTTTTACATGCGGGTGGCTGGTATGAGTGTCGCGATGAGCAGGGCGAAGTAAGCCGCAAGGACATGCCTTCGACCACGCCTTATCACTTGGCGACCTGTTATCGCGGGTTGGCTGACTACCTCGGTTGAGTTTTTTGTGGCGAGAGGGCTTGCCCCCTCGCCACAGGTCACCAGCCAATCAGGCAATCCACTTCCTGTCCCCGGTAAAACTGATGGTCAACCATCTCGCCGCATCCGGCTTGCCGAGCTTCGCGGAAATCTCCTCCCGCAGCGCATCCAGCTGTTTCACGCTCTGCAGCCGGTAATCCGCCGGCAACACCACGTGAATCTCGATAAACCGCGCCCGTCCGTGCTTCTGCACGTAGGAGATGTAGTCGTCGAAACCATGTTCGACTTTGGCCACGTCCATAACCTGGCGCACGGTGTCATTCAATTGATCGGGAGCAATCCCCAGCACATCTTGCAACGCTGGGCCGAGAATCTTGAAGGCCGGTGGCAGCATGCTCAGCGCCAGCAGAATCAGGATCAATGGGTCGACATACACCGCCCACTCGTCATAGCCCTGACTCTTGAGCAGCAGCGCCGCGAGAAAACTGACCAGCAGGCCCACCGAAAGCATCGCGTCCACCAGCCAACTGATGTTGTCGAACTGGATCAGCGTTGATTTGAGCTTTCGATTGCGATGGCGGACGTAGAAGAAATAAGCGAACTCGACGACGGTGAACACCGCCGCGTAGATGATCACCAACCCAAGCTCGATCTCACGACCGCCATTGATAATGCCGAACACACCGTTGAGAAAGGCGTAGATCGCAATCAACAACAGAAAACTGCCTTCGATCAGCAGCACCATGGGCTCCAGGTGCCAGAAGCCGAACTGGAAGCGATGGTTGCTTTCTTTGGCGATCAGTTTGGCGGTGATCAACATAAGGACCTTGATGAAGGTCGCGATCAACGAGAAAAAACCATCGAACAGGATGGATTGGGCACCAGAAATAAAACCGGTGACGATCCCGGCGATCGCCACGGCGAACATCAGGATGGTCGATTGTTTGAGCAGCGACTGCTCACCTCGGTTACTCACGTAGACTCCTCTGAAAACCTTGAAACCGCGGGGTGCGGCGGGGTTATTGGGAAGGAGTCTACCTTATGTCCTGCTTTGTCTATCCCGGCCTTACGCCTTGGCATTACGCTCAATGGCAAACCCGCTCCAGGTCTGGCTCACCGGCATTAGCTCAAGGCTGTTGATGTTGATGTGGGCCGGTGCGTTGAGCACCCAGAAAATGGTCTCGGCGATGTCTTGCGGCTGGATCGGCTCGGCGCCGGCGTACGTGGCGTTGTAACGCTCCTGGTCACCGGCGAAACGCACCAGCGAGAACTCGCTTTCGCACAGGCCCGGTTCGATGTTGCTGACCCGCACGCCCGTACCTTGCAGGTCGCAACGCAAGTTCAGGGAGAACTGTTTGACGAACGCCTTGCTCGCGCCGTACACGTGGCTGCCCGGGTACGGGTAGTTGCCGGCGATCGAACCGAGGTTGACGATGCTGGCGCCACGACCATGAGCGATCAAACGCGGCAACAACAGGCGAGTGCTGTACATCAAGCCTTTGATGTTGGTGTCGACCATGGTGTCCCAATCATCAAGATCGCACTTGGGGGCCGGGTCCACGCCCAAGGCCAGGCCGGCGTTGTTGATCAGCCCGCGCAGCTTGGCGAAGGACGGCGGCAGGTTGGCAATCGCCTCCTCCATGGCCTTGCGATCCCGTACGTCGAGCACCAGGCCATGGACCTCGGTCTGCTTCGACAACTCAGCGCACAGGGCATTGAGGCGCTCTTCACGACGACCTGTCAGCACCAGTTTCCAGCCGGCTTCGGCAAAACGACGGGCACAGGCTTCACCAAAACCGGAGGTTGCGCCGGTAATAAACAGGGTGTTGGACATCGTGTTCTCCTTGCTTCGGCTGATCGACAGCCCTTGGAATAGAAAATCAGTTGCCAGCATGCCCGGCCTTGTCCACAGCGGCAACCATCGTAAAAACCGTACAAAAAACAATCAACACCGGCAACGCCATATGGGCCGTGGCTTGCAGCCATGTACGCGCACCTTATCCACAGGCCGGTCCACAGTTTCCGGGGGCAAGTGCAAAAGCTGCAAGCCGCTGTCCACAAGGCTTTGCGGGCAGATTAGAAAGTTTTTTGCTTGACCCTCGGGGGCCTGCTGTGTAGCCCCGGGCAATTTGCACGACCGGGCGGTCAAACCGACGATGGCGCCAAGCCAGTAACTACGGCCCTCAGCGGACTCTTTCCAGAGTTTAACCACAGACTTATCCACAGGCTTGTCCGCCTCGATTCATAACCTGTTTGCCCCTAACAAAAAGGTTGACAAAGCCGGCTCGAGGTCCAGTAAAAACACCTGATCAAAAAACAACCACATCTCTGTAAGCCACGGATTCAAAGGCTTTCAGCCAGCTACTCCCACGTTATTCACAGCCAGCTCCACAGCAAACGGGGACAAGTCAAAACCGTGACAAAACAGCAATTTGCAGCGGCTTTATGTCGCGCTTTGAGAGGTCATGAATATTGTTTTCCACAATTTCCCTTTACCTCAAAGCACCATCCTGTGCAGGAGCTTCTGCGAGCATAAAAAAACGCCCTGACGTGGAGTTCGTCAGGGCGTTTTTTGGGCTTTTCGGTTAGTGGCCGCCGAGGTAGGCGTTACGCACCTCATCGTTCACCAGCAGCTCCTTGCCGGTGCCGCTGAGGCGAATCTCGCCGTTGACCATCACGTACGCCCGGTCCGACAACTTGAGGGCGTGGTTGGCGTTCTGCTCCACCAGGAAGATGGTCATACCGGTGCTTGCCAGTTCCCGCAGGGTCGCGAAGATCTGTTTCACCACAATCGGCGCCAGCCCCAGGCTCGGCTCATCGAGCAGCAACAGCTTCGGCCGGCTCATAAGCGCCCGGGCGATGGCGAGCATTTGCTGTTCGCCGCCCGACATGGTCATGGCGCGTTGGGTACGCCGCTCTTCGAGCCGTGGAAACAACTCGAACATGCGCTGCATGTCTTCCTTGGCGTACTTGTCACCGATAGGAATGGTGCCCATCAACAGGTTTTCCTCGACGGTCATGTCAGGGAACACCCGCCGGCCTTCCGGCGATTGAGCGATGCCGTTTGACGCAATGTAGTGGGACGACTTGTGCGTGATATCCACACCCTGGTAGATGATCTGCCCGTCAGCGGCCCGTGGCTGGCCGAAGATCGACATCAGCAGGGTCGATTTGCCGGCGCCGTTGGAGCCGATCAGGCTGACGGTTTCACCTTCATTGATGTGCAACGAGACTTTCTTCAGGGCCTGAATCGGTCCGTAGAACACGTCCAGATCCTTGAGTTCGAGGATGGGTGCACTCATACCACTTCCTCTTCTTCGGCGCCCAGGTAGGCGGCAATCACTTTCGGATCGTGTCGAATCGCATCAGGCCCGCCCTCGGCAATGACAACGCCGTGGTCCAGTACAACGATGTGGTCGGAAATACTCATTACCATGCCCATGTCGTGTTCGATCAGTACCACGGTCAGATCGTGCTCGTCGCGCAGCAGCCGGATCATCGCGCTCAGCGCTTCGGTTTCCTGAGGGTTAAGGCCGGCGGCCGGTTCGTCGAGGCAGATGATCTGTGGCCGGGTGCACATGGCCCGGGCGATTTCCAGACGGCGTTGTTGACCGTAGGACAGTTCACCGGCCAGGCGGTTAGCGCAGTCCACCAGGTCCACCACTTCCAGCCAATAGAACGCATGGTCCAGCGCATCGCTTTCGGCTTTGCGGTAACCCTTGGTGTTGAAGATGCCCGAAAGCAGGTTGCGGTTGACCCACATGTGCTGGGCCACCAGCAGGTTTTCCAGCACCGACATTTCCTTGAACAGGCGAATGTTCTGGAAAGTCCGCGCCAGACCGGCACGGTTGATCAGGTGCGTGCCACCGAACATCTTGTAGTGGAGCCGGCTGACGAAGCTTTTCGGCGAAACGAAATCAACGGCCTTGAACGGTTCCCCGAGCATTTTGATGACGTCGGTTTTCACCCCACGGGCATTGAGTTCGATATGCCCGCCGGACGCTTTATAGAACCCGGTCAGGCAGTTGAACACCGTGGTCTTGCCCGCACCGTTGGGGCCGATCAAGGCAAAAATCGAGTTGCGTTTGACTTGCAGGCTTACGTTACTAAGGGCCTTGATGCCGCCAAAGTGCATCATCAGATTTTCGACCGAGAGAACGATTTCTTCGCTCATGGCGCCACTCCTTTACGTGGGGTCACACCGGTACGGCTGATCCGGATCAGGCCGCGCGGTCGCCAGATCATCATCAACACCATCAGGATGCCGAACAGCAGCACGCGATATTCGGCGAAGCCGCGCAGCAGTTCCGGGGCGACCGTCAGCACGAACGCCGCAATCACCACGCCGATGGTCGAACCCATGCCGCCGAGCACCACGATGGCGAGGATCAGTGCCGACTCGAAGAAGGTAAATGAAGTCGGGTTGACGAAACCCTGATAGGTGGCGAAGAACACACCCGCCAGACCGGCAGTCGATGCACCGATGGTGAACGCCGACAGCTTGACCAGTACGTGATTCAAGCCCATGGAACGGCAGGCGATTTCGTCTTCGCGCAAGGCTTCCCACGCGCGACCGACGGGCATGCGGGTCAAGCGGTGCTTGATGTACAGCACGGCCAGAACCACCAGAAACAATACCGCGTATATGAAGTAGTACTTCACGTCCGGGTTATAGGCGATGCCGAAGAACTCATGGAACGGGACGCCGCCCTCCTTCGCTCTTTTACCGAACTCGAGGCCGAAGAAGGTCGGCAACGGAGCCGCCATGCCGTTCGGACCTCCAGTCAGGGACAGCCAGTTATTGAGGATCAACCGGATGATTTCACCAAACCCCAGGGTCACGATCGCCAGGTAATCACCGTGCAAGCGCAGCACCGGGAAACCCAGGATGCAACCGGCCAACCCGGCAGTGATTGCCGCCAGCGGCAGCACCGTCCAGAAACCCAGCCCCAGGTATTGATAACCGAGCGCCAGCCCGTAGGCACCGATGGCGTAGAACGCCACGTAACCCAGGTCGAGCAGGCCGGCCAGGCCGACCACGATGTTCAGCCCCAGGCCCAGCAATACGTAGATCAGCCCGAGGATGACCACGCCCAGCAGGTAGGAGTTGGAGAAAAACGGAAACACCACGGCGATAACGATTATCACCGGGATGATCCAGCGCAAGCGGGATTTGTAATCAGGCGGCAGTACATGAACCCCGGAGCCGGTGCTTTCAAAGCCTTCAAGAATTCTCAGGCCCTTGGGGGTTTGCAGGAACAGGCTCAAGGCAAAGCGGCCGGCCATGACGATGGCAACAATCCATGCCACCCGGGTCGCCTCCAGGTTGAAGCCGTAGCCGTCCAGGACTACACCGACAATCGGGCCGAACACAATCAGGGCTACCAGGCCGGCAAGAATCGCGTCAACCAGGCTTCTTTTGAGATCAATGGTTTTTTTAGTGGTTGAAGACATCGCTTACACCTTCGACACAAGAGGACGGCCGAGCAGGCCTTGGGGCCGAAAGACCAGAACGAGAACGAGCAGCGAGAAGCTGAAAACGTCTTTGTAGTCCGAGTTGACCAAGCCTGAGAACAGTGACTCGGAGATCCCGAGAATAATCCCGCCGAGCATCGCCCCAGGCAGCGAGCCGATCCCACCGAGCACCGCGGCGGTGAATGCCTTGATGCCAATGATGAAGCCCGCGTAGAAGTCGAATGTGCCGTAATTCATGGTGATCAGCACACCCGCCAGGGCTGCCATCGCGGCACCGATGATGAACACGTAGGAGATGACGCGATCGGTGTTGATCCCCAGGATCGAGGCCATCTTGCGGTCTTGCTGGGTGGCGCGGCACATACGGCCGAGCTTGGTGTACTTGATGACGTAGGTCAGCAGGGCCATACCGACAAACGCTGCGATCAGAATGAAGATTTTGGTGTAGGTCAGCTGGACGAAGCCGGTCCCAACTTCAACTCGCCATGCACCGGTCAGCAGTGTCGGTACGCCTTGTTGACGGGCGCCTTGGGAAATCTGTGCATAGTTTTGCAGGATCAACGAAATACCGATGGCGCTGATCAGCGGTGCCAGTCGGGTGGAGTTGCGCAGCGGTTTGTAGGCGACGCGCTCGATGACCCAGCCATACACCGCCGTGACGATGATGGTGAAGACGAGTGTGCCAAGCATCAACAGGGGGAAGGATTCAATACCGAAGTAGGCCAGCAGAGCCAGACTGATCGCCGCGAGGTAAGCGGAAATCATGTAAACCTCGCCGTGGGCGAAGTTGATCATGCCGATGATGCCATAGACCATTGTGTAGCCGATGGCGATCAGGCCGTAGACCGACCCGAGGGTCAGGCCGTTGACCAGTTGCTGCAGGAAAATACCATCCATAACGCAATCTCACGCATTTGAGAGACTGCACAAAAACCGGATGCGCCGGACCGGGGTTCAGCCGCCGACGCAACACGTTGATATGCAGCTCTACGAGAAAAGACAGGTACAACACGGACATGTTCTTTGATTGCCCGGCGCACAAGACGCCGGGCAATCAACCAGTCATATCACTTCTGTTTTTCCAGCTGGTGGTATTTGCCATCCTTGTCCCACTGGTAAACCACGTAGTCGGAGACTTTCAGGTCGCCCTTGGCGTCCCAGGTCTTCTCGCCCATCACGGTTTTAACCGGATTTTTCTTCAGCCACTCGGCGGCTTTCTCGCCATTGTTGGATTTGGAGCCATTGAAGGCTGCGGCCAGAGCCTGGACCGAAGCATAGGCGTACAGGGTGTAGCCTTCAGGCTCGGTGCCTTTCTTGCGGAACTCGTCCACTACGGTCTTGCTGTCTGGCAGCAGGCGTGGGTCGGCACCAAAGGTCATCAGCACGCCGTCAACGAATTGCGGACCGCCAGCGGTGGTCACCAGTTCGTCGGTTACGATGCCGTCGTCGGACATGAACTTGACGTCTTTGAGACCTTGCTCACGCAGTTGACGAACCAGAGGACCGGCTTCCGGGTGCAGGCCACCGAAGTAAACGACGTCGGCGCCAGCGCCGCGGATTTTGGTGACGATGGTGCTGAAATCTTTTTCGCCACGGGTCAGGCCTTCGTACAGGACCGGCGTCACGCCGCGCTTGGCCAACTGAGCCTTGGTAGCATCCGCCAGACCTTGACCGTAGGTATCCTTGTCGTGCAGAACCACGACTTTCTTGCCCTTGAGCACGTCGACGATGTAGTCGCCGGCCACGATGCCTTGCTGGTCGTCACGCCCACACATACGGAACATGGCACTCAGACCGCGCTCGGTAACAGCCGGGTTGGTGGAACCTGGCGTGATCGCGATGATGCCCGCTTCGTCGTAGATCTCGGAGGCCGGGATGGTCGACGAGGAGCAGAAGTGACCGACTACGCCAGCGACTTTCTGATTGGTCAGGTCCTTGGCGACTGTCACAGCCTGTTTCGGTTCGCAGGCGTCATCACCTTTGACCAGTACGATTTTTTCCCCGTTGACACCGCCAGCGGCGTTGACTGCATCAGCCGCTGCCTGCGCACCCTTCATGTACTGCTCGCCAAATGCCGCGTTGGCGCCCGTCATTGGACCCGCTACGCCGATCTTGATGTCAGCCTGAGCAAACGCAGAAACACCCAACGCAGTTGCCACTGCGAGGGCCAGAAAGCCTTTCTTGTAAAACGTCTGGGACATGAGGTGGTGCTCCAAGGTTTTTTTAGTTGGCACTGCGACTTCACTGAATGCTCAGAGCAAGGGCCGTGCCATCGGTTTTTTATTCTGGGAAAAGTCGCTGCCTTATTGTTTTTTCGACTGTTTCGGGCCCATTTTCATTGGGCGTGCAACCGTCTAAACCGCGGGAGGTGAAACCATTTATTCTTAAAGGCGCAACCCGCGCGCGCCATCATTGCAACCGCAGCGCCAAACGATGTGCAACCAGCCTGTAACAGCTCGCGTCACCGAACTGCACACTGCTGGTGCGCAGACTGCTACAACCCGCACCATTACAGGCTAGCCGCTTCGCCGAAAAGCGCCGCTTTCAGCAACATATTTCAACAATCAGATCACGATCCGCAAGCACTGGCCCGCGTGATACAGCGAAAATCCAGCCTCATATAGACAGCTTCGTAGCCCCACACCTGCCAATGGCTGCATCGGGGCGAAGGGAATCGGCAGGGCTTGAGGATTTCCATTACACAAATAATCGGCAAAGGCTTTACCGACCACTGTACCGGTGGTCACGCCCCGACCGTTGTAACCGGTGACGGCCACCAATCCCGGTGCCGGCTCGAACAGGCGCATCAAATGATCCGGCGTGAAAGCGATACAACCGGTCCAGGTGCACTCCCACTCCACCGGTTTCAGGTAAGGAAAGTAGTGCTGCTGCACACGGTCGGCCCAGGCTTTCAGGAACCAGGTCGGTTTCTGGTTGCCATTGCCAAGACTGCCGAGCAACAACCGCCCTTCGGCATCGCGACGGATACTGCTGAGCACCTGCCGGGTGTCCCAAGAACCCTGGCCGCCGGGCAGAATCTGTTGCGCGGCGTCTTCGGTCAGCGGCACCGAGGCCACTTGATAGTAATAACCGGGGAAGAAATTGCGCCGCAGCTCCGTCCAGTCGCCTTCGGTATAAGCATTGGAGGCGATGACTACCTGCTCGGCCAGCACCGAGCCTTGGGCGGTCTGTACCGACCAGCGCTGGCCCTGACGTTCAAGTCGGGTCACCGGGGAATGATCGAACAGCTGACCGCCGAGGCTGATGGCCGCGTTGGCCAGCCCCGTGGTGTAGGCCATCGGGTTGATCGTGCCGGCACGCCGATCAAGCAACGCGGCGGCGATTTTTGTGGTGCCCGTTGCTTGTTCGCAGGCTTGACCGGTCAACAGCTCGACCGGTGCGCCGCGACGTTTCCATTGCTCTTCGCGACTGCGCAGATCCGCTTCACCACGCGCGTTGTGCGCCATGTGCAGCGTGCCTTCGCGGCGTAACTGGCAATCGATGTTGTATTTGTCGACCAGGCTGAACACCAGCGACGGCGCCGCACCCAGCATGCGGTTGAGCTGGCTGCCGACCGCCTCGCCGAAACCGGCTTCGATTTCATCCGGTGGTATCCACATCCCGGCGTTGACCAGCCCGACGTTACGCCCCGAACCGCCATGCCCGGCGCGATGCGCTTCCAGCACACAGACACTTTTACCTTGTTCCAGCAGATGCACCGCCGCCGACAAACCGGTGAAACCGGCGCCGATGACGCAGACATCCACTGTCACCTCGCCTTTGAGCGCCACGTTGTCGGGCCTTTGCGGCGTCAGTTTTTCCCACAGACACTCTTCGCGTAACGGCATTGCCAGACTCCAATCCGAAACCTAACAAACAACAAGCAAAAGCTTCGCGGGCAAGCCTCGCTCCTACAGGTTTTGTGTTTGCCCGCGAATTGCGGGGCGCCACTAGCCCCGTAGGAGCGAGGCTTGCCCGCGAAGAGGCCGTCAGTCGAACGTAATCCCCTGAGCCAACGGCAACTCCAGCGAATAGTTCACGGTATTGGTCTGACGACGCATGTACCCGCGCCATGCATCCGAACCGGATTCACGACCACCGCCCGTTTCCTTCTCACCGCCAAACGCGCCGCCGATCTCCGCGCCGCTCGGGCCGATGTTGACGTTGGCGATGCCGCAATCGCTGCCCACCGCCGACATGAACCGCTCGGCTTCACGCACGTCGGTGGTGAAGATGCACGACGACAGGCCTTGTGGCACGGCGTTGTTCAGGCGCAGCGCCTCTTCGAAATCGTTGTAACCGATCACGTACAGAATCGGTGCGAAGGTTTCGCTGCACACCACATCGCTCTGCTCCGGCATTTCGACGATGGCTGGCGATACGTAATAAGCGTTGGGGAATTTGTCTTCCAGCTGACGTTTGCCGCCGAATACGCGGCCGCCTTCGCTCAAGGCCTGTTCCAGCGCGTCCTGCATGTTCTCGAAGCTGTGTTTGTCGATCAGCGGCCCGACCAGGTTGCCTTCCAGCGGATGGCCGATGCGTACCTTGGAGTAAGCGGTTTTGAGGCGGGTGACGATTTCTTCCTTCACCGACTCATGAGCGATCAGGCGACGCAGAGTGGTGCAACGCTGTCCGGCGGTGCCGACGGCGCTGAACAGAATCGCCCGTACGGCCATGTCCAGATCGGCGCTTGGGCCGAGGATCATCGCGTTGTTACCGCCCAGTTCCAGAATGCTGCGGGCAAAACGTGCGGCGATTTTCGGCGCCACTTCGCGCCCCATGCGGGTGCTGCCGGTAGCGCTGACCAGCGCGACACGCGGGTCATCGACCAGGGCTTCGCCAGCATCGCGACCACCGATGATCACCTGGCTCAGGTGCGGCGGGGCGTCGCTGAAATTCTTCAGGACGCGATCGAACAACGCTTGGCAGGCCAGTGCGGTCAGAGGGGTTTTCTCCGACGGTTTCCAGATCACCGGGTTGCCGCAGACCAGCGCCAGCGTCGCGTTCCAGGCCCAAACGGCGACCGGGAAGTTGAATGCACTGATCACGCCGACGACGCCCAGCGGGTGCCAGGTTTCGCGCATATGATGGCCAGGACGCTCGGAGGCGATGGTCAAACCGTACAGCTGACGGGACAGACCGACCGCGAAGTCGCAGATGTCGATCATTTCCTGAACTTCACCCAAACCTTCCTGAGTGATCTTGCCGGCCTCCCAGGAAACCAGCTCACCGAGATCAGCCTTGTACTCGCGCAAGATGTCGCCCAATTGGCGCACCAATTCGCCACGGCGCGGCGCCGGAACCTTGCGCCACAGTTCGAACGCATGATCTGCGCGACTGATGTGCTGCTCGACTTCAGCGGCGCCTTCCCAGTTCACGGCAGCGATACGGCTGCCATTAATCGGCGAATGCACCGGCACTTTGCCGTTTTGATACAGGGCCGGGTTCACACCAAGACGATCAAGCAATGCGGCAACCATGGGTCACTCCTCAAGCAAAAAACAGAAAACGTGCAGCCGGATTCATTCGGCTGATCAGACCTGTAGTTTTAGCTCCCCGGAGGTTACCCAACAAACGACCTTTAAGAGAGATATCATTCCGTTTATTCATGCTGCGAATTTGCCGGTAAAAAAGAGCATAGAGAAACAAGAAAAAGGACCACCCATGCTGAATAAACGCTACTTGCCGTCGATTACCGCCTTGCAGTGCTTCGAGGCCGTGACCCGGCATTTGAGCTTCACCCGTGCCGCCGAAGAGCTGAACCTGACGCAGAGCGCCGTGAGCAAACAGGTCGCGCAACTCGAAGAATTGCTGCAACACCTGTTGTTTCGCCGGGTGCGTCGACGCCTGCAAATGACCCCCGCCGGCGATTTGTACCTGGTGGAGGTGCGAAAAATCCTCACCCAAGTCGAAATGTCGACTCATTACCTGCGTTCCTACGGCGGTGAAACCGAAGTCTTGCGAGTTTCGACGCCGCCAACCTTCGGTGCGCGCTGGCTGGTGCCACGCCTGAAAGGCTGGCGCCTGCGACATCCGTCGATCCATCTGGACCTGTGCAGCGAACAGGAAGCCGACGACCTGCTGCAAGGTCGCAGCGACCTGGCGTTCTACTTTGGCCAGGGCTCCCGGCCCGGCACCGAATGCCTGAAGCTGTTTGGCGAAGAGCTGGTGCCGGTCTGCGCACCGGGCAGCCTGCCGGACACGCCGTTCACCGACCCTACGCAACTCACTGACCTGGTCCTGCTGCAAAATGCTTCCCGGCCTCAGGCTTGGCACGACTGGTTCGACAGCCAGGGCTACCACACCGAACACAGCTACCACGGCCCGCGCTTTGAAACGTTTTACATGTGCATTCGCGCCGCGCAGGTCGGCTGCGGCGTCGCACTGTTGCCACGGTTTCTGGTGGAAGAGGAATTGGCCGACGGCAAACTGGTCATTCCCTGGCAGCATGCAATGCCCAGCACCGACGCCTATTACCTGGCGTATCCAGAGCATTCGGCGGAAGTGCCCAAGGTGCGGGATTTTGTGAAGTGGATGCTGGAGCAGATCGATAGTCCGGACATGCCATCCAAGTAGGGTTGCCACAGGGATCTGCTGCGATCTGAAAAATCGCTGGCAATCCTCACCATTGATATGCGCCACTAGCCCCATTCATTGAAACTGCTGCAACGCCGCTGCCACGGGCCGCGGCCCGCCTGGAGAACCCCGTTATGAGCGAGAGTGTGTTTGCCGATCGCATCGTGCAGAACCTGCTCGACACCGACTTCTACAAACTGACGATGATGCAGGCGGTGCTGCACAACTACCCGAACGTGGAAGTCGAATGGGAGTTTCGTTGCCGTAACAGTGAGGATCTGCGCCCGTACCTGGCGGAGATCCGCTTCCAGATCGAGCGTCTGGCCGAGTTGAGCCTGAGTGCCGATCAGTTGAGCTTTCTGGAGCGCATCAGCTTTCTGAAACCGGATTTCCTGCGTTTCCTCGGGCTGTTCCGCTTCAACCTGCGCTATATCCACACTGGTATTGAAAACGGCGAGTTGTTCATCCGCCTGCGCGGGCCGTGGTTGCACGTGATTCTGTTCGAAGTGCCGCTGCTGGCCATGGTCAGCGAAGTACGCAACCGCTATCGCTACCGGGAAGTCGTTCTGGAACAGGCCCGCGAGCAGCTCTATCGCAAGTTCGACTGGCTGACCGCCAATGCCAGCGCGGACGAATTGTCCGAGTTGCAGGTAGCCGATTTCGGCACTCGCCGTCGCTTCTCGTACCGTGTCCAGGAAGAAGTGGTGAACGTGCTCAAGCATGACTTCCCCGGTCGCTTCGTCGGCACCAGCAACGTGCACCTGTCCCGGGAGCTGGACATGAAACCGCTGGGCACCATGGCCCACGAATGGATCATGGCCCACCAGCAACTCGGTCCGCGGCTGATCGACAGCCAGATTGCCGCCCTCGACTGTTGGGTCCGCGAATACCGGGGTTTGCTGGGAATCGCCCTGACCGACTGCATCACCTCCGATGCCTTCCTCAACGATTTCGACCTGTTCTTTGCCAAGCTCTTCGACGGCTTGCGCCACGATTCCGGTGACCCGGTGCAGTGGGCGGAAAAAGCCATCGCCCACTATCACAAGCTTGGCATCGACCCGATGAGCAAGACCCTGGTGTTTTCCGACAGCCTGACCCTACCCAAGTCTCTGGAGATTTTTCGGGCATTGCGCGGTCGGATCAATGTGAGCTTCGGTATCGGCACCAACCTGACGTGCGATATTCCGGGTGTCGAACCAATGAGCATCGTGCTTAAAATGACGGCCTGCAACGGCCAGCCAGTGGCCAAGATCTCTGATGAGCCTGGCAAGACTCACTGCAAAGACCCGAATTTCGTCGCCTATTTGCGACATGTTTTCCAAGTACCTGCCGCCATTTCCAGCCCATCTAGCAAGGAGTGAATTCATGCAAGCCGTACAGCGTGAGATTGCTGAACAGCTCAAGGTCCAACCGCCCTTCGCGGATCAACTCGCCCTCGAGGCTGAAGTTGCCCGGCGGATTACCTTCATTCAGGACTGCCTGGTCAATGCCGGGCTCAAGACGCTGGTGCTGGGCATCAGTGGCGGTGTCGACTCCCTGACCGCCGGCCTGCTGGCCCAGCGCGCCATGCGTGAACTGCGCGAGCGCACTGGTGAGGCCAGTTACAAGTTCATCGCAGTGCGCCTGCCTTATGGCGTCCAGTTCGACGAACATGATGCCCAGGCCTCAGTGGATTTCATTGCTCCCGATGAGCGCCACACTGTAAACATCGCCCCGGCGGTCAAATCCCTGGCCAGCGAAGTGGCGGCCTTCGAGGGTAAGGAGGCGGTGCAGAAGGATTTCGTGCTAGGCAACACCAAGGCGCGGATGCGCATGGTTGCGCAATACACCATCGCTGGCGCGGCTCACGGCCTGGTGATCGGCACCGATCACGCGGCAGAAGCGGTGATGGGCTTCTTCACCAAATTCGGTGACGGCGCCTGCGACCTCGCACCATTGAGCGGCCTGGTAAAAAATCAGGTCCGGGCGATTGCCCGCAGCTTCGGCGCGCCGGAGTCGCTGGTGGAAAAAATCCCGACCGCCGACCTCGAAGACCTGTCGCCGGGCAAACCGGACGAAGCGTCCCACGGCGTGACCTATGCCGAGATCGATGCTTTCCTGCACGGTGAGCCTGTGCGTGAGGAAGCGTTCAAGATCATCTGCGATACGTACAAGAAGACCCGTCACAAGCGAGTGATGCCGTTCGCGCCGTGAGCCGTGAATGAACGAAAAAGCCCGCTGAGGAGTTGATCCTCAGCGGGCTTTTCTTTGGCTTAAGCATTTGTCGATGCTGAAGGCCCATTCGCGAAGAACGATAACGCGGTAATCCGCCTTACTTCAGAGTCACAGTGCCTTTCATCATCGAGATATGGCCCGGGAACGAGCAGAAGAAACCGTACTTTTCAGCAGCATCGAGCTTCGACACATCGAAAGTCACCGAGTCGGTTTCCTTCGCACCGATGACTTTGGTGTGAGCGATAACGCGGGCATCGCCGTCTTTCAGGTAGTTCTTGTCGATGCCAGCGGCCAGGCCGTCGGTGGCGATTGGCTGCATGTCCGCTTCTTTACTCAGCACCCAGTTATGGCCCATGACGTTTTTCGGCAAGCTGCCGGAGTGAGTCAGTTCAACGGTGAAGGTTTTGCAGCTTTTGTCGATCTCGATGGCCTTGGTGTTGAAGGACATCTGATCGGTGGAGTCGATGGTCGTTTTGCATTCCGCAGCCATCAATTGGCTGCTGGCCAGTGTCAGCAGGGATACCGCAACAAGTTTGGCAAACATGGTGAATCTCCAAGGCAGGGTTAACAAAAGTGCTAATGGACAGAAGACTGCCTGAAATCTTCGCAAGTTCCTATGACCTGAATCAAAAATTGTATACAACTTTCGGGCTATGACACTCATCGAAACAATCTACCAGCCAGACGTCTGGCCCGGCCCTATCATCAGGGCGTCATTAGTTATCTGGAGCGCCTGTCATGTCTTTCAACCGCTTTTTGAGCAGCTTGCTTGCCGCCTATGCCTGTGGCGCCAGTGGCACCTGTGAAACACCTGAACGCGAGGTTTAATCCTTGGAACGATGCCAACCTGCCTTTACTCTGTGGTCCTGATTGACCATGGAGTAAGGCATGTCTTTAGCATCCGTTTGCGTATTTTGCGGTGCCAGCACCGGCACCAACCCGGCTTATCGTGAAGCGGCTGTCGCCTTGGGGCGAGCATTGGCCGAGCGCAAGCTGACTCTGGTCTATGGCGGCGGCGCCGTCGGGCTGATGGGGATTGTGGCCGACGCCGCGCTGGCGGCCGGCGGTGAAGTGATCGGGATCATCCCGCAGAGCCTCAAGGACAAGGAAATCGGCCACAGCGGCCTGACACGCCTGGAAGTGGTCGATGGCATGCATGCGCGCAAGGCGCGAATGGCCGAGCTCAGCGATGCCTTCATCGCGCTGCCCGGCGGCCTGGGCACGCTGGAAGAGCTGTTCGAAGTCTGGACCTGGGGCCAGCTCGGCTATCACGGAAAACCGCTGGGTTTGCTGGAAGTGAACGGTTTCTACAACAAGTTGACGTCTTTTCTTGATCATATCGTCGGCGAAGGCTTCGTTCGCGAAGCGCACCGTGACATGCTGCAAATGAGCGAATCGCCGCAAACCCTGCTCGACGCACTGGACGCCTGGCAACCCTCGGTACCGCCAAAATGGACCGAGCAAAAACCCAGCTAACGGCTCGGCATCGATACAGGGCAGAATATGCGCCGCTCAACCTCACCTTCGACCCCAGAGGATCGCCCATGGCTAAACCTAATTATTCCTTCGCCAAACGTCAGAGAGACTTGGCCAAGGAGCAGAAGAAAGAGGAAAAGCTTCAGCGCAAGAAAGCTACAGCTGAAGAAGAAGCAGCAGCACTGAACCCGGATACCGAAGGCGAAGTGGCTACAGACGAAACTGAAGCACCGAAAGATCAGGCGCCCGACGCCTGAGACCCCCAGGGCCCGATGATCTGATCAGGCCCACCGATCTGTGTCCAGGGTCAGCAGCCTTGCTGTTGCCCCTCACAGCCCCAGCGCTTTACCAATCGAATCGCGATAGCCCTTGGGCAAGTTGGCCGGCAATTGCGCCGGATCGAACAGGCCGATTTCCTTGTGCTCATGACTGATCGTCGGTACAAAACCGCCCAGCAACTGGCAGCGGTAGGTGGCAATGAACACGTGTTTGCCGGGGATCACCTCGAACAAGTATGAATCCAACGGCTCACCCACAGCCACTTCGACGTCCAGCTCTTCGACGATTTCTCGCGCCAGGCACTGCGGTGCTGTCTCGCCCAACTCGATCCGTCCGCCGGGCAACTCCCACTCTTCGCGCTCGTTGAGCATCAGTACGACCAGACCCTCAGGGGATTGCAGGACGCCTTTGATTGAAACCGGAAACATGGAAAACCCTCATCAGTAAAGGCAACACATCACCCTGTGGGAACGGGCTTGCTCACGAATGCGGCCAGTCAGCCAACATTCATGTTGCCAGGTACACCGCCTTCGCGGGCAAGCCTGCTCCTACATGAGCTGCGCTACTCCAATGGCATCACGGTAACCCGAACCTCCGGGTCATGACTGCCACCGCCCAGAATCACCCCGCGCAATGGCGACACATCGGAAAAATCCCGGCCCCAGGCCAGGGTAATGTGCTCCAGCGCCGGTTGCACATTGTTGGTCGGGTCAAAATCCACCCACCCCAGCACCGGGCAAAACACCGACACCCAGGCATGCGACGCATCGGCGCCGATCAGCCGCGGCTGGCCCGGCGGTGGCTGGGTCAGCAGATAACCGCTGATGTACCGCGCCGCCAACCCGCGCGAACGCAGGCAAGCGAGCATCAGATGGGCAAAGTCCTGGCAAACCCCACGCCGCCGCTCCAGCACTTCCACCAGCGGCGTCGCCACTTGAGTCGCCTCAGCGTCGAAGGTGAATTCGCTGAAGATCTTCTCCATCAATGCTTGAACACCCAGCAGCAATGGCCGACCAGCAGGAAAGCAACTTTCGGAAAACTCGACGAAGCTGCGCTTCAAATGCACATAGGGCGATTCGAACCGGTAACGGCAGGCTTCCAGCAACTCAGGTGAAAGTGGCTGACTGCTGTAGGTCAGCTCGTTGCGAGTATTTTCCCAGGCCGGCGATTGATTGAAGTCCAGCGGCGGCCGGGCCAGCACTTCGACGGTGAGCCGGGCATTGACCAACAATTCATCGTGAGGCCGCTCGAACGCCAACCGGGTCAGCGGATTGCCGAACACATCCAGCTCATCCCGGCGTGAAGTCGGCTCGGGACTGATCTGCAATTGTTGCTCGGTGCAGCGCTGCCAGGCACAGGTCCGTGGCCACAAATGCGCCAGCTGCTGAGCCAGGGACACCGGGCTGTCATAGTGATAATGGGTATCGTGGAAAATCTGGTAATGGGCACTCATCAGACGGACACCGTGCGCTGGCTGACATCATCGACATGGGCGAAATGACGCAAGGCCAGGCGATCCGACACCTGTCCGCTGGCATCGGCGATCTCCTGCAACAGATCGGCCAGCCCCTCTATGGCGGCGCGAACACTGGCCTCGCCGAACAGCGAGTTTTCCAGGCAACCCAGATCGAAGCGCGCCAGGCGCTCCACCCACTGCGGCAGACCTGTTTCGCGTGGCGCACCAAAGTCGTCGTTCAAGCGCTTCAACGTGCGGGTCACCAGTTTCAACTGGAACAGCACCGCGTGAGGGTTCTGCTCGTCGAGCAACAACAGGTCGAGCACCGGGATCAATTGCGCCACCGCCAGGTACCGCGAGCGGTAGGTGATGCTGCTGTTGCCCAGTTCCAGCAGCCATTCCAGCCCGGCCTGATCGAAAACCTCCGCACCACGTAGAAACGCCGCCAGACTGCCGCTGAGAAATTGCAGCCGCTCGATCCGTCGCCCGATCATCAGGAAACGCCAGCCTTCGTCCCGGGTCATGTCGTCCAGGGCAAAACCGGACAGCGCCGCCAGCGACATCACCAGTCGGTTGAGGAAATCCAGCAACTCGCCGAAGTCCGGCTCTTCAGTTTCCAGTTCCATGGCCTCGCGCTGCAATTCCACCAATGCTTGCCAGTTCTCTCGCGAAAGCTTGCCGCGTACTTGCGACGCCGCCCACTGCAAGCGTTGCAGGTTGGAGCGCAGGCTGAACGGCCAATCATCGCCGAGCAGCGCCGCCAGCAAGCGCTCGGGCAACTCGCCCTCCTCCGGCAACAGATTCAGGCGTTCACCGAGATCGACCGCCGCCTCCAGGGCTTGCGGGTCATCGCCATCGACATAGCGCGCCAACATAATCCGCAGCAGTCGCGCGCTGTCATCGCAGCGCTCACAGTAGCGGCCGAACCAGAACAGGTTCTCGACCACCCGTGATGGCAGATACGGATCGCGTCGCACCAGATCGTGAACGCCAATATTGCGCTGGGCTCTCCATTGTTCACCGCTGGGCGGGCGATCGCCCAACACCCAAGTGTCCTTGCTTGCGCCACCGCGTTGCATCGACACCGCTTCGGCATCGGCCTCGGCGGCAACCCGGGTCAGGCCACCGGGCAGCACGCGATAACCCTCCCGACTGGCTACCGCATACACGCGCATGCCAATGGCCCGCGGTTGCAACTGACCATCTTCGGCCTGCCAGATCGGCGCCTGGGACAGCTGCGCCAATTCTTGCGCAACATAGGCGTAAGGCCGTGCCTGCATGCGCTCGGCCAGGGCCTGGCGCTGTTTTTCACTCAAATCACGACCAAACACCGGGGCGAAGCTCTGCGACGGAAACGCCGGTTTGATCAACAGCTCCGGCAGTTTTTCCAGGGCCTGCGCCAGCACCGGCGCTTCACCGCACCACCAGGTCGCGATGGACGGCAGGATCAGCTCTTCACCGAACAGGTATTGATTGATCTTCGGCAGGAAGCCCAGCAACCCCGGCGACTCCAGCACGCCGCTGCCGAGGGCGTTGGCCACCAGCACCCGGCCCTGACGCACGGCTTCGAGCAGCCCCGGCACGCCAAGGGCCGAGTCGGTGCGCAGCTCCAGCGGATCGCAGAAGTCATCGTCGAGCCGACGCATGATCGCGTGAACCCGACGCAGGCCGCTCAAGGTCTTCAGGTATACCGTGGCATTGCGCACGGTCAGGTCGCCGCCTTCCACCAATGGATAGCCGAGCTGGCGAGCCAGATACAAGTGTTCGAAATAGCTTTCGTTGAAACGCCCCGGCGTCAGCAGCACCACCAGTGGTGCTTCGTCACCGCTCGGCGCCTGACGGGCGAGCGTTTCCTGAAGGGTGCGGAAAAAACCGGCCAGGTGCTGCACCTTCAAATCGCGGTACAACTCGGGGAAGGCACGGGACACGATGGTGCGGTTTTCCAGGGCGTAACCGGCACCGGATGGCGCTTGAGTGCGATCCGCGGTCACCCACCAGCGACCGTCAGGCGTGCGCGCCAGGTCCACGGCATACAGATGCAGAAAAGCCCCCTCGGGCGGTGCAATGCCCTGACAAGGCCAGAGGAAGTTGTTGTGACCGAATACCAGCTCAGCCGGCAGCAGGCCTTCGGCGATCAAACGCTGCGGACCGTACAGGTCCGCCAGCACAGCATTGAGCAAACGCGCCCGTTGCGCGATCCCGACCGATAACTGCTGCCACTCATCGGCGGCAATCACATGGGGCAGCAGGTCCAGTTCCCAAGGCCGGTCAGCGCCCTTGGGGTCGGCGTAGACGTTATAGGTCACGCCGTTTTCCTGGATCTGCCGGGTCAGCAGCGCCTGACGCTGCACCAGTTGCGCTGGCGTGCTGCGTTGCAATTGATCGAACAGTCGCTGCCAGTGCGGGCGCACGGCGCCGCTGTCGTCGAGCAGTTCGTGGTAAGTGCCCGCCGTGAGCGGGTAGCGGTCAAGCAGGTCAGGCATGGAAAGCTCGGCAGACAGCAAAGAACGGTCAGACTAACGCAGGCTCATGACGCCCGGATATACGAAAAATCCGAGCGTCGCGTACGGTTTAGAAACGTCGTAAATCGAGAGTCATCGGTAGCTCGTCGTTAATTTCCAGATTCGGTATAGGAAGTTTCCCTGGCGTGTGTCCGAGACGGAAGAAACGCGCCATGCGCCGGCTCTCGGCCTCATTGGCGTTCACCGGCAGGCTGTCGTAGTTGCGCCCACCCGGGTGGGCGACGTGGTACTGACAGCCGCCCAGCGAACGCCCCATCCAGGTGTCGAGCACGTCGAACATCAGCGGTGCGTGGACCGGGATGGTCGGTTGCAGGCAGTTAGCCGGTTGCCAGGCGCGAAAGCGTACGCCAGCGACGAACTCGCCAACCCGCCCCGTAGGTTGCAACGGCACCGGAATGCCGTTGCAGGTCAGCAGATAACGCTGGGGCGGCAGGCCGCTGAGCTTGACCTGCAAACGCTCCAGCGACGAATCCACGTAACGCACCGTGCCACCTGCCGCACCGTCCTCTCCGAGTACATGCCAAGGCTCCAGCGCCTGCCGCAACTCCAGTTCGATGCCGCTGACGGCATAGTCGCCGACCTTGGGGAAACGAAACTCCAGATGCGCCGCGAACCACTCGGCCCGCACGGGATAACCGGCGGCATTGAGGTCGACGATGACGTCAGCAAAATCCTGCTCGATAAAGTGCGGCAACAGGAACCGGTCGTGCAGCTCTGTACCCCAGCGCGCCAGTTTCGGCGGTGCATAAGGCTCGCGCCAGAACCGTGCCACCAGCGCCCGCAGCAACAATTGCTGAGCCAGGCTCATGCGCGCATGGGGCGGCATTTCAAAGGCTCTCAGTTCCAGTAATCCGAGGCGCCCGGTGGCGCCGTCCGGCGAATACAGTTTGTCGATGCAGAACTCGGCACGATGGGTGTTACCGGTCACGTCGATCAGCAAATTGCGCAGCAAGCGATCCACCAGCCATGGCGGACACTCCTCGCCTGGCTTCGGCATCTGAGCGAAGGCGATTTCCAGTTCATACAGCGAGTCGTTGCGCGCTTCATCCACCCGTGGCGCCTGGGACGTCGGGCCGATGAACAATCCGGAAAACAGGTAGGACAAGGATGGATGGTTATGCCAGTAACTGATCAGGCTGCGCAGCAGATCGGGACGGCGCAGAAACGGTGAGTCAGCCGGGGTCGCGCCACCCAAGACGAAATGGTTGCCGCCACCGGTCCCGGTGTGCCGACCGTCGATCATGAACTTCTCGGTGGTCAGTCGAGTCTGGCGCGCCTCTTCGTAAAGAAACTCGGTGCGCTCCACCAATTCATCCCAGGTGGCGGACGGCTGGACGTTGACCTCGATCACGCCCGGATCCGGAGTAATGCGGAAGTTGCTCAGGCGCGGATCGCTCGGTGGTTCATAGCCTTCCAACAACACCGGGCAATGCAATTCCTCGGCGGTGGCTTCGATGGCGGTGACCAGTTCCAGATAGTCCTCGACCCGCTCCAGTGGCGGCATGAACAGGTACAACCGGCCGTCCCGCGCTTCGGCGCAGAACGCGGTGCGGGTCAGCCAGTCGGCGGACTCGTCGATCTTTGGCACACGCTCGTCGGCGGTTTGCGGTTGAGCGTGATTCTGTAGCTGGTCGGTGCCCGGCAGCTCAGGGAAATCCTGATTCGAGTCGACAGGGTGAATGAACGGATACTCCGCTGCCTTCACCCAAGGCTGCGAACCGAGTGGCAAGCGATACCCCAGCGGCGAATCCCCCGGCACCAATCGGCAATGTTCTTCCCGCAGATACCAGCGACCGCTCTGCCACTGATCACCCTTGGCGGTGCGCGCCAGCGGCAGGACCTGGCCGATTACCTTGTCCAGCCCCTGGCTGAAGACTTTGCGCAGACGCGCACGCTCCAAAGGTTCTTCGAGGCGTGAGTCTTCGGCGCTGACGTTCTGCGGCAAAGCGCCTTCGCGCCAGAGGTAATAGAAATTGTCTTCGTAGGCCGGAAACACAAAGCGTGTCGGAATTTTCAGGCGTTCGGCGACACTCGCCAGAAAACGCCCGGCCAACTCGCCATCGGCGCCGTAGTCTTCCTGCTCATCGGCGATCAGCGCGCTGTTGTGCCAGATCGGCACGCCATCGCGTCGCCAGTAGCAGTTCAGCGACCAGCGCGGCAGTTGCTCGCCGGGGTACCACTTGCCCTGACCGAAATGCACCAGGCCCTTGGGCGCGTAATGCTTGCGCATGCGCTGGAACAGTTCGGCGGAAAGGCGCCGTTTGTCTGGCCCGAGCGCCGCGGTATTCCACTCGGCGCCGTCCGGGTCATCGATGGAAACGAAAGTCGGCTCGCCGCCCATGGTCAGGCGCACGTCGCCTTCGAGCAGATCGGCATCGATCTGCCGGCCCAAGGCCTGAATCGCCAACCATTGCTCTTCGGTGTAGGGCTTCGTGACCCGCGGCGCTTCCCAAATCCGCTCGACCGACATCTCGTGGGTGAATTCGCACTCGCACGGTTCCACCAAGCCACTGATCGGTGCCGCAGAGGACGGATCAGGGCTACAGGCCAACGGAATGTGTCCTTCACCGGCAAACAGCCCTGAAGTCGCGTCCAGGCCGATCCAGCCGGCACCGGGCAAATAGACCTCGCACCAGGCATGCAGGTCAGTGAAGTCCACTTCGGTACCCGAAGGGCCGTCGAGGCTTTTGACATCGGCGGTCAACTGAATCAGGTAACCGGACACGAAACGCGCGGCCAGGCCGAGGTTGCGCAGCAACTGCACCAGCAACCACGCCGAATCGCGGCAGGAACCGGAGGCATGCTCGAGGGTGTGCTCCGGGGTCTGTACGCCTGGCTCCATGCGAATCAGGTAACCGATGTCTTCGCTGAGGCGCTGGTTGAGCGCGACCAGGAAATCCACGCTTGGTAGCGGCGTGCGATCGATGCCCTCCAGATAGGCCTTGAATTTCGGCGTCAGGGGCAAGGTTTCCAGGTACGGCGCCAGCTCTTTGCGCTCATCCGCGGCGTAGGTGAAAGGGATTTTTTCGGCGTAAGGCTCGAGGAAAAAGTCGAACGGATTGAACACCGCCATCTCCGCCAGCAAATCGACCTCGATCCGCAGCTCATCGGTTTTTTCCGGGAACACCAACCGCGCCAGGTAATTGCCCTGGGGATCCTGCTGCCAGTTGATGAAATGCTGCTCGGGCGAGACTTTCAGCGCATAGGACAGTATCCGCGTGCGGCTATGAGCAGCCGGACGCAGGCGAACGATCTGCGGACCGAGCTCGACGGCACGGTCGTAGCGGTAATGCGTGACGTGGTGCAATGCGACATGAATCGACACGGCGTGCCTCCTGCGAGCCTGGACGTTATCGAAAGCGGCGCAAGACTTATGCCATGCAGGCAGGTCGGACCCTTTCTTCGGTTACTCAGGGCAGTAGAGCACTAAAAGCGCGCATTGCTCGCTTTCGTGCGCGCAGGGGCGCACATAAATGTGGCGGATCGATGGGTGAGTCGGATCAACGTTGCGTGCGCGATGCCTTGGAAGCCTGCCTGATCAACTCGCGCTGGCGGCGGACTTCAACCAGTTGGATGCGCATTTCGCGGTGGCGTTTACTGTTGAGTAGCAGTAGGCCTAGCAATGGAAAGAGGATGCCTGCTGCATAAACGAATCGATTTGGCCGATAGGCAATAGTCGGCAACACACACAACAGACAGACCACAAAAAGTCCGGCGAATACCCAGACCCAGCCTGGTTTGCCGCGAATGACCATAAAGTTGCTATGGACAAGAACCCCTGTGCAAATAACAGTGCATATGGCGAAAAATTTCGCTTCATCTGCCAGTGGAGCGCTCACAAAGAAGCTATCAAGAAGAGCAAAGAGAGCAAGCAAACATGATATTTTTGCCACGAAGATCGCGGCGATAAAGGTTGGGAAGTAGCGCTTCATGAAATTGTGAAAAATCGGATAGTTTTCCATCTAGCGTCCCTTCTTGTTTTTCTGAAGCCCGACGGCAGATTTTTCTGCGATACGCTCATGACGTAATTCAAGCAACTTCTGGCGCATTTCTCGATGGCGTTTGCTATTAAGCAGTAGCAGACCCAGCATCGGAAATAACAACCCAGTCACATAGGCGACGGGATGCGGCTTATAACCATAGGTGGGGAGGACTGTGAGGAAACACACCAAATAGAACACGACGATGGCCCGCACACCCCAGGACTGCCCCCTGATCATGACGAAGTGGCTCAATGCCAAGAGCAAAGACAGCACCAGCGCCACAATAAAAGAATACTTGCCCCGTTCAGGATCGCCTCGAAAGTAAGTACTTGAGACTAATGAAATCGAAGCAGAAAGAGCAAAACAAGCTAGAAAAAATGCGCAGATAAAGGTTGGAAAATAGTGAGCCAGGAAAGCGCTCAACGAATACTTGCGATCCATTACTCAACCTCCTCATACAGACCAACTGCAATTGTTCGGAGGTTCCCAGCTAAGCTACTTCCTGTTAAGCCTATGGCCGCCCCCAGAGAGTCGCGAATCTGAGTGACCGTCGCGTGATTGATTTGAGTGGCCGTATAACGCTTTGCAAGCGTCCCCGAACGCTGGCGAAGCTTCAATAGTTTACTTGTCAGGCTCGGGTCTTTTAATGTTAACAATTCTTTGGTCAACGCCTTTCTTTGCTGACGTGTCAGACCTTTAGAAAGCTCGTACCAACTCCTGCCGGTCGAGACCTTCCTGGCCTGCAAAAGCCTCAGGGTGGTTAGAGTAGACGCACCGGCTCCCAGCAATGATGCGGCATCCAATACCGGCATTACGTAGCGATACCAGTCCTCGCTGTCCATATCATCATTGGCTGATGGGTCGTTGAGTTCGTTGTGCGTTCTCACGCCTCCCACCACACACTGCGCAGTACTCGCGGCAGCGGCTGTTGCTCCAATTGCTGTTACAACCAAGCTGGCACCTGCAGTAAATGGAACTGCAATCGTGCCACTGAAAACCACGATCCAGCCCAGAATGGCACCGGCACAGGATAATGTCGTATTGACCGCCTCCCCCACTAAACGAGATTCCCGGGGATTGTTCTGCACCTGATCAGCGAATTGCGCAGGCGCAATGTACTTCTGCGCCTCGCGCAAAATGATTCGCTTGGGCCTGATACTGCAAATCGGCTTGAACTCACGCAGGGTCACTACGTTGAATTCGGCGTCGATGTACACAACGCCCGCGCCGACGATTCCGGGGTCGGCGTCGATGGCGGCGAACAGCCGTGGCAGGTTGATCTGGCTTTCGATGCGTTGGCGGGCCATGAACTGGGAGGGGCTGTAGTCCATGCCGATACCCGGTAAGGGGTTGCTCATGTGAATCGTCCTTGAAGATCGGGGGGTGAGATCTTTATTGCCTGTGCTGCCGTCATCGCGGGCAAGCCCGGCTCCCACAGGGTTTGGCGTCGTACAGGGAAATCGGTTTCCCGGGCGCCATTGAAGTGCGCGTCACCTTAGCAAACAGGCCCCACACTCGCTAGAAAACAAAACGCCAGCACTGAGGCTGGCGTTTTGCGATTTGGCGCGCAGATTAACGCGGCACGACTGGCTTGCGGGCCGGTTTGGGTCCCTTGCCTTTAGCCGCGTCCTTGCGCTCCTTGGCCGCCTGCTGGTTGCGGGCAAACGCCGCAGCCTTGGCCTGTTCACGCTTGTCCCACGGGTTGCCGCCATCGCTGGCGCGCGGTGGCAGACCGGTGTGCTGAGTCAGGATTTTGGTGGTCTTTTCCCCTGCCACTTTGTGGCTGCCGGCCGGTGTCGAGTTCTTGCGACGGGCGCTCTGGTAGCTGTCGGTCGCCGGTTGATGCAACGGGATCAACTGGTTCTTGCCCGGCCCGATCAGGTCGGCACGGCCCATGCGGGTCAGCGCTTCACGCAGCATCGGCCAGCCTTTCGGGTCGTGGTAACGCAAGAACGCCTTGTGCAGGCGGCGCTGCTCTTCGCTCTTGACGATGGTCACGGCGTCGCTCTTGTAGGTGACCTTACGCAATGGGTTCTTGCCCGAGTGGTACATCGCGGTGGCGGTGGCCATCGGCGACGGGTAGAACGCCTGCACCTGGTCGGCACGGAAACCGTTGCCCTTGAGCCACAGGGCCAGGTTCATCATGTCTTCATCGGTGGTGCCCGGGTGAGCGGCGATGAAGTACGGAATCAGGTACTGCTCTTTCCCGGCTTCCTTGGAGTATTTCTCGAACATGCGCTTGAATTTGTCATAGCTGCCGATGCCCGGTTTCATCATCTGGTTGAGCGGACCTTCCTCGGTGTGTTCCGGGGCGATCTTCAGGTAACCACCGACGTGGTGGGTCACCAGCTCCTTGACGTATTCCGGCGACTCGACCGCGAGGTCGTAACGCAGGCCAGACGCGATCAGGATCTTCTTCACACCCGGCAAGGCACGGGCGCTGCGATAGAGCTGGATCAGCGACGAATGATCGGTGTTCAAGTTCGGGCAGATGCCGGGGAACACGCACGATGGCTTGCGGCACGCGGATTCGATTTCCGGGGTCTTGCAGGCGATGCGGTACATGTTCGCAGTCGGGCCGCCGAGGTCGGAAATGACGCCGGTGAAACCCGGAACCTTGTCGCGGATCTCTTCGATTTCGCGAATGATCGACTCTTCGGAACGGTTCTGGATGATCCGCCCTTCGTGCTCGGTGATCGAGCAGAAGGTGCAGCCACCGAAGCAGCCACGCATGATGTTCACCGAGAAGCGGATCATGTCGTAGGCAGGAATCTTTTCCTTGCCGTACGCCGGGTGCGGAACCCGTGCGTAAGGCATGCCGAACACGTAGTCCATTTCTTCGGTGGTCATCGGAATCGGAGGCGGGTTGAACCAGACGTCCACTTCGCCATGCTTCTGCACCAGCGCACGGGCGTTGCCCGGGTTGGTTTCCAGGTGAAGCACGCGGTTGGCGTGAGCATAGAGCACCGCATCGCCACGGACTTTCTCGACCGATGGCAGACGAATCACAGTTTTGTCACGCGTCATCTTCGGGCTGGCGAGGATCTGCACAACCTTGGCTTCGCTTGGGTCTTCAACCGGGCCTTTTTCCTGCTCGATTGCGCAAGCTTGAGTGTCCTGGGTGTTCACGTACGGGTTGATGATCTTGTCGATCTTGCCCGGACGGTCGATGCGCGTGGAATCGACTTCGTACCAGTCTTTCGGCGTGTCGCGGCGGATGAACGCGGTACCGCGCACGTCGGTGATGTCTTCGATCTTGTGACCGTAGGACAGACGCTGGGCGACTTCGACGATCGCACGCTCGGCGTTGCCGTAGAGCAGGATATCGGCGCAGGCGTCGATCAGGATCGAGTTGCGCACCCGGTCCTGCCAGTAGTCATAGTGGGCGATTCGGCGCAGGGAAGCTTCAATGCCACCGAGCACGATCGGCACGTTCTTGTAGGCTTCCTTACAACGCTGGCTGTAAACCAGGCTCGCGCGGTCCGGACGTTTGCCCGCCAGGCCACCGGGGGTGTAGGCGTCGTCGGAACGGATTTTCTTGTCGGCGGTGTAGCGGTTGATCATCGAGTCCATGTTGCCGGCCGCGACGCCGAAAAACAGGTTCGGCTCGCCGAGCTTCATGAAGTCGTCTTTGGACTGCCAGTTCGGCTGCGCAATGATCCCGACGCGGAAGCCCTGGGCCTCCAGCAGCCGGCCGATGATCGCCATGCCGAACGATGGGTGATCGACGTAGGCATCACCGGTGACGATGATGATGTCGCAGGAATCCCAGCCAAGCTGATCCATCTCCTCCCTGCTCATCGGCAGGAATGGCGCTGGCCCGAAACATTCGGCCCAGTACTTGGGATAGTCAAATAACGGCTTGGCTGCTTGCATGTCGATAACCGGTGTTGGCTTTCATTGAATTTCGCGGGCGCGGAATATAGCACAAAATTTGATCAATTCCGACGGCTATGGTCGGAAATTGGTGTCGGGGCGCTTCGCGGGCAAGCCTCGCGAAGAGGCCCGACCAGACAACGAATAACTTACTCGTCGTCGAAGTTGTAGCTACCCGGCGCCAGGTTTTCGAAACGGGTGTATTTACCGATGAACGCCAGTCGTGACGTGCCGATCGGGCCGTTCCGCTGTTTGCCGATGATGATCTCGGCGATGCCTTTATGTTCGGTTTCCGGGTGGTACACCTCATCCCGGTACACGAACATGATCACGTCAGCATCCTGCTCGATCGCTCCAGATTCCCGCAAGTCAGAGTTGATCGGGCGCTTGTTCGGTCGTTGCTCCAGAGAACGGTTGAGCTGGGACAGCGCCACGACCGGGCAGTTGAATTCCTTGGCGAGGGCTTTCAAGGAACGGGAGATCTCGGAAATCTCGTTGGTCCGGTTGTCGCCGCCGGAACCTGGAATCTGCATCAGCTGCAGGTAGTCGATCATGATCAGGGCGATATCGCCGTGTTCACGCACCAGACGCCGGGTCCGCGCGCGCATCTCCGACGGGCTGATACCGGCCGTGTCGTCGATGAACAGCTTGCGATCGTTCAGCAGGTTGACCGCCGAGGTCAGGCGCGGCCAATCGTCATCGTCCAGGCGACCGGCCCGGACCTTGGTCTGGTCGATACGCCCAAGGGACGAAAGCATACGCATGATCAGCGATTCGCCTGGCATCTCCAGCGAGTAAACCAGTACGCACTTGTCGCTGCGCAATACGGCGTTTTCCACCAGGTTCATCGCAAAGGTGGTTTTACCCATGGACGGACGGCCGGCGACGATGATCAGGTCGGCAGGCTGCAAGCCGCTGGTCTTCTCGTCGAGGTCGGTGTAACCGGTGGACAGGCCAGTGATGGCGTTGTCGGTGTTGAACAAGGTGTCGATGCGGTCGATAGCCTTGGTCAGCAGATCATTCACGCTCACCGGGCCACCGGTTTTTGGCCGGGCCTCGGCGATCTGGAAGATCTGCCGCTCAGCTTCGTCGAGAATCTCTTCAGCCGTGCGGCCTTCCGGGTTAAAGGCGCTGTCGGCAATTTCGGTGGCGATGCCAATCAACTGCCGCAACGTCGCCCGCGCACGAACGATTTGCGCATAGGCCTTAATGTTGGCGACGGACGGCGTGTTTTTCGCCAGTTCACCGAGGTAACCGAGGCCACCGACTTGCGAGGTCTGACCTTCCTTGTCCAATTGCTCGGCAAGGGTCACGACGTCGATCGGGGAGTTCTGGTCCGCCAGCTTGGCGATGGCCCGGAAGATCAGGCGGTGGTCATGCCGATAGAAATCGCCGTCGGAGACTTGATCGAGCACGCGTTCCCAGGCGTTGTTGTCCAGCATCAGACCACCGAGCACGGCCTGTTCGGCCTCGATGGAATGCGGCGGCACCTTCAGGGCAGCGGTTTGCAGATCATATTGCTCGGGAGCGGAGATATCGTTCATGGCCACTTGGTTTATTTAGGGAAATCAGGAACTGCAGAAAGACAAAGGGCACGACCTGTAAACAGGATCGTGCCCGATGTTACCGGCAAGCACCCGAGGGTGCCAGCCGACAAGTGCTGCTTAAGCTGCTACCACGACAACGCGTACGGTGGCTTCAACTTCGGCGTGCAGGTGCACGGCTACGTCGAATTCGCCTACGTTGCGGATGGTGCCGTTCGGCAGACGAACTTCGCTTTTTGCAACTTCAACGCCAGAGGCGGTCAGTGCATCAGCGATGTCGTGGGTGCCGATCGAACCGAACAGCTTGCCTTCGTCACCAGCGGTGGCAGTGATAGTCACTTCCAGCTCAGCCAGTTGGGCGGCACGGCTTTCAGCCGAAGTTTTACGGTCTGCTGCGGCTTTTTCCAGCTCAGCGCGACGCTCTTCGAACGCAGCCAGGTTGGCAGCGGTCGCAGCGGTAGCTTTGCCGTAAGGCAGCAGGTAGTTACGACCGTAACCAGCCTTAACGTTCACTTTGTCACCCAGGTTGCCCAGGTTGGTGACTTTTTCCAGAAGGATCAGTTGCATGTGAAAATCCTCTTAACTTTTAACCTTCACCGTTCGCGTTATCGGCATCTTTCGGTGCCGAACGACCGCGAAAATCAATCAGGCTGTCGACGATGGCCAAGACCACCAGCAACGGATAGATCAGTTGCATGAACAGCAACAGCGTGACGTACAACCCCACCAACCAGAATTTGGCCAGTCGCTTTTGCGCCACCAGCCCGTGAATCAGGGCCAGCCCGGCGAACACCAACGGTACACTGCACAACGGCGTCAACATGGCCATCTGCGAGCCTAAATTAGGCCCCAGAAGCATTAACGCCAGCAGCAACATCGCCGGTCCCAGCGGGATTCGGATGGCGCGAAACTCGCGACCAAAACCACCCGGGTTGTACAACAACGCCTGCCAGTAGCGCCCGACAATCAGGCTCAGCACACTGACGATTTGCAACAAAGCCGCAATCAGGCCGGTCAGGACCGGTGCAATCAGGGACGCGAAACGCGCTTGCTCGTCTACCGACAATTGCTGGTAGACATCACCGAGTAGCGACGGCATGACTTTTATCAAAGCCTGCGCCAGCATCTCGATCTGGGGCGCAAAAGCCGCCCCCAGCACCACTGAAAACACCAACCCCATCGCTATGCTGACCAGCAGCACGCGGTTCCAGGACTCGCTTGCGCGCAAAACCAACGCAAGGCTCGAAGACCCCAGCAGCACCAGAAGTGCCCGTGGGTCATCGGAGTAAAGCCACCAGATCAACGCCGGCAGCAGTCCCAGAGCAAGAACGCCCAAGGCGTCCTTCAATCCGCGCCGCAGGAGCACAAGGCATCCTGCGGCAGCACCCAACCAATACAACAACGGCAACGTTGCACATCC
Organism: Pseudomonas sp. JL3; assembly: GCF_031570575.1. Lineage (NCBI taxonomy): Bacteria > Pseudomonadati > Pseudomonadota > Gammaproteobacteria > Pseudomonadales > Pseudomonadaceae > Pseudomonas > Pseudomonas sp. JL3. Next base: position 156,256 of record NZ_JAKWJK010000014.1, read on the forward strand.
GGCCACTACCAGAGTGGCCTGCATACGGCCGCGCATGATGAACTCAGCTAAGGCGCGCATGCATTCAATCCTTTGCTACGTGTCGACTGCCCGGTCTCAGCGGCCGTGGCTGTCGGTGTAGGCCAGCAGGGCCAGGAAGCGGGCGCGCTTGATAGCGGTGGCCAGCTGACGCTGATAACGTGCTTTGGTACCGGTGATGCGGCTTGGAACGATTTTGCCGGTCTCGGATACGTAAGCTTTCAGAGTGTTGAGATCTTTGTAATCGATCTCTTTCACGTCTTCAGCGGTGAAGCGGCAGAATTTACGACGACGGAAGAAACGTGCCATGTAATAGGCTCCTCAAAAGGTCCGTGGATTACTCGTCAGCGTTATCGCTGGCGTCGCTGTCATCACCATCAACGCCTTCAGCGTCGGAGTGCTCAGGACGGTCGCGACGCTCACGGCGCTCACTGCGGTTTTCTTCAGCCTTGAGCATCTCGGATTGGCCGGTAACGGCTTCTTCGCGACGGATGACCAGGTTACGGATCACTGCATCGTTGTAGCGGAAGTTGTCTTCCAGCTCGGCCAGGGCCTTGCCAGTGCACTCAACGTTCAGCATCACGTAGTGAGCCTTGTGAACATTGTTGATTGCGTAGGCCAGTTGACGACGGCCCCAATCTTCCAGACGGTGGATTTTGCCGCCGTCTTCTTCGATCAGCTTGGTGTAACGCTCAACCATGCCGCCGACTTGCTCGCTTTGATCCGGGTGGACCAAAAAGATGATTTCGTAATGACGCATGAATGCTCCTTACGGGTTGTAGCCTGCCGCTCAAAAGCGGTCAGACAAGGAGTGAATGACACTTATGGACTTGCTTGCGATAGACACATGCGTGCCTGCCGTCACAGCAAGGGGCGCAATTGTAGAGAAGGGACAAGAGAGGCGCAAGGCAATTGGTGATTATTTGAACAACCCCCAATCTTCGCCCAGACACAAAACCACTGTGGGAGCGAGCCTGCTCGCGATGGGGTACAACACCCAACATTTATGCTGAATGTAATTCCGCTATCGCGAGCAGGCTCGCTCCCACAGGGATTACAACCGGATCATTACTTTTTGGCGGTCCCGGCAGCTTTGACGCCGCGCTGGCGCAGGGCCTCGAACAGGCAAACGCCAGTCGCTACCGAAACGTTGAGACTGCTGACACTGCCCGCCATTGGCAGACGCACCAGGTAGTCGCAAAGATCGCGAGTCAGGCGGCGCATGCCGCTGCCCTCCGCGCCCATGATCAGGATGGTCGGGCCGGTCAGGTCTTGCTGATACAGCTCCTGCTCAGCCTCGCCCGCCGTACCGACGACCCACAAGCCACGCTGTTTGAGTTTTTCCAGGGTGCGCGCCAGGTTGGTCACGGCCACCAACGGAATTACTTCCGCCGCGCCACAGGCGACTTTACGCACCGTCGGGGTCAGGGTGGCTGACTTGTCCTTTGGCACGATCACCGCCAGCGCGCCGGCCGCATCGGCCGAACGCAGGCAAGCGCCAAGGTTGTGCGGATCGGTCACGCCGTCGAGCACCAGCAACAGCGGTGCGCCTTCAGTGCGATCGAGTAATTCGTCGAGCATCGCTTCGCCCCAGACCTGACTCGGACTCACGTCCGCGACCACGCCCTGGTGCACGCCTTCTACCCACGCATCCAGCTCACGACGCTCAGCCTGACCGACCGCTACGCGATTTTCGGCAGCGAGTGCGATCAGCGTCTGCACCCGCGGATCACTGCGGCCTTCAGCCAGCCAGATCTGCTTGACGCGTTTTGGGTGATGACGCAGCAACGCTTCTACAGCGTGCACGCCATAGATTTTTTCCAACTGACTCATGACTTGGCCTTAGGTTTACGCGCCCCGCCGCTTCTGGCGGCTGGAGCGGAACCCGCTTTTGGCGGGCCTTTACGGTGTTTGCTCGGTTTTGCTGGCTTGCCGCCGGGGGCCTTGTCAGGCGCCGACCGCCCGGTCTTTCCCCCAGACGCCGCTTTACCGCCGCTTTTCGCTTCAGACAGCAACGCCTGTTTCAGTTCACGGCTTTTGCGCAACTCGGCATTTTTTGCCGCTGCATCGCTCGGACGATAGGCTTCGACAGCCTTTTCCTTGGCAGGACGACGACCGGTTTTAGCCGGTGCCGACTCCACAGCTGTTTTGGCGGCCGGAGCAGCGGTTTCAATTCCACGTTTTTTGCGACCAATCGGCGCGCTGATGGTTTTTTCAGCCATCTCGAAGTCGATCTTGCGCTCGTCGAGGTCGACGCGCATGACGCGCACTTCAACGGTATCGCCAAGGCGGAAGCTGCGACCGGTACGCTCACCGGCGAGGCGGTGGTGTACAGGATCGAAGTGGTAGTAATCACCCGGCAGCGCAGTGACGTGCACCAGACCTTCGACGTAGATATCGGTCAGCTCGACGAACAGGCCGAAACCGGTCACGGCAGTGATCACACCCGGGAACGATTCGCCCACGCGGTCTTTCATGAACTCGCACTTGAGCCAGTTCACCACGTCGCGGGTCGCTTCGTCGGCACGGCGTTCGCTCATCGAGCACTGCTCGCCGAGTTGCTCCAGGATCACTTCGTCGTACGGGTAGATGCGCGCTTTGGGAATGATCATCGCGCCGGCACGGCGAACGTGCGGGGTGTCCATTTTCGAATGGATGACGCTGCGGATCGCCCGGTGCGTGAGCAAGTCCGGGTAGCGACGAATCGGTGAAGTGAAGTGGGTATAGGCTTCGTAATTCAGGCCGAAGTGGCCCTGATTATCAGCGCTGTACACCGCCTGGCTCAACGAACGCAGCATGACGGTCTGGATCAGATGGAAATCCGGACGGTCCTTGATGCTTGCCAGCAAAGCCTGGTAATCCTTCGGCGACGGACCGTCCTTGCCTTTGTGCAGGGACAGGCCGAGCTCACCAAGGAAGGCGCGCAGTTTTTCCAGACGCTCCGGTGGCGGACCATCGTGGACGCGGTACAACGCAGGGATTTCGTGCTTTTTCAGGAATTCGGCGGTGGCCACGTTGGCCGCCAGCATGCATTCCTCGATCAGCTTGTGGGCGTCGTTGCGAACGGTCGGACGGATTTCGGCAATTTTGCGCTCGGAACCGAAGATGATACGGGTTTCCTGCGTTTCGAAATCGATCGCGCCGCGCACGTGACGGGCCGCCAGCAGAACCTTGTACAGCGCATACAGCTGCTTGAGGTGCGGCAGGACGTCGGTGTATTCACCACGAAGCTGACGCGCTTCGGTGGCTTTCGGCGTCTCCAGCATGGCGCTGACCTTGTTGTAGGTCAGGCGAGCGTGGGAGTGAATCACCGCTTCGTAGAAGCAGTAGTCGGTCATCTCGCCGGATTTGGAGATAGTCATCTCGCAGACCATGGCCAGACGATCGACGTGCGGGTTCAGCGAGCACAGGCCGTTGGACAATTGCTCAGGCAGCATCGGCACGACACGCTCGGGGAAGTACACCGAGTTGCCACGCACCTGGGATTCGTTATCCAGCGCTGAACCGATTTTCACGTAGCTGGAAACGTCGGCGATCGCCACGTACAACTTCCAGCCACCGGAGAACAGGCGCAGTTTGCCCGGCTTGGCTTCGCAGTAGACCGCGTCATCGAAGTCCCGTGCATCTTCGCCATCGATAGTCACGAACGGCAGATGGCGCAGGTCGATGCGCTTCTCTTTGTCCTTCTCTTCGACTTCCGGCTTGAGCTTGGCGGCTTCTTTGAGCACCGCTTCTGGCCAGACGTGAGGAATATCGTAGGTGCGCAGGGCGACATCGATTTCCATGCCCGGCGCCATGTAGTTACCCACGACTTCGACCACGTCGCCTTGCGGCTGGAAGCGTGGCGTCGGCCAGTGAGTGATCTTCACTTCGACGAACTGACCGATCTGGGCGTTGGCGTTGCGGCCCGGAGTCACCAGCACTTCTTGCTGGATCTTCGGATTGTCCGCGACCACAAAACCGATACCGCCCTCTTCGAAGTAACGACCGACGATGGTCTCGTGGGCACGGGACACCACTTCAACGATCATGCCTTCGCGGCGACCGCGACGGTCGAGGCCGGAAACACGGGCCAGGGCGCGGTCGCCGTCGAACACCAGGCGCATTTGCGCCGGGCTCATGAACAGGTCGTCACTGCCGTCGTCCGGGACCAGGAAGCCGAAGCCGTCACGGTGACCGCTGATGCGACCCAGGATCAGGTCGAGCTTGTCCACCGGCGCATAAGTGCCGCGACGGGTATAGATGAGTTGAGCGTCGCGCTCCATGGCGCGCAGACGGCGACGCAGGGCTTCGATCTGGTCTTCTGTGGTCAGACCAAACTCTTCGACCAGTTGCTCGCGGTTAGCAGGCGAACCTCGATCAGCAAGGTGCTGAAGGATCAGTTCGCGGCTAGGAATAGGGTTTTCATATTTTTCCGCTTCACGAGCGGCCTCGGGATCGAGGGACTGCCAATCGGCCATTAGAGAGTTTTCACCTTGTCTATATGCGGGTTAGTTTGGCATAGGCGTAATGAAACGGGAAATTTCAGGCTATGACAGCCCATCTAAAGCCCTTTATCGACATCGCAAAGCTGATTTGAATACCACTGGAGAAATTTTCCAGGTTTTTTCGATGTCGGGGGTTTACAGTTAAAAAGACGCTCCGTATAGTGCGCGCCATCGACGACGCACACGCGCTGCCGATACTGCCCAGATGGTGAAATTGGTAGACACGCCAGCTTCAGGTGCTGGTGACCGCAAGGTCGTGGAAGTTCGAGTCTTCTTCTGGGCACCAATTTCGAGCTTGAGATTAGAACAATTTCAAGGCTCACACAAAACCCGCGAAAGCGGGTTTTTGCATTTCAGGCTTCTGGTTTATTAAAATTAAATCAGGGGTTTACAGATCAAAATGCTCTCCGTATAGTGCGCCACATCAACAGCGGCAACGCTTGCGATTATGCCCAGATGGTGAAATTGGTAGACACGCCAGCTTCAGGTGCTGGTGACCGCAAGGTCGTGGAAGTTCGAGTCTTCTTCTGGGCACCAATTCAGAGCTTGAGATTAGAACAATTTCAAGGCTCACACAAAACCCGCGAAAGCGGGTTTTTGCATTTCAGGCTTCTGGTTTATTAAAATTAAATCAGGGGTTTACAGATCAAAATGCTCTCCGTATAGTGCGCCACATCAACAGCGGCAACGCTTGCGATTATGCCCAGATGGTGAAATTGGTAGACACGCCAGCTTCAGGTGCTGGTGACCGCAAGGTCGTGGAAGTTCGAGTCTTCTTCTGGGCACCAATTCAGAGCTTGAGATTAGAACAATTTCAAGGCTCACACAAAACCCGCGAAAGCGGGTTTTTGCATTTCAGGCTTCTGGTTTATTAAAATTAAATCAGGGGTTTACAGATCAAAATGCTCTCCGTATAGTGCGCCACATCAACAGCGGCAACGCTTGCGATTATGCCCAGATGGTGAAATTGGTAGACACGCCAGCTTCAGGTGCTGGTGACCGCAAGGTCGTGGAAGTTCGAGTCTTCTTCTGGGCACCAATTCAAATTCAAGGTCACAATCTTGAATTTCACAGAAACCCGCGAAAGCGGGTTTTTGCGTTTCTGGCTTTAAAAAAAACGAGAGCCATTCCCACACCACAAACTCATGAGTCCCGTAGCAGCTGGCGAAGCCTGCGTTCGGCTGCGAAGCAGTCGCAAAACCTGAGTACATGGTCTTCCTGAAACACCGCATCGCCTGAACTCACGACTGCTTCGCAGCCGAACGCAGGCTTCGCCAGCTGCTACAAGAGCCCGCGCCAGCCATCTAGCAACACCATGCCAGCCCTGCAAAACGCACATGAGAAACAATATCGTTTATCATTGTTACAAGTTTTTGCAATGCGACAGTGAGGAACCCTGCGAATGATGCTTCGAAATACCCTGCGCCGCGGCCTGACCATCACCCTGCTCGGCCTGACACTCGCCACTCCCCTCACCCAAGCCGCCGATCCGTTTTCCCTGACTCTCTATAACGGCCAACACAAGGAAGTCGGCGACGCCGTCGCCAAAGCCTTCGAAGCCAAGACCGGGATTCACGTCAACGTGCGCAAGGGCAGCAGCAACCAGCTCGCCAGCCAGATCGTCGAAGAAGGTGATCGCTCCCCCGCCGACGTGATCTACACCGAAGAATCCCCACCGCTGAACAAACTCGGCGAACAAGGCCTGCTGGCGAAAACCGACGCCACCACCCTCGCCGTTCTGCCCAAGGACTACGTTGCCGGAAACGGCACCTGGATCGGTATCACTGCGCGGGTCCGCGTTGTTGCGTTCAATCCCAAGTTGATCGATGAAAAAGACCTGCCAAAATCGGTAATGGAATTCTCCGATCCGAAATGGCAAGGCAAGGTCGGTTTCGTTCCAACCAGTGGCGCATTCCAGGAGCAAGCCGTAGCAATCATCAAAGTGCATGGCATGGATGCTGCCGAAGAATGGCTCACCGGCCTGCGCGCTTTCGGCAAGACCTACAGCAACAACATGGTCGCACTGAAGGCTGTGGAAAACGGTGAAGTCGCGACCGTGCTGGTGAACAATTACTACTGGTTCGCCCTGCAGCGCGAAAAAGGCCAGCTCGATTCGAAACTGCATTATTTCACCGGCGGCGACGTCGGCGGGTTGATCACCGTCTCCAGCGCTGCGGTGTTGAAATCCAGCAAGCATCCAAAAGAAGCCCAGCAATTGCTCGCCTACATGGCCAGCGAAGAAGGTCAGCGCGTGATCACCCAGACCACCGCCGAATACCCGCTGCACAAAGGCATGGAATCGGATCGCGACCTCAAGCCGTTCAGCGAACTGCAAGCGCCGAAAGTCACGCCCGCCGACCTCGGCAACGCCGAAGAAGCCCTGGACCTGGAACGTGACGTTGGCTTGAACTGATGAGCGCATCGTTGTCTGCCACCGCCTTGGGCGGCGGCTACGTGCCACGGCGCAAGCGGCCTTCGATCTGGTTGTTGCTGCCGGTTTTGCTGCTGGTGGTGCTCAGTCTGTTGCCACTGGCTTATGTCGGCCTCAAGACCTGGCAAGCAGGCTGGGCCGAGGCGCTGCATCTGTTGTGGCGACCCTACGTGTTTGGCCTGCTGCGTAATACGCTGGCGCTGATGGCGGGCGTCACGCTGGCCTGCGGCGTAATCGGCCTGTCGCTCGCCTGGTTGCTGGAACGCAGCAATCTGCCGGGTCGACGGCTGTGGGGCGTGATCCTGTGCCTACCATTCGCGGTGCCGGCGTTTGTCAGCAGCTTCACCTGGGTCTCTCTGAGCGCTCACTTCGAAGGGCTGGGCGGGGCGATCCTGGTGATGACCCTGTCCAAATACCCGCTGATTTTTCTGCCGGTGGCGGCAACCCTGCGCAATCTCGATCCGTCCCTGGAGGAGTCAGCACGAACCCTGGGGCAGAATCGCTGGGGCGTATTCTTCAAAATCACCCTGCCCTTGCTCTGGCCGTCACTGCTGGCCGGTTCGCTGCTGATTGCGCTGCACATGCTGGTGGAGTTCGGCGCGCTGTCGATCATCGGCTTGCAGACTTTCACGACAGCGATCTACCAACAGTTCGAACTGGAATTCAGCAACGCTAACGCAGCGATGCTTTCGGCAGTGCTGTTGGCGCTGTGTCTAATGTTGCTATGGCTGGAGCTACGCGTGCGTGGCAAGGGCCGACATGTGCGCACCGGCCAGGGCGCGGCGCGGCATGCGGAACAGGTTCACCTGGGGCATTGGTCTGGCGCAGGACAACTTTATTGCTTGGCACTGGCGATCATCGGCAGCGGCATTCCGCTGGGGATGCTTATGTATTGGCTGGCGGCTGGTTCATCGGCAGCATTTCCGGTGGCGGCTATCAGCGAGGCGCTGTTGTCTTCCTTGGCGCTGTCGCTTGGTGGCGCAGCGCTGTGCCTCGTGCTGGCGGTACCGGTGGGGTTGCTGGTGGTGCGCCATAAAGGCCGACTGGCAATCTGGGCCGAGCGCTTGCCGTATCTGCTGCATGCGCTGCCGGGATTGGTGATCGCGCTGACCCTGGTGTATTTCGCCCTGCATTATGTGCCGGTGCTGTATCAGACCTCGGCGCTGCTGCTCATTGCTTATGCGCTGTTGTTTATGCCGCTGGCTCAAGCGCCGATTCGTATCGCGCTGAACAAGGCAGCGCCGCAACTGGAAGAGGCTGCACGCACCCTGGGAGCGTCGTCCTTCAGCGCGTTTTGTCGGGTGACGTTGCCGATAATCTTCCCAGCCTTGGGGGCAGCGTTTGCGCTGGTGTTTCTGGATGCGATGAAGGAGCTGACAGCAACGCTGTTGCTGAGTCCGACCGGGCTCAATACGTTGGCGACGGAAGTCTGGGCGCATACCGCGAATGTGGAATTTGGGGCGGCGGCGCCTTATGCGGCGTTGTTGATTGTGGTGTCAGGGTTGCCGGTGTACCTGTTAACAACCCGGATGTATTTGAGCCGCTGAGATCGCTATCGCGGGCAAGCCCGCTCCACAGGGGGAGCGGTCATATACAAAATTTGTGTACGACACAAATCCTGTGGGAGCGGGCTTGCCCGCGATGGCGTCCGCACAAACAATACAAAACTTAAGCCCTGAACTGCCCCAGACTCGCCTTCAACTGCGCCGCCAAACCATCCAGCACCTTGCCACTCGCCGTAGTCTCCACCACNGGCGTCCGCACAAACAATACAAAACTTAAGCCCTGAACTGCCCCAGACTCGCCTTCAACTGCGCCGCCAAACCATCCAGCACCTTGCCACTCGCCGTAGTCTCCACCACCGCCTGAGCAGCCTTTTCAGCCTGAGCATGAATGGTCTCAACCCGTCCACGCACTGCCTGCGCACCTTGCGCCTGATGCGCCGCGGCCTGGGTCGCCAGACCGATCGCCGCATGCACCTGCTCGACCGACGCCTGCACCGACTGCTGTAACCGCGCACTGTCGCGCAACACCAGCAAACCTTCGCTGGCCTGACGTCCGGCCTGCCCGATTGCCGCGACGGCCTCGCGCGCGCCCTGCTGCAACGCAACGATGTGCGCCTGAATGTCGCCGGTTGAGCTTTGGGTCTTGCTCGCCAGTGCCCGCACCTCATCCGCCACCACAGCAAATCCGCGACCGGTCTCGCCGGCACGCGCCGCCTCAATGGCGGCGTTCAACGCCAGCAAGTTGGTTTGTTCGGCGATCCCGTGAATCACTGTCAACACCACTTCAATCTGTTCACTCTGCTGCGCCAGGCGCTCGATGACTTTCGCGCCGGTGTCGACTTGTCCGGCCAACGCTTCGATCAGGCTGCCGACTTTCGCCGAGGTCCGAGTGTTTTCATCCGTGGCCTGGCGAATGCCCACCACCTGCTGCAAAGCGGCCTGCATGGCGTGGCTTTCAGACTGAGCTTCGTCAGCCATTTGCGACAACGCGCGCAAGCTTTCGGCCACCTCATCGCGCTGCATGCCCGCCGCTGCATCCGCACCGGCATTGCGCAAGGTCATGGCGCCGATTTCCACGCCGGTACGCTGGGCCACATCGCCCGCCTCCCGCACGATCGGCTGCAACTTATCCACAAAGCGATTGACCGCCGAGGCCATGTCGCCAATCTCATCCTGGCTATTGATCTGCACACGTTTGGTCAGATCGCCCTCACCTGCAGCCAGGTCATCCATGGCGGCGATCAGCAGCTTCAAGCGATTGACTACTCGACGACCCAGCACCACCGCCAGCAACAGCAGCACACCAAAACCCACCACCGCCAGGCCCATGCCGATGCGCCAGCGCAAAGTCCCGGCAGCTTCCTGCACGGCACCGGTGGTATTGGCTTTCATTTCAGTGGCGGTGGACTGCGCCGATTGCAGACGCCCGCGCATCGCCGTTGCGCTGTCAGCCGCTGCGCCTTTGAGGCTGTCACCCACCAGTTGATCGCTGCTGGCGATCAGCGCCGAGAAGCGCTTGTCCAGCGCCGCCAGATCGGTTTCCACGGAAGCGGTCGAGACCCCCATCAAAACCTTGCCAATCTCCACCCCATTAGGGTTGATCGAGGCTTCAAGGTAGTAGACCGACGGATCGTTCTTCGCCGCATCCAGAACTTTGTCGAGCGCCCGCTCGCCCTGGCCTTTTTCCAGAAGCGCCTTGTTGATCGGGTTCTCCCGGTTAAGGTAGCGCGTCAGGTGCTGGCCCGTGGCGTCGTCGTAGACCACGAACAACACATTGGGATTGCGCTGGGCACGGCGAGCGAATTCGGACAGGGTAGGAATGTCGCTGTCCCACATGGCGCGGGGTGCGACCGAGGCCAGAAGCTGCGCCATGTCATTGGCCGAATCCTTCAGGTCCTTCTCCAGCGTCGTACGCAGTTGTGCCTGCTCGTCCTTCAGACGCGAAGACAGCCCGGCTGTCAGGCGCTGACGGGTACTGGTAGACAGGTTATCCAGGCTCGACGTGACTTCACGCCCGGCTTGCTCAAGTTCACCAGAGAGCTTTTGGCTGTCGGCGTCCAACCGCGCCCCCAAATCAGCTTCCAGCGCAGTCACTGTGCTCCGGGTCAGAGCGACAGCGACCAGCACCTGCACCAAAAGGGCGATACCAAGGGTAACGAACACGGGCCGCAAGAGACGGCTTTGTAACAGTGAGAGAACGGCCGACACTGAAAATCCCTCTGCTTTGACGCCATCAAATTGATGGCACGTCAGAAACGATGCTTTTTCAATGTTCACAGCAAAGGTCATGCCGTTCGACAGCCATAAACGACAAAGGCCCCAATTAAGGGGCCTTCGTGTTTTACATCAAAGACTTATTAAGCGAACGGGTGACGCAGAACGATGGTTTCGTTGCGGTCCGGACCCGTCGAAATAATGTCGATCGGCGCACCGACCAACTCTTCAACGCGCTTGATGTAGTTGCGTGCAGCCTGAGGCAGCTCTTCCAGGGTCTTGGCACCGACGGTGGATTCGGTCCAGCCTGGCATTTGCTCGTACACCGGCTCCAGGCCAATGTAGCTGTCGGCGTCAGTCGGCGCGTCGATCACTGCACCGTCCTGGTTCTTGTAGCCAACGCAGATGTTGATGGTTTCCAGACCGTCCAGTACGTCCAGCTTGGTCAGGCACAGGCCCGAAATGCTGTTGACGTCGATGGCGCGACGCAGGATGACGGCGTCGAACCAGCCGCAACGACGGGCACGGCCGGTGGTAGCACCGAACTCGTGGCCACGCTTGGCCAGGAAAGCACCGACGTCGTCGAACAGCTCAGTCGGGAACGGACCCGAACCCACGCGAGTGGTGTAAGCCTTGGTGATGCCGAGGATGTAATCCAGGTACATCGGGCCAAAACCCGAACCGGTGGCGATGCCGCCCGCGGTGGTGTTGGAGCTGGTGACGTACGGGTAGGTGCCGTGGTCGATGTCCAGCAGGGAGCCTTGGGCGCCTTCGAACATGATGTCTTTGCCAGCGCGACGCAGCTCGTGCAGTTCAGCGGTGACGTCGAGCATCATCGGCTTGAGCAGCTCGGCGTATTCCATGCACTCGTCGAGTGTCTTCTGGAAGTCGATTGCTGGCTCTTTGTAGTAATTGACCAGTACGAAGTTGTGGTAGTCCAGCAACTCGCCCAGCTTGGCAGCGAAACGCTCGCGGTGGAACAGGTCACCGATGCGCAGACCGCGACGGGCAACCTTGTCTTCGTAAGCCGGGCCGATGCCGCGACCGGTAGTACCGATCTTCAGCTCGCCACGGGCCTTTTCACGGGCCTGGTCCAGCGCTACGTGGTAGGACAGGATCAGCGGGCAGGACGGGCTGATACGCAGGCGCTCGCGCACCGGTACGCCTTTCTCTTCCAGCTTGATGATTTCCCGCAGCAGGGCATCGGGTGCAACCACCACGCCGTTACCGATCAGGCACTGCACGCCTTCGCGCAGCACGCCCGAGGGGATCAGGTGCAAGACGGTTTTTTCGCCGTCGATTACCAGGGTGTGGCCAGCGTTGTGGCCACCTTGGTAGCGCACTACGGCGGCAGCATGTTCGGTCAGCAGATCAACGATCTTGCCTTTGCCCTCATCACCCCATTGGGTGCCCAGGACTACGACATTCTTACCCATAACACTTGTCCTCATTCGCGCAAACTTGGTGCCGGCGGCGGCCGGCAGGAAAACTCAAGAAGCCAGCGGCAATACTTGCCAAAGCCCGTTCTGCTGAATCAATTGCCGGTCGCAGTCCGCTTCACGGGCGGCGGCCAAAAGTTGCCCAGGCAATGCCTGAACGACACGCTGACCCTCACTGCGCAACTGGCAAACCTGCTGCCAGAGTGCTGCATCCGTACTGTCAGGCATCCAGATACCGCCAGACGGTAGCTCGATTTCAGCACGCCCCAGGGTCACCAGGGTTTTCAAATCGGTAGAGAAACCGGTCGCCGGACGGGCGCGACCGAAGTCGGCGCCAATGTCGTCGTAACGACCGCCCTGAGCAATGGACTGGCCGACACCCGGTACGAACACTGCGAACACCACACCGGTGTGGTAGTGGTAGCCGCGCAACTCGCCCAGGTCGAAATACAGCGGTAATTCCGGGAAACGCGTGGATAGACGCTCGGCAATCGCCAGCAAATCGTCCAGGGCCGCCAGCACGGGTGCCGGCGCATTGGCCAGACGCTCACGCGCTGCACTCAACACTTCACGACCACCACACAGATCGACCAGCGCTCGCAGCATGCCCGACAGATCGGCAGGCAGGCCTTCGGTCAAGGTAATGACCTCGTCGATGGCTTTACGTTGCAACGCATCGAACAACTGTTGCTCGACTTCACCGGACAAACCGGCGGCGCGGGCCAGGCCGCGGTAGATGCCGACATGACCGAGGTCCATGTGCACATCCGGCACATCGGCCAGTTGCAGCATGGCCAGCATCAGGCTGATGACTTCCACGTCGCTGCTCGGGCTGGCATCGCCGTACAACTCGGCGCCCAGTTGAATCGGGCTGCGCGAGGACGACAAGGCACGCGGCTGAGCATGCAGCACGCTACCGGCATAACACAGTCGGCTCGGGCCTTCGCGACGCAGGGTGTGCGCATCGATGCGCGCCACTTGCGGCGTGATGTCGGCACGGAATCCCATCTGCCGGCCCGACTGCGGGTCGATGACCTTGAAGGTACGCAGATCAAGGTCCGAACCCGCGCCGGTCAGCAGGGATTCCAGGTACTCGATATGGGGAGTCACGACAAACTCGTAACCCCAGCTCTGGAACAGATCCAACACCTGGCGACGCGCTACTTCGATGCGCGCAGCTTCTGGTGGCAGTACTTCTTCGATGCCATCTGGCAGCAGCCAGCGGTCTACCGTTGCCATTACGCCATTCCCCTATGATCCGGGCGACAAGCCTTTGGGCGAGCCTTGAGTGAAGCAGAAAATGATCGGCCCATGCGCACAAACCGCGCGCATGGACAACGGGGCGAAAAGCCTGAAAACCGGCTTCGCCAACCACTTTCCTCGAAAAACCTGTCGAGTCATTCAACTCGGGCGCCTGCATACAAACAGCAATCAAACGTGCAGACGCAAAAAAGCCGGGAATTTCCCGGCTGCCGCATCATACACACGTTTTCCCAAAGGATCACCCCGCCCGAGGTTTTAGCCGCCGGGCGGGGGATATTCAGGTCAACGTCGTATCAAGGCTTGGCTTTTTCCAGGTAACGGAAGAAGTCGCTGCCCGGGTCCAGGACCATGACGTCGGATTTGTTCGCGAAGCTTTCACGGTAGGCACGCAGGCTACGGTAGAACGCGTAGAACTCCTGATCCTGGCCGTATGCCTTGGAGTAGATCGCAGCAGCCTGGGCGTCACCGTCACCGCGAACCTCTTCAGATTCACGATAGGCTTCAGCCAGCAACACGCGGCGCTGACGGTCAGCGTCGGCACGGATGCCTTCAGCCAGCTCGTTACCCTTGGCGCGGTGCTCGCGAGCTTCACGCTCACGCTCGGTGCTCATACGCTCGAACACACTGCGGTTCACTTCCTTCGGCAGGTCGATGGTTTTGACCCGGACATCGACAACTTCGATGCCCAGCTCTTTTTCCGCCATCTTGTTCAGCGAATTGGTGATGTCAGCCATTAGCGCATCACGCTCACCGGACACCACTTCGTGCAGGGTGCGCTTACCGAACTGGTCACGCAGGCCCGATTCCAGACGACGGGAAAGACGCTCGTCGGCAATCTGCTTGAGGCCGGAAGTCGCGGTGTAGAAGCGCTCGGCATCTTTCACGCGCCACTTGGCGTAGGCATCGACCATTACGGCTTTCTTTTCCAGCGTCAGGAAGCGTTGTGTCGGTGCATCCAGTGTCATCAGGCGCGCGTCGAATTTGCGCACCTTGTTCACGTAAGGCACTTTCACATGCAGGCCCGGCTGAACATCGGACTGGACCACACGACCGAACTGCAGCATCACCGCGCGCTCGGTCTGAGCCACGATGTAGAAGCAGTTCCAGGCAACGATCGCCACGACGACGCCGATAATAAGGGCGATCAGCGATTTATTGCTCATCAGCGACTCTCCCTGGTACGTGTTTGCTGTTGCTGCAGATCAGCCGCCGCACGCGCATTCACTTCATTGCTGCTGGCTGCTGCGCCGGTCACCGGAGCGCCGCTGCGACCACTGTCGATCATCTTGTCCAGCGGCAAGTACAGCAGATTGTTCTGGCCTTCCTTGTTGCCGGTCACGAGAACCTTGCTGGTGTTGCTGAAGACTTCCTGCATGGTGTCCAGATACAGACGCTGGCGGGTGACTTCAGGGGCCTTGCGGTACTCGGCCACCAGTTTGGTGAAACGATCAGCCTCACCCTTGGCGCGGGAGACGGTCTCGTCGCGGTAACCGTTGGCATCCTCAAGGATGCGCTGGGCCTGACCACGGGCTTCCGGCACGACGCCGTTGGCGTAGGTTTCAGCCTGGTTGCGCGAACGCTGCTCGTCTTCACGGGCGCGGATCACGTCATCAAAGGCTTCCTGAACTTCACGCGGTGCAGCTGCGCTCTGTACGTTGACCTGGGTGACGCTGATACCGGTGCGATAAGTATCGAGGAAGCGTTGCAGACGCTCCTTGATTTCGCTGGCCATCAATTCACGACCTTCGGTCAGCACCTGATCCATGGCGGTAGAACCCACCACGTGACGCAAGGCACTGTCAGTCGCATGTTGCAAGCTGATTTCCGGCTGATCGACGTTCAGCACGAAGTCCTGCAGGTTGCTGATCTTGTACTGCACGGTCAGCGGCACTTCGACGATGTTTTCGTCTTCAGTCAGCATTTGACCCTGCTTGGTATAGGCACGCTCACGCGTGACGTTTTCCATGTACTTGCGATCGATCGGCGGGAAGTAGATGTTCAGGCCCGGGCCGACGGTTTCATAGTACTTGCCAAAGCGCAGCACTACGGCTTGCTCCTGCTCGTCGACCACATAGACCGCGCTGTACAGCCATACGGCCGCCAGCACGACCAGGCCGATGCCGAGCAGGCCGCCGAAGCCACCACTCTTGCCCGAACCGCCGCCCTCGTCACCGCGTTTTTTACCACCACCGAACAACCCGTTCAGGCTTTCCTGCAGCTTTCGGAAGGCCTCGTCGAGATCCGGTGGTCCCTTGCGGTCGCCGTTATTGCGGCGCTTGCCACCCCAAGGATCCTGATTATTCGAGTTGCCACCCGGCTCATTCCAAGCCATAGCGCTCTCCATCTGATAAAGCAAAGACGCACCCACGGCGCGCCGACCAATGCTACAGAATGCCTGTCACCGCGGCACAACCGCTTTCTCAGGCTTTTATTGCAAAGTGTGTTGCTCGATGAATTCCATCGGTTGCAGACCTTCGCGGCTCACGAGTCGATTCAATTCGATCCGTGGCAAGCGAACGGCCAGCAGGCTGATGCCTTCTTCGTCGTGTTCTTCTTTTTGCACCGCACCGAGTTCGAAAAACTGCGCACGCAGTCGAGCAAAACGCTGCGGCAAGCGCAAGGTGCCAACAAACAAATCACTGCCCAACAGCTCCGCCACAGCCTGCTTGAGCAGGTCCAGACCGGTACCGTCCTTGGCCGACAACCAGACCCGCTGCGGTTTGCCATCGGCATCGCGCTGAATCTGCGGCTCAACACCCTCGAGCAAATCGAGTTTGTTGTATACCTCAAGGATCGGCAAGTCCTGCGCCCCGATCTCCCCGAGCACCACCATGACCTGTTCAATCTGGGCCATGCGCTCAGGCTCGTGCGCATCGATCACGTGCAGCAACAGGTCGGAGTTGCTCGACTCTTCGAGCGTAGCTCGAAATGCCTCGACCAGTTTGTGCGGCAAGTGACGAATAAAGCCCACAGTGTCGGCCAGCACGATCGGACCGAGGTCGTCGAGTTCGAGTCGGCGCAAGGTCGGGTCGAGGGTAGCGAATAACTGGTCGGCGGCGAAGACGTCGGAATCGGTGACCGAGTTGAACAGCGTCGATTTGCCGGCATTGGTATAACCCACCAGTGAAACCGTCGGAATGTCAGCACGTTTGCGCCCGCGACGAGACTGCTCGCGCTGGCTGCGGACCTTTTCCAGGCGCCCCTTGATCTGCCGCAGGCGAACCCGCAACAGGCGCCGGTCGGTTTCCAGCTGGGTTTCACCCGGGCCGCGCAGACCGATACCGCCCTTCTGCCGCTCAAGGTGAGTCCAGCCACGAACCAGCCGCGTACTCATGTGTTCAAGCTGGGCCAGTTCGACCTGGAGCTTGCCTTCATGGGTGCGGGCGCGTTGGGCGAAGATATCGAGAATCAAACCCGTGCGGTCAATCACGCGACACTCGAAAATGCGTTCGAGGTTACGTTCCTGACTGGGCGTGAGGATGTGATTGAAAATCACCAGATCGACCTGTTCGGCGCTGACCAGATCGCGTAATTCTTCGACCTTGCCACTGCTAATCAGGGTTTTGGCGGTTGGCCGATGACGCGGCACGTTAAAAAACGCGACGGTCTCGGCGCCTGCCGAAATTGCCAACTCCTGAAACTCCTGCGGATCTTCGCGCGCCTCAGGGTCCTGACCATCCAAGTGAACGAGAATTGCCCGCTCACCACCACCGTGGCGCTCAAAGAACAAAGGAGACTCCTATCAGGCGTTACCTGGCTCAGCGTCACCTGTTTCGGATTCGGTTGCGCTAGGCAGACGAATTGGACGAACCGGCACCACTGTAGAGATAGCGTGTTTGTAAACCATTTGGCTAACGGTGTTTTTCAGCAGAATAACGAACTGGTCGAAAGACTCGATCGTGCCTTGCAGTTTGATCCCGTTGACCAGGTAGATGGAAACCCCCACTTTCTCTTTACGTAAAGTATTCAAGTAAGGGTCTTGTAGCGAATGCCCTTTTGACATGTGCCGCACTCCTTTAAGGATTCAATATAAAAATAGGTAAACAGATGGCTTGGGGCCGTCACACCCCCAAGGATAGACGGCAATTGCAAGGACTCAGCTCAATATGGAGATGGTCCCAAGGTATTTCAAGGCGCGCGGCAGATTGTCGCAATCGAGGCTGTCCAACCAGTGTAAATCAGCCCAACTGCGCAGCCAGGTGAACTGGCGCTTCGCCAATTGGCGCGTGGCAATGATTCCACGCTCCTGCATCTCGGCTTGCGTCAGCTTGCCATCCAGGTAATCCCAGACTTGTCGATAACCTACAGCACGTATAGACGGCATCCCCGAATGCAGGTCACCTCTATCTCGCAGGGCTACGACCTCATCGATGAATCCCTGTTCCAACATATTTGTGAATCTTTGTTTAATACGCTCGTGCAGTACCTGGCGATTTGCCGGGGCGATAGCCAAGTTCGCGACAGTATAGGGCAATTGTTGCAGTCCCGAAGCGGCTGCTTCAGTACTTTGCGCAGATTGTCGCAAGCGTAGCTCAGTCATGCTCTGACCACTGACGCGATAAACTTCCAGCGCGCGACTGAGGCGCTGTGGATCGTTCGGATGAATTCGCGCCGCGGATTGCGGATCGATGACCGCCAATTGATCATGCAGGGCCTGCCAGCCAAGGCGTGCAGCCTCTTCTTCGATTTGCGCGCGCACGTCCGGATCGGCCGCCGGCATGTCGGCCAGACCTTCGAGCAAAGCCTTGTAGTAGAGCATTGTGCCGCCTACCAGCAGCGGAATTTTTCCCCGCGCGGTGATCTCGGCCATGGCCTCGAGCGCATCACGACGAAAATCCGCAGCCGAATAACTTTCGGCTGGGTCGAGAATATCGATCAGGCGATGCGGGAATTCGGCCAGAATTTCTTTGGAAGGTTTGGCAGTGCCAATGTCCATGCCACGGTAAACCAGCGCCGAATCGACGCTGATCAGTTCGCAGGGCAGGACCTTGGTGAGTTCAATGGCCAGGTCGGTCTTGCCGGCAGCCGTCGGCCCCATCAGGAAAATCGCAGGAGGGAACTGGCTCATCAACGACCGCGCAAAAACAGTTTGTCCAGATCGTCCAGGCCCAATTGGGTCCAGGTCGGTCGGCCATGGTTGCATTGACCGCTGCGTTCGGTGTTTTCCATGTCCCGCAGCAGACCGTTCATTTCCGGCAAGGCCAGACGCCGATTCGCGCGAATCGCGCCGTGGCAGGCCATGGTGCCGAGCAGTTCGTTCAGGTGTGCCTGAATCCGGTCACTGGTGCCGTATTCCATCAAATCCGCCAGAACGTCGCTGACCAGTCGATTGGCTTCCGCCTGTTTCAACAACGCCGGGATTTGCCGGATCGCCAGCGATTCCGGGCCAAGACGCTGCAACTCAAAGCCCAGCCGCTGGAACCACGCGACGTGTTCTTCGGCACAATCGGCTTCACGCTGACTGACCGCCAGAGACTCCGGCACCAACAGCGGCTGGCCGCTCAAGCCTTCGCTGGCCATGGCGATTTTCAGGCGTTCGTACATGATCCGCTCGTGGGCGGCGTGCATGTCCACCAGCACCAGACCTTGAGCGTTTTCCGAAAGAATATAGATGCCCTTGAGCTGCGCCAGCGCGTAACCCAATGGCGGGATGTCATCCTGCCCTGCCGGCAGCGCGACCGCATTGGCTTCGGGCAGTGGCGCGAAAAACTCGCGGTAGGCCGCTTGAGCTTCGGCGACGGGTATGCCGGACTGAGGCCTCGGCGTGTACTGATACTGATAACCGGCACCAGCGCCGGAGCCCGCCGTCGTATTAAAGGAAGGTTGGGCCTGAGGCTGTTCCAACAGCGCATTGGCCGCCAGACGCATTTCGCCCTGCGGACCGAACTCACCGGCGTCGAGCCCGGTCGGCCGGACAATGGCCGTCGCGACAGGGGCGGCCAGATGATCTTCCGGCCGCACATCGCCGAGCGCGCGATGCAAAGTGCCATAGAGGAAATCATGAACCATGCGCCCGTCACGGAAGCGCACTTCGTGCTTGGTCGGGTGCACGTTGACGTCAACGCCCGCCGGATCGACTTCGAAAAACAGTACGAACGTCGGGTGCCGACCGTTGAACAGCACATCGCGATAAGCCTGGCGCACTGCGTGAGCCACCAGTTTGTCCCGCACGGCGCGGCCATTCACAAAGAAATACTGCAAGTCTGCCTGACTGCGATTGAAGGTCGGCAACCCGACCCAGCCCCACAGATGCAGGCCATTGCGCTCGATTTCAATCGGCAGCGCCTGCTCCAGAAACCCCGCCCCGCAGATCGCCGCCACACGCCGGGCGCGGGCCGCGTCATCATGGGCTTCGTGCAGGCTAAGGATGGTTTTGCCGTTGTGGCGCAGATGGAACGCCACATCGAACCGCGCCAGCGCCAGACGCTTGATCACTTCTTGCAGGTGATCGAATTCGGTTTTTTCGGTTTTGAGAAATTTACGGCGCGCCGGGGTATTGAAGAACAAGTCGCGCACTTCCACCGAAGTCCCCACCGGATGGGCCGCGGGTTGCACGCGAGGCGCCATGTCCCGGCCTTCGGTTTCCACCTGCCAGGCCTGATCGGCATCGCGAGTGCGGGACGTCAGGGTCAGGCGCGCCACGGAGCTGATGGACGCCAGCGCCTCACCACGAAACCCCAGGCTCATCACCTGCTCAAGGTCTTCCAGATTGCGAATCTTGCTGGTGGCGTGACGGGCCAGGGCCAAGGGCAGGTCATCGGCAGAAATGCCGCTGCCATCGTCGCGCACCCGCAGCAGCTTGACGCCGCCCTGCTCAACATCGACATCGATGCGTTTGGCGCCGGAGTCGAGGCTGTTCTCCAGCAACTCCTTGATCACCGAGGCCGGGCGCTCAACCACCTCACCGGCGGCAATCTGGTTCGCCAGCCGCGGGCTGAGCAGCTCGATGCGCGCAGTGTTGGTCAGCACCTGGTTCATTCTTTGGCCGCCAGTTCAGTGCCGGGAATGGTCAATGTCTGACCAATCTTCAGCTCGTCGCTCTTGAGGTTGTTGGCGCTGCGCAAGGTGGCCGGAGACACCTGATAACGCACGGCGATCATCGCCAGGGTTTCGCCAGGGTTCACGCGATGGTCACGCGGGCCCAGGGCGATTTTGCCGGAGTCACGCAGCCAGGCAATGTAGGTGCCCGGCGGTGGATTCTGCTGGAAGAACTGTCGCACGCCGCTGCTGATAGAACGCGCCAGCGCCTGCTGGTGGTTCGCTGCAGCAAGCTTGGAAGCTTCGTTGGCGTTGGAGATAAAACCGGTTTCCACCAGGATCGACGGGATGTCCGGCGACTTCAGCACCATGAACCCGGCTTGCTCCACGCGCTGTTTGTGCAGCGGCGTGACACGGCCGATGTTGCTCAAGACTTTCTGGCCAACGTTCAGGCTGGACGTCAAGGAAGCAGTCATCGACAAATCGAGCAGCACGCCGGCCAGCATGCGGTCCTTGTCATCGAGGCTGACATTGCCTGCACCGCCGATCAAGTCGGAACGGTTTTCGCTGTCGGCCAGCCAACGGGCGGTCTCCGACGTAGCACCACGATCAGACAAAGCGAACACCGACGCACCGAACGCGGCGGCCGAAGGCGCGGCGTCGGCGTGGATCGAAACGAACAGATCGGCGCCCTTCTTGCGGGCGATTTCGGTACGGCCACGCAACGGAATGAAGTAATCGCCGGTGCGAGTCAGTTCGGCGCGGAAGCCTTTCATGCCATTGACCTGACGCTGCAGTTCACGGGCGATCGCCAGCACCACGTCTTTTTCACGCTGACCGCGAGAGCCTGAGGCGCCAGGGTCTTCGCCGCCGTGGCCGGCGTCGATCACCACAATGATGTCGCGCTTGCCGGCCGGGGCGGGCGGCAACTTCACCGGCGGATCTACTGGAGTGACCGGTACCGGGGCCACGGTCGCGACGTTAGTCGGCACAGGAATTGGCGCGGCGTCGGCGGCGTTATCGAACAGATCGACCACCAAGCGATTACCGTATTGGGCGTTGGGCGCCAAGGTAAAACTTTTCGGCGTGACGGCCTTTTTCAGGTCGATGACCACTCGCAGGTCGGTCGGCGTACGTTGAGCCGAGCGCATTGCGGTGATCGGAGTATTCGAGGTATTGACGTTCAGCGGCGATCCCAGAGAGGCGCCATTGATGTCGATCACCAGCCGATCCGGGGAGGTCAGGGTAAAAACGCTGTGCTGGACAGGCCCTGTCAGGTCAAACACCAGTCGCGTGTTGTCCGGCGCCCGCCACAGGCGAACACTGTTGACCTTTGTCTCGGCCACAGCGTCGACGGTTACCGCCAGAAACAACAATCCTACGGCAGCAACCAACGCGCGAAAGCGCATACCTAACCCCATCATTTAATTGGATTCCAATGCCAAAGCGGCACACCACGACTCGCCACGCGAGCCCTGGGGCAAAATTTTCAGCGAACGCCCGCTGTCTTGCGGGCTAATGGTAATGGTCAGGTCGGGCTTTGGCAAAAAGCCTGCACCGTTCCGGGGCCATTCAATCAGGCACAGTGCATCGTCTTCGAAATAGTCGCGGATGCCGAGGTACTCCAGCTCCTCCGGATCGACCAGACGATACAGGTCGAAATGGAAGGCGCGGACCTCCCCAATCTCGTAAGGCTCGACCAGGGTGAAGGTGGGACTTTTTACCGCCCCCGTATGCCCCAGACCACGAATAATGCCCCGGGACAGCGTGGTTTTCCCCGCACCCAGATCCCCCTCAAGAAAAATCAGACCGTGCCCTTCAGTGGTTTTTGCGATGCGCGCACCAAACGCGGTCATCGCCTCTTCATCTGCCAGGTACAGGGTTACTTCAGACACGGTGCTTGCTCCTCCAACAACTGACGAATGGCTGGTATCAGATCACTGGCCGCCAGCCCACGGCCGAATTCACCTTGTTGCGCGCCGGCATTGGCGTGCAGCCAGACCGCCAGGCATGCCGCGTCATACGCGTCCATGCCCTGAGCGAGCAAGGCGCCGACCAGCCCGGCCAGCACATCGCCCAAACCGGCAGATGCCATGGCCGGATGGCCCTGATGACACAACGCCAGACGCCCGTCGGGGCTGGCGATCAAACTGCCGGCGCCCTTGAGGATCACCACCGCTGTATATTTTTTGCTCAATGCATAGGCAGCAGCCGGGCGGTCGGCCTGAACATCGGCCGTCGATATCCCCAGCAACCGTGCTGCTTCGCCCGGGTGCGGCGTGATAACACAACCTGCGGGCAAACTCACGCCACCTTCGGCCAACAGGTTCAACGCATCAGCATCCCAGACTTGCGGCAGCGGCGCATTGGCCGCGGCCGACAACAGACTGCGCCCCCAGGCGGCCTGCCCCAGCCCCGGGCCTACGACCAGCACCGTGGCCTTCTCAAGCAGCCCCATCAATTGATTGGCCGACGAAATGCCGAGCACCATGGCTTCAGGTAATCGTGCCAATGCAGCCGGAACATGCTCGCTGCGGGTGGCTACGGACACCATCCCGGCACCGCTGCGCAAAGCACTTTGTGCACTGAGCACAATGGCGCCGCCAAAACCACGATCACCGCCGATCAGCAATACGTGGCCAAATTTGCCTTTGTGGGACGTTGGAGCGCGACCGGTCAGACGCGGCACATTACCGGCCGTCAGGCGACGAGCACTGACCGTGGCCCCGATAAACGTCTCAGGGGCGGCTAGCAGATCATTGAAGACCAAATCGCCAACCACATCCGCAGCGTCACCGGTGAACAGACCCAGCTTCAAACCGATGAACGTCACCGTCAGGTCCGCTCGAACCGCAATGCCAAGTATGCGGCCCGTATTGGCACACAGCCCCGAGGGGATATCCACCGCTGCAACCGGTAGCCCACTGGCGTTGATCGCGGCAATGACACTGGCGTATGGCTCGCGCACTTCACCGGTCAGGCCAGTGCCGAACAAGGCATCCAGCACGATGCCACGCAGTTCTGAATGCACGCTCCAGTCTTGAATGGCGACGCCTTCGGCTACCGCCTCGGCATGGGCCGATGCGGCATCGCCCTGCAAACGCCCGGGATCACCGGCGGCCAGCACCCGCACGTGCCAGCCGGCACGTCGGGCCAGCACGGCCACCAGGTAACCGTCGCCCGCATTATTGCCGTGGCCGGCTACCACGCTCAATTCGTGCGCCGTAGGCCAGTGACGGACCAGCGCACGCCAGGTCGCCCGCGCCGCACGCTGCATCAATTCGAAGCCCGGCGTGCCGGCCGCAATCAGGCTCGCATCGAGCCCTCGGACTTGCGCGGCGCTATACAGCGCGTCGGGTAATTCATCTTTAGTGTGCGGCATGCGTCTTCAGGCTCCGATGTCTGGCAGAATTATACGCACCTCAGCTCCGGTTTCTCTCGTCTCATGCCCGCTATTACCACAGACCTGCCCGCCCTCGCCCAATCCATCAAGGACTGGGGCCGCGAGCTGGGCTTTCAGCAAGTCGGCATCAGCGGCCTCGACCTGGCCGAGCATGAGCAGCACCTGGAGCGCTGGCTCGCGGCCGGCTACCACGGTGAAATGGACTACATGGGCGCCCACGGCAGTAAACGCTCGCACCCGGAAGAGCTGGTGCCGGGCACCCTGCGGGTCGTTTCCCTGCGCATGGACTACCTGCCGGGCGACACCGAAATGGCCAAACGTCTGGCCGAACCGGAAAAAGCCTACGTCTCGCGTTATGCCTTGGGCCGCGATTACCACAAATTGATCCGTAAGCGCGTGCAGCAACTGGCAGAAAAAATTCAGGCAGTGATCGGCCCATTCGGCTATCGCGCCTTTGTCGACAGCGCCCCGGTGCTGGAAAAAGCCATTGCAGAACAGGCTGGCCTGGGCTGGATCGGCAAAAACACGCTGGTCTTGAATCGCAAGGCCGGCAGCTACTTCTTCCTCAGCGAACTGTTCGTCGACCTGCCGCTGCCGGTCGACCCGCCCCACGCCACCGAACACTGCGGTCGCTGCACCGCCTGTCTGGACATCTGTCCGACCAACGCCTTCGTCGGCCCGTATGTACTGGACGCCCGGCGCTGCATTTCGTACCTGACCATCGAACTGAAAAGCGCTATTCCCGAAGATTTGCGGCCATTGATCGGTAACCGGGTGTTCGGTTGCGATGACTGCCAGATCGTTTGCCCGTGGAACCGCTTCGCCCGAGCTTCCGGGGAAAGCGATTTCAAACCAAGGCACAATCTGGACAACGCCGAACTGGCTGAACTGTTCATGTGGGACGAAGAAAAATTCCTCAGCAGTACCGAAGGTTCGCCATTACGTCGGGCCGGTTACGAGCGTTGGTTGCGCAATCTGGCGGTCGGCCTGGGTAATGCGCCGTCGAGCATTCCGGTGCTGGAAGCGCTGAAGGCACGGCGGGACTATCCGTCGGAACTGGTGCGCGAACACGTCGAATGGGCCCTGAAACAACACGGCATCCTGTAGCAGCTGCCGAAGGCTGCGTTCGGCTGCGCAGCAGTCGTCATTGCGCAAAGCGAGCCCTGCGGCCTCGAACGCAGCCTTCGGCAGCTGCTACAGAGACCGTGTCAGGCTTCGTCGTTATAAACGAACTTGGGCATTTCCCAATGGAAACGAATCGCCAGCAAGCGCAGCAGGAAGCCGCCGAACAGGGTGATCAGGATTGCCTGTTCACCGGGTAACTGCAGGTAGATGCAGAGCAGATAGCACCATGCCGCGGCAAACGAGACGCTGGCATAGAGCTCTCGACGGAATATCAGTGGAATGTCGTTGCAGAAAATGTCCCGCAGAATGCCGCCAAATACGCCGGTGATCACGCCGCTGACCGAGGCCACCAGCATGCCATGGCCCATTTCCAGGGCCGTCATGCAGCCGATCAGGGTGAACGCCACCAGACCCACGGCATCAAGCACCAGAAACAGCGAACGCAGATGGCGCATCCAGCGAGCGATGAAGATCGTCAGCATCGCCGCGACGGAGGTCAGCACCAGATATTCCGGGTGTTTGACCCAGGTCAGCGGGTAGTGGCCGAGCAGCACGTCACGCACCGAACCGCCACCCAGCGCCGTGACGCACGCGATCAGCACCACGCCAAACCAGTCCATGCCGCGACGGCCCGCAGACAGGGCGCCAGTCATGGCTTCGGCAGTAATGGCGATCAGGTAGAGCATCAGCAACATGGTGGCGGTCCTTACAAGAAGGCGCGCAGTCTACTCACTTCACTGAAGCACCAAAAGAGCGCACCCAAGAACTTTCACCTCGCACGATCACAGGGTGACTGGGCGGACGCTATCGCGGGCAAGCCCGCTCCCACAGGGTCGGCGAACAACCTTGTGGGAGCAACTGTCTTGATGGTCTTTATTTTGAAGGCAT